>DEBV01000012.1:20810-21471 GCA_002348925.1 Alphaproteobacteria bacterium UBA2947 | reverse complement strand
AAATACGACGATGCACAGGTTTAAGGCCGTCCCTTACATCAGGCAGTGCACGTGCCACAATCGTACTTACTGCGTACGACAGATACCGTTCAGACAGCGCATCCGCCAGTTGTTGTCCAGATATATTTTCAGTTACTGTTTCGTTTTTCTTCATAATTTCTTCCGCTTTTTATCAGCCAAAGAATAAAACATTTGAAAAAATAAAACAAGAACAAACCGTTAAAAAAACTTTTTTAACAAGAAACATTGACAAAATAAAAAGTTGTGCTATATATTAAGTAAAAAAACACAAGGAGTCAACTATGTACAAAACACCATCTTACGATATTCATGCATCGTTTTTGGTCCCTGCATATAATTTGCCAGCAGGTGTGCTTTCACACTATGTCACAACACAGCATGGTCAACATGATCGTGGTGGAATTTCTGTAGATGTTTGGTTGGTAAACGCACAAAGAGAAAACCCAACAGATTCTATGATTGCATCATTACGCAAAGAAAGAATGAATTATCAAACAACATTAGATGCACAATTGGCACAAGAAACACCAACAAACGGAACTGCAAAATCATTGAAAATACGCGAATTGGAAAAAGAAACAGCTTTGTTTGCTAACTTGGTTGCACAAGCACAAGATCCAATTTATCGCAAACAGCCAGA
>DEBV01000012.1:3981-20675 GCA_002348925.1 Alphaproteobacteria bacterium UBA2947 | reverse complement strand
AAAACGCCCAATCGGGCGTTTTTTTTTAATCTTTTATACAACTTAGAATCCAAAGACCATACGTTGTTTTGATTGACGTTTCTTTTCGTTACGAACCGCTTCTTCTTTCAAGCGTTTACGTTTTGTCGTTGGTTTTTCGTAACGTTGACGTTCTTTCATTTCGCGATACAGACCTTCTTTTTGTGATTTACGTTTTGCAACACGCAAAGCCTGTTCAACGTTGTTATCACGAACCAAAACTTTAACCATTATGTATTCACCCCCTTTGGCGAACTTGTATTTATGTTTCTTTTGAAAAAGGGGATTTACATCCCCCTTTCCTATTATTCTGGTGGAGCTGATCAGGCTCGAACTGACGACCCCCTGCTTGCAAAGCAGGTGCTCTACCAACTGAGCTACAACCCCAGAACTTTGCCACTTTCTTTTGAAAGCCAACACATTTTATACATTTATTTACAGAAAGTCAAATCAAAAAAAACAAATTCTTTAATAAAATGCTCGACAAATCACTTTTTTGTGCTTAAATTGGTAGCCGACAAATAAAAATCAGGAAAAATAATGATTATTTCGAAATTAGGGATACCAGAAAATTTTGCAGATAAATTGCCAGAATTAAAGTCAAAAACTTTAAAGTGGGAAACATTATATAAATCTGGCACACAAATAAATTCTAAAACAACCATATCTTTTTATCAAAGTTTAAATCCTGCCGTTGGTAATTTGGTTCTTGTTCCAGGAATGGCAACTAATTCAAAAATAGACCCTTTGATGAAAATGATTCAGTATTGGGGATTAAAACATCGTTATAATATAATAAATATCGATTCTTTCTTGGGTGATTTTGAAAAAGATATAACCCCAGAGAGTGTTCATGATAATAATTATTCTGAATTAAAAACAGTTTTATCAGGAAGTATAAAATTTATTCAACCTCATACAGTTAATAAACATACATGCATTGTTGGACATTGTGTTTCTACGACAATAATTACAGATATACTGAATGATATTGTAAAAAACGGGGAAAAAATACCTGTTAATTCTGCGATATTTTTCGCACCGTTTCCAAAGATTTTACCATCAAAATATGATGCTATAATGTTAAAGCGCGCACAAATGGAAACAGAAAATAAAAACGTGGCGAACCTTGATCCTATAACTGCGTTAAAATTAAAACACATGAAATTTATTTGTGCAATGCATGATTTTATAGAAACTGTTGAAAATATTGCTTTTGAACCTAAAACTATTGCACAGTGGGGAATACCTGTTTCCTTGGTTGTTGCTGGACGCGATAAAATATCACCAGCTGCACGTGCAAAGGAAAATTTTGAACAGATATCCAAAGAACAAGGAACAACCAAACTTCAATATCTGTATTTACCAGAAAGAAAACATACATTTGAACAATTGTATGCAAATTATAACGACATCATAAAAATCATAAAAACACAACGAAATAAAGCGAAATAAAAAAACACTCAATCGAGTGTTTTTTATTATTTATTTTTTCTTTAAATGCACATCCATTTGTGGGAATGGGAAATTCAATTTATTCTTTGGGAATTCTTGATATATTGTTTCCAGAACATCTGCCTGTGTCACATACAAATCATCAAACAAAGTCCAATAACGCACAGTTAATGTAACCGCACTGTCATCCAACGAAGACAACAATACAACAGGTGCAGGATCTTTTAACACGCGTTCATCTTTTGCCAATATTTTCAAAACTAATTTACGCGCCTTTTCAACATCATCGCCATAAGACACACCAACTGTCAAATCTGTTCTGCGTTTTTTACCCATGGACAAATTAGTTATAACACCATTTGCCAATGTACCGTTCGGCAAAAACAAAACTTGATTATCAAAAGTATTCATTTGTGTTGTGAATATCATTATCTTTTTCACAACGCCAGATTTTCCATCACTTGTGATAATCGCGTCCCCTACACGAAAAGGTTTAAACAATAATATAATCATACCACCCGCAACATTTTGCAGTGTTCCAGACAAAGCCATACCGACAGCCAACGAAGCAGCACCAAGCACTGCGACTATCGATGTCATTTGTACACCCAGCGTTGTTAAAATTATAACAACAACAAAAACTTTAAAAGTTATGCTTAAAAAAGATGTTAAGAACGAAGCCAACGAAGGATCGACTTTGCGCGCTTTCATACCAAAACTTATGGACGCGACTAATTTCTTAACAATCCAAAAACCAATTATCCAAACTAAAATTGCAGCGAACAATCGGCCACCAAAATCAGCAACCATTTGCCCAAATGTTCTTATCAAAGAATCAAGTGTCATATTTTGCATTTTTCATTTCCTTTTTTGATGAAAAAAATTTAGCAAAAAAAACTACATTTTTGCAAGAAAAAAACGCCACCAAAAATGGCAGCGTTTTTATTTGTGTTTTGATTATTGTATTAACAATTCTTTGCCATGAACATCAACATTTACTGTTGAACCTTCACCGACAGAACCAGATAAAATAAGGTCTGCGATTTTATCTTCTACTGCTGTTGTAATAAGGCGTTTCAAAGGACGCGCACCAAACACCGCATCGTATCCGTTATTGCCCAACCAATCTATTGCTTTATCTGTCACACGCAAAGATATTTGACGTTCAGCAAGACGTTTTTCAAGAATCTTTAATTGAATCTTTACTATATCGCCCATCACATCTTTACCCAATGGATTAAAGAAAACAATTTCATCTATACGGTTGATAAATTCTGGTCTGAATTGTTTTTTTACCGCTTCCATATTTGGCAAATTACTTGTCATGATAATGATAGTATTTGTAAAGTTCACAATACGTCCCTGCCCGTCTGTGAGTCTGCCATCATCCAATATCTGTAAAAAGACATTGAATACATCAGGATTTGCTTTTTCAATTTCATCGAACAGCAAAACTTGATACGGACGACGACGAACAGATTCTGTTAATTCACCACCTTGTTCATACCCCACATATCCTGGAGGTGCGCCGATTAAACGTGCAACAGAATGTGGTTCCATATATTCACTCATATCTATTCTTGTCATTGCTGTATCATCGTTAAATAAATATTCAGCCAATGCTTTTGCAACTTCTGTTTTACCAACACCCGTTGGACCAAGAAACATAAACGAACCAGACGGTCTGCGCGGATCAGAAAGCCCCGCACGCGAACGACGTATAGCACGCGCAACGACAGACAATGCGTGGTCTTGACCAACAACACGTTTGCGCAATTCGTCTTCGATATTTAATAACTTAGATTGTTCTTCAACACTTAATCTGTCTGCTGGAACGCCAGTCCATTTACTGACAACCGCTGCGATATGTTCTGGCAAAACAGTTTTGTATTCTTTCGATTCGTTGTTTTGTTTTTTAATTTCTTCTTCCAATTGTGGAATCTTTCCATATTGCAGGGCTGATGCTTTTTCATAATCACCATTACGCATCGCAATCGCAACTTCTGCACGTGCAGCATCCAACGCAGCCATGGCATCAGACAAACCTTTCATCTTTTTCTGTTCGTCCATCCATTTTGCTGTCATCTCTTTAGATTCGGCAGACATTTTTTCAATCAAAGACTCCAAATCTTTCAAACGTTTTTTTGATTCTTCATCTTTTTCTTTTTTCAATGCTTGCTGTTCGATTTTCAGTTGCATTAAATGTCTGTCTAATTCATCAAGTTTTTCAGGCTTAGATGCAATTTCAATACGAACACGCGCGGCCGCTTCGTCAATTAAATCGATTGCTTTATCTGGCAAAAATCTGTCAGTGATATAACGATTAGATAACTTAACAGCAGCAACCAGCGCAGCATCTGCAATACGAACACCATGATGTCCTTCGTATTTATCTTTCAATCCACGCAAGATTGAAATAGTATCATCAACGGTTGGTTCATCTACATACACAGGTTGAAAACGACGCGCCAGCGCAGGATCTTTTTCAATATACTGACGATATTCGTCCAGTGTAGTTGCACCAACACAATGCAATTCACCACGCGCCAACATTGGCTTTAATAAATTGCCTGCATCCATAGAACCTTCGCCTTTGCCTGCGCCGACCATAGTATGCAATTCATCTATGAACAAAATTATTTCACCATTTGCTTCTTTAACGGCTTTCAAGATTGCTTTAAGACGACCTTCGAATTGACCGCGGAACATAGCCCCAGCCATCAGCGCACCCATATCAAGTGACAATAATTTTTTATTCAACAAATTTTCAGGCATATCGCCAGAAACTATGCGTTGTGTAAAACCTTCGACAATGGCGGTTTTTCCAACCCCCGGGGTTNNAGGGTTTCCGATTAACACAGGATTATTTTTTGTTCTGCGCGATAAAACCTGAATTGTTCTGCGCACTTCATCTTCGCGCCCAATAACGGGGTCTAATTTACCGTCCGCAGCCAATTTAGTAAAATCGGTTGTGTATTTTTCAATCGCTTGTTGTGGCGTTTCTTGTACATCATCTGGATTCATCGAATTACCTCTTGTTTTTTATTTCCCTATTTATATAGTCGCGCTTTTCTAAAATTCAAGCCATCGGACAATAAACCTATAAACACTAAAATATTTTTTACTTTTGAAAGTTTTTTGTTATACTGCATCTCGAAAACAAAGGATTAAAATATGCTTTTTTCAGATAAAGATTTACAACAAATAAAATCTCATGATTTAGATACAGATAATATACAACAACAAATTAAAAATTTTGAACAAGGTTTCCCTTTTGTAGATATTGTGAAACCTGCAATATCTGGTGATGGCGTGGTTCTGTGCGATGATAAAGATATTGAAAAATTCACACAGATTTATGATGCGTACGCAAAAACACATAAAATTGTAAAATTTGTTCCTGCATCTGGTGCGGCGACCCGTATGTTCAAAGATTTGTTTGATTTTGCATCAACTGGTAATATGAATACAGTCGCTGAAAAAACCATAAAAGACTTTGATAAATTCGCTTTTTATGATGAAACAAAATCAAATGATTCAGATATTATAAACAACATTTTAAATAAATACGGTAATATGCCAAAAGGTTTGATTCCTTTTCACAAATATAAAAATATTGCAAAAACACCTGTCGAAGAACATTTAACCGAAGGCGCAAAATATGCAACATCTGGCGACAAGGCATATCTTCATTTTACCGTATCACCAGAACACAGACAGAATTTTAACGAATTATTAAATCGTGTTGTGCCATTTTATGAATCTGAATACGGAATCAAATACGATATCAGTATGTCTGAACAGAAAAAATCTACAGATACTATCGCAGTAAATTTAGACAACACTCCTTTCAGAAATCCTGATGGTTCTTTATTGTTCAGACCCGCTGGACATGGGGCTTTGATTGAAAACCTTAATGATATAAATGCAGATTTAATCTTTATCAAAAACATAGACAATGTTTCTTGTGATTGTTCGGACACGGTTAAATACAAAAAGTTATTGGCGGGTATATTAGTATCTGTTCAATCCAAGATTTTTGATTTGATTCATAAAATCGACAATGGAAATACAGATATTGAAACTGTGCATAATTTTATAACAAATGAAATTGGTGTAAAATTGAACGGCTTTTTATCGATGGACGAATACAAAGATATTTTAAATCGTCCATTACGTGTTTGTGGTGTGGTAAAAAATTCGGGCGAACCAGGTGGTGGACCGTTCTGGGTTCGCGACAAAAGTGGAAAAATCAGTCTGCAAATTGTAGAATCCAGCCAAATTGCCCCTGAATCAAAAGATATAATGAAGGAATCTGAATACTTTAATCCAGTAGATTTGATATGCGCCCCAAAAGATTATAACGGCAATAAATTCGATTTAACCAAATACATCGATGAAAACACAGGCTTTATTTCCGAAAAATCTAAAAACGGAAAAAGTTTGCGTGCCATGGAACGTCCAGGGCTTTGGAACGGTGCAATGGCCAACTGGAATACAATACTGGTGGCGGTCCCAGCATCGACTTTTTCGCCTGTAAAAGTGGTGACAGATCTGTTAAAAGACGCCCATCAAGTAAAATAACACGAAAAAATAAAAACATTACTTGACTTTTGGTAAATTATACTGTAAATTATTGCCCAGTAATTAAAGGATTTAAATATGCCACGTGTATGTAAAGTAACTGGAAAGAAAACAATGGTAGGAATGAATGTATCGCATTCTATGCGCCATACGAAACGCACATTCTTGCCTAACTTACAAAAATTATCGTTCCACAGTGATATTTTGGGACGTGATTTCAGCCTTCGTATTTCGACCGCTGGATTGCGTACATTGACCAAACACGGTGGATTGGACGCCTATGTAATGGCGAAACCTGTATCCCGTTTGACACCTGATATGGCTGCAATCAAAAAAGCCATTGAAAAGAAAAACGGTAAAGCCGAAGCACCTGCGAAAAAGCCTGTACACAAGCCAACACGCAGTGCAAGATTGGTAAAAAAGGTTGAATCTAAAAAAGCAGCTGCAAAATAACAAGGCAGTTGCAACAGTTCTGGCTCTGTGGTGGAACTGGTAGACGCGCTTGACTCAAAATCAAGTTCCGAAAGGAGTGTCGGTTCGATTCCGACCAGAGCCACCAGAAACGAAAAAACACACACCCTTGCGGTGTGTGTTTTTTTGTTTGTTATGTTTTTTGGTCGGAAGCGAACCGAAGGTTCGGCACGATAGTTGGTGAAAACAAGTGATAACGCAGTTTGAACCTTACGTGTGCGAAAGGTGTCCACCACGATAAAATCGTGGTGGAATTCCATTCCGACCAGAGCCTGCCAATTTTTGTTATTGAACACACAAAGTGTGTGAAATTAAAAAAATTGAGCATATTTGTATAAATCGTGCCCCCCACACAAATCATACTGGCAAATTATCTTTTAAATACGGATTCTAAAAAAAATACCATCGTTTGATGGTATTTTTTAATTATTCCGCCAGATTACGCTTTCAAATAAACTTTCTATTTTTTGTTTTAATTCATCGTCGTTGAAAAACTGTTCGCGTTGTGCAGGTGTTGTTTCGCGCGCTTCCGCTTCGTGATAAGGGGTGTATTTTTGTACTGCGAAATTTTTAACACCGAAATTACTCGCAATTTTTGCAATTTCCAGCAAATCTTCTTTGCTGACAAAGCGCGGATCACATGTTGTGCGCACTTCCAGTCCATGTCCAGTTGAAACCCAAAACTTTAATGATTCAATCATGCGGTCGTATGCAACATCGATACCTGTCAAATCTTTGTAGTGTTCGCGTGTTGCTTTGAAATCAAGCCCAACCCAATCGACAATATCGACAACTTTCTTTAACAAATCTGGATAAAAACCGTTCGTGTGCAAACCGATTGAAAAGCCCAATTCTTTCACGCGTTTCATGTATTCAATTGTTGTGTCCGCCTGCATCAGCGCTTCCCCCCCAGAAAAGACGACGCCTTCCAATTTACCGACACGTGCACGCAACCAATCAAATACTTTGTTTGGGTCGTATTCGCCCTGTTCCACCGCAATCAGATGCGAATTCGAACAGTATTCGCAATTCAGTGGACATCCTTTTAAAAATAATACAGCGGCCAATTTCCCAGGATAATCTATCGTTGTAAAGGAAACCAGGCCGCCGATTTGTAATTCTTTCATAAACCATTAACCCTGATTATGCAGCCATCTTTAACAATTCAGCATGACGTGCACCAGCACTTAAAGAATTTGCTTCTGTAAAAGTTTTTCTTTCGCAGAATTCAGCATATTTACCAATGTTAAAGTTTTTCACTGGTCTGATATATCCCATAGAGCGTGAAAATGTTTCACATTTTGTTCTTTGTTGTGGGTTCATGGTTTCCTCCTTTCCTTTTTTTGTTTTTTTGATTATTCGTGATCGCCACATTTACATTGACAATCGTTATTGTTTGCCGCGATTTCTGCATCACATTTTGGACAGAATTCGTGTCTCCCTGGCAGATAGCCGTGTTTCGGACAAATTGAAAATGTAGGTGTCAATGTCATATATGGCACTTTATAGTTTTCAAAAATTGTACGAACAATTTTTTCAGCTGCTTCGCCAGATGAAACTGGTTCGCCCATATACAAGTGCAACATTGTGCCACCTGTATATTTGCGTTGTAATTCTTCTTGGTGTTCCAGTGCGACAAATGGATCGTCTGTGAAATACACTGGTAATTGAGTTGAATTTGTATAATATGGTGCATCTTCAGTTCCCGCGGTTAAAATATCTGGGAAATTCTTTTTATCTGTTTTTGCGAAACGATATGCACAACCTTCGGCTGGCGTTGCTTCCAAATTATACAGATTGCCTGTTGTTTCTTGGTAATCAGCCAAATTAGTTCTGATGAAATCCATCACTTCCAAAACCAAGTTTTTACCAAATACTGTTGCGATGTTATCTGTGCCGTTTGTAAAGTTCATAACCATTTCATTTGCACCGTTAACACCGATCGTTGAAAAGTGATGATTCCAATTACCCAGATAACGTTTTGTAAATGGATAAAGTCCGCGTTCCATATTTTTGGAAATAATTTTACGTTTGATTTCCAAAGAATCGCGTGCCAAATCAAGCAATCTTTTCAATTCGCGCAAAAGTCCTTCGCGGTCGCCCTTGTGAGTATAACCAAGACGTGCCAAGTTAATTGTCACAACACCAATAGAACCTGTCTTTTCAGCAGAACCAAACAAGCCGCCACCGCGCTTTAACAATTCACGCACATCAAGACGCAATCTACAGCACATAGAACGTACATCTGTTGGGTTCAAATCAGAATTCAAGAAATTTTGGAAATTAGGTATTCCGTATTTCGCAGCCAAATCAAACAAAGGTTTTACATTTGGATGTTCCCATGGAAAATCGTCTGTGATGTTGTATGTTGGAATTGGGAAAGTAAATGGACGGCCCATTGCGTCGCCTTCGGTCATAACTTCGATAAACGCTTTGTTAATCATGTCCATTTCGGGTTGCAAATCGCCGTATTTGAAATCAACCATTTTTTTACCGATAAATGGACGCTGTTCACGCAAATCTTTTGGACAAGTCCAATCGAAAGTAAAGTTAATAAATGGTGTCTGTGTTCCCCAACGACATGGTACAGAACAATTAAATACCAATGTCTGCATAGCGTTTTTAACATCTGCATAAGATAAATTATCAACACGAACATAAGGTGCCAAATATGTATCTACGGAAGAGAACGCCTGTGCCCCAGCAAATTCGTTTTGCAATGTTCCCAAGAAATTCACCATATGGGAAATCGCAGTTGCCATATGTCTTGCTGGTTCACATTGTAAATATCCAGGAACACCATTGAATCCTTCGTACAACAATTCACGCAAAGACCAACCCGCGCAATAACCAGTCAACCAACCCAAATCATGAATATGGAACGCAGCAGATTTGTGTGCTTCTGCAATTTCTTTTGGATAAATGCTTAACCAATATTCAGCGGTCATACGTTCAGAAGAACGCAAAATAAGTCCCCCAATAGAATAACCAATATTTGCATTTTCTTTAACACGCCAGTCTGCTTCAGAAACATAGCCGTCAATAACAGCAACTGCATCAACCAACGAATCACGAATCTCGGCGCGTTTTTGACGATATACGATATAAGATTCTGCCGTTTTATATGCGCGTGAATCCATCAAAGTTTGAACAACTATATCTTGTATATCTTCAACATTTGGTGTTTGACCAGCATATTTTTTATCCAATCTTTTCAAAACATCTTGGGTAATTTTAACAATGTCCGCATCTGAAACTTCGCGGGTGACTGCAACCGCAGATTTAATTGCTTCAAAAATCTTTTTCGCATCAAAAGGGACCACTTCGCCCGAACGTTTCTTTATAGAATCCAGTTCGCAAGTCAACGTCGATACAACCTGAATTTTTGTTTCGTTTTTATCCTTGGACATTTCTTACCCCTTAATCTTGACAAAAATACTATATATAGTGTCCTTTTGCTTCCTTAACACACAATATACAGTATTTGGGTTTAATTCTCATTATAAAAAAAGTAAATTTTTTTTATTTTTCTGCTTGCTTTTTTAAAATCCAAGTTAACCGCGCCTTGCAGCCGTTTTTTACAGTACCGATTCGGTGCATTTTTGTACACTAAATGTCATTTTGTGTATATTTTGGTCAAAAAAGTTGTAAAAAAACGATTCGGAAACTACAAAAAATCAAAATATAGATAAAAATTTACCGATTCGAATCAAGATATAGATTTTCTTATTGCTAGCATATTGAAAAAAGGCGTTTTTATCGAATCACACTAAAAAAAGAAGGAAATGGGATGATGGGACGACCCAAACAAAAAGAATAGATTCGTTGCGAAAGCCACCATCCCATTGTTATTCTCTCTCTTCTCTGCTTTCGCATATTGCGATTGTATCACAAAAAAATAATTTTGCAAAAAAAAGAATGCCATTTTGGCATTCTTGTCCAAGAAACAAGGCTTTAAAAATTTTAATTGCGATGTCTGTTTTCATATTCGCATGTTGGTTTATCGCTAAAAATCCATACGAACAGCCATATCAGCGCAGCCAAACCGATAATCGCATAAACCAAGCGCGATAAAATTGTCATTGGACCGAAAAGCCAAGCCACTAAATCAAATTTGAAAAATCCGACCAGCCCCCAGTTCAATGCCCCAATCAAAGACAAAGGTTTTAAAACATAATGTGTAAATGCACCCATTTTTTTCTCCTGTGGTTAAAGTGTTAGTCATTCAAGACAAAACGATTATACCGCAACCAAACATATAATTCCGCAGGAACGGTTTCTTATAATCATAAAAAAGTTTATTAAAAAACTTGACAAGTTTGTATTTTGTACTATACTTACACCAGCAAAAAAAATAAAGGATAAACAATATGGATATAAGATTGGACGGACGTGTTGCTTTAATCACAGGTGCCACAGGTGGTATCGGTGCGGCAATAACAACTGAATTTTTCAAATCTGGCGCGACTGTTATAATAAATGGTCGAACACAAGAAAAAATCGATGCATTGACAGATAAACTTTTAACTGGCGGCGACAAGAAAGACGCTGCGCGTATTGGTGGTATTGCTATGGATTTGACAGCCTTAGATTCAGAAACAAATATGATTCAACGCGTTATTGAAAAATTTAACAAATTGGACATCTTGGTAAATAATGCTGCACAAATTGATGGGCGTGTAATTATGCGTTGCGATCCAGATTATGTTTCACGTTTGATGTTGATAAACTATCGCAAACCATATCAATTAACAAGGAATGCTTTGGCATACATGCGTAAAAACCGCTATGGTCGTATTATAAACATTACATCAGTATCTGGTCAATGTGGCGATGGCGGTGTATCCGCCTATGCAAGCAGTAAAGCCGCCTTGCACGCCTTTGCACAATCTATATCCGTAGAATACGGCAGATACAACATAACTGCGAACAGTATTGCGCCTGGTATCGTTGATACCGAAGCATTGAAAGCAATGTCTGACGAATACAAACAAAACGCAAAGAAACTTATACCGAACAATCGTTTTGCAAAACCATCTGAAATTGCAGATTTGGCAACATTTTTGGCATCAGAACGCGCTGCGTACATTAACGGTCAGCAAATTGCGATAAACGGTGGATTGTACAGATAAAAAAGTTGCTATAAAAAAAACACCCTGCGAACGCAGGGTGTTTTTGTTTTACGCAAATTATTTCTTGCGTGGGAATTTAACCGCCGCTTGTGCAGCCGCCAAACGCGCGATTGGCACGCGGAACGGTGAACAAGATACAGAATTAAATCCACATTTATGGAAGAATTCGATGGATTCAGGATCACCACCATGTTCCCCACATACACCAAGATGGATATTGTCGCCTTTGGTGCTGCGTGCTTTTGCAACAGCGTCTTTAATCAACAAACCAACACCCAATTGGTCAACAGATGCAAATGGATCTGCAACATATACACCACGTGCGCGGTATTCATCCAAGATTTTACCAGTATCGTCACGTGACATACCCAATGTTGTTTGTGTCAAATCGTTTGTTCCGAATTCAAAGAATTCACAACTTTCTGCGATTTCATTTGCAAGTACTGCTGCACGTGGCAATTCAATCATTGAACCAACATGGTATTCAACACTGTCGCCTGTTTCTGCGAACAACGCAGATGCAGTTGCGTCAATAACGGCTTTAACAATGTCAACTTCCTTCTTGGATCCAACCAATGGAACTTCGATTTCTGGGAATACTTTGACACCTGCTTTCTTGCATTCAATAGCCGCAGACAAAATCGCGCGTGTTTGCATTTCGCAAATTTCAGGATATGTAATCGCAAGTCTGCAACCACGATGTCCCAACATTGGATTTTGTTCTTTTAATGCTTCTGCTCTGGCCTTTACGAATTCGACAGATTTGCCGATATGTTTCGCCAATTCTTCCATGTCTGCTTCGGTATGAGGCAAGAATTCATGTAAAGGTGGGTCAATCAAACGAATTGTCACTGGCAGACCGTCCATAATTTTGAACAATTCAACAAAGTCTGCACGCTGATATGGCAACAATTTATCCAGCGCAGCGCGACGGCCCGCTTCATCGTCAGCCAAAATCATTTCACGCATATCTTGGATACGGCTTGGGTCAAAGAACATGTGTTCTGTACGCGCCAATCCGATACCTTCGGCACCGAAATCACGTGCTTGTTTTGCGTCTTTTGGTGTTTCTGCGTTTGCTTTAACTGTCAAATCTTTGATTTCATCAACCCATTTCATAAGTGTTCCAAAATTACCAGTCAATTCTACAGATACTGTTGGAACTGCGCCTTCGATAATTTGACCTTTGGCACCATCGATAGAAACCCAATCACCTTCGTGGATAACAGAACCAGATGTTGTTTTCATCGTTTTTGTTTCATAGTCAATTTTAATGTCTGGGGAACCAGATACACATGGTGTTCCCATACCACGTGCAACCACCGCTGCGTGAGAAGTCATACCACCGCGTGCAGTAATAACACCTTGGGCTGCGTTCATACCCGCAATATCTTCTGGGGAAGTTTCAACGCGGATAAGCATAACTTTTTTGCCTTCTTTTTTCCAGGCTTCTGCATCTTCTGCGTTAAACACAGCCTGACCAACTGCGGCACCTGGGGATGCTGGCAAACCAGTTGCGATAACTTTCTTTTCTGCCTTTGGATCCAACATTGGGTGCAACAAGTGATTCAATTGGTCTGCACCAACGCGCAAGATTGCTTCTTTTTTAGTCAACAAGCCCTCTTCCACCATTTCTACAGCCATACGGACAGCGGCAGCCGCTGTTCTTTTACCATTACGGCACTGCAACATCCACAATTTTTTGTGTTCAATTGTGAATTCCATATCTTGCATATCTTTGTAATGTTTTTCCAATTTATCACGAACATCTACCAATTGAGCATATACTTCTGGCATTGCTTCTTCCAAAGATGTGCGGCCCGAATCATCTTTTGCCATTGGCTGTGGTGTGCGGATACCAGCCACAACGTCTTCACCTTGTGCGTTAATCAGGTATTCACCATAGAATTTATTTTCACCAGTTGCTGGGTCACGAGAGAAACATACACCAGTTGCACTGTCATCGCCAGAGTTTCCAAATACCATAGCCTGAACATTAACAGCGGTACCCCAATCGCCTGGGATGTTATTCAATTTACGATATGTGATTGCTTTTTTGGACATCCAAGAACCAAACACTGCGCCAATACCCAATTTCAACTGTTCCCATGGATCTTGTGGGAAAACTTTACCGATTTTAACACCGATTTCTTTGAACTTTTCAACCAATTCTTTCAAATCGTCAGCAGTCAATTCTGTATCGACTTTATAGCCCTTGTCTTCTTTCATGCGTTCCAATGTGTGTTCGAACAAGTCAATATCTGCGCCCAACACAACGTCCGAAAACATCATGATAAAACGACGATAAGAATCATATGCAAATCTTTCGTTATTAGCAGCACGCGCCAACGCTTTTACTGTTTCATCGTTCAAACCCAAATTCAAAACTGTATCCATCATTCCAGGCATAGAAACACGCGCACCAGAACGCACAGATACCAATAATGGATTTTCGTTATCTGCGAATTTTTTGCCCATAATAGATTCAATATGTGCAACACCAGCTTTTACTTGGTCCATCAAATCAGATGGATAAGTTTGACCGTTTTCATAATAATATGTACAAACATCAGTTGTGACAGTAAAACCCGCAGGCACTGGCAATCCAACCAAATTCATTTCTGCCAAATTAGCGCCCTTTCCACCCAGCAGATTTCGCATATCTGCACGACCTTCGGCGGCACCATTTCCAAATGTATAAACCCATTTATTTGCCATGGTATCTCCTTTATAATTAAGTTTACGTAAGACCAGCGCATTTTGAAAAAAAACATTCATAAATGCAAGGATAAAATCATAAAAATTTATTTTTCCCAGAAAATACAAATATTGACAAATGCCGATAAATTGGGTAATCTGTCCCTGAATAATTTTAAGGTTAAGAAAAAATGCAGAAAATAACAGAAAATATGTTTATTAAAAATTACAAGCGCATGTGGCCATATATTAAACCATTTTGGGGACGCGCAGTGTTAACAATACTTTTGGCGATTCCTGTGGGTATGTTGGACGCAGTGATTGCGTGGGCTATCAAACCTTTCACAGATGGCATGATAAGTTCAAATCCGCTGTTTCCAAATTGGTTATTGCCTATTGTAATCGTTGCGTTTACAACCCTCCAAGGCGCTTTGACATATACTGTTGGTTATCTGAACACTTGGGTTGGCGGAAAGATTACTAATTTATTAAAAGCCGATTTGTTTAAAAAATTATTAACTTTTGAAACAGAATTTTTTACATCTAAAAACTCTGGCGATATTTTAGTTAAATTCAGCGCCAATGCAGATACCGCGTGTGCTGGATTATTAAGTAATATAAAATCTTTTGTTCAAAAATTCTTTACATCTATTTCTTTGATTTTCGTATTATTCTATAATTCTTGGCAATTGGCGTTAGTATGTGTGACTATATTGCTGTGCGCGTTTTTGCCAATGATTTCTTTGAAAAAGCGCATAACCCCTGTGTTAAATCGTTCTATGCAAGTTGGCGCTTATTTGACAACAAAATATAATGAAACTTATGCAGGAAACAAAACCATTATTTCGTACAACCTTGAAAAATACCAAAACAAAAGATATCTGACAGTATTGGATGAAACTTTTAATTTGGGTATGAAATTATTCAAAAGAACCCAATGGTTAACACCTGTTATTCACATTGTTTTGTCTTTTGGAATTGCATTGGCGTTGTGGTTTGGATCTTATTTGATTTTGCACGGACATTTAACCACAGGTGGATTTGTATCGTTCTTGACATCTTTGATTTTATTGTACACACCAATCAAAGCGTTGGGGAATGATTATAATTCGCTTTTGCGTTCATTTTGGGCTGTAGAACAAGTATTTGATGTATTAGATGCAAAGCCTGCAATTGTGGATTCTAAAAATGCAATCGAAATGCCAAAGACACACAAACAGATTAAATTCAACGATGTATCGTTTAATTATCTGCCTGATGTGCCTGTGTTAAAGCATGTAGATTTAACTGTTAATCGTGGGGAAACGATTGCAATCGTTGGTAATTCTGGCGGTGGTAAGACAACATTGGTGAATTTGTTGCCACGTTTTTATGATGTAACTGGTGGTTCAATCACTGTTGATGGCACAGACATTCGTGATTTCACAATGTATTCTTTGCGTCAAAATATCGCAGTTGTTTTCCAAGACAATTTCTTGTTCGAAGGAACTATTCGTGAAAACATTATGTTAGGCAACGAAAATGCAACAGATGAAGAAATTAAACGTGCAACAAAATTGGCTTATCTTGACGAATTCTTGGCGACATTGAAACATGGTCTTGATACCAAGATTGGTGAACGCGGAATAACATTGTCTGGTGGTCAGCGTCAACGTGTTGCGATTGCGCGTGCATTTTTGAAAAACGCACCAATATTGGTTTTGGACGAAGCAACATCTGCATTGGATAATAAATCAGAAGCGGTTGTACAAAAAGCGATAGAAAACCTTATGCACGACAAAACAGTGTTCGTTATCGCACACAGATTATCGACCATTCGTAACGCAACAAAAATCATAGTTGTAAACGACGGTCAAATTGTAGAATCTGGTTCACATGATGAATTGTTAAAAATGGAATGCGGTGCGTATAAAACACTGTATGAAATGCAATTTAAAACTAAAGAAGAAAAATAAAAAAGGTCGCAAACGCGACCTTTTTTTATTTCTTTGCAAAAATGTTTTCTGGTTTTCCCAAATTACATACTGCATAAATTAAATCTATTACCCACCAAACTGCTGTGATTAAAATTCCATAGATTGTGCAAGTCAAAATCAACATAGCCACCCCAGAACCAGTTTTCCCAGCATAAAAACGATGTGCGCCAATTAAACCGAAAAACCACAACAACAGCAAATATACAACCGTTGATTTTGTTATATCATATTCCACATAGCCACATTTTGGACATGCTTTCGCTTTATCAGAATGTCTTGCGCCGCATTCACGACAGTAAATCATAGCCATAATTTGTTTTCCTTTTGTTGTTTAAGAATATTTTCACATTATCAGTGATTG
>DEBV01000012.1:0-3958 GCA_002348925.1 Alphaproteobacteria bacterium UBA2947 | reverse complement strand
ATGTTCTAGGCTAGAGATTCTTAACCCTTTTTTTAACAAGGACAAAAAAAATGATGAAATCAATAGTAATTGAAAAAGCAGAAAAAAGTCCACGTCTAGATTCTTGGAATCCAGATTCTTTACAAATAAAAAAAACATTTAAATTTTACCTTAACGATTTAAAACCTTTGGTTGCAAAGGCAGGCTCGCAACAAAAAAGCGGTATGCATGGGCTTGACACACATACAAACGCTGTGGTTTTTCGTGGCATAGATTATTCTTTACATATGGGCTATGACCCACTTCCTGTTGTTTTTGCATGCGCTTTTCATGATATGGCGCGTCAAAGCGACGAAGGAGACCAAGACCATGGCAAAAGAGCAGTTCCTTTGGCGATAAAGATTATGAAACAGTTCCCACATTTGTTGGATCAAGACACGCGTTTTTCTATTTTGTATGCGATTTTGAACCACACAAACGGTCAAACTGCACAAGATTACATTTCCGCATGCCTTTGGGATGCAGATCGCACACGCTTGGCATGGCAATACGGATTTGATGAAAAGTTTTTCAACACAAGTCGCGGAAAATATGTTGCACAGCACTGGAAAAAATATCTTGATTTCCAAAGATTTTGTTTTCCAAAAATGACTTGGGAAAAGCAATATTAAAAGATGCGGCAAGACGCCGCGTTTTTTTTATAAAAATAAAATCCTTGTTTGTATTTTTTTGTTTGCTATAATAACAAGCGTGCAAAGGCACAAGAAAACAAGGAGAATTTATTATGAAAGCAAACATTTTATTTATGGGTGCGGCGGCATTATTGGTATCGGCGGCTGCAAACGCAACGGAATACAGACCTTTTGTTGGTTTGGGAATGGGAATTCAGGGTCTTATTTACGATGATGCGATTGAAGACAACGCGCCTTATTATTTACCAAAAGATTTTGTTGCGTTCGGAATAGCTGGTGGTGCACGTTTCGGTTCTTATGACAAGATTTATAATGGTGGATTTTCTGTAAACATTGACACAACAGATTCTGAAAAAGCAAGCTATAAATTCACAAATGAAACATACGCAAAAATCAAAACGACCGCGTTGACAGCGACATACGATAACTTTATCCGCATCAGTGGCGACAAAGCAAAACGCATAGATTTGGTATTGGGTGCTGGTATGGGTGCAATGAATTATCATCTTGATTCAGAAACAGCTCTTAAAGACGATGAAACAAGATGGTCCACAGAATTTGCATTCAAAGCAGGTCTTGATTTTGAATTGACCAAGAATTTGACTTTGTCTGCGACAATGCGTTGGTTTGTACCTACACGTGAACATTATAACATAGCAACATCATATATCGCTGGTGGTGCGATTAAATATATGTTCTAGTATAGTTTATCATTTAATAACAAAAAACGCCCCTGTGGGCGTTTTTTTGATGTTTAAAAGAATAATTATTCAACCCAAACAGACGCACGACCAGACGCAGGTGCCCCAGGATTAGATGTTGGGATAGAATCTGCGACCCTGTTAACCGCTTTCATGGTTGCATTATAAGCGCCCTTTACGTAACCAGCAGATGCGGCGTTTGTATCGTTAGCATGCGAATTCATCAACGCATAGCCAGGTTGCGCAGATGCAACTGTTGCAGAATCTGCATGCGATGGTTCGCCCGCCACAGGATCAGCGAACACTGGTGAAACGACTGTTAAAATTGATAAAATACAAAATACTTTTTTCATGATCTAAACAAAATATTTTTTATTATATTAACTTTCTGTCTTGGATGAATGATTGCACAAAGACGTGCAATCATTCAAGCCTTTTTTATTATTCTGCAACATAAGATGCAACAGAAATAGCAATGTCTGAGATATTGCCTGTTGCAGTTGTTGCACCAATCGATGTGGTTGCTGTTCCAGTGACAGAAGCATTACTGTTGGTTCCCAAAGAGTATGTACCAGCTGTTGCACTGTCAGAACCCCATGTTTGCATAATGTTATAAGATGCTTTTGTTGGAACAGAAACCGTCAAAGCAGAAGTATTTGTTGTGATTGTTCCAAAATTAACACCCAACGAAACACCTGACTTAGAACCTTTTGCAGCATTTACAGTTGCCTTTACACCTGTTTTTGTTGCGGCATTTTTTGTCGCATCATAAACAGCCTTTGCACTTGCAACTTGAGCATCTGTTGATGCAGAAGAGATTGCTGTTGAAATTGCTGTTGAATTGATTTTCTTTGCCAATTCTGTATCAGCATAAGATTTTGCTGCTGCAATCGCTGCTGTTTGTGCTGCTGATGCTGCGCCTTTGGCATCATAATTGCTTGCTAAACCGTCAGCGTAAGATTTTGCTGCTGTTTCTGCTGCCGCTGCTGCGCCTTTGGCATCATAATTGCTTGCTAAACCGTCAGCATAAGATTTTGCTGCTGCTTCTGCAGAATAAACTTGGCTTGCCGTTGCAAGATCTGTTGATGTGGAAGAGATAGATGCTGCAACACCTTTGTACGCTGCACCACCCAAACCTTTAACGTTTACATCTGTACCTTTGACACTGATGGTACCATTTGCAGAACCTGTTGCGATATCCGATTTTACCAATGCATTACCCGCAGTAGATTGTGCTGCGACTGCTTCTTCGTGAACTTTGTTAATTGCTTTGATAGCCGCATTATAAGCACCCTTTACGTAACCAGCAGATGCCGCATTACCGTCTGTTGCACTGTTTGCTGTTGCCAAAGCATATTTTGGATTGCCACTTGCAACAGGAGCGTTGCTGTCAGAGGTAGGTTCAGCTGTTGCTGGGTAAACTGGATCAGCAGCCATCGCCATCATTGGAACAGTGGCCAAAAGCGCGACCAATGATATTCTGAATGATTTTTTCATATTGTTTCTCCTTCCTTCCTGTGTATCTTATCTGTTTTGCATTATATCACATTTCGGGCATCTGCTCCAAGTGCTTTTTTGCATATTTTGATAAAATGAAAAATATTTTTTATTTACCGAACCAAAATATTTTCTATTTCATCATGAATTGGGCGATATTATCCGCCCGAATTCATTATAAATCAGAAATCGTTATTTCTTTCACTTCTGGGTCAGACCAACTGGAAAGATATTGTATTTTTCTGCTGTTGATTAGTTCAATTTCATCGGCATTGTCATTTGCGATTTCGTTAACTTCGTTAATTGCACCAACCAAAGAATTTTGTTCTTCTGTATCCAAATCTTCCAGATTGCCAGCATTACCAGAAACCCCACTAAGTGCAGTTGCAATTTGTTTTGAAACAGAACCGTCACCAGAACCAGTTAATGTGGCAAGGGTTGTTGTATGTTCCGAAACAACTTCACTTACATCATTTAAACCGCCATCCAAATATCCCAAATTTGCAGAAACAGATTTGCCTGCGCCGATATAATTGCCATCTGCTGTAACCGCAGTATCATCGATTAACAAATCGATTTTATCAGCACTTTTTTTGAATGATTCATTAACGTAATCAACCGACGCCACACCTGGATCGAAACCGACCACTGCATTAAACTTGTTCAGATGCACATCACGATCCCCATCGGCCGCATTTGCCATTACTGGCACAACCGTCAAAATCGCACATAATGATATTCCAAACAGTTTTCTCATTTCCTTGTCCCTTCCACATAAATATGTCAGTTCATAAATATTCGTTTAAATAAAACGAGAAATATTTCGCAATTAAAATATTTCCTGTTTTATCAAACCGTTTGGACAGACGCGCAATCACGCGTCCGCCCAAAACCGAGATTTGATTAAGCACCTGGATTGCTTAATTGAACAGTACTTGTTAGACCTTCGTTAGTCCAATTTGTGGTCAATGTCAAGAATTTAGAATCAGCATATGCTTTTGCAGAATTCAATGCGCTTGCTGCTTCTGTTGCTGCCGTACCAGCTGCATCATAATTGCTTGCTAAACCGTCAGCATAAGATTTTGCTGC
>DEBV01000003.1:79145-81861 GCA_002348925.1 Alphaproteobacteria bacterium UBA2947 | reverse complement strand
TAATTACCACCTGAGATACCAATGTTTTCATCATCATAAAGTCCAGTCGCACTTCTGTCGAGTATTGTTTCACTTTCGATTCCTGGTTTCATGCCAAGTGCTTCTTTGCGTTCTTTCAGGTCTGCCGCCAATGCCAAATATTCACTGCGCAATTTCATCAGTTCTGAATCATTGGCCCCAGGCAATTCAATTTCATCTGGTCCTGCTTTGACTTGTTTACCATCGCCATATGTACAACGCATAGTTTCGATATATGCCGCCATATCAGCCGCCGCATCTTTGTCAGAAGATTGTTCTGCCAAACCTTGCATTAACTGCATACCACCAATTCCAGTCGCGGCAGTTGTAGCCGCGGTCAACGCTCTGTTTTCAAAAGATTGTTCTGTTTCGTGTGCCTTGTCATATGCTTTTTGTTTTTCTTCCAGTGCTTTTTTATTTGTGCATGCGTGCGTATTTGGGTCTATTTCATAATCTTTTATGCATGTTTCTGGGATACATTTGCCATCTTGCATATAACCAGTTGTCGCATTTATTTTTTCAAGTTCTTTTGTCGGACAATCATTTGTAATACATTTGCCATCAGACAATTTAAAATTCTTTTTATCTGGACATTCTGTGGCTATACATATTTTTTTTGCTTCGTCCCATTTGGCATATTTTTGAATGGTGTGTATTTCATTCAATTCGTCGGTGGTACATCTTACCTTGACGCATTTTTTCCCGTCCCAATCTTCTTCTTCTTTGTCACATTTATTTTTTTCGCATTTGCCATTTTCCAAATGATATTTGTCTTTGCATACAGGAACACACTGACCTTCTTCAAGTTTTCCAGTGTTAACATTTTTGTCCTGCTTTTTTAAATTATCAATTTCAGATTTGGAACATTTTGTTCGTTCGCATATATTTCTTATGTTTCTTGTGAAACCATTAGCTTCATCACACACAGGAATACATGCTTTTAAATTTTTATCCCATGTTCCATCGGTTGCATTTGCCGCCTTTAATTCAGATTGTGAACATTGGTATTTTACACAAATTGTCCCTTCTAATTTATAATCTTGAATACATTCATTAGGAACACAAATCCATTCTGTGCCGACTTTTTTGTATTTTCCCTTGGCTTCTTTGTTTGCATGTTCATCGACTAAATAAGCTGGTCTTCTTGAGTTTTCACGAATAGCTTCTTGTATCTCTTCTGATTTTGTATGTTGTTTTCTTGCTTCTTCTTCAGCTGCTTGTATTGCTTGTTCTTTAGTGACGCATTCTTTACCTGTTATGTCAGCTTTTCCTGTTTCGACAACTTCACCCAATACCTTTGAATCTTCAACAAGTGTTATATTAAGTTTTTCTTGTGGTGTTACTGTCTGTGTTTTGTATCCTATGTACGATATTTCTAAATTGGACTTGTTTTCGCTATTTAAAGTAAAATTTCCATTTATATCTGTTATTACAGCTTTTTTTGTGTTTGAATCTTTTATTGTTGCACCGATTAACGGTTCGCCTGTTTCATCAACAACAGTTCCGCTGACGGTTAGGGCGGATACACTAAAAGGCATTGTGGTTAATGTCAGAAGTAGGGGGGGAAAAATTATATTACGTTTTTTCATTTGTTTCGATTTACATTCAGATTGACATTACTTAAATCTACAACAGTGTTTTTAAATGGCGTATTTTTTAATTTTTCTTTTAATTCAGCATTAGTCATTGAACCAGAGTCTCTAGAATCCTCAATACCTTGAATGCCAGAGAAATCAAGTTTCTTATTTTGTAAATCTTGTTGTTCTTTATCTACTGTCGCCATAGCAGATGTTGTCACCGAGACGCCGCCTTTCTCTTCTATTTGTTTTTCGTGTTCTGATTTTGTATTTGTGTCTACATTGTTCTGGCCATTTCCAGATACTTCTTTTGTTTCGGTCTTTGAACCTGCTTGCGCTTTCTTTTCCGCATTCAATGCTTTCTTTGCTTTTTGGGTGTCAAGTGCGCGACCAATTGCGCCAGATGATACCAGACCAACCGCCGTACCAACGCCACTTCCCACCATCGCAGATGATGCACCTGTTTGTGCACGTGTTTCACGATATGCATTTTCTTTGTATGTTGTTGTGTCCACACCAAACCATTCTTGCATGCATACAAATGTATCGCCTGCATAACGTTTGCGTGATGCCATTGGATTCTTTTGATCGTCGCCAGCAAAGAAGTTTACTGTGAATATGCAATCAAAAGTGCGTTCGTCAAACATTGCGCCCATACGTTTACAGACGCTTTGCATTGAATCACGCATTGCGTACAGACGTTCATCGTCTTTCTTGACTTCTTTTTCAGCACTTTCGCGTAATTTACCGATTGCGGTGCCAAAACGATTCGCCAATCCTGAATCCGCTTCGACACATGTTTTGGCGATATCTCCGCATTTTTTTGTCGCTGCATCTGCCTTTGCTTTGCCAAAACATTTATTATATGTTGTGCCACATTCGTTTACTATACATGCGTTGTATTGGTTCCCACAATCTATAACTTTATTATAAGATGCCAAGCGCACATTTATATCGCGATCGTTCTTGATTTCAGCAGTGAACAAACTGAATTCTTCGCCAGTACATTCTGTATCACGACGACAAGCATTCAATTTATCGCCAAACATTGTGTCGCCGTCGGTTGCACATTTTGTGAAATCGTTACCGCATTTTGTCGCCATACATTTACGCAAATTCTG
>DEBV01000003.1:67148-79113 GCA_002348925.1 Alphaproteobacteria bacterium UBA2947 | reverse complement strand
CTGCTGGTTTTTAGGGCGGTTTGTTGTGCCGTTGCCACTGCGCCTGTTGCATCAGATGCCGCCAGTGCCGCGCGTTGTTTGCGAATTTGTTCAGCAAACGAATTGTTTTCAACCAATGATTCTGTTGCCACAGATACAGAAACATCAAAGTTAGATGACTTATTTATAACTATTGGGTCATCAGAAATAACATCTTCTATTATCTCTGCCTTTGTTTGTGGTGCCGTGGTTACAGTTTCTGTTGTAGTAGTTGTTGTGGTTGCCGTTGTTTTAATGTTTGCTGTTGCTGGGCGACGTGCCGAAGTGCTGCTTACACGAACAGGTGTGCGCACCGATGCCGCATCTGCGCCGTCAAATGCAGAAAAAACAGTCCCCATAATTATGGATAACATCGCGATAAAAAATCTGTTGTTTTGTTTCATTTTTATTTCAACCTTTCGCATGCGGTGTCATAGAATTTACATAACTGTTCTGCAACTGTGTTTTCATATTCAAAACCAATTTCGCATTTGTTGCGCATATTGTTTTTACAAACACGTTCAACACAATCAAGTTTTGCACGATTGCCCTGACAAGATGTTTGTGCAGTTGCTAATTTTTGTTCGCGTGCAGATTTATAAGACGCAATAATTGTCTGTAATACTTTATCTGCATTTGCAATCGCTGTATCACGTGAAGACATTAAGCGTGTACGAATATCTTTTAAAAATTCATCACAACCGACAGAGGCGACGCTGCATTCAGAAAAGTATTTATCAAATTCCGTGTCCGATTCGCATTTTCTGTAATCAGCAGTGCAACGTTTTGCATTAACTATACATGTCGAAATTTCTGAAGAACAAGAACCAGAACTTTTTTGTTCGTTGACTTGTTGTGCCAATTCTGTGAATTCTGCAGAAATCCCAGCCGCTTTACACGATTGTTCAATCAAAGAATCATAATTATCACTGACATCATCAGGTGTGCATCCAGAAACTTTCTGTAAACACAACTTTGTTCCCCAAACATATCTTTCGCCTGGATCAGATGGTGCCTTTTTTAATTCTTTGTCGGAAATAGTGTATTTGGCAAATGCACCCGCAGAAATGCTTTTCATTGCTGTTGATTTCGATGGTTCCCCAGCACTTGCAGAACCACAATACTGACATCGCGCCGCAGGGTTTGCACCAATATTTATTGCGCATACGGAATCTAAACATCTTGTTAAATTTGCAACAGAACATGCGCCATAAACAATCGTCGGCGTGGTAAACAAACATCCGAAAAAAATAAAATCGCGAATTTTCATTTTCTCTCTGGGAATTATTATATCAAAAAAGGCATATCAAATCAAAGAAAAAATGCCGTTTTATAATAAGTAAAAATTCTGGACATGGTGTAATTTTTTGTGCTAAGCTTTTTTCAAAGAGAGAATATTTCTATGAAATTTATTAGATTTTTAGGCGTTTTGTGGTTGTTGGTTCCAAGTGCGTTGTTTGCCGCGCCGTCGTCTGAATTTCAAAATGCTTCACAATTATTGTCTGCCGCACGTCGTGGCGATACCCAAACTGTTCAGATTTTGATTAACAGGGGGGCAAATGTAAATTATGTAGATTCAACGGGCTTGTCGTTGGTTTGTACTGCGGTTATGAATAATGACAGACTTGCAATTCAGGTTCTGCAAATGTATGGGGCAGACGCTTCACAGTGCGACAGACAAATCAAAAACTATAAACAAAAATCTCGTGTCGCTGCACGTGGCGAAGAATATGGATTTTTCAGTGGATTGTCTTCGTCGCATGTATTGGCTCTGTCTGCGGTTGGTGTTGCGGCGGTAATAGGTGGCGTTGCTTTGTTGACCGATGCCTTTGATGCAAAAAATAATAATGCCGCTTCGTCATCTGGTGGTTCGCATTCGGGCAGTGGCGGTGGCAGCAGTGGTGGTAGTAGCGGAACACCAACTAATACTTTGTTTGCACAAAATCTTCCTTATGGCCCTGCGTGCAGTGGGTCAACATGTCCAACTGATTTTGCTGTATGGCAAGACAGTCCAGATTTTGCTTATATGTCGAACACATCAACACAGAATACTTTCAATTATTTGATGGTTGCGCGCGCATATAATGCCTTTGTTCGCGGTTACGAAGGTATGTCAACGGTAAGAAACGATACTACAAAAGAAATTTTCGATTTGTCTGTATATCCTTTTAATGAAACGCCAAATGGTGGCAAACCAATAAATGTTGCAATGATAACTGCGTCTGGGGTTAATGCCAGTGGCAGTGCTGTTGACGGATTAATAAATTGGTTCGATGAAGCAAATAAAAATACTTTGGCTTCGTTGTGTCCTGCGGGCACGACTCCATCGGCTGCATGTCAGGCGGCGGTTAATGCGTCTGTGAAGTCATCACATAAATATTATAATTTGGTTGGAACATTGGGCGAAACGCCTGTGGAAACAACAGCGTTTGATTTGGTTGACGGAACGACAGTGTTTGGCAGTGCCACTGATGAAGATACTAAATTGGCAAAAATAATCGCTGGTTGGGAAGAGGGCGGACGTACAACTGGTGATTTTTATGGTTTTATCCCAAATGGTCAATTGACTGTATATAAAACAGGTGACAATCATGATTGGACAACACCTTCGGCAGGGACAGATGTTACAGGGGCTTATTCTATGGCAGGAACTTCTATTGCTGTCGGGGACACTTTGAGTTTGTTTGGAACAACGTTGACGGTGACTTCTGTGATGAGTGGCGGTTTCTTTGTTGCTGTGGCACAATCAACAGGGACTGTTTATCGTGGTTATATTCAAGGCGATCAAGTTTATATTGGTTCTAATGTAAACGGTAAAATAAATCAGATATATACGATGGGGGCGGAAAATTCGTTAACTTTGACAAGTATAATGCCTGATTATCAAAATTATGCTGCGATTTATGGTGCTTTACAGTTGAAAGATTCTGGGAATTATGTTGCCAGCGTGGTTGCAAATTTGGCTTTGACGGAAGATTCTGTTAATTTGTCTTATGCGACGCTTAACGATGCAAATATTTTATATGCAACTGCAACGACAGACGCAATGAAAAAGACAGTATATAAAAATTTGATAAACACATATTATAATCTTGATACGACAAATGATGCGACTGTAAATCAGCCTGGGACAGATGCAGAGTTGGCTTTTAATTATTTAGGAAATAATCAAGGACAATTGTTGGTTAATTCGGCGGGGAGGTACATGTAT
The DNA here is from genome assembly GCA_002348925.1 of Alphaproteobacteria bacterium UBA2947. Classification (GTDB taxonomy): domain Bacteria; phylum Pseudomonadota; class Alphaproteobacteria; order Rs-D84; family Rs-D84; genus Enterousia. Next base: position 75,884 of record DEBV01000003.1, on the reverse strand, counting down.
GGCTTGGGTGAAAATATGTCTTTAAGTCCACAGGTTGCGACGTTTGAAAACTATGCGCCTGTTGTTTATAATAATTTGCAAAATTTGTTTATGACGGTTGTTGCGGTAAAACCAAACAGCACAACAGGAACCGCCAATTTAACCGTTGATGAATATAATTCTTCTGGTGCTGGCAAATTTGAATTGTCAACGTGGAATGATGCAAGTGATTCCAGTATAACATACACTTCACGTATGTGCGGTTTGTCGGGGACAGGTAATGGTGGCGCGATGAATCCATGGTGTTTTGCTGCACCTGGAACCACAGATTTGGAAGCGACGGCTTCTATGGCTGGTGCGGTTGCAGCGGTCAAAGGTGCTTTCACTTATATGACACCAAATCAGATTTTCTTGTTGTTGGCGTTAACTGCGGATGGACCATATTTGGGGATAAATCCGAACAGTGCGAACGGGTATTCTAAATGGACAGAATCAGATAAATCTGATTTGATTAGTTATTTGCGCGGATTATATGAATTGCCGGGAAATCTTGATTCATCGGACGCTCAATATTTGGAAAGTTTCAAAAACGCATTTGGTTTTGGAATGATAAATCTTGAACGTGCAACGCGTCCAACGACAAATGTATATTTTTATTCGTCCAGCACTAATTCAATTGTTTCGGCATCAGGTAATGCGTTTTGGGGCAAGACCGCAACGACATCATCATCGTCTTCTTCGTCATCTTCGCCACGTGCATCCACTGTGTTAAATGGTCGTGGCACGGTAAGAACTGCATTTTATGATATTCTTGAAAGTGCGGATGGTTCGATGTCTTTGCCACGTGTTTGGAATAATGAATTTTCTTTGGGTGGTGATTCAAATCATGGTCTTTATATGGGTGATGTGTTGGCTGATTTTGCTGTGGATTCAACGAATAAACGCACAAACAAGATTGGCAATATGACTTTTGATATGGCTATGTCGCCACGTGCGTATGTTGATAATTTGAACGGGTTGGACGGTTTGAATATAAAATTCAGTAATGAAGATTATGATTTGGACGCGGGGTATCAACATTATTTGACGAACGGCGAATCTCGTTTCAGCGGTCGTGCAAATGGCGTTCTGTCTTTGGTATCAAACAGTGTATCAAGTGGTGCGAAATATAAAACAGGGAATTTTGCGTTTGGTGTAAATGCGTTTTCTGGAACAATGAGTGATGAAAATTTGCTGGAAAACGATCCTGTGGTGTCGTCACAATTTGAACCAGCGCGTTTGGGTTTTGCAAATGGTGGTTCTGTTGATATTTCATATAATAATGAAAAGTTCAATTTAGGTTTGTCATTTGGAAATATGAACGAAACAAATACTGTTTTAGGTTCGATAAGTGACGGTTTGTTGGCTTTGAATGGTGCAAAGACGCAATATGTTGATGCGGTTGCAAATTATAAACCATTTGAAAAAGTTAATTTGTCCGCACGTGCGACATTTGCGGATACCGTTGCGAATGTGGGCGAAGGAATCATTTCTGAATTGTCGAATATAAAATCAAATGCGTTTGCGCTGGGGCTGGATGCGTATGGATTCAGTTTCTCTGCGGCGATGCCTTTGGCTGTGGTTAATGGCAAGATGGGGTATGATTATGCAGAAATGACTGTTGTTGAAAACAATGGTTCGTATGAAGTTGCTGTGAATAATCCACATATTGAATATATAGATTTAGCGCCTGAAAAACGTGAATTAAGGTTTTCTGGGGCTTATCGTCAGCCGCTTGGTGAATTTACCGATGCAGGAATTGGTTTCGTGTATCGTGTGAACCCTGGCAATACTGATGCCTTTGGTAATGAATCCATTATGATGTTTAAAATTCATCATAGATTAGGAATATAATTATCATAATTTTTGTTGACAATAAATATATTTTTGTCTATATTCGTCCGAGCGATTTTAATAAAGGCTATATTATGGATTTGTTTAAATTTTTGAAAATTTGGTAATCGTTTTAAGTTAACCTAAATCATCGCANNAAGCAGAAATAATTGTTCAGAAGTTGCTTCTGTATCAGATGCAGATATTGAAACATTGTCGGTGATGTGTCGTCATTGTGAACCAAAATTTTCCAAGAAAGGTTTTATAACCAGAAATTATGCGTATTATGTTCCGCAATATGAAGAAGATTTGGAAATGGCGAAAAATATATTTGTAAAAAACGGGATTCCTGCCAAAGAATATATGTCGAACATAATGGGACAACGCAAAGAGAAAGTTTTACGCATAGATTATCGTGATGTTAAAAGCGAAGATAAATTGAAACATGAAATGAAGCGTGTAAAAGAAAATATGTTTTCTTTGTTCCGTTCTGGAAAATGGCTGGAAAAACAGGCCAAATTGACAGAAAAACAAGAACAATCACAAAGATAAACAAGACCGCCTGTTATGGCGGTTTTTCTTTGAATACGTTCCTGTGGTTTTGGTGTTTGTTTTGTGAAAAAATGATAACCATGGGAAAGAAAAAAATAAACTTTATGTTTTTGATGATGCTGGCGATTGTTGGCATTCATCAGAGTGCCAGTTCCTGTACAGGAATTACATTAAACGCACAAGATGGTTCACGCATAGTTGCGCGCACTGTTGAATGGGCGAACGGTGAAAGCCCAAGTGATTATTTGATTGTGCCACGTGGATTTGAAAAACAATCTATGTTGCCAGACGGGACAAGGGGCGGTATGAAATATACTGCGTTTTATGGGTATGTTGGTTTGGCGTCCGAAGATTATGTGATAGAAGGCCTGAACGAAGCAGGGCTGTCTGCGGGATTGTTTTATTTCCCAAAGGTTGGATCGTACCCAAAATATAATCCAGCGGACAAAAATATAACAATTTCAGATACAGAATTCGTTGCGTGGATGCTGGGCAATTTTGAAACTGTTGATGATGTGATTGCCGCGTTAAGTGGGGTCAAAGTTGTTGCGACCGATTCGCGTGCACAGAATTTACATTGGCGTGTGGCGGATAAATACGGTCGTCAAATTGTCATAGAATATATGGACGGTTTGCCAATGGTGTACGAAAACAGACTTGGTGTTTTGACCAATTCGCCACAATACCCATGGCATATAACAAATTTGGATAATTATATAAACTTGAAACCAGGGACCAGCGCGGCACACGAATTTGGCAATATAAAATTAAGCCCAATAAGTCATGGTTCGAATATGTTGGGTGTGCCAGGCGATTTTACACCACCATCACGATTTGTTCGTGTTGCGTTCTTTCAAAACAGTGCGCCCGAATTAGCAAATGCACAACAGGCGGTTGAACAAGCGTTTACAATACTGGAAGCAATGACAATACCAATCGGAATACAGTTTGCGGACAAGACCAAAATACCGAATATCCCCAGTGCGACCCAATGGACATCTGTGACAGATATGACGAACAATCGGATATACTATACGACCATGTATAATCCGATAATTCGAAAGTTTGATTTGAAAGAAATAGATTTCACAAACATAAAATATCAACAGCATCCATTAGATGTTATAAAGACGCGACCAATGATAGATGCAGAAATAGATTAAATTTACCGCCCGAACGGGCGGTGTTTTTTATTTCGATACAACCACCATGGCGGGTCTTAAAACAGTGTCACCAAACATATAACCAGATTGCATTTCTTCAACAATAGTGTTTGTTGCTGTTTTTTCATCTGGCTTGTCAACCATTTGAATTGCATTGTGAAACTGCGGATTCAAAATTTCACCAACCGATTCGATTTTTACTATACCAATTTGTGCAAACGCATTTTGTAATGCGCGTTCCATTGTTTTTATTCCTTCGTCATCTGGCGTGTGAGAAAGCGCAACCGTCACTGCATCCATTACTGGCAATATTTTTTCTGCAACCCCCATTGCGCGATTGCGTGATACAGATTCAATATCTAATGCAGATCGACGACGTGTGTTTTCCAATTCCGCCGCAACACGCAAGTATTTATCGTTTAATTCTGCGATTTTGTTATTTAATTGTTCGATAATTTCTGTCTGTTTATTGGTTGCGATTTCTGGTTTATCATCAACAGATACAGTTTCAATTTTTACTTCTTTCTTATCTTCGTTTTCCATTTTTTTACCCGTTTTTACTTATTATATGTTTAATCGATTGATTTTATTATAGGTAAAAATGTATCGCTTTTCAAGGATGCACCCCCAACCAACAGTCCGTCAACATGTGGAACATTCGCAAACTGTTTCGCGTTGGTCGAATCAACACTGCCGCCATAGAGCAGGGCGATGTTTTCGCATCCCACTTGGTGCAGTGTTTTATGAATCATTTCAAATATCGCAGTGATTTCTTCCTTTGTTGGTGTTTTTCCCGAACCAATCGCCCAACGCGGTTCGTATGCAATTATGTATTTGCATGTTTTAGGTATGCATTCCAGCAACATCTTTTTTACAACTGTCATTGTGCGGCCCGCGTTTTTATCGGTTGCCGTTTCGCCGATACAGATTATTGGTGTAATTCCGTTTTTAATTGCCGCGTTTGCTTTCGCTTTTACTATCGCGTTTGTTTCGTTGTGATATAACCTGCGTTCACTATGTCCGACAAGAACATATTTTATATCTGCGTCTTTCAGCATTTTGCCAGAAATGTCCCCAGTGTATGCACCGTTGTTATATTCGCTGATATTCTGGGCGCCAATCGTAATGCCATGATCGTTGCCATAAAGCAATGTAAACGGCATACATATAATTATTTTATTGTTGGTCTTTACATTTTTTAACGCTTTTAAAAATGTTTCTTTTTCGTCCCACGTTCCGTTCATTTTCCAATTGCCAACAATGAATTTCATATCTTTTCCTTTTTTGTTGATTTTTTATCATCTTTTTTGCTATGGTATCGCAAAAGGTGGAAAAATGCTAGAATATTTACGTAATGCTGCTGACAAACCAGTTGCGAAAGCTTTAATGTTTGTTTTGATTTTCAGTTTTGTTGGATGGGGTGCTGCTGAATGGATTTTTGGTGGCGCATCAAGCGATACTTCGTTGGTCCACGTGGGCAGTGCGGATGTTTCTTTGCAACAATTTAATAATGAAAAGTCAATTCAATTGGCGGCTATGTCCAAAGAAGAACAACGTGCTTCTTATACCGATCCAAAGAAAGCAGCGGCATTAACAAATTCCGTGATTTCAAAATTGACTACTAATCAACTGGCGTTGAATCGTGCGAAAGATTTGGGTTTTTATGTGTCTGATAAACGAATCGCCGAAGAAATCAAAAAAGACCCTCAATTCCAAGTAAATGGTCAATTTCAGCCATGGTTTTTTGATATGGTTTTGCAGAATTCTGGCGTAAACGAGAAAGATGTTATAAATTCTTTGCGTGGCAGGGTGTTAAGCAGTATGGCTTTGGGCGCGATAAATGTTTCATTGCCTGTTCCTCAATTCGCAGTTGATGCGGCTTATAATGCCAGATATACAAAACGCGATATCAAATATTCAACTGTGAAATTTTCTGATTACAAAGTCGATGAACCAAATGAAGAACAGTTGAAAGTATATTATTCTTCGCATCCAACAATCGTTCCAGAAACACGTTCTGTTTCTTATGTGTTCCTTGGTGCCGATAACAGCAAGCCTGATGAATACGATGCGGGTTATAAGAAAATGCAAGAAATTGAAGATATGATTATTTCTGGCGATGGAATGAAAGCCGCTGCTGACAAAGGTAAAGCAAAATATGTGACCATAGAAAAAATCGCGCGTGGTGCAAAAATTTCTGACAAGGTTTTGACAGATGATTTGGTTGCTAAATTGTTCTCTATGGAATCGGGCAGTGAAAGCGAACTTATTGAATTAAAAGATGGCTTTATTATTTTGCGTGTCGACGAAATTGTCGCAGAACATAATGCCGAATATAAAGATGTCAAAAAATCTTTGGTCGATGGTTGGAAAAAATCTGAACAACGCAAAAAGGCATATGAAAAAGCAAATGAAAAGTTGATTGCTGTTAACAAAGGCGAAAGCATCAAAGATTCAAAAAGTGTATCTGTATCCAGAACCGAAGGTGCACCACTGGAAGTATTAAATGTTGCTTTCGCTGGAAAGAACGGTGAAAACGCAATTGCTGAAGATGGTAGTGCGTTTTATGTCGTAAGCATTGGCAAAGACACGATGCCTGCGTCTGACAAAACAAAAAAAGCATCTTTGCGTAAAGAATTGGAAAAGATGTCTACTCGTTTTGTCCAAGATGATTATACAAGATTCTTGAAACGCGAATACCCAGTAAAAATTAACGAAAGAAATTATGAAAAGTTTATCGCAAAATAAAAGTCGCCCATCGGGCGATTTTTATTTTGTAAATATTCCCTTTTATATATAATAAGTGTATGCAAATCGAAACATCTGGCATTTTAATAAATATGCGTCCGTTTTCTGAACGGGATATGATTGCCCATGTTTTTACGCATGATAATGGCGTGATGGTTGGTATGTTGCGTGGCGGTGCTGTGGCAAAGAAAAATAAACCTTTGGTTGGACAATTTGGAACTGTTTCATGGAACGCGCGCGTCGATTCTCAATTGGGGGTATTTCATTTTGAAAGCGAAAAAAATTTAGCCGCACCTTTGATGCTGAATGGCGATTTGTTAAAGATTATGAACGCGGTGTTTGCTTTGATTTATACTCTGATTCCAGAACGCGAATCTTATGAACATTTGTATCAAAGAACTTTGATTCTTTTACAAAACTTGGCAAGTGAAAGTGCGCCTTATGATGCTTATTTAAAATGGGAAATCGATTTGTTGTCTGATTTGGGATATGCGCTGGATTTAACAAAATGTTCGGGGTGTGGAAGAACTGATGATTTGATTTATCTTTCGCCGCGTACTGGGCGGGCAGTATGTGCCAGTTGTGGCGCGCCTTATATGGATAAATTATATAAATTGCCAATAAATTTAAATATAACAAAACGTTTTATTTCTGGTGTTTGTACCGCCCAAGGTGCAGAGATTCCAATGGCCAGAAAAATATTTTAATTTATGTTTTTTTTTGTTGCGTGATTAAGTTTTTTTTTCTAAGATTTTCTTGTTCAACAATAAAGGAGAAATATCATGATTTGGACACTTTTAATCCTGGTTTTGGCGATTGCATTGTATGTCTTTGGTGGCAAGTTCATCGGTGGCAACAAGAAATCTTCAGGACTGGACGTAGTGATACACAAAGGTATCAATGCTGTTGCAATTATTTTGATTGCTGGTTGCGTATGCCGCTTGTTTACACCTGTTTATTTGGTAGACACAAATCCTGCTATCTTGCAAGAAATGGTTCAAAAAATGCAGGCTGAACAAGAACAAGTAAAAAGTAAAGAAATCCGTAAATATGTTAAAAAACATATGGACGAAATGATTGGTGATGCACCAATCGCGGGTAATGTAGATGCCAAGAATACAATCTTCTTGTGGTCTGATTATTCTTGCCCATATTGCCGTCGTGTTCACAGTGAATTGGCACGTGTTTTGGCGGAACGTGACGATGTTCGCGTAGTATTGAAAAACTTCTCTATCCATGGCGCATTATCTGATGCCCCAGCAAAAGCAGTTATCGCTGCTAAAATCCAAGACAATGCAAAAGCAGCTGCGTTGGATAAATTGTTGATGGACAAAGAATACTACACACAAGACGATATGAAAAACCAAGCAAAATTGCCTGAAAAAATTCATGCTAATGTTATGAAATTTGCAAAAGAAGCTGGTTTGGATACAAAACAATTGGAAAAAGATATGGAAGGCGAAGTTGTTCAAAGAGAATTGCAAAATGTTCGTGAATTGGCACAACGTTTCGAAATTTCTGGAACACCTTTCTTGATCATCGGCGATCAAGCATTCCCAGGTGCGATTCCATATTCAAGAATTGTTGAAGCTTTGAAATAATAAATAAACGCATTGATATAAAAACACCCGCGATTGCGGGTGTTTTTCGTATTTTTTACTTGTATATGCTGGATAAATTCTCTAATATTTTCTTGTTGGAATTTTTAACAAAGGAGCACTGATATGAAAAAAATTTTGGCTTTAACATCTGTATTGGCTTTGGCTGCGTGTGGTCAAGGCGCAAAATATCAAGAAACAGGTTTGTTGTGTGAAGATGCATCTCATAATGCGGAAGCGGCAGAAATCACATTAAATGTGAAAGCGACAGATACAGCGGCAAAAATCGTTGTTAATGGTGAAAAAATTGCTTTGACTGCTGAACCACAACAAGAAGGTTCAAATATGATTGTATACTATGGGACAAATGCAAACAATGAAAAGGTAAAATTGAACATTGTTTTGCCAACAGAAGAAGGTCAGGAAGTAAAATATATGTTGGGTATAAATTCAGATGAAACAACATATGGCTGTGCAAAGAAAGTTGAAGAACAACCTGTTGCGGAACAACCTTCAGAAGCACCAGTTGCTGAATAATTTTGAAATGCAAAATAAAAAATCGCCCAATCGGGCGTTTTTTTATTTGTCCCAAACGGGTGAAATAATAGATTCTGCCAATAATGGCACAGATAATTTTGTTACATTTTCCATTTCTGTTTTAATTAAACCCGCGAAATGTTCAGCGACTGTTTCATCGCATTCAAATATGATTTCGTCGTGGACTTGTAAAATCATTTTTATTTTGTCGGAATTCGGAACAACGATTCTGTTGTAAACATTTATCATTGCACGACGAACTATGTCCGCTTCGAATCCCTGTATTG
>DEBV01000003.1:66640-67080 GCA_002348925.1 Alphaproteobacteria bacterium UBA2947 | reverse complement strand
GTACCCGCGCATACGTGGGTTGGCGGCTTCTGGAATTTCTATGCGGCGATGCCAAGGCGTATAAACACAATGATTTTTCAATACAAAATCAGATACATAATCTATGTATTCTTTGATTTCAGGCAGGCCAGCCATATAAGAATCTATAATCTTTTTTGCTTCTTCGCGTGAAATATTTAACTGATTTGCCAGACCAAACGCAGATATTCCATAAATAATTGAAAAGTTTATTGTTTTTGCAGCGCGACGCAATTCTTTTGGTACTATGGTGCTGTCTGGGATATTAAATATTTTTCTGGCAGTTTGTTCGTGTATGTCCAGACCTTTGTTAAATGTTTCTTTGAACATTTCGACATTTGCGACATCTGCCAGCAATCTTAATTGAATTTGTGAATAATCCACAGCGATCAAAAGTTTTCCAGGTTCTGCAACAAAACATT
>DEBV01000003.1:58570-66625 GCA_002348925.1 Alphaproteobacteria bacterium UBA2947 | reverse complement strand
ATTTCTTCGCCCAGTTCGGTTTTAATAGGTATGTTTTGCAGGTTTGGATTGCGACTGGAAAGACGACCTGTGTTGGTGCTGGTTTGTAAAAATGTTGTATGAATTCGTCCATCCTTTGCAATCTGATGAGGCAGGGCGTCTGCATATGTTCCCGCCAATTTCGCAACAGAACGCCAAGTTAAAATCTTTTCAACAATTGGATGAGATTCTGCTAAGTCATTTAATATTGCGGCATCTGTCGAATGTTTCTTTTTATCTGGCAAATGCAGTTCGTCGAACAATACAACGCCCAGTTGCTTTGGACTGCCCACGTTAAATTCGTGACCCGCTAATTCATAAATCTCGGACTCCAATTTTTCCAGTTGGTTATGAAATACACCAGACAGTTGGTTTAATCTATTACGATTAACCGCAACGCCATATTTTTCCATCAAACACAAAATAGGGCATAATGGTAAATCGCAAGTTTCATATAATTCACGCAAGTCTTTGTTTGCGTCAAGTTGTGGGCGGAACAGTTTATATAATGCCATGCAAACAACGGAATCTTCCCCAGAATATTTTGTGGCGATTTCGATAGGCAAGGTTTCAAAATGTCTGTCCGCATCTTTCGTTTTTGCATCAAATAAGTCTTCGAATTTAATATCTGTATGCCCCAAATATTTTTCAGCCAATTCGTCCAATCCATGTCCATGCAAGGAACCATACAACGCATACGACAGCAACATTGTGTCATCAACAGAGTTGATTTTTGTTATGTCCCAGCCTTCATTCGACAGAATATGCAAATCGTATTTCAGATTGTGTGCAACTTTTGTAATTTTTGGATTTGTGAAAACAGGCCAAAGTTTTTTATATACAATATCTATTGGCAACTGGTTTGGAACAACTGTTTCGCCACCAAATAAATCTGTGGATTTTGTTATGTGGCGAATCGGTATATATGCGCCATGCTTATCATCGTATGCCAAAGAAATCCCAACAAGTTTATCTTCTGTTTGGTTCAATCCAGTTGTTTCAGTGTCAAAAGCAATAACGTTTGTGATATGTGATAAAAATTCATCCAATTCGGATTCGTTTGAAATTGTTATAATATCCATTTCTCCCAACACAGATTGTGCCTTTGGTGTTGTTGGAATATCAACCACTGGACAAATAGATTTTTCATATTCTGTTATTTGCGGTGTACAGGTTTGTTTGTCACCTGGAAACAGTTTTTCTATTTTTGCAACCAAAGATTTGCTTTCGATTTTTTCGCGAACAAAATTCAATGCGTTTGTTTTATCAAAACAGAAAGGTGTGATTTTTAATCCGTCTAGATCAACATCGCGTTTTAATGTGACCAGTTGTTTAGAAATGTAAGCCATTTCTTTGTTGTCGTGCAACAGTCCGCGAATTCTTTCGTTTTTTACAGAATCAAGATTTGCATACAGATTATCCAGATTGCCAAATTCGTTTATCAGTTCTGCGGCTTTCTTTGGACCAATGCCAGGGACCCCAGGAACATTATCAGATGAATCACCCATAAGCGATTGTACATCGATAACTTGATTTGGATGAACACCGAATTTTTCCATTACCTGTGGTTCGTGTATTTCTTTTTCCTTCATACCATCATAAAGAAATACGCAATCGGACACCAGTTGCATTAAATCTTTGTCGCTGGTAATAATTCGTGTTCCGTCAGCGTTATTACAATTTTGTGTTGCGATTGTTGCGATAACATCGTCTGCTTCAACACCAGGAATACAAAGCACAGGAACCCCCATAGCGTGCAGACCGATTCGGATAAGTTCGCTTTGGGTGACTAAATCAGCAGGTGTTTCACTGCGGTTTGCTTTGTATTGTGGGTAAATATCTTGGCGAAAGGAAATTCGTGATGCGTCAAATACACATACAAACGAATCGGTTTCTTTGGCTTGTGCAAATATAGGCAACACCATATTAAAGAAACCATAAACGGCACCGACTGGCATTCCGTCGCTGCGAGTCAAATTACTATGTACACCATAGTATGCACGAAATACCAGTGAATTGCCGTCAATAAGTGTTATCATTTATACTTTTTTAGAATATATAGCGAACTTTTGCACGAACACCGTATTGCAACATATCAGGTGTTGTGTTTGTTGCTTCGATTTTATAGATGTCTGGGGCATATAAAACGCGACCTTCGACATCGAATTTGATTGGTAATTTCAAAATATCGATTGTTGCCCCCAACATTGCCTGATATGCCGCAGTTGAGTCAATAGAATATTTTGTTTTTACACCGTTTTCAGTAATTTCTTGTTTGCCACCAAATGCCATACCAATACCAGCCCCAATGTAAGGCAAGATAACTGTTGAAGGCATTTTGGCGTATAAATTCAACATTGCTGCGTTTGTATTCAAATCAGATGAATTGAAATAATCGTATTCTCCTTCGATTCTGAATACTGGTAAATCCATACCAATAACGCCACCAAACATTTGTGAAGAATCTGTTTCATTTTTGTGTTCTGCAAACATTGTTTGGCCACCAACGCCAACCATGCCGCCAATATAAAAGTCTGTCCACACGCCAGCATTCGCGTTTGATGCAAAAGTTAATACAGATACAACAGAAATTAAAGATAATGAATTTATTTTCATATTTTTCTCCTTTATATGATATTATAGTATAAAGCAAAAGGTGAAACATGCAAGAAAATAAACCTGTTTTAGTTGTTGGTTTGGGCAATCCAGGGAATGAATACGCTTTGACGCGTCATAATGTCGGCTTTATGGCAATAGACGCGTTGGCGCCAGCGGATAGCGTTTGGAAAAATGAAAAAAAAGCACTGACAACGCGTTTTGATTTCAATGGCGTGCGCATTATATTGGCAAAACCACAGACATTTATGAACAACAGTGGTGAAGCGGTTGGGGCGTTAATGCAATTTTACAAAGTGCCACTGGAAAACCTTGTTGTAATTCACGATGATATGGATTTAAAAGTTGGAACCTTGCGGGAAAAAACAGGGGGCAGCAGTGCAGGTCATAATGGAATCAAATCCATAGATGCACATGTTGGAAATGAATATCGCCGTATTAGAATTGGTATTGGTCATCCGCGTGATTTCAACAGTCCGATAAACCCTGTCGATTGGGTGTTGGGTAAATTTGATTCCGAACAATTAAAACAAATCAAATCTGTTATTGAAACAATAACAATCGATTAGTTCGAATAATTTATCAAATAGTCTATTAAAGTGTTTTGAATTGGATCAACACTGCAGTTGTTGCCTTGCCAGGTCCAATTAGAGTTGGTGTATTTGCGTGTGCACTTGGTTCCATTACAATCTGTGTTGTAATACATTGTTGGCATTGGGCTTGTATCTGCGGTGCTTTGGTCTGCTTTGTAATAATTTCCATTTTCATCAACGATAATCCACATTGCGTATTCGTCAAAAACAGCGTTGTTGTCGTTATCAGTTTCTATGTAACCACATGCGTATTCGTTACCGTTTTCATAGTACGCGATAGGTTGAGAAGACGGTGAACTTGTTACACAATATAATACCAGATTGCCTGTTGTTGGGCATAAAAAACTATCCGTTGATGTGCATTTCAAATTCCATAAACGGGCGGCTTGCCATGAAATAGAAATGTATCTGTTAGTGTTACCAATTCTTTTTTTGTGGTTGGCAGGAACGCATATTCCGTTGTTCTTTTTAACAGAAGCACAACAATTGCCATAAATGTCTTTTATACCGTTTTCACAATAATTTGTGATATTGGTGGTCACAGCGATAACATTATTTGAATTTGTTGGGGTCATACAATCAGTAGTTTCATTTATCTTAACTATCGGCTGACAGGTTTTGTTAACCATTTCATAATCGATTGGACAGCCATTGGAATTGCAGCTGTCTATGGAATTAGTTGTTCCTGTATTGGTTGCAAACCAAGATAACAAACTGTCACCAGAGGTTGGTTTAAGAATTCTGTTGTGTTTTGCAAAACTTTCATCATTTATAGTGGTTGTAATTATTGAATATGCGTTTGGTTCGTATTCGCAGTTGCCCCAGATCTGCTCTGTGATAAGGCATGCTTTAGTGTCACTGGTATTATCAGAGATATCGTAAAAGTCGCATTCGTTTGGTAAATTGCTTGTGTCGTAATTATTGTAATAGGTGTTATAATATTCTTCGCGTTCTGGTACCTTCATAGAACTTAAATTATCCGCACTTTTTACACATTCAAGAACTTCGTCCCAACATACGTCATGATTCAAAATTGCACGACGATTGGCGTCGGTTGCGTCTTTACACAATGCAAAATTACCAGAGGTTCCATTGCATTGGCGAACAATACAATCGCGTCCCACACTGGTACATGTTTCGATAACCTTTTGGTATGAAATGTCCGCGGCGATACCTGTCATACCTGATGTCCAACGAGCAGCAGTGTCGGTATCTTCTCCTGTTATGGTGATTTCATTGTTTTTCATTAAGCCAGAACATGCGGTTTGAATTTCTGAACACATTTTATTGGCGGTTTTATCTGAAACAACATTAAAAGTTGATAATGCGTGTGCATCAAAATCAGATAAACTTTGCAAAGCATTTGTTTTACATTCAGAAACCAATGTTGTACAACTTTTGCGGATTTCTTCAAGTTTCGCATTTTGTGCCAATTTGATTTGTGCCAATGCGTCATCCAAGAAATCTTGCCATACCATGTCGGCGATGTCTTGGCATTGTTTAATTGCTGGTTCCAAGAATTTCTTTTTTGAATTTAAAAAGTTAACAAAACTGTCATTGTGTCGTATCTTTGACCATTTGCCACCATCAGTTGGTTCTTGCAACAAATTTGAAAGTTCAGACAGGTTTTCAGATAAAAACGCACTGCCAGTGGATGGGTCAATATATTGCCCCGTCATATCAAGGCATTTGTATAAATCTTCGCCACAGACAGACGTGTCAGATAACTGATTTAATATCTTTTTCTTGCAAGTTAATGTATCGTCGCTGTTGTGTTGTTGATAAACGTTTAAACGCGACATATCAAGCAAGGCGCTGCTTTCGTGGATCTTTTCCAGTGCACTGTTGTATTGTGTTTTATAAGATTTTGCGACAGTATCACAATCTTGTTGAATTGTTAATTTGTATCCGTCTTTTGCAATGTCCAGTTCTTCATCAGAACAAACTTCTTTTGCCATTGCTATACATACAGGGTTTGCGGCATTGTATAAATCAACGCCAGATTTCGCAGAAGTTGTAATCCCAGATGTTGAATCGACACTGTCCCATGCAGAATCTATATCCAGTGATAAAGATATTGCAGATAAATTATTGCTGATTTTAGAATCGCCAGAATTATTTAAACTGTCGGTTATTTTTTGCAAAAGTTTTTCAGATGCGCTGGTGTCTTTGGTGGAAAAACCAAGTTCGCCTTCGGTTGCGACATTTATTGCGGCAGCATCTTCTTTATCCAGATTGACAGTCAGCAAGCGTTGATTGAAATCTAACATTTTATCTTCGGCGTTGCTTAATTGTTTTTTTATGTTGTCAAATTCGTGGATTCGTGAAGAGCATGCGCACCTGCGTAAATTTGCATCCTTGTTGGCACAGAATTCATCCATGCATTCGTAATAAACGGTTTTGCATTTCGAATAGTTCATAGATTNNTGTTATTTTTTCAGTATTTAAATCTGTCGCCCTGGAAACGTGTTTGATTGCTTGCACAGGAGTTCTGGTTCGTGTGGCTGCTGTTTTGTTAGATGCTTTTTTCGATTCGGTTTTGCGTGAATTCACAGAACGCGTGGTCGTTGTACGTGCTGTTGTTGCGTTTTTGGTGGTGTTTTCGCGTGGCTTCACGGCTTGCTGTGTTGTTGTGCGCGATGTAACACGTTGTTGTGTTTGTCCCGCTGTTCTGGTGTTTTTTGATGAATTTTGAGTGTTAGAAGATCTTTTTGTGCTGGCACTTGTCGCACGTCCAGAAGTTTGTTGTGAAGATACTGTTGTTGTTGTGCGTTTTGATGCTGCGCGGACGGCATTTGCATCATCAGCAAAGGTCGTCTGAAATACAGACAAACCAAGGCATACAGTAAAAAACAGTATTATCCTTTTCATTCCTTAGGTAAATGTTAGCAAAATTATAATTTTTGTGGCAAGAGGAAAATCAAATTTTTCATAAAAAAATAAGTAAGACGGATGGTGCGACCGGGGGGACTTGAACCCCCAAGGATTGCTCCACAGCATCCTTAGTGCTGCGCGTCTACCAATTTCGCCACGATCGCATTTTGTTAAAACATATTATAAAACTATTTCCTTTTCAACCTTTTTGTGATATAATTTTAAAGATAAATATGAAAAGGAAGCCCAATGAAACGATTTTCTCTGTCTTTGTTAAGCGTTAGTATTTTTGCTATGATGCCTGTTATTGCGGGCGCTGCAGGGACTTATTACAACGGCAACACATATCAAAATTCACAACGATATGGTTCTGGTGGTGGTTATTATAACAGTTACGGCGCGGGTCGTTATGGTCAAACACAAACTGTGACATCGCGTAATACCATGACACGCGTGACTAAAAAATCTGCAACACAGCAAAGATCTACATCTGCAAAGAAGGGTTTTCAAATTGGGGCGTCTTTGATTCATGAATTCGCAAATTGGGATATCGAAATGGACAAGGCGGGTTCTAAATTGCGTTATGATGGTGTGGCATGGAATGTTTTAAGCGCGGATGGTGTTTATTATTTTGATACTTCTACACCAATGCAACTTAATTTTGGTGCAAGATATGGTAAGCAATTTGGCGAAACAGCTATGTCAGATGATGATATTACCAATGGCGCCTATGGTTCTGTGTCGGCATATGGTGGAACGGTAGACGGGTATGCAATGAGTTTAGGAACCAGCAGAGATGGTACACAAATGGGCTTTAATGTTGGTTTGGGGTTGACGGATTTCTTTACAGTGGGTCGTGTAAAAATGACACCTTCGGTTGGTTATCGTTATTTTAAACACAAATTAGTCACTAAAAATAATAGTGGTTTGGCAATGGATGTGTACAGAGATTTTTGTGAATCTGTGGGTGGTGGTGATGAAAGTCAATGTCCTCCTTTTGTCGGTTTGTATCCTTTTTATGATTCAGAAGGCAATGTTATTTACAATGGAACAGTACCGTATTACGTAGTTTTTAATGGTGGTTTGTACGAAGTTGCAGACTTAATAAACAATTTGAATTCTGTGCCAGGGGCAAACAAAGCGTATCTTAATTTAGGGGACTCTTATTATTATGCCCAACCAGGAATATCACATGAATATGAAACAGAATGGTATGGACCATATGTTGCGTTAGATATGGAATATGCAATAAATAATACTAATAATGTGACCGCGGGAATTGAATTGGGTTTGCCAATGTATGATTCCAAGGGAAATCAACCTTATCGTGTTGATTGGGCACACCCAATCAGTGTTGAAGACAAAGGTGGTTTTGGCGATGCGTACCATTTGGGATTAAATGCGGCTTGGTCAACTGCGATTACGGACAGCACAATGTTCACCTTTGGTGTAACATATGATTATTATAATGCAAAGAAAGCAGATGCGACAACGTATTTGAATTCGGCTTATTATGAAGAGATATATAATTCTTGGAAAGAAACTTATGACATTTATGCAGACAAGATTGCAAATAATATAACTCTGACAGATGCTCAAAAGGCAGAATATAATATCGCAGCAGCCAATGTGGCGGATCTGGAACCTTTAAGAAATGCTGGTTGGAAGCAAGAAAGCAAAGATGAAATCAAGTCCATTTATTCTTCAATGGGAATTCGTATGGGAATAAATGTTAAATTCTAAAGGTGATTATTGTGAGTTTTTTACCAAAGAATTTATGTGTAATGACACTTTTGTTCGCGGGGCTTGTGTGTGATGCCTTTTGCGCAGGGTTGTCGGGCAGTATTTCTGTAAATCAGACAAGCGATACTGCGGCAAAAGCAAAAATAAACGCTCTGAATTTGGCGCGCCGTCAGATATTGACCAATGTTTTGTCGCAGTACGCAAACAAAGT
>DEBV01000003.1:41642-58541 GCA_002348925.1 Alphaproteobacteria bacterium UBA2947 | reverse complement strand
AACAAACATCAAACGATGATTTGATGAATTTGATTTTGTCATCCAGTGTGTCAAACGAACAAATGTCTGCGAATGGGTATTCTGCAAAAATTACAATGAATATCGATAATGACGCGGCAAAGAAATGGCTTAATGCAAACGAAGTGCAAAATTGGGTTCCGTTAATGGAAAGCGATGAAAAGTTTTCTGTTTTGATGACTGTTCCAAATGGTCTGCAAGATTGGGCAGAATTAAAACGTATTGCACGTGCTGATAACATAGAAATTGAAACACAAAATTTGCAAGGCAAACAGATTATTGCAAAAATGCCTTTGTCTTATCGGACTAAATTCACAGCCGCCATTCGTGGGGCAGGTTGGAAATATTCCGACAAAGATGGTGTTTTGCAAATCTGGAAATAAATAAAGCGAAGAGGAACAAAATGAGAAAATTATTGTGTGGATTGGCAATGCTGGTGCCAATGATTGCTGTCGCAGATGATTCCCCAAAAGAAACTAAATTTAATTTAGATGTTCGCAGAATAGGTCTGGATTGGACAAAAACAGATATGAAAAATTCCGAACAATATCAAAACTCTTCGGTTGCTGCTTTGAAAGCATCGGATCAAGAAAATCTGAAAGGCGTTTTTGATGTTGCACTTGAATATGGTTTTGACAGATTTAAATGGGACAATTCGCTTTTTATGGAATATGGAAAACAGACCATAACGGATGTTAATGGTGAAAGGACTGTCGATGAAAGCGCGGATAAAATTTTGTTGTCATCTGATTTAGCGTATGCCTGTTGGGATTTTGATTCTTTTAAATTGGGACCAATTGTTCGTGGTCAATATGAAACCGAATTCCAAGGTAATCCACATCGTAATGTTATTCGTCCAAATGCTGGGTTTGCCTTGTTCGACCATGATATTATAAAAAGTTTATATATTGTTGGTGTGTACGAATATGATTTCACTTATGCTGATGAAAAAGTTAATAAATCCGCGGTTGAAGCGGGTTGGCGTCTTGATTACAAATTGCGCGAAGGTGTAAAGTTTTCTTCCGATGGATATTACAGAAAATATCTGTCGTTTTCACAATATGTTGGGGAAGATTTAGAATATGATTTCTTGGCTGTGGCGCGTATGGATACAAATGTTTGGGGCGATTTGACAATGGGGCCTTATGTGAAATATCGTCGTGCGCATTCGCGTCAGGCACCTGATTATGGCGCAAATACTTCAATCGGTATTTCGTTCAGTTATATTCATAACTTTGATTTGATGTACAAGAAATCAAGTGTAGAATAATTAAAACGCGAATTTTGTTTTTGCCATTAAAATGACTTCGTTTTGATAGTCTGGGTTGTCAACAAAAGTTGCGGACAATGCGCCGTATTTTGCAGTGTATTCGACACTTGGGCGGCTGGCCATATTTACGACTGTATTGCTGTACATTAAATTACCGTTGTTATCCATACCTGTTGGCAAGTTCATATACATATTTCCAGAAATAATTGTTTCTGGCATTTCGATTTCCAATGCAAATTTTTCAAATTGTGCGCCAAATTTCAAAGATGCTGAATATATATTTGAAAAACCAGAGACAACAGAATTTTCATCTGCGGTTGGGTTGCTGATGCCAAAGCGTGCATTTTGATAGAAACGGATGCCGTTTGTGTTGAATTCGTTTTTATATCCAACAAAATTTGTTAATGGAACAGATTTCACAGAAACCAATCCAGAAGATTCCAACATGTGATTTTGTTTGAAACCAAATTCAACTGTATCGAACAAAGAAACAGAATCTTGTGTGCTGTCTGTTAATTTTTCAAAACCACGACCATAAGGTACAACATTTATATTGTCAGACAGGTTAGTTGTAAATGCGCGCCCAAAATCATCAACGAAAGCAACTTTTGCATTTGCGTTTTTTATAGCTGCGGCGGCAGAACCAGAAACATTAAATGAACTTAATGGTTTGATTGTATCGTTAGCCAACACAATTTTTGGTGTACCGACAGGGCGGGTTGCTTTTTCCATGTCTAACAAGCCCCAACCATAAACAGAATCAACACCTGTTTCGCCCAAATCTTGTGCGGTAACGAATAACAACTGAGTTATTTTTTCTGCGTTCATATATGGAAATGCTTCTTTGATAGTTGCGATTGCACCACTTACAGCAGGTGCGGCAAAACTTGTCCCACTGGCATAATCTTTTGCTTCTGTATTCCAAGCGGAACCAGGGGCGGCAATACAATAATTTTGTGTTATACCGCATTGGTTGCTGTACCATGCCAAGTTGTTATCTTTGTCAACTGCGACAACATTTACAAAATGTCCTTGTAATTCTGGGAAAGCCAAAGGCATTGCGGACAATGCACCGCTTTCGGTTTGTGATTCATTACCTGCAGCCCACACAAAGATAGAATCATTGTCAATCGCAGAATTTCTTATTTGGGTTATAAAATTATAACTGGTGATGCCATACATATATTCTTGCGCAGACGCATAAGTTTTAGTTTCTTTTTGATTGTTGTATATCGCAGTTGCTGCATTTGTCGAAGTACTTGATGCAATTTGCCAACTGGCGTTATAAATGTCGAATTTGCCAGATGTGTTAATTGCATTGGCAATATAATCATAAGATTGCAAAGTGTTATCAGATTTTGCGATATTTGTTTTTACTATATTCGCATCACTGGCGATGGTTGAAGCGATTTCGTAAACACTGTGTCCATGATAAGTATTAAAATCGTCAATCACATTAACAGTTGTGTTTTTACCTGTAAAGCCACGTGCCTTAGCAATGTCAAAATGGATACTGTCGTACTGTTTTTTGTTCTTTTGATATGTTGCAGAGTTCTTTACCGCATATGTATCAACATTGTATGAATTGGAAATATAATCAAAAGAAGAAATTCTTTGGTTTTGAACAAGGTCGCTTTGCGCATAGTTTGTGCTTATGTTGCCTGTTAAGGTCAAGCGTGGAAATGTTGTCTGGTTTGAAATCGTGGAAGAAGAACCACCGTCGCCAGAAGATTGGCTTGCCAACGCGACGCCAGCACCAACCAAAGCCGCACCACCCAAAAGTGCCAAAAATGTATTATTATTGTCAGATTTTGTGGCTTTTGCGCATTTTTCAGGATATGCCGCACGATATGTTGCGTTGCGACAATCAGGCGCAGCAAACGCACTGGTCGTTGCAAATGCGACTGAAAATAAAACTGTAAAGATGTTTTTCAAAGATTTCATTCTCGTCATCCTTATACTATAAATATAGACCAAAAATGCAATTTGTCAATACTTTTTGTCAAAATTTTCTTAAAAAATAAAAATAGGGGATTTTGTCAAAAAATACTTGATTTTAGGCAGATTTTAGTTTATTATGGCGGCACGTGCTTGCACGAAGAACACAGGCGGCGGATATAATTTCTGTCCAGATATATCTGGTTTTTTACATCTGCTGACCGAGGATAACAACAGAAAAAAGGATAAAAATCATGGCATTGCCTACATTTACTATGAAACAATTGATGGAAGCAGGCGTTCATTTCGGACACCATACTCGTCGTTGGAACCCACTTATGACACCATATGTTTATGGCGTAAAAGATAAAATTCATATTATCAATTTGAATAAAACCGCACCTTTGTTGCATCGCTCTTTGGTTGCATTGGAAGCAATCGCGGCCGCTGGTGGAAAAATCTTGTTTGTTGCAACAAAACATCAGGCAAAAGATATTGTTAAAGACGCTGCGGAACGTTGCGGTCAATACTATGTTAACAATCGCTGGTTGGGCGGTATGTTGACAAACTGGACTACAGTTTCTCAAAGCATCCGTCGCTTGAAAAAGATGGAAAACGATATTGCTAATGCTGACAAATTGGGCTTGACCAAAAAAGAAGTTGGCGTTATGACCAAAGAAGTTGCTAAATTGCGTGAAATCTTTGGCGGTATTATGGAAATGCATGGCGTTCCACAGGCGATGATTGTTATCGATGTTCCACGTGAATTGAATGCTGTTCACGAAGCGAAAAATTTGGACATCCCAACAATTGCTATCTGTGATACAAACGCTAACCCAGAATTAGTTGATTACCCAGTCCCAGGAAACGATGATGCAGCACGTGCAACACAATTATATTGTGATTTGTTCGTAGATGCTATTTTGTCTGGTATCGAAAAAAGATTGGGTGGCGCTGCTGGTAAAAAAGAAGCAACAGATAACGCAATGGCTGCTGCTGAAGAATACGAACATGATGTAAAAGTCAAAGAAGCAAAACAAAAATCAAAGGCTTCTGAAGCACGCGAAGTTCGTCGCAGCAAATTGGCAGACAAAGCCGAAGCAAAATAATAATCATAAAAGAAAGGAATAACAAATGGCAGAAGTAACAGCAAAATTGATTCAAGAACTGCGTGAAAAAACTTCCGCAGGTATGATGGATTGCAAAAAAGCACTGATTGAAACAAATGGCGATATCGAAGCCGCTGCTGATTGGTTGCGTCAAAAAGGTATCGTAAAGGCTGCATCAAAAGCTGGTCGTGTTGCTGCATCTGGTTTGGTGACTGTTGTTAAATGCGACAATATGGGTTGTGTCGTTGAATTGAACGCAGAAACAGATTTCGTTGCTAAAAACGACAAATTCCAAGCGTTGGTTGCAAATGTTGCACAAAAAGCCGCTGAATTGCAGGGTGATTTCGAAGCAACTTTGGCTGCTGTGAAAGACGATATTGCTGCGACTATTTCCACTATTGGTGAAAATATGTCTTTGCGTCGTATTGCCAAAGTAAATGGTGATCATATCTATACTTATGTTCACAATGCTTTGGTCCCAGGTATGGGTCAAATCGGTGTAGTTGTTGCTATCGATGGTGATGATGCTCGTATCGATGAAATCGGTGGCAAAATCGCAATGCACATTGCTGCAAATAAACCTGAATTTATGACAATTGCAGATGTTGATCCAAAGGCTGTTGAACGCGAAAAGAAAGTGTTCATTGAATCTGGTGCTACAAACGGCAAACCAGAAAACATTGTTGAAAAAATGGTCGAAGGTCGTATCAAAAAATGGTATGCCGAATCCGTTTTGGAAGAACAACCTTTCGTTATGGACCCTTCAAAAACAGTTAAAGATGTAATCGCAGAACACGGTGGTAAATTGGCTGGTTATGCGTACTATGTCTTGGGTGAAGGTATCCAAAAACGCGAAGACAACTTGGCTGACGAAGTTGCAAAAATGTTGGGCTAAAATCAAAGCGTAAAAAACAAACCGCGCTTTGAACAAGGCGCGGTTTTTTACAAATAAAAAGAGAAATAGTATATGAAATCGAATTCAAAAGTTTTGACTGTCTTTCCAAAAGCATGTTATATTGTGGAAAATCGCAAGGTTAAAATGATTAGTAGTAATGGTGTTGTTTTGAATATCTCAGAAAAACAAAGTATGTATAACTTGTTGGATATCATTTGGGCAAAAGGGATAGGTAAACAATATGTCTAAGAAAATATCTGTTTCTGTTGAAAAATTTAATATATATGATACGAAAAACTTTTGTGTTGTGTCTTATGACATAAACATTGACGGAAAATGCTCCCATCGTGTTATTGCTAAAACAACCAAAAAATTCAAACAAAGTTTAAAAACAAAAATAGCAGAATATTGTAAACGCAGACAAAAATGATATTAAAAGTAAAAATATTGTGTTATAATACTGACAATCATTAAAAAAAGGTTATACAAATGCCAAATACTTTATTTGAAGAACTGGAACAACGTGGTTTTATAAATCAGTGTTCAAATATGGATGCTGTGAAAGATTTGCTGAACAATGGTAAAATAGTTGTTTATTTGGGCTCTGACCCAACGGCAGATTCCTTGCATGTGGGGCATTTGGTGCCTGTTATGATGATGCGTTGGTTGCAAAAATATGGACACAAGCCAATTGCTTTGGTTGGTGGTGCAACGGGGCGAATAGGTGACCCAAGCGGGCGCGATTCTGGTCGTCCAATTATGACCGAAGAAGTTTTGGCAAAAAATACCGCGGGTTTAAAAAAATCTTTTTCAAAGTTCTTTAAATTTGGCGATGCAGATAATGATGCGATTATGGTCGATAACTATGATTGGATGAAGGGCTATTCGCATTTGGATTTCTTGGCGCAATACGGTATGGACTTTACTGTTCCGCGTATGTTGTCCATGGAAAGTGTTAAAAAGCGTCTGGAAAACGGGATGACTTTCCTTGAATTCAATTATATGACTTTTCAGGCGGTTGATTTCTTGACCCTCTATAAAGAACATAATTGCGTTCTGCAACTTTGTGGTGCAGACCAATGGGGCAATTCTATAATGGGTGTTGAATTGGTGCGTAAAAAATGTGGCAAAGAAGTCTTTGTGTTGTCAACCGCGCTTATCACAGATTCAAACGGAAATAAAATCGGAAAGTCCGCGGGGAATGCTGTATGGGTAAATGAAGATAAAACATCGCCATATGAATACTATCAGTATTTCCGCAATACCCCAGATGATTTGGTTGAAAAGTTCTTGAAAATATTTACCGAAATTCCATTGGAAGAAATTGCTGAATTGTCTAAAAAGCAAGGTGCAGAATTAAACGAAGTAAAAAAACGTTTGGCATTTGCGGCAACCGAAATTGCACATGGAACAGCGGCAGCAAAACAGGCAGAAGAAGCCGCGGCGGCATTGTTCGGCGGTGGTGCAAACAGCGCAAATGTGCCAAGCACAGATTTAGAAATGTCTGCGCCAATGCCAATAATCGATTTCTTGGTTGCGGTAAAATTATTTGATTCTAAATCAGAAGCGCGTCGTATGGTGGAACAGGGCGGTATTCAAATTGACGGTGAAAAGATTACTGACAAAGAATACATGGTTGCACCAGCAGAATCTATAATGGTTCAACGTGGCAAAAAAGTTTTCTTGAAAGTAAATATAAAATAGTTTAGAATCCGAAACATGCGCCCATGGCTCAATTGGATAGAGCAACAGATTTCTAATCTGTGGGTTGCAGGTTCGAGTCCTGCTGGGCGCGCCACAAAATTTAAACCGACCAAAGTGTCGGTTTTAATTTTGTCTGGCGCAACCAAAAGACGAGAACCGAGCAGAGTTGCGAAGCGACGACAGGTTCGACAATGAGTACACGAAAACGAGTGTTAACGAAGTTTGAGTGCTAACGATTGCCCCGCAGGCATTTATGCCGAGGGAGTCCTGCTGGGCGCGCCATAAATTAAATCGGGCAATGCCCCGATTTTCTTTTTTTGACAAAATGCTTGACAAATAAAAAATATTGTCTATATTTATGATGTGTAAAATCAAAAAAGGATTTGATATGAATAACAAAACAAAAAAAATGAAAAAGGCAACACGTAAAACACGTTGGGATAATTTTAAAATGTGGTGCAAGAAAATTATCTTGTTTCCAATTCGTGCAATCAAATGGTTGTGGCGTTTGATTTGCCGTATCTGTCGTGCGATTTGGAATTGGTTGAAATCTATCGATATAGTTGGGATGATTAACTTGACTTTGTTGGTCGCGATAATCGTTCTGTTTTTGTCTTTGATTTCTAATTTTGTTTGTTGCAAAAAATATACTGTGGTAAGCAACAATGACGCTGCAACAACTCAGGTTGCTGATAAGTGGGCAAAACAAAAACCAGTGGATAATCGTCGTGTTGTAAAACGCAAATATACTAATGCTACTGTTTTGCCGATAAAGGTTGATGTGGCTGACGCTAATGTTGTTCGTCCACAGATCAGAACAATTGGTGTTGAAAAGCCAGAAATCGTTACAGAATTGGCAACACCAGCGAACGAATTGCCACAACAAGTTTTAGGCGGTGATGTTATTGTTGAACGCGCACCAAACAGTCCAATCTTGTCTAATGGTGCAAGAATCGATGGAAATTTGTTCATTCAAAATATGCGTAAATATACAATGCCATGTGATGTTAAAATAAATGGTCATTTGTTTATTCGCAATGTTCAAAAAGTAAATTTCTGTGGCAAATTCAAAGTCAACGGAAATGTGTATGTTAATCGTGAATCTTCTTTTGGACCTTTCCCAGAAGGTACCAAGATTAACGGTCAAATAGTTTTATAATATTTTCATTTTTTGTTGTTCATATGTGTCGCAAAGATTTTTTGCGACACTTTTTTGTTTATTCAATATTTTTTTATGATATAATATGTGCATAGCTAAAGGGGAAAAATATGAATTTTTTTGAAAAATTGAAAAAAGTTATGTCTGCTAATATCGCATATACTGTGATTTTAGTATTTGGTTTAATTTTGTTTTTGTATTTTGCAAACGGTGATTTGATTGGTGGTGTATTAACAGCACTGTCTGCGCTGGTTGTTTATGTATGCATCGCATTGTTGTATGGCGAATACAAAAAAATTCCAAACAAGGTGGCAAAACCAGCAGCCAAAAAACCTGCTAAACGTAAAAAATAATTCATAAGTAATAAAAAAATACCGCCATTGTGGCGGTGTTTTTTTATATTTATTTGTGTTTATTTTTTATCAACACTGACTGGTTCTGCAGCTTTTGTTTCTGCCGGTGCAGGTTGTTCAGTTGTCGCTGTCGCTTCTTCTGTTGCTAATTCATTTTGCAAAGCGGAACGATGTGTGCCCGCAACATCTGTTTTCGCAACAACTAATGAAAGCAATGCGCACAATACGAAAAATATTGTCGCCAAAATCGCTGTTGTCTTGGTCAAGAAATTTCCCGCAGCAGATCCAGTTAATGCACCACCAAACATAGATGCCGCCGAAGAACCAGACATACCAGAACCTTCTGATTTTTGTAATAAAATTAACCCAGTCATTAAAATTGCAACAACTACTAATAAAACCAATAAAACTGAAAACATTATTTATCCTTTTGTTTTTTCTGATTGTAGTAAGCACATGCCTAAATTGCAAGGATTTTTAATAATTTTTCCGCAGCTGATAGGCTCGCCAATTTTTTGGAAGCACCAACACCAATCGCAGAGATGCCAAGCGCCGTTACTGTCACTGTGAATTCTGGATCGTGTGATGCACCTGTTGGTTCGTTGTATTCATAAACAGGCAAATCACCATGTCCGTTTTTCTGAACAAATTCTTGCAGTGCTGTTTTTGCATCTTTTGGCGCAACAATTTCTGCTGATGCTAAATTGCGCCATATATCAGTAATAATTTTGCGCACTGTTTCAAATCCTGAATCAAGAAATATTGCACCCA
The DNA here is from genome assembly GCA_002348925.1 of Alphaproteobacteria bacterium UBA2947. Classification (GTDB taxonomy): domain Bacteria; phylum Pseudomonadota; class Alphaproteobacteria; order Rs-D84; family Rs-D84; genus Enterousia. Next base: position 49,324 of record DEBV01000003.1, on the reverse strand, counting down.
GAACGGCTTCCATTGCGTTTGCCAAAATATGATTTGTTTTGCCACTGGTCATATGTCCATGGCGCAAGTGTTTTTCCAATTCGATTTCTGTGGCAACATGTGCCAAAGTATCGGTGGATACCAAGAACGCATGACGGCGGGCAAGGTTGCCTTCGGGTTCGTTGGGATACATTTCATACAACATTGCCGCAACAGATAATCCCAGTACCCGATCGCCAATAAATTCCAGTCTTTCATTGTTATGTTTAGCATCAATGCCACTTTGTGTCATGGCAAGATTTAACAGGTCTTTGTTCTTAAATTCGTAATTTAATTTCATTATTGTCTTTTCCCCATACCAATTCTGTCCCAGCGAATCTTGTTACCCCAATTCCATACTGCCAACATTGGCGCATAGTAATTATGTGAATACCATATAAACCAAACGCGTCCCAAAACATTATCGCGCGAAACATAAGATACTGCTTCGGTTCGTGAATCTGCGCTGTTATCGCGATTGTCACCCATAAAGAACAAGTGTTTTTCAGGTACAGTGAAAACTTCTGTATCGTCCAATGGTGCATTATCTGACATTTCTATAATGCTGTGTTCAACACCGTTTGGTAAAACTTCGGTATATTCAGTTGCTTTAAACACGCCACATTCATATGGCGATAACTGACAGACGCGGTCCGATTTATATTCAATAGTATAATTAAATGGCGCAGGTTTATTATCAACCCATATTTTGTTGCCCTTGATAGACATCGTTTCTTGATAGAATCCGACACTGCGCATAGATTTTGGCAAATTAGCAATTATGTATGGGCGCGGATCTTTTCTTTCAACAATTTGTCCGTTTATATAAAGGCGACCTTTCTTCATTTGGATTGTATCGCCAGGTGTACCAACCAATCTTTTTACATATTCCACATTTGCATCAGGTTTGCGGAAAACAATAATGTCCCCAACACTTGGTTCTTTTGCCGCCCAAAAACGACCGTTCCACAAATTCCAAGATCCAAACGGGAAAGAATAACGTGAATATCCATATGACCACTTTTGAACAAAAATATGATCGCCAACATGCAGCGACGGTATCATCGAACCAGACGGAATATTAAATGGTTCCAGTAAAAAACTGCGAAAAACAATCGCGATTAAACCACCATAAAAAATGGTATCAAACCATTCGCGTGCTACATTTTTATTCTTTGCTGGCATACTTTTATCCTTTTTTATCAAAGCCATTTTATACCTTGAAAAGCATGTGTGCAAGTTTTAATATAGCCATATGATAAATTTAAGTTCGATTATTTTTAACGGTATGGACATCACAAAGATAGATGTTCAAATTCAGTTATCAGCGGGGTTTGCAAAACCTGAATTTAATATTATTGGATTGGCAGACAGGGCAGTTAAAGAATCTGCAGAAAGAATTCGTAATGCGCTGGCTGCGTTGAATTTATCTTTGCCAGCAAAGAAACTGACTGTGAATTTGTCCCCAGCAGATATTGAAAAAAGTGGTTCACACTTTGATTTGCCAATATTGTGCGGAATATTATGCGCAATGGATATTTTGCCAGAAAACGAGATTTCCAAATATTTGATTATTGGTGAAATAGGGCTTGATGGGGCAATCGTTCGCACGAACGGTGTGTTGGCTGCAAGTGTTTGGGCAAATAAAAATGGACTTGGTATAATCTGTCCAGGCGTTCAAGGTTCCGAAGCGCGCTGGGCAGGGCACACAAATATTCTGGCACCAAATCATGTGTTGGATTTAATAAATCATTTCAAAGGCGCGCAAATATTACCGTTACCACAAATTGAAAAACCAGTAAGTGATGATAATAAAGTTGGCGATTTATCTGAAGTGCACGGTCAAGAAGCCGCAAAGCGTGCGCTGGAAATTGCGGCAGCAGGCGGACACGCAATGTTAATGATTGGACCGCCAGGTTCTGGTAAAACAATGCTGGCTTCGCGGTTGCCAACAATTATGCCAGAAATGACACCAAATGAAATTTTAGAAACTTCGATAATTTATTCTATTGCTGGAAAACTGGGCAATCAGTCTTTGGTATCTAATCGTCCTTTCCGCAGTGTTCATCATACCGCCAGTGCGGTTGCGTTGGCGGGTGGGGGCAGCGATGCACGCCCTGGTGAAATATCTTTGGCGCATAATGGCGTTCTGTTCTTGGACGAATTGCCAGAATTTAATCGGACCACATTGGAAATATTGCGCCAACCAATGGAGGCAGGCAAAATAGTAATTTCGCGTGCAAAACGCAATGCGACATATCCTGCGCATTTTCAGTTGATTGCTGCGATGAATCCTTGCCCTTGTGGGCATTTGGGAAATGCAGCACTGTCTTGTTCGCGTGCACCACGTTGTGCCGAAGCATATCAAAATAAAATATCTGGTCCATTGCTGGACCGAATCGATTTGCATGTAGATGTTGATGCTGTAAATCCGTGGGAAATGAATAACTCAAGCAATCTGCCAGTTGAATCCAGCGCAACCGTTCGTGAACGCGTCGTTGCTGCACGTAATCGTCAAATTGCAAGACAAGGTTATGTTAATGCACTTTTAGATGGCGGCGATATGGACAAATATGTTGTTTTAAATGATGAATTGACGAACTTTTTAAATACTGCCGCTGAAAAAATGGGAATGTCTGCGCGTGGTTATAATCGTATAAAACGTATTGCGCGTACAATCGCAGATTTGCGTGGCGATGATAATATAATTATGTCTGATTTGGCAGAAGCATTGTCTTATCGCCCAATAAACCGTGGCAAATACGGAGTAAAGCACTAAAAAAAAACCGTCGAAGGACGGTCTTTTTATCTTATTATTTGTTGGGCTTCNNCGCGATGATATATGGTACGACACCAAAAAAATCCCTGTAATAACTTTCGCCTAATGGCAATATTTTAAATGTGCGGGATTTCATTGTATGACCGCTATGGATAAATCCAGCTGCCTGCATAGATTCTACATATTTTCCGCCTGTTTTATCAATATCGTACAATTCAGATAAATACCCAGATTTTTTAGCAATTGCGTATTTCAAAATGTTTTTTATATTTTTATGATCAGTCATAGAACTACCCCTTTATCATAGTATACAATTAAAAAAATTTTTAAGGCAAGTGATAATCCGACAGACGTAAAGTATAAAAAAACCGTCGAAAGACGGTCTTTTTATAGACAAGTGTGAAACAAACCGCATGCCACGATTTTTTCAACTTGGTATAAGTATATCATATTTTTCATATATTTCCTAAGAATTCTTTCAAATAGGTCTGATTTTTTAATGGTGTTATAATTTTTATAAAACACAAGGAGGAAAAAATGACTTTTTTGAAATTCGTATATGCGATGTTTTTATCTTTTTTGCCAGGAATCTTGGGATTGTTTGTTGCACCGATTGCCAGTGGGCAAAATGTGTGGTATAACAGTCTTAATCAGCCAGCACTTACCCCAGCGGGTTGGGTATTTTCTGTTGCATGGACAATACTTTATTTTTTGATTGGTGTGGCATTGTTTCTTGTTATGCAAAAAAATAACTCAAATCAAGGATACAGCAAAACAAATGCTTATATCTTATTCGCAATCAATATAATCTTTAACGCATTATGGTCGTTTGCGTTCTTTGGCGCAGGCCTGCCAGAAGTTGCGTTGATAATATTAACCGCATTGATAGTTACTGCGGTATTTATGGCGCGTGCATTTTTCAAAATCAGCCATACGGCATGTTGGTTAATCGTGCCTTACATAGTTTGGTTGATGTTCGCTTTCTATTTAAACGGGATGATAATTTATTTGAATTAGTATTTTAATTCTTTGAAATCACTGTCGCCCAAATTCAAAGTCTGTAGACCAAGTTCTTGGATATAATCAGATGAAGAATTTGGGTGTTGTAATAAATAAATATGATGTTGAATTTGTTGTAATTGTTTTTGCGCCACTTCTAATTCAGTGCGTTCGCGATTTAAATTCCATGCGTTTATTATGAATCCTTGAATATTTTGGGTGCCACAAAACAAGCGTATAAAGAAAAATACAGATAAAAGCATAAATAAAATGCCCCATCTGCCGCGTGGACCAGCCACCCATGCACTTTTTACAAAGGCAAAGAAATTTTTGATTTTTTCCTTCATGTCGTCTATTATATCACAAATGTTTAATAATAATCAAATTTTTACTGCACCTCTTGCTGGGATAACAGATAAGCCGTTTCGAAAGATTCTTCGAAAGTTTGCCCCAGATGTCCGCATTGTGACAGAAATGATATCTTGTCATTCGCTGGTTGGTGGGCATAAAAACTGTATTCGCAATTTTGATACCTATGATGACGAAGGTAATATTGGCGCACAAATATTTGGTGCAGATCCAATTTTGATGGGTGAAGCCGCCAAGATTTTACAAGATGCAGGCGCAAAGTGGATAGATATAAATATGGGATGCCCCGTACCAAAAGTCGCAACAAGGGCAGGCGCTGGTGCCTTTTTGATGAAAGATCATGCTTTGGCGGGTCGAATAATTGAAAGTTGTGTAAAGAGTGTTCAAATTCCTGTTTCAATAAAAACGCGTCTTGGTTGGGATGAAACACACAAAGATTGGCAAGATTTGGTACGCGTTGCCGCGCTTTCTGGGGCGTCGTTTGCAACTGTGCATGGTCGAACACGGGCGCAAGGTTATACTGGAAATTCTGTTTTGCCACCAAAACCAAATTTGCCAATACCAATTATTGCAAATGGTGATTTGAAAACGCTTGATGATATAAATCGTGTGCAAAATATGGGATATGATGGTGCAATGATAGGTCGCGCGATGCTGGGGCAACCATGGATAATTGGCGAATTTTGTGGTACATGTGAAAAGCCGTCGAGTGTCGGCGCTGTGGCGCTGGAACATTTGGAATTGTTATTAGATTATTATGGTGAAAAAGCAGGTGTTCCGATGTTTCGAAAACATGCGGCCTGGTATTCGGCAGGTATGCCAAATTCTGCCCAGTTTCGTATAAAGGTTAATCAGATTACAGATGCACAAGAACTTAAAAAAATTATAAAAGATTTTTGGTCTGTGAATTGACATCTGGCAAATTCTATCATAACATAGCGGTATCAAAGGATTTTACTATGAACGAACAACAAGAAATAATCGAAACAGCAGCAGATATGACTGCTGGCGAAATGTTGAAAAATGCACGTACAACTGGACGCAGAAAACGCGAAATTTCGACAATTGCTAAATTACTTTGCATCAAAGAAGAATTTTTGACTGCACTGGAAGAAGGCAATTATCGTTTTATTCCAGAAGATGTTTATATTTTGGGATTCGCGCGCAGTTATGCCGTTGAACTGGGGCTGGATCCTGACGAAGTTATTTTAAAGTTGAATNNTATGTTCACCCAGCAAAATTAGAAGTAAGATTTACAGATGAAAATAAAGTATTTAAAGCAGTATATCATGCTATAAGAGATGGATTAGGAAAAACAGATTTAGTTATAGATACAGATTCAATAGATGGAATCGATAATAGTAAAAAAGCTGATCAAGAACAAGATATTGAAAAAGTAGAAAAATCTAAAGAAACAAGCTTTAGAGGTATCATAAAAGAAGAAAAAGAAGAAGAACACTACGAAGCGCCTTCTGTTCCACAAAAACAACATATAAAAATAAACAAAGAAATGTTGTTAAAATGGTTTAAAACGGCGGTTAATTATGTAAAAAAATACTGGATTTGGTTTGCGTCTGGACTTGCCGCGTTGATATTTATTATCGTGCTTTCATTGTTGATTTTTGGCGGTAAATCGGAACCAAAAGTTGAAGAAGCCGCTGTTGCCACTGAAACAGCAGCAGTTGTTGTCAAAGAACCAGATTTCAGATATCCTGTTCGTGAAAAATTCGATGTGAAAAACAAAAAAGATTGGGCAAATTCTCGTGTTGTATTACAGGCAGAAAAAGAATCTTGGGTGCGTATAGATGATGCGCGTGGCAACAGTGTGTTTTCGCGTGTTTTAGTCCCTGGGGATGTGTATTATATGCCTGTGTCCGATAAATTAAAGGCGACATTTGGTAATGTTGGCGCAATAGATGTTTGGGTAGACGGACAACGTTTAAAGAAATTAGGTCCTGCAAATACCAAAAAAACAGGTATTTCAATGGCACCAGATGCACTTAAATCTGTCGGTTTTGCGGAATAAGTTTTTCTTTGGCGCAATCCATTGAATTTATTGTCGATTAAACTATATATTCACTATGAGCGGAAGTATAAAAATTCGCGGTGCGCGCGAAAATAATCTTAAGAATATCGATTTAGACCTGCCAAAAAATAAATTGGTGGTGTTGACTGGCGTATCTGGTTCGGGCAAATCTTCGTTGGCGTTTAATACTATCTATGCCGAAGGACAACGCAGATATGTTGAATCGTTATCTGCGTATGCACGTCAGTTTTTGGATATGCAGAAAAAACCAGATGTAGATTTAATCGAAGGTTTGTCGCCCGCTATTTCTATTGAACAAAAAACTACTTCGCGAAATCCGCGTTCTACGGTTGGAACAGTGACAGAAATTTACGATTATTTGCGTTTGCTTTGGGCGCGCATCGGTGTTCCTTATTCGCCAGTGACAGGATTGCCAATTAAATCACAAACTATTGCGGAAATGGTGGAATGGACCTTGAAAATCCCACGTGGTGTAAAGTTTTTCATAATGGCGCCAATGGTTCGTGACCGCAAAGGTGAATATAAAAAAGAAATTGCGTTTTTGATAAAGCAGGGCTATCAGCGTGCGATAGTTGACGGAACACTTTATGATTTATCGTCTGTGCCACCATTGGATAAAAATAAAAAGCACAACATAATGGTTATTATTGACCGTGTTGCAATGCCAAGTGAAGAATTAAGTGGCGATGATGCAGACGAATTTAAATCACGTCTTTATTCTTCGTTTGAAGCGTCCTTGCGTCTTGTTCCTGGGTCGGTTGTTGTGCGTAGATTGGATACAAACGAAGATTCTCTTTATTCCCAAGAATATGCTTGCCCAGTCAGTGGTTTTACCGTTCCAAAAATTGAACCAAGATTGTTTTCTTTTAATGCGCCATTGGGTGCGTGCAGTGCCTGTGATGGTTTGGGTGTTCAATTAAACATTGCGCCTGATTTGGTTATACCTGACCCTTCGAAATCTATATTGGGTGGTGCGATTGCGCCTTGGTCGCGTGGCGGTATGTTAAGCCAATATGAAAATATCATGGATGCTTTGCATAAAAAATACAAGATTCCATTGTCTAAGCCTTGGCATACATTGTCTGACAAAGACAAAGATATAATTTTATATGGTACGGGTGATGAACCGATAAAAATAAATTGGAATGGTTATGTTTATGAAAAGCCCTTTGAAGGGGTGATACCAAACCTGACACGCAGATTGCGCGAATCTGACAGTGAAGCAACACGTACAGAATTATCAAAATATCAATCTGAAATACCGTGCCCAGTATGTCATGGCAAGCGATTGAATATTCAGGCACTGTGTATCAAAATCAATAATTGCGATATTATGGATGTCTGCGAAATGTCGGTTGATGATTCTTTGCGCTGGTTCCAAGATTTGCCAAATCATTTAACACAAAAAGAAAACGAAATCGCATCTATGGTGTTGCGTGAAATAACTTCGCGTTTATATTTCTTGCATTT
>DEBV01000003.1:27755-41584 GCA_002348925.1 Alphaproteobacteria bacterium UBA2947 | reverse complement strand
TTGTCTGGTGGTGAAGCCCAGCGCATAAGATTGGCTTCACAAATCGGCAGTGGGTTATCAGGCGTGCTTTATGTTCTGGACGAACCATCGATAGGTCTGCACCAAAGCGATAATGACAAGTTGATTGAAACCCTTAAAATGTTGCGCGACAAAGATAACAGTGTGATAGTTGTCGAACATGACGAAGATATGATGAGAGAGGCCGACTATCTGGTTGATATTGGTCGTGGTGCAGGTATAAATGGTGGAAATGTTATTGCGTGCGGAACGCCAAGTGAAGTGATAAAAAATCCTGATTCTTTGACGGGACAATATTTATCGGGCAAACGAAAAATAGAAGTTCCGAAAACACGCAGAAACGGTAATGGAAAATTTATACGCATAGAAGGTGCGCGCGAAAACAATCTTAAAAATGTAAATGTTGATTTTCCGTTGGGTAAATTTATCGCGTTAACAGGTGTATCGGGTTCGGGTAAATCTACATTGTTATTAAATACTTTGTACCCAGCGATTATGCGCGCGCTTTATAATTCAAAACTGGAAACAGGGGCGCATGATGTAATCAGTGGTATAGAAAACATAGACAAAGTAGTTGATATAGACCAATCGCCAATCGGCCGCAGCCCACGCAGTAATCCTGCAACTTATGTTGGTGTGTTTAATAATATTCGCGATTTTTATGCAAATTTACCAGAAGCCAAAACACGCGGATATGATGCGGGGCGTTTTTCTTTCAATGTCAAAGGCGGACGTTGTGAAGCATGTCAGGGCGACGGTCAGATTAAAATAGAAATGAATTTCCTTGCCGACATTTATGTTGAATGTGATAAATGCCATGGACAAAGATATAATGATGAAACCTTGGCGGTTAAATACAAAGGTAAATCGATAGCCGATGTTTTAAATATGACCGTTGAAGAAGCGTACAGATTTTTTATAAATGTTCCACAAATCGCACGCAAATTGGAATTGTTAAAACGCGTCGGGTTGGACTATATAAAATTGGGACAAAGTTCGCTTGATTTGTCTGGTGGTGAAGCCCAGCGTATAAAACTGTCCAAAGAATTGGCTGCACGCAGTACTGGGCAGACAATCTATATTTTGGATGAACCAACAACGGGACTTCATTTCGAAGATATTAAATCATTGCTTTCTGTATTGCATGAACTGGTTGACCAAGGAAACACTGTTATCGTCATTGAACATAATTTGGAAGTTATCAAAACTGCCGATTGGATTATAGATTTAGGACCAAATGGTGGTGCGGGTGGTGGACAGGTTGTTGCAGTCGGAACACCAGAAGATGTCGCGAAAAACAGCGAATCTTTAACTGGAAAATATCTTAAAAAGTATCTGGACAAACCCAAAAAAAGCAAATAACATAATAAAAACACTTAAAAACAACAGGAGATGAACATGTTTGGTTTTGGAAAAAAGAAAAAAGTAGAAGAAAAACAAGAAAATATCGATTTGGAAAAAGAAGCAGCAAAAATGCCTGCGGGTATGAAAGAAACTGCTGAACGTATGATGTCTGGTCAATTCGATATGAACGATATGTTGGCACAATTGAAACAGATTAAAAAGATGAGCAATTTTAGCGGTCTGTTGAAAATGGTTCCTGGTATGTCTGGTGCTGTTGCTGCGATGAAAGAAAAAATCAAAGACGGCAGTGTTGATGCACAAATCAAAATTTTGGAAGCAATGACAGCCGAAGAACGTGCTGACCCTGAAAAAATATTTGCTAATGCCAAGGCGCGTATTGCTGAAACTGCTGGTTGTACAGTGCGTGAAGTTGAACACATTATCAAACAATATCTGAATATGAAACGTCAAATGGCTATGATTCAACGCATGGGCGGAATGGAAGCCGTTATGCAACGCATGCAACAGGCTGGCACAATTCCAGGTGGAAACAAATAGGATATATAATGTATAAAAACAAAACAGCAAAGCCAGTTTCTGTGTCATATTGTGTTGAATGTTCTGATGGACAGGGTCATTATATTGGTGAAACTGCGGTGGTTCTGAATGTGCAGGGCGATTGCATATCAAAAGTTTATAAAGATAATCACATAGAAAGTTTAAACCCTCCCATTGCCAAAGGTGGTACGGTTTATTCTGTGAAATATGAAGCAGAAAAAGATATTTCGGTTATAGAATATCGTTTTCGTAACACTTGGCTTGAATCTCGTATAAAAATTGCCAACAGGTTCAGAAATAAAATGGTGGCAAAAATAAATGAACAAAAAATAAAAGATTTCAAAGCAGAACTTTTGAAACAAGAAAATGTTAAATAATTAAAAAGAGCAAAGCATGAAAAAAACACCAGTAAAACCAATATGGGTGTCAGATGTTAAGCCTGTTTATGATGTTAGGGGGCGTGTTTTTTGTTGGAATATACGTGTAAGGTTTGATGGTGATTTGGCTTTGTGGCATAACGAGAAACCTTTGCCGCGCAATGTACAAGATTTTAAAAAGTATATGAATTTGACTGACGCAGATGTCGAAAGAATTGAAGACGATGATGTTCATGGTGGTCACAGAAGTATTGAAAGCCTGTTCTATGAATTTAAAAAAGACTGTTCGATTTCATATATAAGTGAAATACCTTATGTTTTGAATTCAGAATTAGATATTCCGCAACGTAATAATGTTAGTGTACTGGACTGGGATAAAAAATCTGTAAAAGGTGATAATAAATATGCGAATACCTTGGTCGGCTATGTTTTCTTTAAAGGCTGGTTTGGACTTGGGCATAAACGTGCGCAAAATTTCAAAAACAAAATGCAGGCGCAAATAGATGAACAAAAACTGAAAGATCTTAAAGCACATCTTAAAGCACAAGTTTCAAAACGAGAAAATGAAAAGGTTAAATAAAAAGAGCAAAAGATGAACAAGAAAAAATTGTTATTAACATTGGCGATGGGTATGATGCTGGGCGGTTGTGATAACCAAAGTGAAAACGAAAAAAAAGGAATAAACGAAAATGTTACGGACACAATGTTGGTTATCGGTGTTTGGAATCAACCGCATACGTATAGTTGGAAATCAGAAAAAGATTTTATGCTGGTGAATAAAAGAGGACAAAGATATAAATATGAAGCAGCTTTATACGACGAAGACCTAGAATTACGAGATGTGTCGCCGTATGTAGAACGTGGAGACACACTTTATATTGAAAATGGCAGAATTGTGAAAAACTTGACTATGGAACGCATGGCAGAGCGTTATGTGAACGGACGTTAATGAAAATATTAAATAAAAAAATTGCACAGCATAAATCTTCAGTCGCGTGGCTTCAGCGTCAGGCACGTGACCCATATGTTGCGCGCGCGCAAAAGGATGGCTATCGTGCGCGTGCCGCTTATAAAATTATCGAAATGAATGAAAAATATCATTTCTTTAAAAATGGCCAGGTTGTTGTTGATTTAGGTGCGGCCCCAGGTTCTTGGTCGCAGTATGTTGCGCGCGAATTTCCAAAGTCGAAAATATTTGCTATGGATTTGCTGGAAATCAAACCTATAAATGGTGTTGAAACTTATCAGGGCGATTTCACATCTGATGAAGCATTGAAGTGGCTTGAAGAAAAACTGAACCTGCCACATGATGAAATTGGCCAGGGAACAGTTGATGTTGTAATGTCTGATATGGCACCAAATACTGTTGGACATAAAAAGACAGATCATATTCGTCAAATGGTGTTGTTGGAATATGCGCTGGATTTCGCGTTGCGTGCATTGAAACAGGGCGGAACTTTCATTGCTAAATCTTTTACTGGGGGAACAACAAACGATTTGGTTAAACAAATCAAAGAACATTTTGATGGTGTGCATTACATTAAACCGCCGTCTTCACGCAAAGACAGTGTTGAAATGTTTATTGTTGCAACTGGATTCAAAGGATAGTACACTGTGCTTATAAACAAATGGTGGGGACCAAGAGAGAGACCATAACAAAAAGGGATCTGTTATGTCTTCAAAGGATTTAAAATATAAAATCGCAAGTTTTTTGGTTTCTTTGGCTGATAAGATAATTAAAAACAAAGAAAAATCAAATAATCAGGAACCCGTTCAAGAAAAACCGAAAGAAAAAAAACAGTTGAATTCTGAAATTCTTCAAAAAGAACTGAGCAAATTTGTTAAGCTCAAAGGTTTAACTGTGGATGATTTAGAAGATTTTGATTCTGAAAAATTTAACTCTGATTTTAAGCAATATCTGATTGACAATAATTATGACTGTGAAGGTCTCGCGATGCGGGCTATAAACCCTGGAACAGAAAATGAAGAACAAAAACCTGTTGAAATTAAAAAGTTGCCAAGAAATATACGAAAAATCTCTGAAGATTTAAATGATTGCATAGAAGGATTGGAAATTTTTTCGCGTACGACAAATATGACCCCAGGTTTAGTTTGTTATACAATTGAAAAAGTTGCACCAAATGATAAAAGACATTATGTCACATACCGTCCAGCACCGCGCGTTATAACTCAGGTGCATGAAAATGGGGCTAATGGTGGAACTATAATTCTGACTTATTCTCATAAATTTGTTAAATCAGTGGATTTTAATGGTCGAAAAACAGGTAAGGTTATTTCTGAAGATGAAGCACTTTATACACCTTTGACAAAAGAACATGCACTGTATGTGTGCAAGGTATTAAATGCACAGTCAAAACTTTTTTATATACAACAAATGAAAGAACAACAAAAAACTAAATAAAAAAACGCCGTTTGGCGTTTTTTATTTGAAACTTTCAGCCGCAGTTCGTGCCAAATCGTCAACACGTTCATTAAATTCTTCGCCTGCGTGTCCTTTGACCCAAACCCAATGAATTTTTATGTTTGAAGCCAATTCGTCCAATTTTTGCCAAAGTTCTACATTTTTCACAGGCTTTTTATCTGCAGTTCGCCAATTATTTCTTTTCCAATTTTTTATCCAAGATTCCATACCATTTTTAACATATTGACTGTCAGTGTGAATTTCAACTTCGCTGTGTTTGCGTGCGGCGGTAAGTGCTTTTATAACTGCGGTCAATTCCATTTTATTGTTGGTTGTATTCTTTTCGCCACCACATCTTTCTGCAACTTGTGTTCCGTTCGTGGCAATAAATCCCCAGCCCCCTGGGCCAGGATTGCCCAAACAACTGCCATCTGTCCATATTTTTAACATTTTATTCGTATCCTTTTTGTGATATAATATCATAAAATGAAGTTTAATGCCAAACAATTACAACAGATGTCTGATACAGTGCGTGCGAACGCACTGGGTGCGGTTTTGTCTGCACACAGTGGACATGTTGGAATAATATTGGATGCCAGCGAAATAATAACCGCGATTTATGCCAATCATTTGCGACGCGGAATAGACAGATTTGTTTTGTCATCTGGACATGGTTCCGCGATGCTGTATGCAGTATTAAAATTGGCGGGATATAAAATTGGCGATTTGAATTCTTTCCGTAAATTTGGCGGTTTACCAGGGCACCCAGAATATGGAATTGACGGGGTCGATGCAACAACTGGACCACTGGGTCAGGGTATTGGTAATGCGGTCGGTTTGGCGTTGGCGCAAAAGATTCGCGGTATTCGTGCGCGTACTTTTTGCCTGTGTGGTGATGGCGATTTAATGGAAGGTGTTTCGTTCGAATCTCTTGCCTTTGCAGGCCGTTATAATCTGAATAATTTGATATTGTTATGGGACGATAATAAATTGTCTATTGACGGCGTTGCACAAACAGACATAGATATAAATGCGCGTATGCGTGCAATGGGTTTCAATGTGATGTCTGTGCGTGGAAACGATATAGAATCGTTGGAACACGCATTAGAACGCGCAGAAAAATCAAACCATCCAGTATTTATTCAATGTAAAAATATTTTGGGACGCGCGTCAACTTTGGCAAATAAAAGTGCAGCGCATGGTTTTGCGTTATCTGAAACAGAAATGTTGTCGCTGATTTCGAAAAATTCAAATGCAGAAGGTGCGCGTTTATGGGACATTGTAAAGCGTCGTCCGATTGGTGAATCTGTGCGTGCGACAGTTGCGGTCAAACGCGTTCGTGTTCCAAAAGTACCAGAACGAATTTCCACACGCGAATTGTCTGGAATATATCTTGATTTGTTGATGAAATCTGGTGCAGATTTAATAATTGGTTCGGCAGATTTATCGAATAACACAAATGTAAAAACAAGTGTGGCAAAGGAAATAAGTGCAAACAATTTTAACGGCAATTTTATAAATTATGGTGTGCGCGAACATGCCATGGCGGCAATAATGAATGGATTGGCGGTTGATGGTTTGCGTAGCGTTGGTTCTACTTTCTTGGTGTTCAGTGATTATATGCGGCCAGCGATTCGAATTGCGGCGCTGTCAGGTTTACCGAATATATATGTCTTTTCGCATGACAGTATTGCAGTGGGCGAAGACGGACCAACGCATCAGCCGATTGAACAGTTGCCATCACTTCGTTTGATTCCGAATTTAAATGTGTATCGTCCGTGTAATATAACAGAAATAGCAAATGCGTGGAACAGTGCGATTGCAAATATGGATACGCCGTCTGCGATAATATTGTCGCGTCAGAAATTTAAACAGATTCCAACACCAACGGATTCAGATTTGTCGCGTGGTGCATATGTAATTTGTCCCGCGCAGTCATCACGTGTTCGTGCAACAATAATTGCAACGGGTTCAGAAGTGCCACTGGCGGTTGAAATCGCATCGCGCTTTAAAAATGTTCAGGTTGTGTCCATGGTTAATGTGCCAGATTTCAAGAAACAAGATTCAAAATATAAATCGTCGATTTTGCGTGGATGCGTGATAGCAATCGAAGCCGCTGCGCCAAGTCCTTGGTTTGAATTCGCAGATGCAGTAATTGGACTTGATGAATTCGGTGCGTCTGGTAATGGCGAAACGCTTTATCGTGAATATGGTTTTGATGTTGATAAAATAATAAAAGAGATAAAATCGTATTTATAATGTCTTCTGAAAATATTTTTGTTTTATCAAATGGGAAATCTGTACCAGTTATAATTGAAAATCGTCGTGGTGCGCGTAATGTGACTTTGCGTCCAAAGACATCGCCGAAAATGGAAATTCATATTTCAAAGCCATGGACGACATCGACAAAATTCGTTATGAATTTTTTGGAATCTAAACGCAAATGGGTGGAACATATTTTTAATGCCGCGCCACAAAAAGAAAAAATCAAACCAGGAATGATTATTTCAATTCTGGGGCGTGATGTCTGTATTACACACGACGAAAGTATGCGTTCTAATAAATATATGGATGATGAAAAAACAGTGCTTTGTATTGGGGGCGGGGCGGATATGTTTGAACGGCGCGTTCGTGATTGTATCAAGGCGGAATTGCTAAGCGAAATCAAGGCAATAATAAAAACAACACCGCACGAATATTGGCCAAATCATATAACACTGCGTGATACATCTTCGCGATGGGGGTCGTGTTCTTCAAACGGGCATATTTCTTTTTCGTGGCGATTGGCGTTTGCGCCGTATGAAGTAATGCGTTATGTAGTAATGCACGAATTGTCGCACAGAAAATATATGGATCATTCGCCAGCGTTTTGGGCAAATGTTGGTGAACTTTATGGTTTTGGTGTGGAAAGGGCGAAACGGTGGCTTTCCAAAAACGGCCAAACACTGCATCGGTATTTTTGATAACAAAAAACCGTTTGCAAGGGGGGGGGAATTGTGATAAAATATATACAGAAATAATTTCTAAAAGAAAGGAAGAGAATATGAAAAAACTTGCTCTGTTTTCGTTGATGTGTTGTTTGTGCAGCGTTTACGCAGTGCCAGCGTTTGCAACTTGTGGTGCATCTACACTTGGTTTTGATGGAAATCAAGATCCTGATGATGATGAATTTTTGTATCAGAATAAACAACAATTTGATTTGACACAAGCCGGTTATGCAAATACCAATCATCAGAATAGTGGGGCTGGAATAGGAATAGAGTGCGACACCACGAATTCTGCTGGTTGTGATAGCGGGCAAGTGATTGAGTTGCTTCCAGGTCATGTGTTTAAAGGAACTGTTGTAAAAGAAAAAAGAAAGTATCAATGCACTTCCAGCTTTTTTGGTGACGATATGTGGGAAGTAGTTGGGGGATTTTGTGAAACCCAGTGGGGAAATTTAAATATTGGACAGTCATGGAAAAACAAAACAACAATAGATTGTAGCGGGTTGAATAAAACGGAAAACAATGTTGATGCTGTAGAATTTTGGGAAGTTATTTGCCGCGAAGGTGGGCTGGTTGTGTGCAAACCAACAAAATGTAAAAAGGGTTATAAACTTGATGCAAAAAATGGCAAGTGTATAAAAGATTGTAAAGATTGCGATAAAGTAGAACCCCAACCACAGCCACAGCCACAACCTCAGCCACAGCCAAAGAAAACTTGTGAACAACAATATCCTGGAGCCAGTGCTGTGCGTCTTGCGTGTTGTCGTGCCGGTAAAGCAACAAAATGGGTGGGCGACAATAAAAGCAACGACAAAACAAATTGTATTTGTTTAGATGCCAATGGTAATGTTGATTCTACAAAAGAATGGCAATATACAGATGGTGCAAAAACTGGTCAGTGTGTTGCAAAGGGTGCACCTGATGAACCTGTTGTTGGGGACAAAAACTGCAAATATTATCTTAATGCCGAAATAAAATGTGCCAATGGTAATTCTTATTTGGAAAAAGGCGAATATGATGTAGATATGTCCAAGATAGATAGGTCCAAGTTCAATGGAAAAACTTGTGATGATGTTAAAAGTTGGTTGAATGAAGATTTGAGCAGGCTGACAGATTTGTTCAAAGATTTGTGCAAAACATCTGATAATCTTGTTATCATAGATAATCGTAAAGTGGAAGATGCGCAAAATGTTCTTAGTGCGTTTACTGCATCGGCAACAGAAGAAGCAAGTGTTTGGAAAACATCCGAAGGTAAATTTAACACTACACGTTTGGCATCTGATATTACCGCTGGGGTAGTGTTGGGAACTGTCGGTGGTGTGGTCACAGGAAACGTCATCAAAAAGAATCAAGTTAAAAAAGGATTCGAAGCATTGCATTGCACTGTCGGTGGTCAAAAGGTTGCCGATTGGGGTGATGAATTCAATGTCGGCCTGCGCAGATAAATCTAAAAACCGCCACCACGGCGGTTTTTTATTGCAAAATGCGAATCGGTTTAGTATAATGACGCCATGATGAATACAAAATTTGTATCTTTTTCATTTATCTTGCATCACGCCACGCGTGGCGTGTGTTTCTAGCGTATCTATGTTTTTTATGATATAATCTCTGTTATAAAACAGTAAGTTTTCAGTTTGGTTTTTTATATAAAAAGGATTAAAAAATGGATTTGAAACCAACAAAACCTTTAAGCGGATTCATAGAATTGTTGCCATCGCAACAACGTTGTTTCGATTATTGTGCGGCGCGTATGCTGGACGTTTTGCGTCGTGCGGGGTTTTCTATGCTGGATTTGCCAGCCATAGAACGCGCAGAAGTTTTAACTGATAAAGATAACTGGGACGAAATTGAAACCCAAATGTTTTTGTTCCAAAAAGGCGATACAAAAATGGGATTGCGTTATGATGGAACAGTTGGCTTGTCGCGCTATGTTGCGGGTCATCTGAACGATTTAGTGTTCCCATTTCGTGCATCGCAATTTTCAAAGCGCTATCGTGGGGAACGTGCGCAACGTGGTCGCTATCGCGAATTTTATCAGATGGACATGGATATTATGGGTATAAATTCCCTTTCCACTAATTATGATGCAGAAATTATTTCTGTAATAAGTTCTGCTTTGGATTCCGTCAGCGAATTTATCGGACCAAACATTGTCTTGGTGGGCAGCCGTCCATTCTGGGACGCTTTGTTCGATTATTTGGAATTGGACGCGGCACAGAAAAAAGCAGTCTTTGTTTTGATAGATAAAAAAGACAAAATGGGCGACGAAGATTTTAGCGAAGGTTTAAAAGATGCACTGAACAACACAGGCAAAGAAAATGTAATTAAATCTGTATTTACGGCGGGTTATGAAACCTTTGCAAATAAATCTGAAAAGTTGGGCGCTGCGATTGCTGAATTGACAGATTTTATGAAACTGTTGGACGGCATGGGTGTCAAAAACGCAAAGATAGATTTATCTATTGCGCGCGGTTTGGCTTATTACACAGGGCTGGTTTTCGAATTTAAGTTGATAAATCATCCCGAACTTGGTACCGCCGCGGGTGGTGGGCGCTATGCCGATTTAGCAGGCAAGTTTTCCAAGACTAAAATTATCGGTGTTGGTGCCGCAATCGGTTTTTCACGAATCTTTGCGTCTATGTTGGAAAATAATCAGATAGATTTGTCGCGTTTTGCAAACCCTGTGGATGTTGCTGTTTTGGTTATGGGAAACAACAATGTTGCGTATGCATCGCGCGTTGTAAACGCATTGCGTGATTCAGGAATTGTCGCGGTGTCTTATTTGGATACTGACAAAAAATTCAAGAATCAGATTGAATACGCTGACAAAATCGGTGCGCGTTTCAGTATGATTATTGGTGATGATGAAGTTGCCAAAAATGTGGTTGCACTTAAAAATATGGAATCTGGCAATCAAGAAACCGTGTCTGTCGCAGATGCAATAAAAGAATTAAACAAATGACAGTAATAAAGAGAAACAAATGATAACAAGAATAAAAAAACATGGGAAACAATATGAATTTGTTGCTGGCAAATGTAAATACAAATGCGAAGACTGGAAATCATTGGCGGCCGTTCGTTTGGAACTTTTGCGACAACAGATAAGTGTAAAGGTGAAATAATATGATTATCGAACAGAAATTATTGGATATTCAGGCGCATGCCAAAGACATCGAAACCAAGATGAATTCTGGGGATGTGTCGGGTGATGAATTGACCAAGTTGTCCAAAGAATATTCCAGTTTAAGCGAAGTTTTGCCACTGATAGATAAATATTTGCAGACGCAAAGTGGAATTGCTGACGCCAAAGAAATGTTGAACGATCCTGAATTGAAAGAAATCGCAAGTGAACAATTAGAAGAATTAAATCATGCGTTGCCTGATATTGAACGCGATTTACAGATTGCGCTGCTTCCACGCGATGCCGCAGATGATAACAGCGTGATTATGGAAATTCGCGCAGGGGTAGGTGGCGAAGAATCTGCACTGTTTGCGGGCGATTTGTTTAATCAGTACAAATCTTATGCGATGCGCAAGGGCTGGAAAATTGAAATCATCGAAGAAAACGCAACTTCACTGCGTGGATATAAAGAAGTTATTTTCAAAATCGACGGGGTAGGTGCCTATGCGCGTATGAAATTCGAATCGGGTATTCATCGTGTACAACGTGTGCCTGAAACAGAAGCCAGCGGGCGTATTCACACTTCTGCGGCGTCTGTTGCTGTTATGCCAGAAGCAAAAGATATCGATGTGGTCATAGATGAAAAAGATATTCGTATCGATATTTTCCGCGCGTCTGGGGCGGGGGGACAACACGTTAATAAAACAGATTCCGCGATTCGCATAACACACTTTCCAACGGGTATAGTCGTGACTTGCCAGAATGAACGTTCGCAATTACAGAACAAGGCAACCGCCATGGCTGTCTTACGTTCGCGTTTGTATGAAAAGCAGCGCAGTGAACAAATGAACGCGTCCAACGCATCGCGTCGCAGTATGGTTGGTTCTGGCGACAGAAGCGAAAAAATCAGAACTTATAATTTCCCAGAACAACGTGTGACTGATCATCGTATCAAATTAACACTTTATAAACTTGATGATATTCTG
The DNA here is from genome assembly GCA_002348925.1 of Alphaproteobacteria bacterium UBA2947. Classification (GTDB taxonomy): domain Bacteria; phylum Pseudomonadota; class Alphaproteobacteria; order Rs-D84; family Rs-D84; genus Enterousia. The sequence goes on along the minus strand of DEBV01000003.1, from coordinate 29,771 downwards.
GCAGGTGGGGAAGGGCTGGACGAAATGATTGACGCACTGATAAGTGCAGATCAACTGGAACGCCTTGCCGCAATGGATTGAGGTGATTTGTTGTTGTTGCTTTAATAAAAAAACCGACCAAATGGTCGGTTCTTTTTAAAATGCATATTTCAGATAGATATTTGTTGACCATCCATCCAAACCGCCAAGCTGTTTATGAACATTTGCGCCCAATATCAAATGTTTAAAGTTGTGTTCAACATCGATTCCTATATCTGTATGGTCGTCCAGATAAAGCCCTTTAATTGCTGCCCCGCCAACATTTATGTCATTTTTGCCACCAAAGTGTGTGACATATTTTGCAGAAAACGAACCATACCAATTTGGTGAGATTTCTTTTATGAATGCTGCGCCTGGGGCAATGTTAAAGAAATTATAATCTTTTGATGAAACTGTATTGCCACCAATGTACAAATCGTCAGATGATACATAAGTGTATGCAACAGAAATATTTGGTCTGAACAAAAATGTCGGATCTATTTTGAATGCTGCGTTTATATCTGTGGCGGCATTAAACCAAGAATTGTTGAAAGCCTGACCTCCCGAACTGTTGTTCAAAGCACCAATATTTGCCAATGCTTTTACGCCAAAGTTTTGATACTTGTAATTCGCGAACAAACCAACTGTGTCGCCACCGCCATGAAAGTCAGACATTTTTGTGTTTATATACGATGCAAAACCACCAAATGAAATTTTTCCATATGCTAAATCGATGGCTTGTGTCGTTGCACCAACGGTTGCCAAATTAAAACGACCATGTTCTGATATGTTTTGTCCATAGTGCAAATTTTCGTTTATATGGTTTGCGTTTATCCAAACTGTATTAAAAATAGGTTGGCTTGGTGCATCAGGTACCCCAAATGTTTTTAATGTTGAACCGTCGTCACCATATTCGTCAAATCTGTTCATTGTCCCATAGGTGTCGTGTTTGCTGAACAAATCGGACATTTTTTCGCCATGGCTTGCATAAGACATAAATACATCTGATAGCATATTTATGTTTAATGCAGATATGTTGTTGTTATAAATATTGGCTGCGCTTGCAGGGTTTGCCACCAAAATTATGGCGCCAGACAAAAAGAATAAACTGAAATTTGGTTTCATGGTGTTTTCTCTCTCTTTGGTTATATACCTTTATTATATCACAATTTGCGGGTGTTTGGAAATTTTTATTGTCTTGTTATATGTTTTTATATAGAATATTTTGCATGAGAAATAAAAAACAAATAACTTTGACCAAACCAATAGTTATGGTTGGTCTTATGGGGGCAGGTAAAACCAGTATAGGACGTGCGTTGGCTCGTCATTTGGGGATACCTTTTGTTGATTCTGACAAAGAAATTGAAAAAGCCGCGGGGTGCAGTGTTGTCGATATTTTTGCTATGTATGGCGAACAAGAATTCAGACGCGTCGAAGAAAAAGTTATTGAACGTTTGATAGATACTCCACCGCTTGTAAAAGTTATATCAACTGGGGAAGGGGCTTTTATTACACCTGCGGTGCGGAAAATTGTTCTGGACAAGGCGTTGACCGTTTGGTTAAAAGCAGATTTGGAATTGTTGGTAAAGCGGACTAATTTTCGTCATACGCGTCCACAGTTGCTTAATACGGATTCACGAAAAATATTGGCACAGTTGATAAACGAACGTTATGATACTTATGCGTTGGCGAATATTATGGTTGAAACGCGCGATGAAAATATTCACAAGACATTAAACAAAGTTTTATCTGCAATCGAAAAACACGAACAAAAAGGAAAACAAAATGAAAATAATATCTGAATTTAAATCTTTCATTAACAAAGGCAGCGCAATCGATATGGCTGTTGGTATTATCGTTGGGTCTGTTATGACCAGTGTTGTGAATTCGTTGGTCAAAGATGTTATTATGCCACCTGTTGGGATGATGGTTGGCGGAATCGATTTTTCTCAGTGGTTCTATGTAATTGGTGGTGGCGAAGCAGGCGCACATTATAAT
>DEBV01000003.1:14696-27727 GCA_002348925.1 Alphaproteobacteria bacterium UBA2947 | reverse complement strand
ACTATGGCGGAAGCAACCGCCGCGGGTGCGACTACTTTGAATGTGGGCACATTTTTGAATACTGTAATCAGTTTCTTTATAACAATGTTCGCGGTGTTCCTTATTGTAAAAGTTGCTAATTCTGCGCGTGCAAAGGGTCCGGTGACAACACGTGCGTGCCCATATTGCCAACAATCTATCAGCAAGGCCGCAACTAAATGTCCTTATTGTTGCAGTGCGGTAAAGGCCGAAAAAATTGGACCCGCAGAAGAAGCGGAATTAACAAAAGGTTTGAAATCATTGAAAGAAAAAGTCGGAAATGTAGCAAAAACCGCTAAAAAAGCAGTAAAAATCAAATAAAATTCGATAAAAAAACGCAGAAAACCGCCATTTTTGGCGGTTTTTTTGTGTGTAATAGGGGAATATTGGCGGCGATGTTTGGTTTGTGTAGGGCCACAAATACAAAACAAAAGATATTGTGCGGGCAGTGTTGCCAGTAATTTGTGAACTGTTTAAGAAAATAATCACAGACAGAGAGCGGTTTGTTAAAAATAATTTTTTATAATAATTATTGTTGCGAAATAATTTTGTTTTAAAAGACGCAGAAAACCGCGGGGCGCACGCATGAAAGCGATTTATAAAAGGCGCATAATGTATATTATGTATAGTTTAATATGCGCTCGCATGGCTCGCTATTAAACTATACATAATATAATAAATAAAAAAATCTTTCAAAGTTTGTGCTCATATGCGATGTCATTAAAAACTTTTATGATGTTTTGCTGTGGCGTGTTGTTTGGTTGTGTGATTCTCTGGGCGCGATGATTTGTTTTGAAACGTGTAATTGTGTGTTCTGGTCGCTGAGAATCGATTGCTTTGTGTGATGAATTGGTTTCATGTTTTTGCGCCCTGTTCCTTTCTGGCTTAGCAAAATTTTAGAAAGCATATATTTATATGCTCATCGCGCTGAAAATCGATTGGTGTTTTTTTGTGTTGTATTTTTGTTTGCCATTATGTTGTGAAAGTGGCGAAAATCTGCGGTTGGGGGCGTTTGTGTGATTGTGCTGTTTGTGATTTTTTTGCGGTTTTCTGCGGGTTTCGTGTTGTGCGCTTTCTGTTTGTTTTTAGAAAAACAAATTTTTTACTAATTTATATAAATGCAAATTTTTATAAATTTTTATGTTTGTTTGATAAAAATTTGTGATTTCGTTTGCATGGTGTATTTATGTTTATAAAAAAGTCACATTTTCATAAAATTGTCGTTTTAGCGGTGTTTGGGTCAAAAAATGCAATTTTTGCCCTATTTTGCCGATAAAAATCGCAAAAAAACGCAGATTTCTGCGGGTTTGCGCGTGTTTTTTAGGTGTTTTTGCCCTCTTTTTTGTTCCCTTGGTTGTTAAAGGTTCAAAAACAAGCGTTTTAAGAACATTAAATACTTGAATTATTGGGGTTTTGAATATAGAATTGTTCGGTGAATTAACTTTTCAAAAATGGTGATGAAAATGGCTGACGATATCAAAAAAATCATTGAACGTGAATCTAAGTGGCAAAAACGCTGGCGTGAAGCCAAAGCGTTCGTTCCAAAAAACGATGGCAAAAAAACACGTTTTTACACTTTGGTGGAATTTCCGTTCTTGTCAGGTGCAGGTATGCATGCGGGACATATGTTGAATTATACTGGTATGGATGTTATGGCACGTTTTCGTCGTCGTTTAGGTTATGATGTTTTGTTTCCTATGGGCTTTGATGCCATGGGCATCGCTGGTGAACATTATGCTACAAAGATCGGTAAGCATCCAGCCGATGTAGCAAAAGAATTGGTTGCTTCTTATTCTGAAATGATTGATCGGGCTGGTTGGTCTGTTGATCCAGAAACACGAGTTGCGACCTCTGATCCAGAATATATCAAATGGACACAGTGGATGTTTATACAGTTCTTCAAGAACGGTTTGGCGTATAAATCTGCTCTGCCTATGAATTGGTGTTCGAATTGCAAGACAACATTTACCAACGAAGAATTAGAAGATAATAAATGTCCGCGCTGTCATGGTGTGATTGAAAAGAAAGATAAATTACAATGGAATTTGGCGCTTTCTAAATATGCGGAAAAATTGTTGGACGGTTTAAAAGACCTTGATTTTGACGATCGTATAAAAAAAGACGAAATAAATCTTATTGGAAAATCAAAAGGTGCAGATGTAGATTTTCGTGTAGGCGATGATGTTATGACAATCTATACCACGCGTGTTGATACTATATTTGGTGTGACTTTCTGTGTTATTGCACCAGAGCATAAATTGTTGCGCAAGTGGTTGGATGACGGTCGTATATCTAATAAAGACGAAGTTGAAAAATATATCAAAGAATCTGCTGCAAAAACAGAAATAGAAAGAACGGATGCAACAAAAGAAAAGACTGGTGTCGAATTAAAAGGTATCAAAGCAAAAAATCCTTTTACAAACACAGAAATACCAGTATTTACATCTGATTATGTATTAGCAGATTATGCCTATGGAACGATTATGGCGGTGCCAGCGCATGATGGGCGTGACTATGCTTTTGCCAAGAAATTTGATTTGCCGATAATTCAAGTTTTGGCTGGTGGTGATATTTCAAAAGAAGCGTGGGAACAAGACGGTGAACATATAAATTCTTCCTTCCTTGACGGTATGGGTAAAGAAGAAGCAATAGCAGCCGCTATTAAATATGGTTCAGAAAATGGTTTTGCGCGCGGCACAACAAAATATAAATTAAAAGATTGGGGTTTTTCACGTCAAATGTATTGGGGCGAACCTATTCCATTAGTATATTGTGAAAAATGTGGATGGCAACCTGTACCAGAAGATGCTTTGCCAGTATTGCAACCATATATGATGGACTATCGTCCAACTGATGATGGGGAAAGCCCACTTGCACGTGCGACAGATTGGGTGAATACAACCTGCCCTGTGTGTGGTGGTCATGCAAAACGTGAAACAGATACTATGCCAGGTTGGGCGGGTTCATCTTGGTATTTCTTGCGTTATCTTGATCCGAAAAACGATAAAGAATTTTGTTCACGTGAACAAATGGAAAACTGGATGCCTGTGACACATTATAATGGTGGACATGAACACAATACGCGTCATTTGATTTATTCGCGTTTTTGGCATCACGCCCTTTATGATTTAGGATTGGTTAATACCCCAGAACCATATAAAAAACGTACCGCTCAGGGTTTGTTGATGGGAAATGATGGGTATAAAATGTCTAAATCTCGTGGCAATGGTTTTATGGTTGCTGATTTGATTGAATCTGTGGGGGCAGATGCTGGACGTGTTGCGGTGTTGTCTTTGGGACCATGGAAAAACAATGCTGTTTGGACAGATGGTGCATTATCTGGTGTTCAAAGATTCTTGAAGCGCGTAGAAGGCTTTTCTGATAATTTGACAGATGAGCCATTAACGGCAGAACAAGATAGATTGGTAAATAAACTGATTGCAGAAAATACAGACAGAATGAAAAATATGGGATTTAATACCTCGATTTCTGCGATGATGGAATTTATTAACGAATTTCCTGGTGGTAAAATGCCACGCGCGGCGTATGAAGTCTTGATTCAACTGTTGAACCCATTTGCGCCACATTTAACAGAAGAAATGTGGGAAAAATTGGGCCACAAAGATATGTTGGTGTTTGAACCATGGCCAACATTTGATGCATCTAAATTGGTTGAAAGTGAAATGACCATTGTTGTTTCTGTAAACGGAAAGCGTGCAAATGATTTTGTCGTTCCTGTTGATATCGCGGAAAGCGATTTAATTGAAGTCGCAAAACAAAATGCGACTAAACAATTGGACGGTGCAACAATCATAAAGACTATCGTTGTCCCAAAGAAATTGGTTAATTTTGTTGTAAAGAAATAAAGAAACCGCCGAAATGGCGGTTTTTTTTATAAAATATTTTTGACAAAACGATTTTTTCGTGTTTAAGTATTAAGCGTAAAAATAAAGGTTTTTTATGATAAAGAAATATGTTATACCTGGGTCTTTGGCTTGGGAAAGTATTTGTGAGCGCTGTGGACTTTGTTGTTTAGTAAAGGCTGCGGATAGTTTTGGTCGTATTTGGTTGACCAATATACGTTGCGATATGTTGGATGTAGAAACACGTAAATGTAAATGTTATCCTGAAAACTCAGCTGGTCGTGACACAAAAGTCTGTATGAAAGATAATTGTTGTTTTTTAGACCATAAAAGTTTGCGTAATGATTATATTGTGCCAGCGTGTTGTTCATACGTACAGTATTTTTATGAACCAAATTTGGTAAAAAAATGTGCAGAACGTCCAGAGATAGATTGGTCTAAAACTGTTCCAGAAAGTTCTGTGCCAGAATCAGAATTGGGAAAACATTTATTGCCTGGAACTTGTAAGTATTTTAAATATAATCCCGCGGTAAATGAAGCGTATCGTCAAAAAGATAAAAGCAGATAAAAATCTGCTTTTATTTTTTATGATATTTTTTGAATTCTGCGAATGCGTTTTTCGATATTATCAAATGGGCTTTCAAGAAAAGTTTGGGCGCACAAAAACGCTTGTTCTATGTCTATATCATCAGCCGCCAATGCTAATACATTTATATCGTCATGAAAACGATCGTCGCGTGCTTGTTCTGGTCTGTCACAACGCGATGCGCGAATATGGCGATGACGATTTGCTGCGATTTCCATACCTGCCCCAGTACCACAAATTAAAATTCCGCGTGATTCAGGATCTTCCAGCATGGCTTCAGCAACTTTATTTGCGATGTCTGGAAAATCAACAGGTGTATTTATGTCGTCTGTGCCTAAATTTACAACATTATAACCATCTGCCATTAACATTTCATAAAGGTATAATTTAACGCCTACCCCGCGATGATCGCTGGCAATATAAACATGTGAAATATCGTTTTTATTCATTTCTTAGATTCCTTTCGTTTTTCCAGTTTGCATTCCAATCCAGTATTGCTGGTAATATTCAATGTTTTGTAATAAAGAGTCCCTGTCATAGTTGCATTTGAAAACACATTTGCGACCTTTACATTCGCATCGCCATTCAGTGAACCATGTAAGAACAAAGTATTAGCAGTAATGTCGCCAATGATATGTCCGCCACGACCGATTATTAAAGTTTCTGCGGTAATGTTGCCGTGTACCGTACCATGGATTTGCACAGTGTGATCTGTATCGATGTTCCCTTTTAATTTGCAACCTGCCCCGATAATAGTAGGCGATTTTTTTTCATCTGCGTTTGTAAATGCTAACATATTTTCCCTTTCCTTTTATTCTTTTACAAAATTGCTTGGATTAAATGGATTGCCTTTGTATCTGATTTCATAATGTAAGTGTGGACCAGTTGAACGTCCAGAAGACCCACCAAGCCCAATAACTGTACCTGGGCGTACCCAATCACCACGTGAAACCATAATTTTTGATAAATGTGCGTATAATGTAGTAAAACCAAGACCGTGATCTATTTCGACTGTTGTACCATATCCAGATCTTTCGCCCGCAGAAACCACACGGCCAGGTGCCACAGCGTATAATTCTGTACCAATCTTGCCAGCAAAATCTATGCCCTTGTGTTGTTTGTTTTTCTTGGTAAACGGGTCTTGCCGTACACCGTATGGTGAAGTTATTGTTTTTTCTGCGACAGGTGCGCCCAATGGTAAAATCTTGGTCAGCCGAGCCAATCCATGCCATTGTTCGATATCTGTCGCAATTTTTTTGTATTTTGCATCGGCGTTTTTGTTTAGGTTGATAGATATAAAGCGGCCGCCTATGGACTGATTAGAATAATCGTTTGCTTGTTGGACAAGTTTTGTTTCACTTAAGCCTAATTTGGTTATAGTAGAATTTATTTTCTTTAAATTATTGCGTAATTCGTCAATGTTATCTTTGGTCAAGGTTGATACTATTTCTACGATTTTATTATCTGCATCTGATATTTGATTAGCGTTTTCAATGATTTGTTGTTGTTTTTGTTTCAAAGAATCGTTTTCGCTTCGAATTAGTTCAAATTCTATTGCTAATTCAGATGCTTTATCAAATTCAGGGGTATAGTTTTCGTCCCCCATCATTTCGACTATGCGTGTGTGCAAGAAATCCAATTCACCAATAATTTTTGATTTTGTGTTTAACAAGGCTTCTTTATCTGTGTCAGAAAGTTTATCTGCTTTTAATATTTTGTCGTCTGTTATGTTCAATTCGCGGGTCAAATCGTTGAATTTTTTCAAATAAACTTTCAAATCAGTCATTTGACGTTCGTGTTGATTGCGTGCTTGTTCTAGTTGTTGGGTGCGTTTTTGTAATAATGGGCGGTGATAGATATAAACATATGTTGACCATGATGCCCAAATAGTCATCGTCACAATCAAGCAAAACTTGGTAAAACGCCAAAAACTGCTTTGTTGATAAGTGTGGACTTCGCCGTCAACAGTGTCCATAACCGTACAATCGCGCGGTGGAAATAAACGCGAAATGCCGCGCCAAATCAAACGAAACGGAGCGGTCAGTAATTCCCAAAGGGACGAAAAATATCGTGTTATGAAACTAATCATTTCGTGTCCAGTGTAGACAATAAAGCGTCAATAGTCAAGCCGTCACGCAAAATTGCGTCATTATTCATGGATAAGCCACGATGAAATGTTGAACCTGTTTTGCAACATTTACGGGCGCGAATCAAAATCCGTTCAGCAATGTTTTTTGCACCAAATAACGGCAATATTTGAATTTCACCAAACGCTTTATCTCGTAAACCGCTTATAACCAGGTCTGCACAATTTGCATCAACAATAGTACAAAGATAACCGTTTGATGTCACTCGTGCGCCAGAACGTTTTATCCAGCCGTGTATGTCTGTATTGTGGTGGGCGTTGTGTTTTGCGGGCGTTCCCCAAAAGTAAGGCGGATTCGTTATAACCAAATCAAAGTGTTCGGGTGTTGACCATTTCAATATATCTTGATTCATCAGTTTGATTTCGTGATGGTTTAAATCGGCGTTAGTTTTGCATTGTTCCAACATATCATCAGATATATCTATGCCTGTAACTTCAATGTCTGGCAAATGGGCCATCAGACAAAGAGAAACCCCACCTGTTCCAATTCCTACATCCAGCACAGTTTTGATTTTTGCATTAGTAGGAACAAATGCTGCCAACCATACCGCATCGCTGGTCGGGTTGTAAATGCCGCGTTCCATTTGAACACGTCCATTTAATAATGTAAAAATTTCTTGTTTTTCTGCCATACCTATATAATAATTCACTAAAACAAAAAGGCAAGTTTATGTTTAATGAATTAACAGTCGTTTCTACAGCGGTAAGTTCTTTTAATAATGCGGCTCTTTTTAGCCCCTATTTCTTTGTGTGTGCTTTGTTCGCATTACCGTTGTTTTATATAGTATATTTGTACAGTCATGATATATTGTCGCGTTTAAAGTGGAATAATGATATTGAACACAAAGTCAGTTTTTGGGCTGTGGCTCTTTTGGTCGCTTGGTTGTTAATATTTGGTGGAAATTACGCGGTAATACGTGACGGTATATCTTTGTTGCCAGTAGCAATAGCTTTTGTTTTGTTTGTGTCAATGATATATGTGGTTCAACAGGCAATTAAATTGAATTATCTTGGATTTTTGAAAAACAAAAAGGCAAGATGGTTGACCGCGGGCATTTTGTTAATATTAACAATTTTTTCTGCCAAGCCAGATTTGTATGGAATATTATTACAATTAAGTGCTGTTATGTGTGGTGTAATTGTTGGTTCGAGATTGCATAAAAATATTTCAGATGTTTCTTTGTCTACAGTAATTTTTGGTGCAATGACAGCTTTGGTTTTGATGCAGCCTGAATATTTTAGGTTTGGGCAGTTGGGAAATCTGACTTTCGTTCATTTGCTTTCTTTGTTGATAACGGGCTTTTTTGCGATAACTGTGTTGGCTGTGAAATATACAAATGCGCGTTCAAAAATCTATGAAAGTGCGTATATAAAATTAAAGTGGTTATGTCGAATTTTGGGCTTGTTGGCGTTGGTGCTGTTTGGATTAACAGAATCTGTGCCTGTTTTTGTCGGTTTGTTGTCGGTTGTTGCGATATCCGAAATGTTGACAATTTACCATTCAAAAAGCAAATCAGATATTGTTTCAAAGCAATCTTGGGCGTTGTTGCTGATGTGCTTTGGCGCGTTGATAATCTGCCCTGTTATAAGTTGTTTGGGTATACTTTATTTGTCAAAAATGTCAGGCAATTTGAAATTCAAAGATTTTTACGCTTTGTTATAATCGGTTATATTTATTGAATACAATATTTTGCGCGACTGGTATAAAATTGTTGCATCAAGTCAACATTTAAAAAGAGTAGAAAAAATGGCAACAGTTATAGATCCAAGTGCAGTTATTAAACCAGGTGCAGTTATCGGAAACGATTGTAAGATAGGACCTTTTTGTATCGTCGGTCCTAATGTGGTATTGGGTGATCGTGTGGAACTGGTTTCACATGTTGTGATTGACGGTCAAACATCCATAGGTGATGATTCTATTGTTTATCCTTTCGCTGTTCTTGGCGTGATGAGCCAAGATTTAAAATGGCAAGATGAATCTACAATGACTGGGTTGCGTATCGGAAAAAGATGCAAAATTCGTGAATATGTGACAATCCATTCTGGAACGCCAGCATCAGATGGGACAGAGATAGGCGATGATTGTCAGATTATGGTTAACGCACACGTTGGACACGACTGCAAAGTTGGCAACAGCGTTGTTATGTCTAATTTGGTTCAGGTTGCAGGCCATGTTGAAATTGAAGATTTTGCTATTTTGTCTGGTGGTTCAATGGTATTGCAATTCGCACGCATTGGACGTAATGCCTTTATTGGTGGAATGAGTGGCGTTGGAAACGATGTCTTGCCTTATGCTATTTATGAAGGGCCACGTGCAGTATATCGTACAATAAATCGTGTCGGTTTAATGCGTCATGGTTTCACAAATGAAGACTTACACGCGATTCATTCTGTGTATTCTGCTGTCTTTGGAACCAGTGAAGGAACCGTTGCGGACAGACTTAATAAAATTCGCAAGGAAGTCAAACACAATAAATATGCTATGGACGCCATAGATTTTATTGAAAATCGTTCAAAGCGCGGTATTGGAACTGCAAAAAATGACAATCGCTAAGAAAAAAAAGATTTTTATTATCGCAGGTGAAGTTTCTGGGGATGTCCTTGGTGCAAAGATAATGCGCGAAATGTTGGACGCTGAATTTGTTGGCATCGGCGGGCAGAATATGGAAAGCTGTGGCTTGAAATCTATTTTTCCAATATCTGATTTGGCGGTTATGGGTGTGGTGGAAGTGGTCGCGCGTGCAAAAACTTTAACTGCACGAATTAAACAAACCGTTGACGCAATCATAACTGAAAAACCAGATTTAGTGCTGACAATAGATTCACCTGGTTTCGCAAAAGCAGTGGTCAGCAAGGTCAAAAAATCTGGCAGATTGAAACGCACTAAATTTTTCCATGTTGTTGCACCTCAGGTTTGGGCATGGCGACCAAAGCGCGCAAAAAAATATGCTAAGTTATTTGATAAGCTTTACGCATTTTTTGACTTTGAAATCCCCTATTTTACTAAATATGGGCTGTCAACAGTTGCCGTTGGGCATCCTATTTCGGATGGTTTGGATAAATATAAATCAGATAATGCAAAAGAAAAGATAATCACACTTGTTCCAGGCAGCCGTATGAGTGAAGTCAAAAAACTCTTGCCTGTATTTCATAAGACTGTTGATATGTTGGTAAATTGTGGTTATCGCGATTATAAGTTTGTGATTCCGACAGTTGAAACAACTGACGCTTATGTGCGCGAACAAATTAAAGATTGGAAAATAAAACCTGATTTAGTGGATTCAAGTAATCGTTATCAGTTATATGCAAATACTTATGTTGCAATAGTCGCCAGTGGAACAGTATCTGCAGAATTGGCGATAATGCATATACCAACAATAGTTGTTTATAAAATGAATCCGATAACTGTTTTGTTGGCGCGAATGATTTTGCGTGTAAAATGGGCTTCTTTGGTTAATATTTTGATGAACGAAACGATATTTCCTGAATTATTGGGTAATGCGGCAAAACCAGAGGCAATAATCGATTGTTTGCAACAATTAACTTTGCCACATGTTCGTAAAGAAATGTTGCATAAATTGACATTGGCGGATAAAAAATGGAATCCGCAAAAACAAAAGCCAGCGGCTGCTATTGCCAAAGACATATTATCATCTATTTAAAAAAATTTTTTAACGGCTGCGTGCAGGAACTTTCTCGTTTACTGCATCTATGATTTCCCCTGTTTTAGTTACACACTGAGAGTTATCGTCTAGGTATGCAGTTGGACATAATTGACCTTGTGAAGACACAATCGATTGTTGACACCAATATTGAGAAGTATTCGAACGTGGTTGTGTACAAATATCAGGCACGGTTTCATTTTCTGTGTAGTTTTCTTTGCACAATGTTTCTGCGGAACATATATCGTCTTCTGTCGTGGAAGAACCTGTTGTTGCAGGTATTATTGGGCGACACGTCGAAAGTGTGCCGTTTTTACTGCGATATCCGCCATTTTCCCAACAAGAGCAAAGTCCCCAAGATTGCGTGTCCACTTCGGTATCATAACCAGACGGACATATATTTTCTTCTGGTGAAAAGTGATACCAATATACCAAAGAACGTTTGTTGTTAGAAGATTGGTCGATATAGAACACTTTGTCTGGATTGCTGGAATCGATTTTGCATAAATCGTCGGATTTATAACCATATTGTTCTGCTTGTTCATATTTTATGAATTTTCCGCCCAAACTGTTACAATTATTAACAAGGTTTTCCATGNNTGATTTCATAATATACCTCTGTTGCAACACCTGTGGGTCTGACATTTCGATTGTTGTATGAAATTATGCGGCCTCCTGGTAAGGAAGTAGGGTTTTTGTTTCTTTTGTAGTCATATCCTACAAATATATAATCTTCATTATAATATTTGTTAAAGCCACCGAATATTTCTTCTATTTTATCTTTGCATTCTTCGACTTTTATGATTTGTTGTGCGCACGGAGATACTATTTTTTCGTTACCATCGTCATCTTTGAGAGTAGTATTGCCATTTTTTGCGTAAAGCGAAAACCAATCTAACGCATCGCCTTTCTGGAAAAGCCCGTTTTGTCTTGAATAAAAATTACCATAGTTTGTTCCACCGAATTTGCTGAAACATTGTTGTACAATGCCACGACATGCATTTGTGGTATCTGTATCGGTTTTTGTCGCGATATAGTCTTGGATAATATTATCTGCAAACATGCTGTTGCAAGATTCGATATAGTCGCTGCACATTGTTTTTGTTAAAGAAACCGCTTCTGGTTGTAATAATAAACTTGAATCACCTGTCAGGTTTGCCATTGCATTTGCGATAGCTGTATTTTGATTGTCATAACATTGTGCAACCAAATCTAAACAACTTTGTTTTATCTCTTTAACCTTTGATTGTTGTGCGTAATATATATCAAGCAATGCCATATCAAGATATTGTTGCCATACAAAATCTGCGTCTTCTGTACATTTATCAAGTGCATCTTTAGCAAATTTTTTTGTCTTGTTTTCGAAATATTTAACAAAAGTACGATTACTTTGTATTGAAGATAGTTTTTGATCTTTGATTTCTGTGTTGTCTTTAAAGGTCAAGATTTCGCCAAGTTTATAAAAATCTGCGACCCCAGTCAAAGGTTTGCCTGTTGTTACATCTATGAAACGGCCATTGTCCAAACATTTGTGATAACTTTCGCCACAAACTTCTTCGCTTTGTATCGCTTTTTTTACATTGGCAATACATGTTGCAATATCATCAGAATTATGATTTCTGCGATTTTCAACACGTGCCAAATCGAGCATAGCGCTGCTTTGATGTGTTGATGCTTTTAACGATTTTTGTTGTGCGGCCAGTGCGGTTTCTACAGAATTACAATCTTGTTCTATCGCCATCAAGTAAGCGTTAACTGCGCGTTGCAAAGATGCATTATTACAATCTTCTTTGACAGCGTTTCTACATTTCGGATATACCGCTTTATACAATGTGGAACCATTATATGATGCAATCAGTTGTCCAGAATCATCCATACCAAATGCATTAGACATATCTGCCGAGATTATCACACTGTTTAAATCTTTATATTTTCCACCAACAGAAGTATCGCCACCTTTGATAGAATTCATAATGGCTTGTAATAATTGTTTTGACGCGGATTTGTCTTCTGATAAAGCATCTTCGCCTTCTGATGCGGTTTTCATTGCCTGTGCTTGCTCATAAGTCATGCCGACAACATCCAAGTTTTCAGAAAATTCAACTAAACGATCGTTCGCCTGTTGATATGTTTCAGAAATTTCTTGGAAATCAAATATGCGGTCATTACAAGAGCATCTTTTGAAACTGTCGTTTTTTAATTCACAAAACTGGTCCATACATGAAAAGAACGCTTCTTTGCACTGTTCGTATTCTGCGCCAGTTCGTGTTTCTGTGGTTTCTTGGGTGTTTGTTGCGCGTGCTGTTATCGTTTTTGTGGTGTTTGTTGCGCGCGCCACAGGTGTTCTGGTTGCTGTCTTTTTTGTGCTTGTGCGCTGGGATAAAATTGTTACAGGGGTTGCAGTGCGTGGCGCAACCGTTGTTTTCACTGCATTACGCGAAGTTGCAGAACGGGTATTTTTTTCAGGTGTTGTGATGGTTGTGTTTTTATTGCGTGATTTTGTGTTCGTGGTACGCGAAGCAGCGTCCGCATTGACTATGCAGACCGCAGAAATCAGGATAAAAGACAGAATTTTCTTCATCTCTGAATGAATGTTAGCAAATTTATGAAAGTTAGAGCAAGCAAAAACACAAAAATTTACATAAAAAATCAGTGATTTTTTCGATTTTTCTTGTTGCAAAAATTTATAATATGGGTTATTATCTATCGTGCTTTAAACGGGCATATGGCGGAATTGGTAGACGCGCTAGTTTCAG
>DEBV01000003.1:14448-14647 GCA_002348925.1 Alphaproteobacteria bacterium UBA2947 | reverse complement strand
TGTTAGAGCAAGATGGGGTTGTAGCTCAGTTGATAGAGCGCTACGTTCGCATCGTAGAGGTCGTGGGTTTGAGTCCCATCAGCTCCACCATCTGATTTTGCATGATACAGAATCAGACGGAAAACAAGTCCTTGGGGATATGGCGGAATGGTAGACGCTGAGGACTTAAAATCCTTTGATCATTGCGATCGTGTGGGTT
>DEBV01000003.1:14207-14434 GCA_002348925.1 Alphaproteobacteria bacterium UBA2947 | reverse complement strand
TTCAAGTCCCACTATCCCCACCAGAAACTTGATCTTCCGCGCAAAGCGGATTTTTTGTTAAGTTTTGGATGTGTGGCTCAGTTGGTTAGAGCACTACGTTCACATCGTAGGGGTCGGCGGTTCGAGTCCGCCCACATCCACCAAAAAATAAGACACACCCTTTTGTGTGTGTTTTGTTTTTTAATGATATGGTCTATGGAAAATAAAAACGCCCGATTGGGCGTTTT
>DEBV01000003.1:6882-14178 GCA_002348925.1 Alphaproteobacteria bacterium UBA2947 | reverse complement strand
CTTTACAGCATGCACTGGCGGCAGATTTCCAATCAGAATATGTCTTTGACGGATTGCGCAAATCATTCCACGGCTGCCATGAAGAGCAATTTGTTTTTTTATCTTTGCCCAAACATTTTACATATCGGCGCAGAGAACATGTTTCGTCAGATATTTTGCCTGTATCGGTGGTGCATTTTACAATTACATTTTGATTTTTTGCATCATCTTTGCCGAATTCTTTGGTGGTTAAAACCTGATAAGCAAATGCGTTTACAACGATTGAAGACAATATAACAAAAGAAAGAAATATTTTTTTCATCTTTTTCTCCTGCTTTCAATTTTATTATAAATATTTTTTACAAAAAACACAACAAGGTTTTTATTCTGCATAGTTATGAGTTTTTTTATGCGGCAACTTGTTCCTGAAGATTTTCAGAATTATTATTGTTTTGTTGTTTGTATTTGTTTTGTGGGTCTTGTTTATCAAGTTCTGATTGCGCCCTTTCCCAATCTTCGATATTTCCAATTTTTGCCTTAAATTGTTCTGATGTTGACCATGGAATTTCGTTCATAAACAGATAGAATAATTCGCCACTTGGTTTTTCAACATCTGTTTCATCAAGGCGGATTATTGGTCGAACAACATAAATATCAACATTACAGTCTGCACCATGTTCGTCTTGATATTCGTCCAGTTGATAATAGAATTTAGATGCAAAATCCATTGCTTGTAAATATGCTGCGTCGTCATCTGCAGGGTCAGTAGAATTGCCAACCCACATTAACCACATACCATAATTCACAACATTTTCTTGACCTGCCAAATCGTCAGCAGACAGTAAACACAGCGGTTTAAATTCAATTCCGTTTGAAAATTCTTTGGAAGTACTTGATGTTTGATCGTACATATCGCCAAGAAAACTTACTGCGCCATAAATTAAACCTGTATCTCGTTCAAATCTTGCAAGGCGTGCACCATGTTTTAAAGTTGCGTCAAACAACCAGTGTCCCATTTTTGCAGAACGTGTGGACATACCTGCCCTTGCAATTTTGCCCGCTTTTTTCATGGTTTTTGCACCAGTGTTTGCGGCTTTCAATGTTTTTAATGCACGTACAATGACATTTCCTGTTTGTGGACGGCGGTATGCACGCAGGCTTTTATAATATTTATCTAAATCTTTGAAGTTTTCTGCTTGTTCTTTATATTTTTTTACGTCTTTATTGGTTTTTGCCAAAGTGTCAGCATCTTTTTCAAGTGTTTTTATTGATTCTTGTAATTTTTTTATTTCTGCACGTTTTGCGGCAATTTCTTTGGCGTCTTTTAGACTTTTTATTTCTTTTTCCAGTTTTGCAATATCTTGGGTATGTTTTTCAATCTTTCGCATAGTGTTTATATAATCTTTAACTTTTTCAAGTTTTGAAAGTTGTTGCATAGATTTAAGAAGTTGTTTTCCTGTCTTGAATGCGCGTACGGTTTTTAATTGAATCATTGCGGTTTCGCCGACACCAACTGTCGCGACGGTCAAAATAATATCCGCGGCGATTTCGGCATACATAATCCATTCAAGATTTACATCGCCAGCAACATAATAATCGTTGGTGTCGTCTTCGATATTTACAACATCGTGGACGACTTTGTTAATTGTGAAACTATCGTTTGCCAGTACAGATTTACTGGTGCAAAAATAACCTTGCGGGTAAATATCATCAATGTGGTCATTTATATATTTAACAGACAATGTATTATTTTTATCTTCACCCACGAAATCTTTTAAAGAATCGTGTTGTACAACCATTATCGCATACCATGCAGGTTCTGTATTAAGATATTTTGCGGGGTCATTTGGATCCATTAACCTAGGATTAGCATCACCATTTGGTAAACTGCGTTTTGTTGCCAGCATAAGTTTTTGTTTTAAGACTTTGGGTTGCGTGCTGTAATTTATAGTAAGTGTTCGTCCGCCTGGAAATTCGTATTTTATGGGTGAAAAAACAATTGTTGTTTCATCGGCGGTATTTTTTACTTCTGGACATGCCAGCAATGCTTTCAGTACGGTTGCGTCACCAGTCATTGTTTCGTGTGCCCATGCGCGAACTTTGAATTCTGGTTCGCTTTCATCTATTTCGTTTGCGTGTTCGTGTAATGCTTTTGAAAAAATATTGTTTGCACAATTTGTTTGTTTGTTGCTATGAATTTGTTCCAATGTTTCTTCGGTGGTGCGAAAGTCACTCAATTCTTGTGCCATGATTGGCGACATGAATAAGCACATAAAAAACGGTGTAAGTTTTTTAATCATCTATACGAATTACTTCTTCTATAATCATGTTTGTAGAAGGTTCCATAGTGTCAGGATCATAAATATATGAACCAAAGTACATATCAATATCGTCTTCGTTCCAGTCGCATTTGTCAGAATCTGCAACCGCAGAACGTATAGATTGTGTTACTTTTACATATTGATCATTGTTCATCATAAGTGGTTTTTTTGTTTCCATATCATACAATGTAAAATCTGTTTCGCTTACACAATAATTATGTCCCAGTATTGGTTTGAAAACTTTTGTATTTAAATCATCGTTTGGTTGACCATGACCGCATACCACATAGCAGCCTTCGTTATAATCAAGGTCTTGACAGTTGATAAATTCTATAGATTCATCGCTTTCCAGCCAGCTGTACAAAACACCTGCTGCTCTTGCGGCAAAACTTTTCTTTACAGGGGATTGGTTTGATGCGATTGCACTAGAACCAACCGTTTCATATATTGCGCCAGTGACAGCGCCAGATGCAAATAACATACCGCGTTTTGTTGCAAGATTTGCACCAGCTTTTTTAGCAATATCTCTGGCCGCCTTTTTTTGAACTGCTGGTAAAGCCCAGCCTTGCATATTTTTTTTCAATCCTGCTTTCACTGCGCCTTTGACAATTTGTTTTCCACCTGTTTTGGTCAAAGATTTAGCGGCAGCTTTTAACCCAATCAGGGACACACCTTTTGCCAATGCTTTTAAACCAGAACCCAATGCGGCGCGTCCACCTGCTATGGCAATGCCACCACTGCCACCTGCTTCAACAGATGCAATTGCTGCTGCGATAGTTGCTATCCATATTGCTGTATCAAGACCTATTTGATAAGAACGGTTGTTTTCACAAACCAGCGCGCCACGTCGTCTTAATGCTGCATCGAAAAGAGTCGATATTTGAATTTTGATGTCTTCCCAGTCGATATCTATGCGCAATTCTTCGCTTTGTGCTGTTCCTGATACTGTTTTTAAAGCTTCTTGGTATTTCATCAAACTTGCATCTTTTGACGCCAAGAAATCATAAACAAAAGGATTGTTCAAAATTAAATTGTCATCTTTTGCTGCTTTTGAAACGAAGTCGGTAGCCAGATCTGTGAAAAACGTTTTTTCATAATTATTTCGTGGGGTCAAAAACGCAACAATTGCCGCTATGACATCGGCATCGCTGGCAGAAGAGTTTGGAGACGTTGGTTTGTCTGGTGACGAATTCGAATTGTTATTTTGTGTAAGGTTGCCATTTGTATATGCTTTGCATTCTTTTGTACCAGAACCTTTGCCACTGCACCATTCTTTTGTGTTTTTGAAATCAGGGACAACATATGCACTTTTCCCTTTGTATTGCGCATAATCTGCCTCTTTTAATGTCTTCTTTTCCGAGAAGGATAAATCATTATAAGTCTTCGGAAAATCAGTAGCGGACAGATGTTCACTGCCCGCACCGTTTTGTTGTTGTAATTCTTGAAGTTCTTGACTTCGTTCTTTAATCTCTTGTTGCCACTGTGGTATCTCTTGCTTGTACGGGTTTTGTATCTGAATTGTATTGTTATTATTTAAATTTTGATTTGGTTCTGTTGCATTTGGAAAAGCAACCGCGCGATTCGGAACAGTGTTTCCAAACTGTGCAACATAGGATTCAAATACACCGTCAATATACCCAGAACACGCAGAAACATAATTATTTCCAGGCAAATTAGATAATTGAACCATTATTGTTGGACGAATGTCCGCCAATGTTGTGTCTTTACAATTATCGCGTGCCATACACTGAACAGAAACCAATGATTGAACAACCTTGAAACAATCTTCGGCGGTCAGATCTGCACCCTGAACATATACAGGCTGTGGCAGGCGTTGATTATACGGTGAATTTGGGGTCCAAAATGGGTTCGTTGAATAATTTTGAACATTTTGAATTTGACCGTAATTTGAAAACAAAGAAGTAGCCGCGGTCGCGCCAAACGCACAGAAACCACAGAATACGGCAAACAGTAAAGATTTAAAAGTCCCCTTTTTCATCCCCTTCGTTCTTTACATTATATCAAAAATTGAATTATTATCAAAGATAAAAATCCGCCAATTAAAAAGAATGGTGCAAACGGAATATACTGTTCGTGTTTTTTTCTGTTCCAGATGTATGCCAACACGCAAGATATAATCATTGCTATGGACAGACCAAGTGTTCCGAACCAGATGCCGCCTGCCCCCAGTAATTTAATGTCACCCATGCCAATTGGTGGGTATTTTTGTTCGTGTTTTATTTTTGTAAATATGAACCCGACAATCAGTCCCAAGCAATAGCCCATTGCGCCACCAACAACGGAATCTGAAATCGTGATTGGCCATTGGAAAAAAGTCGCTGTCAAAAGGCCCGCAAATAAAAATGGGAACAAATACACGTCTGGAATGATTCTGCGCCGTAAATCAGCGGTCGCCATGCGCACTGCGCAATAGATTGCCCCGATTAAAACGCACGAAAAAAATATATAATAAATCATATTTTACCCCTTGCCTTTCGATTCGTTTTTATGATACAATTAACCTAGATATAAAAACAAGGGATTTTTTTATTATGAGTACTGGTTGGGACAGCAATATGCTGAAAAAGTTAAAAGCGTTAGTGGGCAAAGGTTTGTCAACTGCTGAAATGGGTAAAAAGTTGGGTATGTCTAAAAACGCTGTTGTTGGAAAATTAAATCGTTTGGGCTGGAATGCAAAAGCGTCCGAAGTTGCACCTAAGAAGGAAACCAAGGCTGAAACAACAAAAAAGACTGCCGCTAAAAAAGCAGAACCCAAAAAGGCCGTTAAAAAGCCAACAAAACAAACTGTGGTTGTGAAAAAGACTGAAAAAAAAGTGGCTGATAAGAAAGTAACAAAATCACCAAAAAAAGCAGAAACAAAAAAAGCAAAGGTTGCTGAAAAAGTTGTTAAGCCAGTGAAACAGGAAAAAACGGTTGTTAAAACTGCGTCCAAAAAAACAAAAAAAGATTTGGCTTTGCATGAATTGTTAATTCAACATGCTTTGCAAATGGCTAATTTAAAACCAAATCAATGTCGTTGGCCAATTGGCGATCCTGATTCTGACAGTTTTCATTTTTGCGGGGAAACAGTTTTTGCTGGTAAACCTTACTGTTATGAACATTGTCGTCAGGCATACCAATTTACACCACCAAAGAAAAAATAAAACCGAGGGACACACAGATGATTGGCGAGAGAGAAAATATTTACCAAGACACAAATTATGGCACTTTGACTATGCGTGCCTTTGATATAAATGGCGACAAAATAAACGCCTTTTATGATGCCAAAGATAATCTGGTGTTTGTTTTGGATAATACGATAAATGCACAAAAACCAAATGTGTTGTTGGTTATAGATTCACATGCAGACAAAAAGTGGGACGAAATATTGTCCAGCGATTATGGTGTAGATTTGGAAACGATTCGTCCAAAGGTTGATAATAAATACCAAAAGTTAGATATTGAATATTCTGGTTTGTCTGTGTATGAAAATTTAATAAACGCTTATAATGCAGGTGAAGATTTAACCGAACAATTGAACCAGTTGGCTGTGTTACGGAATTCTGCTGCGCGCCACAGCGCAATGACGCGTTTAAATGTTGCTAATGAAGCAATAACAAAGACAAATACAACCATTGTTAAGACCAAAGAAACAATAGTTCGTCTGCAAGAACGTATTAAAACACTGCGTTCGAAATTAAGCGCTGAAAAAAAGCAAATTGGAAAAGTAAACACAAAACAATCTGCGTCCAAGATTTTGAAATTGGAATCTCAAATAGAAGCAATAAATGAAAAATTAAAACGTGCAAAAAAACGTTTAGATTCTGCACAAAAAAGATTAGAAATCGCAACAGAGGATGCTGAATTGGCCAGTGCATTGTTAAACCAACCTGCGATTGAAATAAAAGAAACTGTGAAAAGCAAACCTGTTGTGGTTGCACCAAAATATCCTGTGCAGAAGACAGAGGTCAAAGAAGAAATACAATCTTTTGATAACGAAGAAGAAATCGCCGAAGAAGAAGTTGATGAAGTCATAGAAAGCGATGTTAAACCTTTATTCTCGGAAGATCCGAAAATATTAAACGACAATATCGCTTTTAAACCGATTGAATTTAACGCGCCTGTGTTTCAAGATATAAAACAAAAAGTTCCTGCACCAGTTGTAGAATCTGTTCCTGTTGTGGAAAAAGAACCTGATTTAGAATCAAGACCTGTGTTGGAATCTTTTAAACCAATAGAAGTGCCTGCTTTTGTTCCAGAACAGATAACAGAAGAAAAATCGGAAGAAATCACAGAATCTGTTGAAGAACGTCCTGTGTTGGAAACAATAGTTCCTGTTTCACAAGAATTAAACGTGGAACCTGTTGAACAACCTGTGGTACAAGAAGAAAAAATAGAAATCACAGAAGAACAGCCAGTGCTGGAAACCATTGTACCAGTTCCACAAGATTTTGATATAGAACCAGCAGAACAACCAAAACAAGAAGAATCTGTGGAACCTGTCGCGCCCGTTGAACCAATTACGCCGATAGTGAACACTTTCCAAGCGCCAGTCGAAGTGAAATCAGAACATTCAAAACCTGGCTTTATATATTATATGTTGTTGCTGATTTTAATTGGACTGTCTGTATTTACTTTGTGGTTGTATCAGAAAAATATGACAACGGATACAGCGCCTGTTTTGACTGCGTCTGCGCCAGAAACAACAGTTATGCAACCAAAACAAAAACCAGAGGAATCTGTTGCTGTTGATAAGCCAGAAGCAGTGTTCTTGGATGAAACAGCAGAAGAAACAAAAGTTGTTCCAGAAGAAAAAGTCGTTATGGATGAACCAGAAATTGAATACGACGAAGAAGAAATGGAAGAACCTGTCGTCAAAGAAGCGCCCGTCGTTATAGATGCTGTGCCAGGTCGTTTAAATACTTCGGGTATGGATGAAGACGAAGAACCAACAATGATTTCTGAAGAAGATATTTTTGCAAGCAAACCTGTTTTT
>DEBV01000003.1:0-6758 GCA_002348925.1 Alphaproteobacteria bacterium UBA2947 | reverse complement strand
AAAACCGCCAATATGGCGGTTTTAAATTTCGTTTTTTATTTTTCGATTATAACAACAGCGGCAGAATAATCGTCTTGGTCTGTTATAGACAACATTACATGAGCAGATGTTCCTGCCAATTCTTTCAATGCATTTTTTGCACCGCCAGCAAAAATTAGTTCTGGGCAACCATTGTCGTTGTGTGTGACAGAAATATCAGAAAAAGAAATGTTGTCGCCGAATCCTGTGCCAAGCGCTTTTAATGCGGCTTCGCGTGCAGCCCAAAAGTTTGCCAGATGTTTTTCACTGCGTGCAGTATCATTATCGGCATATTCTAATTCTTTTTTTGTGAAAATGCGTTGCTTTTTAAACGCGGACCAATCTAAGAATCTGTCGCTTTCGACCATGTCAATTCCAATTCCGATTATCATTGAAATCCTTCCTTTTGTTAAATCCTTTATGCGAATACTAGTAACTTTTAATCGATTCGTGCAAGTAAAAAATTAAATAACCAAAGTTGTTTTTAAAAAAGTTGATTTTTTAACAGGTTGTGATAAAATTCCTGCGTGCAAAGATAACTATAAAATCAAAGGAGAATGTCATGTTTGATACGAAAAAATTGAAAACATTCTCTTGGGTTAATGTTGGCAACCCAGACCACGAAGATTTCGAACGTCTTTTGACAGAATACAAGATTGACGAAGATACTATATCCGATATTTTGGATCCAGATGAACAGCCGCGTCTTGAACTGGAAGACGATTACAAGGTTATAATTGTTCGTTTCCCTATTGCAAATCGTGAAATAGATACAACATGGCATACTGAACCATTGTCTATTATTTATTCAAACAAGCATGTGATTACTGTTTGTCGTAAAAGATGCGATATGTTGGATAAAATTAAAGATGACGAAATGAAAACGCGTGAAAGCCTTATATTAAATATAATTTGGTATATCGCAGAATCGTATCTACGTGCGTTAAAAGAATTGAACAAAAAAGTTATTAATTCTAAAAAAGCATTGTCAGAAAACATACGCAAACAAGAACTTATGCAGTTATTGGAAGTTGAAAATGCTTACACCCTTTATATGGCGTCGCTAAAAGGTAATATTGCTGTTATGGATAAAATCGACAAGTTGCGCGGTTTTACTAAAGATGAAGACGATCAAGAATTGGCAGAAGATTCACGAATCGAATTTAACCAGGCTATCGAAGTCGTGACCAGTTATAGCAAGATGTTAAAATCTATCAAAGAAACATTTGAAAGCGTGATTAACATCGATTCAAATACTTACATTAACCGCTTGACCATTTGGAACATTGTTTTAATGGTGCCAAGTGTGGTTGTCGGTTATTATGGTATGAATATGGAATTGCCGTATGTAGAACACACTCATTTATCATTGGTAATATTTATTTCGATAATGGTGTTATTGACGGGATACGGTTTATACACTATTGCTCGAAGAAGAGTGTTTTAAAAAATCGCCATTATGGCGATTTTTTATTTTATCATTTTTGTTATGTGTGCAAAATTTATATCTATATCATCTGTTGGTAATTTAATATCGTAAAATTTTACAGAATTTAATGTTGATAACCATTCTATCGCGGGCATAGTTATAGATTTAAATGCGGCAATGCGTTTTTGTACAGCTGCTTCATCTGCGTCGTCAGCGCGATTTCCGCCCTCTTTTATTCTGTTTTGAATATGTGCCAACATTGTTTCTTCACTGATGTTCAAAAATATGATTTTTATATCGAATTTTTCTGCGAAATTATCTATTAACCATTTTGCCTGACCGATTGTACGTGGAAATCCATCCATGATAATATCTTTATCAGTGGACATATGCTGTGAAATAATTGGGAACAAATCGTCATCACCAACCAATTCGCCACGTGAAATCTTTTGTTTTATATCTGAATCTGCGGGCATTGCACGCAAGATAGCACCTGCTTCGACATAATTATAATCGTGTTGTTTGCGCAATAAATTTGCGAAAGTTCCCTTGCCAGAACCTTGACCGCCCATAAAAACAATCATTTGTGGTTTCATGTAAAAATCCTTTCGTTCAATGCAAGGATTATAAAAGATTTGAACACAAAAAATCAAATAAAAAGTCCCGCAAATTGCGGGACCTTTTCATAATAATTTGAATTAACAAATTATTTTTTGCTGTTTTCGATTGCAGCACCCAAGATGTCACCCAAAACAGAACCTGAATCTGCTTCATTTGCAAATTCTTTAACGGCTTGTTTTTCCAGTGTCACTTGTAATGCACGAACAGACAATTTTACATTGTTGCCATCAACAGAAACAACAGATGCTTCTACTGAATCACCAACATTGTATTTTGATGTGTCTTGTTCTGCTTTTTCACGAGACAAATCTGTTCTGCGGATTGTACCACGAACATCGCCTGGCAAAGCCAATACTAATTCGTCTGGTGTGATTTCAGAAACTGTTCCACATACAACGGCACCTTTCTTGATAGTAGTGTTGTTATTTTCAGCACCTTCTGTCAATTGTTTGATACCCAATGTGATACGTTCTTTTTCTGGGTTGATGTCCAAGATTTTTGCAGTGACTTCTTGACCACGAACGAATTTTTTCAATTCTTCTTCGTCCAGTTTGTTCCAAGACAAATCAGAGATGTGAATCATACCGTCCAAATCAGGTGTCAAAGCGACAAACAAACCGAATTCAGTTGTGTTTTTGATTGGACCAGTGATAACATCGCCAACTTTGTGGGATTCTGCAAATTCTTTCCATGGGTTTGGTTGCAATTGTTTATAGCCCAAAGAAATACGACGTTTTTCTTGGTCGATATCCAAGACAACAACGTTGATATCTTGACCGTTTTGCAACACTTTGCTTGGGTGGATATTTTTGTTTGTCCATGACAATTCAGACATGTGTACCAAACCTTCGATATTGTTGCCCAAGTCAATAAATGCACCGTAATCTGTCAAAGAAGAAACTTTTCCGCTTACTGTATCGCCAACATTGAATGCTTTTGATGCTGTTTCCCAAGGATCTTCTTCCAATTGTTTTGCACCCAAAGAAATACGATGAGATTCTGGGTCAAATTGGATAACTTTGACTTTGATTTTTTCACCAACGTGAACCAATTCGCGTGGGTGGTTAATACGTTTCCAAGACAAGTCTGTTACGTGCAACAAACCGTCGATACCGCCCAAATCTACAAACACACCATAATCTGTGATGTTTTTAACTGTACCTTCGACAACTGCACCCAATGAAATGTTTTTCATTGCTTCTTTTTGAGCAGCAGCGATAGTGTCAGCCTGGATAGCGCGACGTGAAACGATTGCGTTAGTACGCAAAGCGTCCATTTTCAAAACGCGGAATTTGTCTTTCAAACCAATTAAAGATTTTGCATCGCGTACTGGTTTGTGGTCGACTTGTGAAGAAGGCATAAATGCGAATACGCCGTTGATGTCCACTGTATAACCACCGCGAACAACATCGATAATAGTTCCTTCTGGATCGATACCTTCGGCAACTGTCTTTTCCAAATCTTTCCATGCTTTTTCTGCACGTGCTTTTGTATAAGACAATACAGCAGTTCCTTCGCGGGATTCATATCTTTCAACGAAAACGTCGATAATATCACCAACAGATGGAACAGATGCGCCGAATTCTTTTAATGGAATACGACCTTCTGATTTCAAACCAACATCAACCATGGCAAAATCGCCACGAATGTCTTTAACGGTTCCTTTTGTAGCATAACCTTGCAAAGTTTCCTGTGTGCCATAGTTTTTATCAAACATTTGGACGAAATCTTCGCCAGATACTGGATTAAATAAATCTTTGGATAAATCTTTCATAGAATTTATAACAAAGCTTGCCATCGTCATAATTTTTCTTTTTCAAAAGACGAGGTCTTGTGGGGTTAATCGGACTGATTTTGCGCCCACCCGCGAAAATCAGGTACATTATATATGTAATTTTTTGAAAAAGCAAGAAAAAACCGCCATATTTCAGGCGGTTTTGGTTTTATCGTGCCACATCTCCCTTTAATTTTTCATGGCAAACGTAATCTGTCAATGTAAAACCGTTGGTGGCGGACCAATTTAACATACCTTTCCAATTTTCGTCTGGGATAGTAACGGTTGGTAATTTGTAAGGCGTGCGTGATAATTGTTCTTTTACTTGGTCTATATGGTTTTCGTATATATGAACATCGTGTAATTCACCACGTAAAATGCCTGGTTCATACCCAAGTTCTTTTGCATAAAGCAATAATAACATGGCATATGATGCGATGTTATATGGTATTCCCAAGAACATATCACATGATCTTTGTGTCCAAATCAAGTTTATTTTTCCATTATGAATCAAAATTTGGTGCATTATATGACACGGTGGCAAAGCCATTTTGTTTTGATCAACAGGGTTCCATGCATTAACAATTAAACGACGATTGTTTGGGTCTTTTTTTGCGGTTTCAATTACGGTTGCAAGTTGGTCTTTCCCAGGATTCCACATGTTGTAATTGTCTGTGATATTGAAAGGATTAAAATGGTAATAGCTGCCAAAATGACGCCATTGCCAACCATAAATTGGACCCAAATCTCTTGTTTTTGTCATGATGTCATTTTGTAATTCTTTTTTTTGTTTTTCAGACAAAATATGCCCTTCGTTCTGAAGAACTTTTAATTTCTGTTTGTATAAAGGTTCCCAAGCATTTGGGTTTGCCCATTCATCCCAAATATGACATTTTCTGTCTTGCAACCATTTTTTATCAGTATAACCATTTATAAAAAATTCCAATTCAGTAGAGATATTTTTCAATCCCATCTTTTTTGTTGTGATTAACGGAAAACCTTCGGCCATGTTATGTTGAAAAGTTGCTCCCCATGGAATGCGAATTGTTGGGGTGCCTGTGCGATTGTCCGATTTTGTCCCGTTGTTCAGACAGTTTTTGAGTATATCCAAATATGCTTTCATTGTAATCTTTCCTTGGGTTTTGTTAATAAAATACTAGAACATTCTTAATGTGCAAGGCAAGAAAAAACCGCCCAATCGGGCGGTGTTATTATTTAACAGATGCTTGTTTAAACAATTCATCAGCAGGAACTGTTTTTTCTTTCTGTTTGACATTAGATAACATAGCATCCAAAGCTTTTCTTTCAAAAACCATACCACGCAACATTGCAACAGCATTTGGGTTTTTGTTATAGAATTCAAAGATTTGTTTTGGATCTGGATAACGAGATGCTTCGTTCCAGATTGCTTGTTGCAAATCTTCGCGGGACACTTCCACTTTATTTTGTGTGCCCCATTCCGCCAAAATCAAGCCCAATTTAACACGACGTTCAGCATCTTTCTTTTCTTGCTTTTCATCCCATTTGTGTTCATGACCATGTTCGGCATTGTGGTGTTCGTGTTCTTGTTTTGCCATTTCCAGTTCTTGAGAAACCAAGCTTTCTGGCAAATCCAATTTAACCTTGTCCGCCAAAACATCCAACAATTCGTTGCGCATTTCTTGTTTTGCGACTTCTTCGTATTGGTTTGTTATAATATTGCGGATGTGTTCTTTTAATTTTTCAACAGATTCTTGACCAACTTCTTTTGCCAATTCGTCGTTCATTTCAGGCAAAATATGTTTGCGAACTTCATGAACTTTGACTTCAAAGCGTGCCTTTTTGCCAGCCAAATTTTCCGCGTGATATTCTTTTGGGAATGTCACGTTTACATCAAATTCATCGCCTGCTTTGTGGCCGATAACTTGGTCTTCGAATCCTGGAATAAAACTGCCAGAACCCAAAATCAAATGATGTTTTTCTGCTGCGCCACCTTCGAATGCTTCTTTGCCCAAAAATCCTTTGAAGTCTATAACGGCGACATCACCGTCTTTTGCAGCGTATTTAGCATCTTGTTTTTCGGCGACACTGCGTGATTTGCGGATGTTTTCCAATGCAACATCAACTTCTTTTTCATCAAATTTAGCAACTTTTTTAGTCACTGTGATTTTTTCTAAATCTATTGCAGGTAATGTTGGCAAAACATCAAATTCCAAAGAATATTCAACATCTTTGCCCATTTCATAACCCGCCATATCAACCTTTGGTTGCGCGGCAAGGCGTAATTGTTTTTTGTTTAAATATTCTTGCAAATCATTGTTTAATGCTTTGTCAATTGCTTCACCCCATGCGGATGCATTATATTTTTGACGCAAAACAGATAATGGAATGTGTCCAGGACGAAAACCAGCCATTTTTGCGGTTTTACCGAATTCTGTCAAAACTTCATCAGCGGCAGCCTGCAAATCAGCGGCAGCAATTTTACCAGATACAGAATAATGTAAATCTTTAACTTTTTCTTTTGTAAACATATTTTTTCCTTTATGCATAAACTGGGTCTGATTATACAAATAATTTTCCAAAAACGCAACATAAAATATGTTGAAAAAATACATAAAAATGCAAAAAAAAACTTGAAGAAAATCCCTGTTTTTGCTTGCATGATACTGGGGAAAAAGCAATATGTTAAATGTTGCACGTTTTTTGCGTATTGTAAAAGTCGTGTTATTAATAACAGCCGCGGTGTTTTTTGCGCCTTTTGAGGCGTTGGCTGTTGGTTGTGAAGCAAATCAGATTGATGTTAATGGAACATGTATAAACAGTAAATTTTCGATAAAAACAACTAATTTGGCAGCAGATACAGTTTTTAAATTCGTGTTGTCTGCGGCTGGAACTTTTTATGTTGATTGGGGTGACGGAACAACACCTGACGTGATT
>DEBV01000002.1:70483-82672 GCA_002348925.1 Alphaproteobacteria bacterium UBA2947 | reverse complement strand
GCATCCAACGCATCTGATGCTGCGCCCGCTGCATCATAATTACTTGCCAAACCATCAGCATAAGATTTTGCCGCTGATTCTGCTGCCGCTGCTTTTGTGTCAGCATAACCTTTCGCTGCTGATTCTGCTGCTGAAGCTACACTGTCAGCATAATCTTTTGCAGAATCCAATGCGGCAGACGAAGCATTTGATGTTGCAGATGTGATTGCTGTCAAAACTGCTTTTTCCGTTACTAATTTATCGTCATTAGCACCATTAACAGTAGAACTGATTGCATTAGCCGCAACAACTGCCGTTTGGATATTGGTTTCACCAACTTTCAATTGATCTTGTTTTGTGTTGACCGCACTGGCAACTGCGTTATAAGCACCTTTTACATAAGATACTGCCGCTACTTTTTGAGCATCTGTATCGGCTGGTGTTTTTTCAGTCAAGTTGGCAGCACCTGCCATCATTGGAACTGCTGCAAAAAGCGCAACCAAAGATATTCCAAGTATTTTTTTCATGTTTTCCTTCCTTTTTTGTGTTGTTTTTTGTTTGTTTTTTGTTTTTCGTTTGTTACCTTTACCTGACCAAGATTATATCATAAATCGGGGGTCGGTTCCAAACGTTTTTTATGAAATGCAAAATATTTTTTTCAATTTATTCATACGAAACATTTTGTATTTCATCTGATTGGATGGTTGCGATTTACCGCAACCACCCGAATCTGGTTTATTCTGCCGCACGAACAGTTCCATTTACTGGCACTGTTTCTTCGGCAGTTGAATTCCATGTTGTCAAAACTGTAATACTTCCACTGGCTGTGGCACTGTTAATTGCAGTTGTGACTTCTGATGCAGTTGTATATTCTTCCAACGATGCAGACGTTAATGCAGAATCAGCAGTTGCTTTGACCGCGTTAATTGCTTCGACCAAAGTTTCGCCACCTTGCAAAGCAGTCATTGAACCAATCGCAGCCGCCGCAGCAGCACCATCGGCCGCGCCAGATTCGATAGTTGATAAATTAGTGATTGTGTCTTGTTTGCTGTCCAAAGCAGTTGCTGTATCATGAGATACTCTGTTAATTGCTTTGATTGCCGCATTGTATGCACCTTTGACATACCCAGCAGTCACCATCATATCTTCTTTGCCGTCTTCAACAGCCAAACTATAACCAGCAGCAGAACTTGCCAATGAAGCATTCGCTACTGTTGCACCTGGATCACCAGGAATAACTTCACCATTCGCAGCATTCGCTACCACTGGGACAGCCGTCAAAACCGCAGCCAAAGATATTCCAAATATTTTATTCATGCCATTCCCCTCTTTTTCTTTCGTTTCGTTTTTATAACTTTATTTTATCATAAACTCTTGTTATTCCAAAGCGGTTTCTTATTCATCAAAAGTTAAACCCGATGGAAAAGCTTTTCTTACTTGCATTTCGGACCAACCTTCGCTGGTGTAAAGATATACCCCATCTTCAACACCTTCAGTTGTGACAAAGTTAGAATCGTTTGTTAAATCACTAATCTTTGTTGGAACGTCCGAACTTGTGACAAAGTCAGAATCGTTTGTTAAATCACTAATCTTTGTTGGAACTTCTGAACTTTTGACAAATTCAGAATCGTTTGTTAAATCACTAATCTTTGTTGGGACACTGATGCTGTCTATTTCGCCCTTTAATTCGTTAATAGCACCAAACGCGTTCTTGGAAGTTGTTTGTAATTGAACCGCAGAACCCGCTTCACCATTATTGCCATCAACTTTTTCCAAAACTTCGTTAACACCATCAAAGGCATTTTGTCCTTCTGTGCGTAATGGATTTGACACTGTTTTCGTGTTTTTGTCATAAGTGTATATTTTATCACGAACATCTGTCGCCAAACGTTTGTTAATTGTATTCAACGCATTACCCTGTGGTTCAATGTATTTATCATAAACCTGGGCTTTGACCCATTCACGTGTCGCCGTCGTATCAGCCAAAGCAGATCCCGCCGCCGTCATCGCGATTAAAGATACAATCAAAAAAGCCTTGTTGCGTGTCATTATAGTTTCTCTTTTTTTATACTTTTTTGTGTTATACGAAGCCTTTTTCTTTACCAATCAGAATCGTCCATACCCCAGCCGCTGCCGCCGCCACTTTCGCTGCCACTGCTGGAACCACCGCTGGTTGAAACACTTTGCCATGAATAAGTATATTCGCCGTTTTCATTACGGTTAACAACCAACATGAAATCACCAGAATCTGATGGCAAATTAGGATTCGAAACATAATCGCCAATTGGCTGATATGTCGTCGCCGCACTTGATGTCGTCAAATAACCTTCCAATGCAGAAGCATCTGCCTTTGAATTTAAAGCCTCTGTTGTTGCATATGCGCTTAATGCAGACGCATCTGCTTTTTCATTCAACGCTTCTTTCGTTGCATAACTGTCTAACGCAGAAGCATCCGCTTTCGCCTCTAATGCCGATGTTGTCGCATATGCGCTTAATGCTGCCGCATCTGCCTTTTCATTCAACGCTTCTTTCGTCGCATAACTGTCTAACGCAGAAGCATCCGCTTTCGCCTCTAACGCCGATGTTGTCGCATAATTATCCAACGCTTGAAGCGCCGCCGCACCAGCCGTAGCACCAGAACGGATATTTTCCAAATCTGAAATCGTATCTTGTTTATGAGTCAAAGCTTCGTTCATATCGCCCGCGACAATACCTGCAACTTTGCTGTCAACTTCGTCTTTGGTGTAATAACTGCCCAATGATTCCGTTGTTGCATATGCACTTAACGCAGACGCATCAGCTTTCGCACTCAACGCTTCTGTTGTTGCATAATCACCAATTGGTTGATATGTTTCCGAAGCACTTGCAGTTGTCAAATAATCGTTCAATGCAGTCGCATCTGCTTTCGCATCTAACGCCGATGTTGTTGCGTATGCGCTTAATACAGAACTATCTACTTTTGCATCCAACGCTTCCTTTGTTGCATAACTGTCTAATGCAGACGCATCCACCTTTGAATTCAAGGCTTCTACCGTTGCATAATCAGATAAAACACCGCTCATATCACCCAAAGCAATGTCTTCAAGCATATCGTTAACTTCGCTTCTTGTATAATAACCTTTTTCTAACGAACTTTCCAAATCTTTTACCTGGTCAGACAAAGCCACAAAATCACTGGACGCTACACCAGGGGTTGAATTCGTATCAGTTTTTATTGTCCCCGCAGATACACCTGTTGAATGAATATATTTTCCCAAACTTAAACGCGCATTAGATGCAGAACCAGCCGCAGTAGTTGGCGTCGTAACTTTCTTTGTAGTAATCGGCGCACTGAGACTAGCAGCCTTTGAACGAATCGTTCCAAGACGAGCCGCCGATGCATTTGCGTTGGAATTATTGTCTGATTTCACAACTGTTGTATTTGTACCAACTCTGGCGGCGCTTGACCCCAACATTCTGACACTTGGCGCAGCGTTCGCACCAGTTATGCCAAACACACACAAAACCAAAACACTTGATAAAATTCTCATTTTATTTTCCCTTCCTTGCCAAATATAATATCATAAATTCAAATCTTAACCAAATGGTTTTTTCAAAAAACAAAAAAAACACCAGTTTGGTGTTCTTTTATTGTTTTTGAGAATCTATTTCCATGCCAAAAAACAGCACTTTTTGTCCGCGTACCGTTATGTTCGGAATAAAAGTTTTTCTGGTTTTTTCTTTCTTTTTATCCGCGACCAAAAAAGATTTCGGCGTCATACCAATTTTTTCGGCGCATTTTTCAAACATATCATACGTGACCTTGTTCGCGCGTTCTTTGTCGTATGCCCTGGCATAATAACAATCCAATATAACATGCCCACCCGCGTTTATTTCCGCCGCTTCTTCTTTGGAAAAGTGCGCAGGAACACCAACACCTGGCGCCAAATTATACTTCAAAGGCAATGTTTTAATTTTACCAACAAATGTAATATTTAATAAATCTTGAACTGGATAACGCAAAGGCTCTTTGTTTTCAAATAACTTTTGTTCATTTTCTGCCATTTTTTTAAGGTTTAACAACAAAACCCCACAGTTATAATATGGGCCCTTGTTTAAATGTTTTTCAGAAAATTCCTTGGCATAAACACCCAGCGCATTACTTGCGTCATTTATCGGTGCCATATCTGGAACAGCACCAAAAACACAATCAGAAATATCTGTGTTAAACAATTCTGACAAGTCACGATACATCAAAGTATCAGTGCTTAAATACAATATCTTGTCAATCTTTTTGAAAACGCGATGCGCAAAACAACGATAAAAAGCCTTTGGATTAGTTTTCGATGTTTCTTGGTCTTTAAATGGATTTTTTTTCGGATTAACTTTACGCCATACCAATTCAGCGCCATGTTTATGCGATTTTACAATTCTTCTGATTTTCCAATATCCCTTGGTCCCTGGTTCCACCATACAGTATATTGCTATTTTCGTCGTTTCTTTCGCAGACAACAACAACGATTCAATAGACACTGCCGCCATGCGCCAAGAATCTTTACCAAAAGAATATAATATATTTATTTTTTCCATATTAAATACCTGCATAATAACCGCTGTTTAAATGGCAACCTTTTCATCACAATCTGTTTGCACGCCAATTTCAGTATTTTCTTTAAATCTCTTTTATCTTGTTCGCTTATAACACTGCTGAATCTGACAAAACATTCAGACAACAACAACAAGAACAAGCCAGGATAAAACGCATCCCAAAAATCTTTCTTGTATTTATCTAACAAGCCATCTTTGATATATTTGAACATCAACGGAAACATAGTAATTCTGTTAATATCAAATCTTGACGTCACAGATGTTTTATGCGTACGATGATACACGCCTTCGATGTTAGATTCTGCGATGCGTGGAATATGCCACTGCAAATCTAACATGAACATAACATCATCGCCGTTTACTTTCATTTCATCGCGAAAACGAATATGTTTTAAAAGACTGCGTTTATATATCTTGCGCCAACACCAAATCCATTTGCGAACCTGAGGCGCTGCTATCATATCCAGCGGATTTTCAAAGAATTTATAATCGTATGTATTCCACTTGACATCAGATACTTTGAAATGGAAATTTTCATCAACTATCTTGGTCAATGCACCTGCGACTTCAACATCTGCTTCACGAGCCAATTTCACCAACATTTCCAGAAAAAATTCAGCATAACAATCGTCTGAATCTAGAAACGAAATATATTCACCACGTGCCGAATTTATTCCCAAATTACGAGATGTGGAAATTCCCCTTGGCGATGCATTAACAATCAACTTAAAGCGATTATCATCAGCAATTAAACCTTTGATAACTTCTACTGAATTATCAGTACTGGCATCGTCTATGATTATGCATTCCCAATCCGTCAAAGTCTGTGCCTTGATAGAAGCAATGGCGTCTGGTATAAAAGGCGCATAATTACGATTTGGTAAAATAATAGATACTATCGGTTCACTCATGATATTTTGACTATAGGAATTTAAGAAATTTAATGCAACAAAAAATTAAACGCCCGTGTGGGCGTTTGCTTTTTGTGGCGGATGGTGAGGGATTGCCTCGGCACTTTGTGCCTGTGGCGCATTCGTAACGATTTCACTGCGCTTTGCTTGCAAAATCTACTCATTGTCGAACCCAATAACTTCGTTATAGTGCCTAATCCCATATAAACATTTCAACACAAACAAAAAATGTCCCAGTGGGACATTTTCTATTTGTGGCGGATGGTGAGGGATTCGAACCCCCGGACGAGTTGCCCCGTCAGCGGTTTTCAAGACCGTCGCATTCGACCGCTCTGCCAACCATCCTAAACTTTTATGCGTACACAGTTTATATTCTGCACAGAAAAAAGTCAAACCTTTTATTTTTTTCTTTTTAATGCACAGTATAAAACGATTATGCCTGTGATGAATACAGCCGCCGACAACATCATTCCCATTGTCAAACCCCACGATGTCAAAAAGCCGATTTGTGCATCTGGTTGACGGAACTGTTCGCAAAAGATTCTGAATATCGCATACAGCACACAAAACATACCCGACAAAGCGCCTGTGTGTTTTCTTAAATTCGTTTTCCAATAAAGCAACCACATTATTATAAACAAAATCAGACCTTCAAGGGTTGCTTCATAAAGCGGACTTGGGTGGCGCGGAATATCAGTTTGTCCAACAAAAACTATACCCAGTGGCGAATTTGTCACACGTCCCATTACTTCCATATTTATAAAATTCGCAATACGGCCAAGTCCCAAACCTATTGGTGCCAAGACTGCCAATATATCCAATATCTTGAAAGAATTTTGGGTCAACGAACCAGACGAAAACTTTTGATTTTTAACAAATAAAAATGTCGCGGCGATTGCACCAAGGAAACCACCATGAAAACTCATTCCGCCATGCCAAACCGCAAAGATTTCCAACGGATGAAACAAAAAGTACGGCAAATTATAAAACAGAACATATCCCAAACGTCCGCCAAGAATCACACCCAAGACAAAATACGATAAAAAATCATCCATTTGCGATTTGGAAAGAATAATTTCACCATCTTTTCTGCTTGTTAAATTCTTCATAACAAGAAAACCAATAACAAATGCAGCAATATACGCCAGCGCATACCAGCGAATCGGCAAACCAAACACAGAAAAAGCAACAGGGTTAATAGGGTTGATAACAAAAGCCATTTTGATTATTCCTTTGCCTGCATTTTATTATCAAATAAATTCATTTTTCAACCAAAAATTAAGACCGTCATTTGACGGCCTTGATTTGACTATATGCTTTGATTATCTGTTTTTGATTTTTGCGACTTTCAATTGTTCTTTGGCCAAAACAATAGACGCTTCACAGTTTCGTTTAATTTCATAGCATTTTTTCAAACGTTTTACTACATCTTGGTAAAAAGAGCTTTCTTTGTCTTGTATCATAGATAATTTTTTTGTTAGGTCGCTTATTTTATGATTAATTTCCGCTATAACATCTTTTCTGTCCTTGATATATTCCGACTTTCCCATGGCATAAGTTTGTGGGATGCGTTCTGCACATGTTCTGCCAGCGTATTCAGAAACTCTACCTTCAAATATATCCATTTTAAATCCTTTTGGTTCGGTTATACGCATAATATAATTGACAAAAATGTATTTGTCAAGTATTAAACACAAAAAAATATGCAAAATTATATTTTGTTATCTCTTGAATTATTACCCATCGTGTATTATATTTGGCCTATAACAAAACAAAGGAGAACGTTATGGTTAAATCTGTATCAAGAGCAATAGGCGGTATGGAATTATATTTGAAAAAGATTTTTGGTTTAATGACTGGCGCGGTTGGTATAACTGCATTGACTACATTTATTATGATGGTATCTGGTGCATGGACTGCCCTGATTAGCAAAGGCGGATTGTCCATAACATATTACATTATCGCGTTTGGCGGTTTGGGATTGTCACTTTGGGCACAGGCACGCGCATTTTCGATGAAACCAGCAACTGCAAAAATCTTGTTGTTTTTGTACTCGGTTTTGATGGGTGTCGCATTAACACCAATGATTTTGGTATCAAGTTTTTCAACAATCATCATCGCGTTGCTGTTGGCGGCAGTGATGTTTGCCTGCATGGCATTGTTTGGATATAAAACCGCAAAAGATTTATCTTTCCTTGGGATATTCTTGTTCTTGGGTATGATTGGTCTGTTGTTGGTTGGAATTGTATCTATATTCACAGGTCCACTGGGTGTAGTATTCAATCAAATAGTATGTTTGTTGGGTGTTTTGATATTCGCACTGTTTGCGGCATACGATATGCAGAACCTGAAAAACGCATATTATGCGGTTGGTAATGGCGAACAGAAAGATCAGTTGGCGGTGCTTGGCGCATTGCACATGTATATTTCGTTCGTAGCAATGTTTGAATATATATTGAGTTTATTGAACAGCAGAAATTAAAGGAAAGAAAAATGGCTTACAAAATAGATCAAACAAAATGTATTGGTTGTCATACTTGTATGGGCGTGTGTCCTGCGATGGCTATTGGCGACAATGGTGATGGCAAATGCAAAATAGACAAAACAAAATGTATGGGATGCGGAACTTGCGCGGCAGTTTGCCCAGTTAACGCAATCGAACCAGATTTATAAAAAGATATAGGGGTAAAGAAAAATGCCAGCAAAATCAGTTAATGACATAGTTGCGCTTTGCAAAAGACGCGGTTTTATTTTTACAGGTTCTGAAATTTATGGCGGACTTGGTGGTGCTTACGATTACGGTCCATATGGTGTAGAGTTAATGCGCAATATTCGCAACGCTTGGTGGAATGCGATGATTTACGCACGCAACGATATCGAAGGTTTGGACGCCGCGTTAATTTCTAACCGTTTAATGTGGAAATATTCTGGCCACGAAGGCAGTTTTTCTGACCCACTGGTTGAATGTAAAAAATGTGGTGCACGTATGCGCCAAGATAAAATGAAAGACCCAACAAAATGCGACAACTGTGGCAGCACTGATATTACAGAACCACGCGCGTATCAATTAATGATGGGGCTTTCGATTGGGGCAATGGCAGACGGTGCAATCAACGCTTATTTGCGTCCTGAAACAGCAACTACAACTTATGTGAATTTCAAAAATGTGTTGGATTCAAAACCACATAAATTGCCTTTTGGAATTGCACAGATTGGAAAGGCTTTCCGTAATGAAATTTCACCACGTGGATTTGTTTTCCGCATGCGCGAATTTGAACAGGCAGAAATGCAATATTTTGTAAACCCAAGTGATGATGAAAAATATTTCGAATACTGGAAAAAAACACGTCTTGCATGGTGGACAGACAAACTGGGAATTCCAGCAGAAAAACTTCGTTTCTTGCCACACGTAAAATTGGCACACTATGCCAAGGCCGCGGTTGATATTGAATACGCTTTTCCTGACGGTTTTGATGAAGTCGAAGGCGTTCACAATCGTCAAGATTTTGATTTGGGGTCACACACCAAGGCACAAAATGAATTCAAATTATCTGCCAAGGTTTTGGAAAACAAAGATTCCACAACTAAATTGTCTTACAGCGATGCACAAACGGGTGAAAACTTTATCCCATATGTAATTGAAACAGCCATGGGTGTAAATCGTGCAATGTTGGCAGTTATGATAGAATCTTATGACGAAGAAGATTTGGGCGACGGCAAATCACGCACAGTATTAAAATTGAAACCATGGTTGTCACCAGTCAAGGCTGCTGTTATTCCATTGGTTCGTAATGTTCCTGAAATCGTAGATTTATCAAACAAAATTGTTGATGAATTACGCGGACTTGGAATTGGAAAAATAGAGCTGGAAAATTCTGGTAACATCGGTAAAAACTATCGTCGTCACGATGAAATTGGGACACCAATTTGTATAACTGTGGATCATCAAACATTGGAAGATGGTACAGTCACAATTCGTTATCGCGATTCAATGGAACAAGAACGTATAAAGACAGACGATGTCGCAAAAAAATTACTGGAAATAGTAAAACAATAAAAAAACACCCGTTTGGGTGTTTTTTTATTTTCTTGTTCTTTTAAGCAACACGTTGATTCAACATAAACAGTTGTATGATTTGTTGAGTTTTCTGTTTTGCAATATCAAATTTTTTACTTTTATTCTGAATAGTTTGTTCAGATTTATATTTTTCATAAATTTTGTTGATGGCACTTTTGCCTTTTTGTACCATCTCAACCCCAATCTTTTCAAAAAACTTTGCCAAATCTTTACTTAACTTCAATTCAGATTCTTTGCCAGCGCATTCCATTATGTGTTTAGATTGGTCTTGTTTGAAACGATTATGTATTTTCATCAAATGTTCATTAACAGGATGATTCCCATTTTTTGTTTTGCCAGTTATGAAAGCCCCTGTTTGTTCTAACGCTTTTTGCCATGCCATACCCAATGTCATGCCGCGTGACCAATTCAAAGAAACCAAACCAAAATACAATGTCGTATAATCTTGTTCCAGTTGTTTAATTTCTTGCGGGATTAATTTTTTTTGTTGATCAAACATACCACCAACCATTATGAATTGTTTTTGCTGTAATTCATTTTTTTGTTTCAAATTTAATTCGTTCATCATGGCGAACCCCTTTGATTTTCTATATTTTCATCATCTCTCAGATAGATATAGGATGCGATTGACATATTTCAAGCACCTTGTCAAGACAATTTATATTTTGACTTTGTTCCAATATTATATAAAAATATACACGCCTTATCACAAAGCGTACTATTGCCAATAATGGGTGGTATGGATATGGCACCAATCTTGCCAATAATGGGGGTTGGTTTATTTCATCAAGTAACAAAGGAGAAATAGATGAAAAAATCTTTGAGATGTTTGGTTGCTGCTACGGCTTCCGTTGTTTCAACTGGTGCGATTGCTGCAACAAACATGGAAAACCCACTTTACATGCCACAAAATCGTGAAGTGTATTTAAAAACAGCTGTGGCCACAATGTATAAAACTGTCGAAGGCACACAAGCAACAGATATAAAAGGTATCAGCGGACAGACAGAATTTCCTGTATGGCGTTTCTTTGGTGACTTGGGGTACGGTATCACAGACAGATTAGATGTTCATGGACATTTCGGATATACACGTGATAACGAAATTAACCGCAAAGGTATGCACCGTGGACGTATCGGTTTAATGTATCGTGTATTAACAGACGATGATCCATTCGTGCTGGATTTGTATGGTGATGCATATTTGTCTGGTATTTCACCAATGAAGGGAACATACAAAAGATATGGCACTGCAACAGCGTTTGATTTTGATAATTATTCTAATGGTCGTTGGGGTGCGATTGTCGGAACACGTTTTGGTAAAACATGGTCTGATTTCACATTGGCTGGACACGTAGAATATTTGCAAACTTTTGGGAATCACAACAACAAGATTGCGATTGATCCAACGATACAAATACCTACCGCATATGGACCTGTTGGAATTGCACAGGTTTTACCATCTGAAATTTCTGTTGATTTGAAATCTACCCATGAAACAGTTGCTGGGTTTGATGCGATGTATCAAATGAGCAAAAAGTGGTCTTTGGGTGCAGGTTTTGAATATATCGAACACTATGATAATGGTGTAAAAAGTATTCATACACAATTACCAGATGTTTCAAGCAGCCCATTGTTGTCTGCTGTACAACAAAATCTTGTCAGCAAACTGTTGGAACAAACCAAAGACATGGACGATGGTTGGGATGAATATGTGATTAAGACAATGGTGTCTTATCAGTATACTGACGATGTGCAATTCAGTGCATTCTTTGAATACACATTGGATGATGCACATGCAAAATCTCAAAATGCAACAGATGAAAAAATGGAATTGGGCGTTCGTATGGCTGCCAGATTCTAATGTAATCTGAAACAAAAAATAAACTTATATTGGACAATTTGCACCTGATCTCAGGTGCAATTTTTATTTTGTTAAACTAAATTTATTTTAGCACTTTTTTTGCCCCCTTTTTTGTGATATAATATTCACAAAGGAAGTTTAGGAAAAACATGAAAAAGACCAAGATTCTTGCGGTTTTGACTGGCATTATGGCATCCGTTCCGTTTGGCGCGCGTGCGGCGTATCCTGTGTATAATCCACAACAGTTGGCACGTCAAGTCTATGTTATAAACACTTATCCGCAACAGCAAAATGCCCGTTATTCTGGCAATGCTATGTACGGTCAGCAACCACGGGTTGTTGGTCAGACCACAAATATCACAACACAACAAATGGTTGCGGCATCCGCGACAAATGGACGTCCTATGACAGCCAATATTGGTGCCACTAACCCAAATCGTATAACAGGCATGTTGCCACGTGTGGGGTCTTCAGCTACAAATGCTGGCCGTCAGTATTATCAGGCATCTGATTACGACAGATTGGCAGACAGCGGTTTGTACATTGGTTTGTCTGCGGGATACAGCACAATGATAAGCGGCCAAATGTCCGCCGACTATGCAGGGCAAGATCAGGCATTTTTTGCACCAGGTTCTTTCCGCGCATCTGATTTTAATTCTGACAGTGTGATTCCTTTACAAGTATCTGTTGGTGCTGCAATTAACAGCGATGTTCGTGTAGATTTCTCGTTTTTACGCTATACTGGCATGTCTTATGCTGGCAATATCCAAACT
>DEBV01000002.1:65444-70456 GCA_002348925.1 Alphaproteobacteria bacterium UBA2947 | reverse complement strand
GGCGATGGATATACTGATGCAACTGTTTCAGGTGGCGCAATCACATCGAATTCAACCATGTTGAACGTGTACTACAACATAGATTCATTCACAGGCAATGTGATGGGCGGTCAATTACGTCCATATGTTGGTGCTGGTATTGGTTTGTCTTTGAACACTATCGCCGACTATGTTGTTTTTGATAACAGTTTTTACGATGAAACAAACGGTCTGGGTCCAGGCAGCATTCAAGCGGGCGGTTTGACTGCTATATCCGATGTTTATGCGTATCACAATGGTGGCACGATGGAACAGATTGCGTTTCAATTGGAAGGCGGTGTTACGACATCTATGAACGACGGATTGAAATTAGATTTCTTTGTTCGTTATGCGAATTTAGGTAAAGTAAAAACATCTGGTTCTATTGTCGTATCCCAGACAGAATGGTTAAGCGATGGTGCTGGCGATGAATACGAAGCGCCATACGACAGTGTTTTCCACTATACGAATTGGTTTGAAAGCGGAACTTTATCAAGTTTAGATGTAGGCGTCAGATTAAGATTGGAATTTTAATATAAAATGAAAAACAGAATATGTAAAATATCTTTGTTTTCTGCAATTTTGGCAAGCATTTCTGCATTGCCGTCTGATGCACGTATCGTAAACGCTAAAAATGCAGGACGTTCTTATGCTGATGCTTATAACCAAGTCAACGCTATGCGTTATCAGCAAGAATATCTGGACGCAACTGCAATTACCGCTACAACGGCATCTGCGACTGCAACTTTGCCAGTAATGGTGTCTGATGAAAAATTAGCATCTGCAATTTTAAACAATTCTTCCACTACAACAATGGCTCAACTGGAAAACTGTGCAATGATTTATCCAAACGGTGTTTTCAGATGGGAAATTCCACAATCTGGCATTCGTCAAAACCAAACAAATCAGTGTGTTGCGGTGGTGTCTTTGATTGACGCAAATACTAATGCGGTGTTGGCAACAACAACCGTGGCTGCGGGCGACGCGATGAAGTGCAATATCGATGCTTTTCCTGAATCTGGTATGAACGGCGCTGCATTATCAAAAACAATGTTACCAGCAGACGCTGCACCAACCATGGAAGATGTTGAAAAAGTTCTGAACCAAGAACAAAAACAAAATGCTGGAATAAAAATCGCTGCTGGCGCGGTTGTAAGCGCATTGGCAGGCAACGCCATGTCAAAGAAAGAAGCAGGCAGCACAGGTATTATCGGAACCAGCAAAAGCCAATTAACAGGCAGTGCGATTGGTGCGGTTACTGGTGCAGGCATAATGGCGGCAAGCACTTATACGGGCAAAGTCGCAGGTGATACCATTAAATCAACGGCTGTTAACGCCGCATCTGGTGCAGTTATTGGGAATGTGCTGGCTGGTCAATCAAGTAGTGGCGGTATATTGGTTGTAAAAAAATGTAAAATCGATAATGACGGCATAAAAGCAGTTAGTGAAACAAAAGACAAAATCAAGATTTCTTATCCTGCTATATCTGCTGGTGAACACGATTGTGTTGCTGGAAACATTTACACAAAAGGCGAAGAAATTGTCGCTAAAAACAAAGGAGAAGGAAGAGTTTATATTGTTAATCAAGCTGGTGCCGTAAAAGAGTGCAAAAAAGATGACAACATTCTTAAAGAATGCCAATCGTACGGCAGCAAACTGATGGGAATTCAATTAGAAAAAGGCGATTCTTCTG
This sequence comes from Alphaproteobacteria bacterium UBA2947, assembly GCA_002348925.1. Lineage (GTDB taxonomy): Bacteria > Pseudomonadota > Alphaproteobacteria > Rs-D84 > Rs-D84 > Enterousia. The sequence goes on along the minus strand of DEBV01000002.1, from coordinate 68,745 downwards.
TATCTTTTGACGAAATTTTCAAAAACCTCCGATACCACAATACCGAATTGCAACATTTGACACATTATGTACATGCGGATGAATCTTCTGATAAATTCAATCTGGACACGGGCGATCCAAAAGATGATACATATTATAAAATAACCGAAGCGTATGATGTTAAAAACTATCAGCATGCTTATATAGTGTTTGAAAAAGATATATCTGGTAAACTGGGCGGACATAAAACTTCTGAATTAGAAGATATAAAGGGAAAAAATCCGCATATTTATATGTATCGTAATTCAAGCGGTGTTGTTGGCGCGCAGATAAAAGATGCAGCGGAAGGCAATATTTATTTTGAACCAACATCTGGCAATGCCGAAGATGGCGGTTTAATTGACTTTTCAAATCAGGCACGCACCAAGGGAACAATCGCTGGGGCGGCGGCTGGTGGTGCATTGGGTGGCTTTGCGGGTTATCAAGGCGCACAAGACGAAATCACAGATCGCTGGTTGTCGGCAACACGTGAATACGAAGATTCGTTGTCTAATTTCGTATGTGTGACTGGGAATCGTTTCCTTAGCAAATATAATGATTATGTTGAAATCCCAGAAATGAACAAATCTGAATAAAAAACGCCACAATGGCGTTTTTTTTATTTGTGTTTGTACGCCAATATCAGTGGAACAAATTTATCACGATATTGCATTGGGATTTTTTCAATTGGAATCAAAAGTGAATTAGCCTGCCCCGCAGACATCTTTGGTAATTCAGCACCGTCTTTTGCATTTATAATTTTATCCAGAACGATTGAAACTTTGTCTTGAATATAAGGCAGAACAAAGTTGATTGTGTCACCCTCTTTTATTTCATTACGCAATTCAAATGTTATGTTTTTATCGTCCACGTTTGTTATAACACCCGCAACACAGTAATCTGAATTAGAATGCGTCTGTTCATAATCATGTGCATCTGGCGGAACAGGTCCATCAAAGAAAGCCGTTGTATAACCACGCGTTTCCAGCAAATTCAAATCATTCATAAAAGGCGTTGGATCAAAGTTTTCTGGGTCACGCGCATAGGCGTCCAGCGCATTACGATATGCACGCGTCACCATACCGACATAATATTCACTGCGGTTGCGTCCTTCGATTTTAAGGGTGTCTGGACCCGCTTCTATTACTTCCTTTAATCGTGGCATCAGGCACAAGTCCTTGCTGTTCATAATATATGCACCACGATCATCTTCTTCGATTGGCATTTCAATACCAGATTCTTTTTCGCGCAAAATTACATCGTATTTCCAACGGCACAGTTGTGCACACGCCCCACGATTGGACGGACGCCCCGTTATATAATTCGACAACAGGCATCGCCCAGAATAAGACATACACATTGCACCATGAATAAATATCTCAAGTCCAATATCGGGACACTGTTCACGAATTGATTTAAATTCAGCATGCGATACTTCGCGCGCCAAAACACATTGCACAGCCCCTGCATTTTGCCAAAATTTGACGGTTGATGCACTGCAAATATTCGCCTGAGTTGAAATGTGAATTGGAATATCCGGATGATGTTGTTTTACCCACATCAAAACACCCGCGTCTGATATAATAAGCGCGTCAGGACGCAAGTAATTTAAAACCTCGCTTACGCGTCCCATATTTTCATAATCGCGATCATGGGCGAATAAATTGAACGCCAGATACACTTTTTTCCCATGGCTGTGTGCAAAGTCTATGCCCTGTTTTACTTCGTCCACAGTTATTTTTGCGCGCGCACGCATAGAAAAACCAGGCAAACCAGCATAAATCGCATCTGCACCGTAAAGAATTGCGGTTTTAAACGCGTCCAATGTGCCGCCTGGGGCTAAAAGTTCTGGTATTTTCTTCATGCAGAATATTTTAACAGTGTTTTTTTTAATATCAAACAAAAATAAAGTTATTTATTTTTCTTTGACAATATCGTAAAAGGCATCAAGTACATTTGATATTAACTTAAATCTACGTTCAAATTGTTTTTGCACCCTGTATCCGCGCACAGTCTGGCAGTAAAGCAATCCATAATTAGGTAAAACATCAAAAGGCAATTTGGCGTCTTGGTATTTCTTTTTCATCAAAGAAGTACGCAACAAAGCATATCTTTCGTTGGCTTTATCAAACCAAATCACAAAAAGGGTTCCACGCATATCGCTTACTATGTATTTATCAAAACCACAAACGGAAAAGTGTTTTATATCCGATTCCAACAATGTATTTTCAAATAATTTATCAACTTTATAATTTAGTGTCATTATTGCCTCGTGCCTTGGATTATCGCAAATAAAAGCACTTTGTCAAGAAATCCAGTTAAAAAACGGGCAAAAAGCCCGTTTTAATCAGTTTATAAATTACGCAATTTTTCCAACGCATCATTTAATAATTTGTCTTTGGCCTGTTGCGCAGAAATAACTTTTTGTTTTGCTTCCGCTTCTTTATTTGCTTTTTCTGCGGCTTTTTTAAATTTACTTTCTTTTTCTATTCTTTTGTCATAAGTATTGCGTACTTCTTTAAGAAAACCACTAAACAGGTCACATTTTGCATTCTGCAATTCGTTAGTTCTGTCATAATGACAATCAAGCGATATAATTTCTGCACCGTTTTTGTCCCTTGCAATAATGATGTGTTTGCCAATTTGAAACACGATATCAACAGTGTCCAATTTATAAACTTCCGCATCAATTTCATCTTCATAAACTTTTTCGACGTTTACCGACTTTTTCATCTTTTTCAACAAATCAGACATAATCGCTTCAAATTTTCTGTATTCTTTGTTAAAAACAATAAACATTGTTCACTCCTTTTGTTTCATCATACACAAAATATAGTACAAAAACAAAAAATGTCAAGTGTCATCTTATTTTTATTACAAATAATAATTTTTTACTTGCAAAAAAGTTTGTTTACCTATATTATATATCTCGCTTGCCAGTTTAGCTCAGTTGGTAGAGCATCTGATTTGTAATCAGAGGGTCGTTGGTTCAAGTCCGACAACTGGCACCAGAATTAAAAAACCGCCATTTCGGCGGTTTTTTATTTCTTATGTTGCATAGTTTCCAACATCATAGCATTCATACGCATTCCAACAGCAACTTCTGGGGTTGATATAATACCTTTGCCCTGAACCGCGTTTTGTAATTTTAATACATCAGATTCTAAATTTGGTATCGCAACAGGATTTAACTTCATATTCACGCGTTCGTTTTGTTCAATATATTTCGGTTTTTGTGCGAAGCCCCTTTGAACAAGAACCGCACCCAAACCTTTTTTTGCAT
>DEBV01000002.1:49838-65439 GCA_002348925.1 Alphaproteobacteria bacterium UBA2947 | reverse complement strand
ATAACTGTGTTTCAACATATATTCATCAACAGCAGAATCTGTTGGATTTATAAAATCTTTGTATTCTGCATTATATTTATGCTGCAAAGCAGACCCATCCGCTGGCAAATCAGCAGGATTTAAAAAATCCCTGTATATCGGTTGATAAAAAGTGACAGATTCCAATCCTGGTGTAAAATTTTGAACAATTGGATTTACAACTTTTTTATGGTCATTGTTTACAATATTTATTTCCAACAAAGTGTTAGAACTTTTGTACGATTGCGCGTCCACAATTTTCGGAAAGCCTACACGTGGCGATACTAAATTATGTGTTGATGCATTAAGAAAATAATAATCATTTATTACCATAGTAAATGCCACAGGACAATAATTGAATAACTGTGTCATTGTTCCACCGCAATAAATACCTTTGTTTTCGCCAGGTTTCAGCTTCAGTTTTTGAATTGACAACATTCTATCTTTCTTTGCAACACCAAAGTCTATGTGATAATGCGGCTGTACATTATGCTTTAACACAGGATCGTAAAACATATTCGACAACCACATTCCAATACGAACTTTGTCAAACCAATCCATCAGCAAACTGGCGTCAGCACCAGATATAGATTGTCCAGATAAAACACGTTCCATAACAGGTTTTACCAAACCTTCCATTTCAGCAAATTTGCTGTTACATTCTGTACACGCAGGGAAAGAAAACTGCATAAAAGAAATATCTCTGCCCAGCTGTGGATGCGGTGAATAAATAGGCTTTTTTTCAACACCAGCCATTCTTATCAACCATTGCGGAATAACATGTTCCAGATTTTTATTTTTTGGTTTTTGACCACAAAATATGCAAAATTTTTCAGACATACAAAAAACCTTAATTTTTACTATCACCACAAGAATTAGCACCAGATGTTATTTTTGTCAATTTATTTCTTGTCGGAAATAACTTTTGCAATGTCTTGTATTTTCTTCTTGGTTTTCGGATGATTTGAAGCAAATTTGTCTATTCCTGCAATCAGTGCAGTTGTTATTAAATGTTCTATGATTTGTTTAGATGTTATTTCTGAAACTTTGTTTGATACAGTTTTTTCATACGGTATTTCACATTGACATCTTTTACAAAAAAATCTTGATATTTCTGGCACCCACCATAAAAACACACCAAATAAACCAGGAACAACTATGCACACAAAAAAATATCGAAAAGATACACTGCAAAAATGACCAGAAAAAATTCCCATACAATAATGCGGTATTTGCAATATTGTTAACATTGCAAATTCATAGATTAACAAAACTGTTATAAATATTTTAATTTTTCGCATACAGCATTTTAAATAATAAAAAAGCCCTGTTTCAACAGGACTCTTTTCAAAAAAAATAAAACCGCACAAAACGGTTTTATTTTTTTTCTTCTTGAATCGCATTCGCCACAGATTCTATTTGCATCAGTTGATTTTCCAGGGCCGCGCGTTCCGAAGATTTATAACCTGTTTCGCTTGGCTTTTTTTCATTGTTTTCATCAACTTTCTTTTTTTCAACCATTGGGTTTATCAAATTGTCGTGTTGTTTTCTGTCTTGTTCCAAATCTTGTTTTAATAATTTGCTGTTTCCGAACAAGAACCAATCATCTAATTTTACCGCGGTTAATTGCATAACAGGACGTGTTCGCGCATCCGCAATCCAATGTGGCAGACCACGTGGCATATCGGAATAATACCAAAGCATTCCCCAATATACAAAGCCCATCACAACAACACTGCGAACAATTCCAAAAATCACACCCAATGTTCTATCTGTGACAGATAAAAAACTGTCTTGTATTCTTTCGCGAATTTTTTGATTTATAAAACCACCGATTACCAATATCACAAAGAATACTATGAAATAAGAAGCAACCAATGTGACAACGGTTGAATCAGGCAACTTGAACCATTTTTGCAAAAGCCCATCCAAGTATGGCGACGTAAATCTTGCAGAAATCGCCGCCACAACCCAAGACAGTGTCGCTATTGTTTCATAAACACCACCACGTATCGTGGCCCAAATGGTAGAAGCCAAAACAATAACGATATAAATATAATCAAGAAGCGTTAGATCAAACATTGTCTTTGTGCCTATTTCTTCTTTTTAAACAATACGATTCCCAATCCAACAACCAACAATCCCAAGAAAGCAAATAACAATATGTCTGTTGTTGTATCGTTGTTTTCGCCTTGTTTAGTTATTTTTTTTTTAGATTCTCTTTCAGAGACAGCATCTTTTCTGTCAGCATGTGCCGCAACGAAAGCTTCACTATCTTTTTCCATTTCTGCTTTGTTTGACGCAGCCGCTTTTTTCTGATCGTCTGATAAATCTACTTCGATTGCTTCACGCAATTCTGCTTTTGTTGATTCACCAAAACCTTGGAAACATTTTTCACCTACAACAAGCACAGGAACACCACCTGATTCATATTCACATTTCTTCAATGCGTCCATAAATTCTGGCTGATTATCCATTTCTGTAACATTTACAGTTGTGACTTTTAAATTGTCGTATTCATATATCAAATTTGTTTCAATAAAATTACGCGCATTATGACAATGAGGACATGTTGGTGAATAGTATATTGTAATATCCGCAGCGTTTGCACCAGAAATAACTGCGCCACACGTAAGTGTAAATAACAATTTTGAAAGTTTCATGATTTTTCTCCTTTACTTAGACGAAGAGATTATAGAAAAAACAATTTAACAAAAGCAAGTATTTTTTATTTTTCCCTTGCTAAAAAAACATGAAGCAGATAAAATGTTTACAAGGCAAGGGAAATGAGCATATTTAACAATTTTTCATATAAATTGTTTGGTGTTATAACGGCATTATTTTATGTCGGTTTAAATTGTGCATTGGCGGATCCTGCTATTGACGTTGCACCATCTGGTTTAGAAAATCTCTCTGGCAATTCAGGTAATTTTGGTGACAATTCAGGCCGTCCTTTTGACCCATCTGGTGTTGTCCAAACCATAGACTTAGATGCCATTTTCAACACACCGCTAAAACTTTGTGCATCTGGATATTATTTATCAGGTTGCAATCAAATACAGATTGGCACCAATTGGTTAAAAGGCATCAAAGGTACAGACGGGACGCCTGATTATTATTCATATGGATCCTCCTCTTCTGACACAATACACATTACCAATTTGCGCAAATTTTTTGCAGGCATTGAACCAATATCTTACAAGCCTGAGAACAACAGTCAGACAACAACAGTCAATCCATCAGTTTATTCACAATACAGGAATCAAATATTGACCGCTTTTTGCACAGACGGGGACGATAAAGTAAAAAATATAGAATGTAAAAAATGCCCGAATGGCGCAAACATTTTAGAATCTACGGTGGACATAGGCAGCAGCAGCGGCAAAATTGTACAATCTTCATGGAATGTGCACACTATCGCAGATTGTTATATGGACGAATTTTCTGACCATACTGGGACATATGTTTATGCTAAAAACAACGATCCAAACGGCACACAACAAAAGTGCTATTATTCAAATAATATCGAAGGCGAAGAACTTGTTTCAGAATAAAAACTTTACATTATTGTGCATGTGCAAATACATGTAAAAGCACACTGACGACAAACAAAGTTGTTATTACTGATAAAAATATTTTTTGTATTTTGTGATTTTTTTCTTCATCACATTCTGCGCAAGGACAATCTTGCAACACTAAAACCCAAGACAACCCCAACATCAAAGCAGAAAACACAAACAACCATGGTTCAATCCATTCTGGAATAAAAGAAATATGTGCAAATTCAGGCGCAAACAAACCAATCAAAGATAAAACTATTGGTAAAACACAACAAAACAAATGTGGCAAAACCGATGCGATAATACCTATCTTTATGGCCTTATTTTTCATATTTTATCCCTTTGTTATTTTTTGGTAAAAACCAGTGGCGTCCCCAGCAGAATTCGAATCTGCATCTAATCCTTAGGAGGGATTTGTTCTATCCTGTTGAACTATGGGGACAGCGCCTTGATTCTACAACAATAAAAAAATAAATCAACATTTAGTGATTGCTTTCTGCCAAATAGCAGATATAATACCTTCCATGTTCATAAAAAACAAGGCTACAATGTCAACAGTTACGCGTATAGATTTAGCAAATACACTTCGCAGTCGTTTTGGATTAACAGCGGCTGATTCTTATCGAATGATAGACATAATATTCGATGAAATCACGCAATCATTGGTTAACAACGAAGAAGTCAAAGTTGCAGGATTTGGAACATTTAAAATATTATCTAAATCTGCACGTATTGGTCGTAATCCTAAGACAGGTGTTCCCGCTGTAATATCTGCACGTCGTGTTGTTACATTTCGTCCAAGTGCGGATTTCAGAAAAACTGTTTCAAAAAAATAAAAGGGAAATATATGGTAAAGAAAAACAGCGGTATGAGAGATATGTTTGTTCAACAAGCAATTGAAGAAAAAAGAATTTTACTTGAAGTAGAAAGCGAAAAAATTCAAAAAGAAATCGATTTCCTTGAAAATTCTATTGAAAAAGAAGATTCTGGTTTATCGGCTGTTGAAGACAGAAATGAAATACTGTATTTAAAAGGTGAACTTCGTCATCTTGAAGAAAACTTTTACAACGAAGTATCGAAATTAAAAGTGTTTGAAAGATAATAAAAAAAACGCCAAATTGGCGTTTTTTTTATTACCATAAATTCACCCTTTTTTCTGGTGCCAGGTATAAATTATCTCCTTCTTTGATATCAAATGCTTCATACCATGCGTTAACATGTGGCAACATACCATTTACGCGCCAACGAGATAACGAGTGTTCGTCCATTTTTGTTCTGCGCAAAATTTCAGCATCACGAATATTGCCCGCTTCGGTCATAGCATACGCAATGAAAAATCTTTGTTCGGGTGTAAAGCCGAGTGCATCTTCTGATTTTTCACCAAATTTTTTATACGCATCAAACGCGATTGTCACACCACCGTAATCTGCCAGATTTTCACCCAAAGTAAATTCACCGTTTGCATGTGTATTTGGTGCAACGAGAATATTATTGAAATGTTCTTTCATAACATTTGTTTTTTGATTAAACATTGTTGCATCTTCTTCGGTCCACCAATCTTTCATATTTCCATCTTTGTCGAAATGACGACCAGAATCATCAAAACCATGTGTCATTTCGTGTCCAATCACAGAACCGATTGCGCCATAATTAAACGCATCATCCGCAGACATATCAAAGAACGGATATTGTAATATACCTGCAGGAAAACAAATTTCATTACTGGACGGGTCATAATAAGCGTTGACTTCGTGTGCATTCATATACCAAATTGTTGAATCTTTTTCTTTGCCAATTTTATTCAACCAAAATGCGTCTTCAAATTCGGCCACCCGCATCATATTTGCGTACAAAGAATCATCTTTGATTTCAAGTTTTGAATAATCGCGCCATTTATCAGGATATCCGATTTTTGCATTAAATGTGTGTAATTTTTCAATCGCACGTTTTTTAGTATCTTCTCCCATCCATGTTAAATTTTTTATTCTGTCTTCATAAGCACGTTGTAAATTTTTTACCAATTTTTCCATACGTTTTTTTGCAGATTCTGGGAAATATTTTTTTACATATAATTGACCAACCATTTCACCCAGCGAACCATCTATTTTTGCAACCGCCCTTTTCCAACGTGGTTTAGGTTCTTTCTGGTCAGACAAAACACGATTATAAAAATCAAAAGAAATGTCATAAGTCTTGTCGTCCAAGAAAGCGGCAGAACCATTTATGATTCTGAATTTCAAATAAGTTTTTAAAAGTTCTAAATCAGTATCATTTATTATTGCAACAGATTCTTTGATTGGTTCAATTTGTGCAACATTTAAATATTCAGCATTCACACCACGCGCATTAAAATAAGTATCCCAATCAAAACCTGTGAATTCTTGTTTGAATTCGGACATAGATTTTTTGTGATAGTTTGCCAACGGGTCGCGCAATTTTTCTTTTTTATAAAAAGATTTTGCCATACGTTCTTCCAGCGCATATAATTTTTCAACATCAACTTTTTCGCCAAAATTATCCATTTGTTTTTTTATGTATTCTTTATACTTTTTGCGAACCTGTTTTGATTTTTCATCATCATCAAAATAATAATCACGTGAAAGACCTGTACCACTTTGTCCGATGTTGTATAGATAATGCGTACTGTCCATTTCATCCAACCCAACACCATCACCCCAAAACGCAGATGAAAAACGATGCATTTTACCAAGATACTTCGGTAAATCTTGTTTTGATTTAATCGCGTTAACTTCATCTAAATAAGGTTTCACAGGATTTGTTTTTTCTGTGTTTAATTTTTCTGCATCCATGGCGATTTTATAAAGCAAACCTATTTTACCGTCATCGTTTTCAACAATTTCACGAACACGTTTATTGTTTTCTTCGATTAACATATCAAAAGAACCATAACGTGTATAATCGTCAGGAATCGGATTGCTGTTTCGCCAACCCAATGTTGCAAAATCATAAAAATCATTTCCTGGATTAACACCTAAATCCATATTTTCAGTTTTTATACCAACGCTCATTATTTTCCCCTTTGTTGTAAAAACAGCGATAATCACCGCAACACATACGGCAACGATTCCTATTATGTTAAGAAATTTATTTTTCATTTTACTATATCCACAATTATATCATCCAATATCAGTAAACCTTTGTCGGTAGTATGCAAATATTCGTCATCTATTGCAACCAAATCTTTGTGTGAATTTATCCAATCAAAATTGAGAATATTTTTTACATCTTCACTTAATTTTACACCGCGCATTGTACGCATACCTGTTAAAATTTTTTCTGTTGCACGCGTGCCGTCTGATATTTTTTCAAAACATTCAAAATTACCGCGTTGTTCAAACCAAGTGTTATCAAGATAAACACGCCCCGCTGCACCTTTGCCGATGCCTATATACGCTTCACCATTCCAAACATTTAAATTATGATGGCACTCTTCACCTGTTTTTGCATAATTAGATACTTCATATCGTGGCAAAGATAAATATTGTGGAATAGCGTTGTACATTTGCGCCATTTCTTCATTATCTGGCATATTCAAATTCATTTTTCCAAACGGCGTATTTTTTTCAATTGTTAATTCGTACATAGACACATGCGACAAGCCAAGTTTGTTTATATTTTCACACAAATTTACAACATTTTTTGTTTTTTGATTTGGCAGGCCATAAATAAAATCTGCACTTACGCGCAAATTCATATTTTTTGCGGATTCCAATAAATTTATCGCTGTTTTTACATCGTGTCTGCGCCCCAAAAATTTTAATTCTTCATCATTCAAAGATTGCACCCCAACAGACAGCCGATTTACACCGTTTAATACAAAATCAGACAGTTTATCTTTGTCGATTGTTCCAGGATTTGATTCCAAAGTTATTTCACAATCTTTATCGACCACAAAATTTTGATTTACACAATTCATTATCTTTTCAAAAGTTGCGACAGGCATCAAAGATGGGGTTCCACCACCAAAAAATATCGTTGGAATTTGTATTTTACCCAGTTTTTGCGACCAATATTCTAATTCTTTGCAAATGTTGTTTGCGTATTCCGTCCAATCTGGATTTTTACATGCGAACGAATAAAAAGCACAATAATTGCACTTTGACATACAAAAAGGGACATGAATGTATAAATTGTGGGCTTTATTCATAGTAAAATCATCATAAATCATGAAAAATAAAATTCAATATAAACAAATACTTTTTTTAACGGCTTTTTTATGATATAATGAGTCATACGAAAGGAATATGAAAAGTAAGTTTTTAGTCTTTTTATGCTCAATTGCGGCTTCGTCTGCGTGTTTCGCGTCTAACGAAGGTGTGCCTTCATATTATTCAAAAAACACGACAACCAATGCCAATCGTGCGGCATATGGGAAATATCAAAAATACGGATATACACAGTATGTCGGCAATTCTGGCACAAAACAGATTGTATCTTCACAAAGTTATTCTTATCAGGTTCCACGTCCTCAATTGCCAACATATTATGGTTCAACGACCACAAATGGCATTGCGGTACCAGCAGAAAGCAAAACGTCTGTGTATGCAGACTATTCGCGTCGTTTCGCAGATTTTGAATTCAAAACTGGCGTTAATTCCGTTTTGGAATGGGATGATATGATTTTCAACGAAATCAACGTTGGTGCAAAACACATTTTTGATGTTCGCGGTTTTGATTTGGCTGTGTATGGTGGATATACATACGGTAAAATGGCTGGTGGCGGTATGTCCATGGATTATGATTTGGAACCGTATGATTATTCTTATCCAATGGATGGCATTTTCACAATATCTATGGGAAACCAAAGTGGCGATTTGAGCAAGTTAAAACTTGGTGTCGCGGCACATAATGTTTGGGATTTCGGCGGTTGGAAGTTGACACCACATTTAGGTTACGAAATATTTAAACACAATTTAAAAATGAGTGATCACATATATCCTAATCCTGGGATATATTTGCCTTTGATGACCGTTAATGGTGATTATGTTTTTGGCAATGACCAATACGAATATTTCGCAGTACCACAGGGTGTGACTGTTGCCGACAGCTCAGATCTTTATCAAGTTTGCATGGGCCCCGAAGATATTAAAGTTGTTGTCGCGCCAACTGGTGGCACAGATTTAGGTGGTGGAATTACTTATATTGGAACTTATGATACGCCAGGCGCAGGCTTGCCAACTATTGATTACAATACCAGTATGGGCGATTTGCCGTGGGGCGTTGTTCAGGGCGAATGTGTTGTCATTGGTGGCGATGGCGTTGTAAAAGTTGACGGAACAACACACATTTATAACACTACTTGGTCTGGTTTTTACCTTGGTTTAGAAATGGAAAAACAAATGACCCTGGCAGACAAATTGCGTTTCTATGTTCAAGTAAGCATGCCAAAATATTCATCAGAAGGCACATGGCCAAATCGTGATGACTGGCAACAAAACCCTAGCTTCTTGGACGAAGGTACAAATGGTGCATTTGCTTACGAAGCAGAAATGGAATATACATATAAACTTTCTGACCGTATGCAATTATCTTTAAAGGCAGACACTAATTATTTCCATATCGGCAAAATACCTGGCGAATTATATGTTGCAGAATCATATGTTTACGTTGAAGATGCAAACAATCCAGGTAATTTCATTATTGAAAAACAGCCTGCATACACAGAAATCATATCAGAATCTTTGAAAGAAGCCACTTGGCAATCTTTCGGATTACACCTTGGTTTGAAATATTCTTTTTAATTGGTAAAACGGAAAGGTATGAAATATAGATTGCCTATACTTTTTGGGATATTTTATATATGCATGAGCAGTGCATCTTTTGCGAACAAAGGCGCTTTTGATTTAGAAAGATGGGATAATATTCTGGGCAATATTCGGACAAAAGCAACAGAACAAAATATCAGTAAATCTGTCATAGACGAAACTTTGAAATCTCCTTTCATAGTTCCAGGAATAATGAAATCAGATAAAAACCAATCTGAATTTACTTTGACTTTGGAACAATATTTGAACCGCACAGTAAGTAGTGATCGCATATCAAAGGGACGCAAAAAATCACACGAATACCCTACTCTTTTAGGACGTGTTGAAAACAAATATGGCATTCCCAGAAATGTAATATTGGCATTTTGGGGTATGGAATCTAATTATGGTGCTGTAAAATCAAAACACCAATTAACCAGCGCATTTTTAACCCTAATTTATGATGGTCGTCGCGAAGAATTTTTTACAAAGCAGTTAATTGCCCTGATGAAAATCGCGGATAAAAACAAGTTGTCGATAAATAATATCCATGGTTCATGGGCTGGTGCAATGGGGCATTTTCAATTTATACCAACAACACTGGCACAATACGGTGTTGACGGAAATAACGATGGGCGCGTTGACATAATAAACAGTATTGGTGACGCAATGTTCAGCGCTGGGAATTACCTGAATAAATTGGGTTGGAATAAAAATGAACCAATTATAAAAACTGTTATATTGCCTGCTGATTTCGATAGAACTGTTTTAAATGGTGATGTCAAAAAGAGTTTTATCGAATGGTCAAATATGGGTGTGACAAATCTTGACGGAACCCCGTTAAAACAATCTGAAACAATTGTTGGGTTAATCGCAGATACCAAGGAAATTGCAAAGCGCGATTTGTATCAACCACAACGAATAGACGAAGAAGAAAGTGTTGATACCGATGTCGCGCCAGCCCCTGTTATACGGGCGTATTTGACCTATCCTAATTTTTACAGAATAAAAAGATGGAATAATTCATCCTGGTACGCAATTGCGATTGGTGAATTATCTGAAAAACTGAAATAAAAAAGTCAACAAAAAACGGCATTTGCAAAACAAATAAAAACATTGCTTATGCCTTTTTTCTTTGGTAATATTTATCCCGTACATTATAAAGGGATTATTATGGCTATTAAAGTTCGTGATTACGAAGTACGTTTGACTCGCACTAAAGAGGAACGAAAACAAGTGCGTCAGTTGCGCTATGAAGTATTTTGTCTGGAAGAAGGTGCTGGTGCAACCGAAGAACAAAAAAACCTTGGTGAAGAATATGATGCATATGATACATACGCTGATTATATGGCGGTGTTTCATAACAAAAAAATAGTTGGAACTTATCGTATTATTGACCGCGAAGCCGCTGAAAAAATGGGTGGTTTTTATACAGAAAATGAATTTAATTTATCCAAGATTAAACGCGTAAACGGCAACATCGCAGAAATGTCGCGCGCTTGTGTAAACGCGGAATACCGCGAAAATGGTTTGGTTATGCGTTTGCTTTGGGCGGGACTTTGTGAATATGTTGTAAAACGCAAAGTTGCAATTTTGTTTGGCGTTCCATCTTTTGTTGGAACGAACCCTGCAAAATCTGCTCAGGCAATATCTTACCTTTATTACAATTCTTTGTCACCATCGCGCTTACGTGCAACAGTGTTAAAAGAAAATATTGACCCAAGCATTGACCCACGTATGACACAAATGAATATTTTGCCACGCGTGTTCGTTGATGAAGAAGAAGCAAAAAAACAAATGACACCTTTGATAAAGGGCTATTTGCGATTGGGTGCAACATTTGGTCGTGGTGTTTTCATTGACAAAAGTTTCGGGACATATGATGTGTTCGTTTTGGTACAAACAAAAGATATCGATAAAACATATCAAAAACACTTTACAGGTTCAGAAACTGCATTTGCCGATTTGGGAATCAAAGAAGGACCATTGCACATATTTGGCAAAATAATTATGTCGCCAATTACTGGTACAGCAAAGGCATTGCGCGCTCTTGCAGAATTAATTATCCGCGAAGATGTGAACGATGTTCAATACATCGACAAAGAAGAATCTGATGACGGGGAAGAATAAAAATGAAAATTCGGAATCAGAATGTATTCAACACAACATTGGCGTTTATTAAATTCATCTGTGCATGGACTTATGTACTTGTAAACGCGATTGTTTTGTGTTTTATTCCGCGCGGAAAACTTTCTGTAAAATACATGCAATTTTTTATGCACCAATTTAATTGGTTTATGGGTGTGCGTTATAAAATCAAAGGAAAACTTTCTTCCAAACGTCCTTTGCTTTGTGTTTGCAATCATATATCTCTTTTTGAAATATCAACTATGGCTGCAGCACTTGGCGGTTCTTTCTTTGGAAAAAAAGATATAGAATCATGGCCACTGATTGGTTGGATGGCAAAAAAATTCGGTGTCGTATTTATTGACCGTCGTCCTTCACATGCAACAGAAGCATTAAACGCGATACAAAAAGAATTGGAATCTGTAAACTATCCATTATTCATATTCCCAGAAGGAACTTCGACCAATGGCGCATATGTAAAACAATTTAAAAGTTCTATGTTTGATGTAGTCGAAAAAACAGGCGCAACAGTGCAACCTGTGGTTGTTCACTATCGTTTACATGATGGTACAAAAATAAGCGATGAAGATATTGCAAATCATTTTGCTTACTTTGACAACAAGAAAATGGATTGTGGCCCGTACTGTAAAATCGAACGCAGCGCTTTTATGCAAGTATTTCATATTATGATGCTTGGTGGTTTCTTGGTTGAAATCGAAGTTTTACCTGTTCCCGACTTGTCGGGTATGGACAGAAAACAAATTGCAGATAAACTGCACAAAATAATTTCAGATAAGTATATGGAAAATAAATAAAAAATTAAGAGTGGTAAAAAAATGAAAACAGCAATAACACCAACAAGAGAAGAGAATTTTAACGAATGGTATCAAAATTTAATCACTGCTGCTGATTTGGCTGAAAATTCACCAGTGCGCGGTTGTATGACTATTAAACCTTATGGTTGGGCAATATGGGAACTTATGCGCGATGAAATGGATAAACGCATCAAAGCAAACGGTGTGTTAAATGCGAATTTCCCATTGTTGATACCTATCGATTTCTTTAACAAAGAAGCAGAACATGTCGCAGGTTTCGCAAAAGAATGTGCAGTTGTCACACATCACAGATTGAAAATGATTGATGGCACATTGCAACCAGACCCAGATGCAAAATTAACAGAACCTTATGTTATTCGTCCGACATCTGAAACTATTATTGGCGAAGCAATGTCACGTTGGGTTCAATCTTATCGTGATTTGCCTTTGAAATTGAATCAGTGGGTAAATGTTATGCGTTGGGAGATGCGCCCAAGATTGTTCTTGCGTACTGCTGAATTCAACTGGCAAGAAGGACACAATGTTTTTGCCACACACGAAGAGGCAAATGCTGACGCACGCAAAATGCATAAAATGTATGCGGAATATATGGCAAACGTTTTGGCTATACCTGTTATAATGGGTGAAAAAACACCAGAAGAAAGATTTGCAGGCGCAGACCATACTTATACCGTTGAACAGATTATGCAAGACGGAAAAGCACTTCAAGCGGGTACTTCGCATGACTTGGGACAACATTTTGCAAAATCTTTTGGTATTCAATATTTGGGTACAGATGGAAAATTAACACATGCATGGACAACATCTTGGGGAACATCTACGCGTATGATGGGCGGATTGTTTATGACACATTCTGACGACGACGGTTTAGTGTTGCCACCTGCGGTTGCGCCATATCAAATTGTTATTATTCCAATTACACGCGAAGAAAACGAAAAAGAATTAAATGCTTACGCAAATAAACTGGGCGAAGAATTACGCAGTTTAAATATTCGCGTTTTTATTGATGATTCTGACGCACGCGCACCAGACAAAATGTGGAAATGGATTAAACGTGGTGTGCCATTACGTGTTGAAATCGGTGCCAGAGAAATGGAAGAAAAAACTTTGACAATCACACGTCGTGATTTGGGCAAAGCATCAAAACAAACTTTGTCTGTTGATGATTTTATGTCAAAAGCAAAAACTATACTGGATACAATTCAACACGATATGTTGGTCGCAGTTGAAAAACGCAATGCAACAATGATTAGTGATGTCAAAGATCTGGCAGAATTAGAATCTGCATTGGAATCTGGCAAAATTGGATTCTTTCGTATCAAATACGATTTGACAACAAACGAAGAATTCGATGGTCTGATTGAAAAATATAAAATCAGTCGCCGCTGTCTTGATGACAAAGATCCAAGTTTTGTCTTTGTTGCAAAATCTTATTAAAAAGAACGGGGATAAAACCCCGTTTTTTTTATTGTGAAAATAT
This sequence comes from Alphaproteobacteria bacterium UBA2947, assembly GCA_002348925.1. Taxonomy (GTDB): domain Bacteria; phylum Pseudomonadota; class Alphaproteobacteria; order Rs-D84; family Rs-D84; genus Enterousia. The sequence goes on along the minus strand of DEBV01000002.1, from coordinate 51,653 downwards.
GTTATAATATTTGCATTGAAAATGGAGAGGTTTATGAAGATAGCAATTATTGGTGTTGGTTCAGTTGGATCTGCTGTTGCAACCGCTGTAAAAAACACAGGTCTTGCACATGAAATAGTTTTATTCGACAGGGACGGTGTTCGCGCACGCGCCGCCGCCGAAGATTTAGGACATGCATCCGCATTTTCTTACGACATAAAACTTACGGCGGTTAATAACTATCGCGCCATGCGCGGATGCGAAGTTGTTATCATCGCCGCTGGTGCAAACCAAAAACCAGGCGAAACGCGTACTGATTTATTACAAAAAAATGTAGCGGTTATATCCGACATAATTCCACGCGTTATGGCAAATGTGGATTCAAAAAAAGTAAAAATTATTGTTGTCACAAATCCATTGGATGTTATGGTTATGTTGGCACAAAAATTATCTAAATTGCCAGCTGGTCGCGTCATTGGAACAGGAACAATGTTAGATTCTGCGCGCCTTAAAATTATATTGTCGCGTCAGTTAGGCGTATCAACACGTTCGATAAATTCTTATGTCTTGGGCGAACATGGTGATTCTTCGGTTGTAAACTGGGAATCAGTATCGGTTGGCGGAATCGCATTAGATGATTTTTGCAAACAGACAAAAATCGCCCTGCCCGCGACCACACGTAAAACAATAGAACATCGCGTACGCAACGCAGCATATGAAATAATTCAGGGGCGCGGTGCAACTTGGGACGGTATTGGCGCCGCTGTTGCAGATTTATTACACGCAATAGTTAACGACGAAAAACGCATATTGACTGTATCAACTGTTGACGGGAATGGAAAAGATGCGGTCGCTATGTCGTTACCACGCATTGTTGGCGAAAACGGTGTGATAACAACTTTGCACACAAATTTAGGCAAAGAAGAATCTGTAAATCTTCGCAAAAGTGCAAAAATCATACGCAAGAACTTTGATTTGATTTAAAGAAATCAATCTTATGGTCTTTATGAAAAATCCAGTGTTATTATTTTATTAAAAAGCACTGGATTTTTTTATGAACAAACAAGATATAACTTTTCAAATTGGCGATAACGGATGTCGAATTTACGCAATTTGTCATGGACGCAAAATCGGCAATCTGTTTTTTGTTCGCGTCGGTTCTGATAAAATTATGATAAGCGAAGCCGAAATAGCTCCAGAATACAAAACACAAGACATTGAATTATATCTGGTCCAAGAAATTATAAACATTGCGCGCAAACAACACCGCAAAATTATGACCCTATGTCCATATATTTCAAAAATATTCGTTGAACATCCTGAATTTGACGACGTCCGTATGTTGAACAAAGGGCGATAAAAAGTCCGCCACAGATACAACTCTGTGGCGGGACTCCCTTCCTTCCGATAAACGGAAACTCTTTTATGCTGCTTTGCGTTGATTTTCGTCGACTTCGCCAGCATCCATAATCTTTTTGGCTTCTGCGAAAACCATTTCTTTTACACGCAATGCCAAATCCGCTGTTTCCAGTGTTTCAGCAGCAACATCAAAATTGTCTGTTCTTATTTGCAATGAAACATATGCACCAATCAAAGCACTGCGAGACAAATCTTCGATAGAACGTGGTGCATTATTTTTACCGATATGTAATTCATCGCTTAATGAAACAATTTGGCGATCGGCATTAACCCAAACTGTTGTTGTAAGAACTTTGTTAAGGGCAATCATTATTTCTTTGATATTTTTTGGCATGTGGCTTCCCTCCTTTCAGGGCTGTTTTTGTAAAAAAGTAAAAATTTTTGTATTTACCAGTGTATTTACAATTTTTTATTTTA
>DEBV01000002.1:22048-49797 GCA_002348925.1 Alphaproteobacteria bacterium UBA2947 | reverse complement strand
TCTTTTTTATTTTTTCCCAGATTTCTAGTTTTTTCCAGATTTCTAGGGGTTTTACTTAACTTTTCCCTTGTCTATACAAACATCTTAGAACAAAAACGATTCGCAGGTCAAGTATAAAAATGAATAAAATAAAAAAAATTTTTTATTTAGATAAAAAAATTCTTATACGCAATTGTTTTTTCTCTTGTTAAGGCCTTGTGTTTATGATAAAATTGTTTACAAAAGGAAGGATGTCTAACATGAAAAGATTTATTGCTGTATTAAGTGGTTTGTTGGTTTTGCCTGCATTTGCAGAGGTCGCACCAGTTTATTACGACGAAATTGTCGAATACACTGACGATATGTTGGCCGACGAAGAAACTGAAGTTCAACAACCAAGCGTTACTCAACGCAACACAGCAAACCGTTCGACAACTGCGTCGCGCGTTGTGTCTTCTGCGACAAATTCTGTATCTTCGCGTGCAAATACTTCTTCGCGTGCAATGTCAACTTCTCCGCGAACAACCACAAATACAGCACGTGGCACAGTTTCCCGTACAGCACGCACAACAGGTGTTGTGAACAGACCTGCTTCAACAAGTTCTCGTACAAGTGTAACTGCACGTGGCACACAGACAGCAAAGCCAGTAACTGCACGCGTTGGAACAGCTGGAAACACAGTTATGTCTGCAACCAAAAGAACAAACCAAGCATTAACTGGGAATCAAGCCAGCATAGAAGATTCTGGCTCCTCTTTGTATAATGCTAATACGGCACGTGTAAGCGTTGCGGCACGTCGTTCACCAAGCACAGGCGTCCGTTTATCAACATCTGCTTTGACTGGTGCATCTACAACCCCTGTTATTACAGAAGAAGATGTTTCTTCTACTACATCTACTTTGACTGCTGTTGCAGAATTGACAGATTATTGCAAGGCACAATATGCAGCATGTATGGATAATTATTGTAATGTATTGGATGACAACCAAGGCCGCTGTTCTTGTTCCAAGAATTTAAAGAACTATGAAAAAACAGAAAACGCTTTGGAAGCAGCCACAGAACAATTCCAAGAAGCCATTCAAAAAATCAGATATATTGGTTTGACAGGCGCTCAAATCGAAGCGTTGTTTGCAGAAACAGAAGCAGAATTGGCTATGAAATCTAATTCTGATTCTTCACAATTAAAAACAAGTTTGGACGCAATCAAACGCAAAGTCGTCGATGTTTCTTCGCCAAATGCATCTTCTACATACGAAGTTACCAGCGGACTTTCTTTGGATTTGAACGGTTTATTAAACGCTGATTTTACTGCTGGGTTTGATTTGAATTCATTCTTAGGCAATACAAAAAGCACTAACACAACAAGCGTTTCGAACCAACGTGGCGAACAATTATATAAAACAGCAACAAATCGTTGCAAAACGGCTGTTTTGAATTCTTGTACTGCCCAGGGCATCGACGCAAACATGATTACAAATTCCTATGATTTGGAAATCGACAAACAGTGTATTGCTTATGAACGCGCATTGACCGAAGCAAACAAGGAAATGAAAAACAATGTGTTTAACGCAACTAATGTTTTACAACAGGCTCGTTTGCTGTTAACACAAAATAAAAATTCTTATGATTTGCGCGGATGTGTTGCTGCAATCGATTCTTGTATGCAAGACGAATATGTTTGCGGTTCTGATTATGAATTATGCCTTGATCCAACTGGCAAATATCTTGCAAATGGCGAAGTTGTAAAAGGTGGAACACCCGGCATTTCTGGCGGACAAGCAGTAAATGAAGAAGAAATTACCGCAAGTAACATCAATACTTGGTCCAGTCAAGGTATGCGAGATTTGTATGCCACATGGAATTACGGAACTGGCAATGCTCTTAAAAATGCGTGGAGCAATGGTCAAACCGAAAATCTTGGTGGATATGTAGATAATGCGTTGGAACAATGGAAACAAGATTATACAAAAGATGCAACCGTAGCAAACAATATGGCGCTGTACCTTTTACAAAAAATCGGTTATATTGACAGCAACGACAAAGTTCATGGTATGTGCGCATCTGTGATGCAACAATGTCAAGATTATACATTTAACAGCCAAAAATCTTCCAAAAAATTTATCCCAGATAACGAAGTTGTTCGTCAATATCTGAATAACACCTTGGCAAAGATAAAGGTTCAACAAGACGCACTTTTGGCTGATTATGCCGAAGGATGCCGTGGTGATGTACAATCTTGTTTGTCATCAAACGGATACGATGACTCAAACACAACATCGACAGCATCCAGAACAGCAGTCAATGCATGTGTTTCAGAAATCGCGACTTGTATGTCTGTTGGCGGTTATACACCAAAAGACGGCACAAAGTTGACATTGCGCGCAATGAACGATTGGGTATCAAGTATATTAATCAGTTGCCCTGCTAACAATTACTTGATTGACAATGGTTCTACTGTAGAATGCAAACCATGTCCAACAAAACCGCTTGGGACAGTATCAACCTCGGGGACTTTTGCACCAATAACATCTAACATGAAATATGTACAGACCGTTTCTGCTGGTGGGCAAGCGACAACCTGTTCTTGCCCCGAAGGTTCTATAGATTATTATCCTTCTGGTGCAGACATAACACCAACCAATCTGCAATGTGTAAAAGCAGATTAGTAAAAAACCCGCCGTTATGGCGGTTTTTTTATTTATATAAAAATTTATTTATTCTGCTGTTTCCAATTTTTTTATTTCTTCCTTGATATTGGAAAGCTTTTCTGTTCTTTCGCGAATTTGATCGTAAAAGTTAGATTTAGATAAATTCATGGCATATCCTAACGCATTTGACCAAGATAACGCATCAGAATTTCCATGTGTTTTTATTGAAAATCCATTAAGTCCCAAAAATACCGCCCCAGCATACGAACGCGGGTCAATTTTATTCTTTAATCTCTTGAACAAATGAACCAAGAAGAAAGTACCCAATATAGCAATCAGTGAGCGCTTGTAATTTGCCTTTACAATACGCGAAATCATTTTTGCGGTACCTTCTACCGTTTTTAACATAACATTGCCTGTAAAGCCATCTGTGACGACAACTTGGACATTTCCAGATGTCACATCATTACCTTCAACGAAACCAATGTATTCATAAGGCAATTCATCGATATGTTCTGTTAAAATCTTGTTCAATCTCTGCAGTGTTTCATTGCCCTTGGTTTCTTCGGCGCCGATATTCAAAATACCAACGCGTGGTCGATGCATTCCGCCGATGATTTCGGCATACACACTGCCTAAAATAGAAAAGTCAAATAATATTTCTTCATCACAATGGACATTTGCACCCAAATCAAGACCAACAACGCGTGTATCACCATTTCCAGATGGCAACATTGTTGTTATCGCAGGACGAGAAATACCATCAACTGTTTTCAGCGCCAATTTGGACAAAGCCATCAAAACGCCCGTATTCCCCGCAGATACAACCGCAGACGAATTACCTTCACGAACGTCTTTAATCGCCATATACATCGAAGTATCTTGTGCATGACGAATAACATCGCGCACTTTATCTGTCCCAGAAATAACACCTTCGGTGTGTATAATTTCACAATTACGTGCAACACGCGGAAATTTCTTTAACATAGGACGCAATATTTTTTCATTACCGAACACACGAAAAAACGCTGTGTCTTCTCCGTATTGGTAAAGAAACTGATTCATACCGCCTAAAACAGCACCAGGAGCATGATCGCCGCCCATTGCATCAACTGAAATTATTTTTTTTGTATCTGACATTTTTAAATAAAAAAGGGGCAAATGGATAAAATATCCCGCGCCCCTTAATTTCCCTTAATCAAGTATTATTTTGAACCACACGCAGGGCAAACATGATGTGGGCGTTTCTTTTCGCCACATTTTTTGCAAACACTGACTGGCATCACAGACAAAGCGTCATGTGAACGACGTTGTGCAGAACGTGCTTTACTTGTTTTACTTTTTGGAGTCGCCATTTTACAGTCCTTTTATTTAACTTTGTTAATTCTATTCAATTATTCGCCATTTGCAAGTAAAAAATACTTGTTTAATCGCTTAATGCCTGGGCAATAAACATACCGTGATTGTGCATAAGGCCCACAACAGCACTGTGGTCATCTATGCCGAAATGAAATTTATAGCCCGCTTTTTCCAGATTTTTTATCGTTTCCAATTTGTATTCCGCGGTTGTGCCAGGATAATCATGCGATTTGCAAAACACCAATTTTTTAGCATTTGGCAATAAATCGTTTAACAGTTTTTCAACTTTTTCTTGTCCCATTGCCCAACGACCTGTGATAAAAACCAATGTAAATTCACGTCCCAAGCATTCCAGCACAGGAATCATTGTTTCATTTGGTTCACCAAAATGGTCATAGTTCGGCACTGCAAACTTATGCGTTACAACGCCGTCTATATCACAAAAAATCGCAGGTATTTCTTTCATTTCTTTGATTCCATAAAATACCTGGCATTTCACAAATGCGAAAATACCAGGTATAAGTTTGTTTTATTAGATATCCAACAACTGTTGTTGTTCGCCACCTTCGCGTGCCAATTTTTCAGCACGTTCTTCTTGTTTCGCGATTTCGCGAACACGACGAACATATGCACCAGTTCCAATTGGTATCAAACGACCAACAGCCAAGTTTTCGTTTACGCCAACCAATTTATCCGTAGAACCGTTGATTGCCGCATCAACCAATACTTTTGTTGTCTGTTGGAACGCTGCATTGGATATAAATGAACGTGAAGTCAAGGAAGCACGTGTCAAACCAACCAAGACCTGAGATGCTTCGGCGACACGACCACCGTCTTTTGCAACACGTGCGTTTTCTTCTTCGAAATCAACGCGGTCGATAACTTGTCCAGACAAGAACGCAGTATCGCCAGGATTGCTGACTTCTACACGACGTGTCATTTCACGTATCAAAATTTCAATGTGTTTGTCGTTGATAGACACACCCTGCAAGCGATAAACTTGTTGTACTTGTTCAACCATAAATTGTGCCAATGCTTTTTGACCCAAGATACGCAAGATGTCTTGTGGTACAGGATCACCATCGACCAATTTATCAGCTTTGCGTACAGTATCACCGCTGCGAACCAATAAATTAGTTCCTTTTGGTACTGCGTATTCCACAGGTGCTGTGCCGTCAGCAGGTTCAATACGAATTATAATCTTTGATTTTGCATCTTCTAATTCGACTGTACCGTCAACTTCGGCCAACAATGCAGGATTCGCAGGACGACGAATTTCCAACAATTCTTCAACACGTGGCAGACCGCCAGTAATATCGCCTGTCTTCTTTGATTGTACAGGGATACGTGCCAAGATGTCACCAGCATGTATTTTATCGCCATTGGACACATTCAAAGTTGAATATGTTGGCAATAAATATTCAGCAACTTTCTTGCCACCCAGTGAAATCATATTGCCTTTGTCGTCTACCAATCTGATAGATGGGCTAAGTGCCTTTTTGGTGTTCGCTTTCCAGTTAATAACTTTGCGGGAAACGATACCTGTCATTGAATCGACTTCTTCTTGGTAAGAAACATTTTCAATCAAATCGTTGAACGATACAGTACCGTCTTTTTCGGCAATAATTGTATTGGAATATGGATCCCATTCTGCAACTTTTTGACCTTTTTCGACTTTATCGCCTTCGTTGACCAACAACATAGATGCATATGGCAACGCGACTGTGAACAATTCTTTACCTTCTTTGTCGACAACGCCAATTTTACCAGTACGTGACAATACTACAACACGACCAGCAGAATTAGTAATTGTGTTCACATTATCGAATTTGATTTTTCCGCCTACTGGCATTTCAATAAAGTGAGATTCAGAACCACCTTCTGCAATACCACCAATGTGGAAGGTACGCAAAGTCAACTGAGTTCCAGGTTCACCAATAGATTGTCCTGCAATCAAACCAACGGCTTCACCAACGTGTACCAACGCGTTTCTGGACAAATCCATACCATAACATTTTGCACACAAACCATCACTTTGGCATGTCAAAACACTGCGGACATCAACGCTTGGTAATCCAGATTCGTTGATTTGACGTGCGGCTGCTTTGGTAATCAAATCGCCTGCCTTTACAATGACTTCTTTGGTCAAAGGATGAACGATATCATGAGCCGCAGTACGTCCCAACACCACATCACCCAGCGCAACTGTCAATGTAGAACCTTGATATACTGGTTTTGCAGTAATAAATTCATGTGTTCCACAATCGTGTTCTGTGATAACTGTGTTAATCGCAAGGTTAACCAAACGACGTGTCAAATAACCAGCAGACGCGGTCTTCAAAGCCGTATCCGACATACCTTTACGCGCACCGTGTGTTGATGTAAAGTATTCAGACATGGTAAGACCTTCTTTAAAGTTCAGAATAATAGGAACTTCAATAATAGAACCGTCTGGTTTCTGCATCATACCACGCATACCTGCCAACTGCTGAATCTGACCTTTTGAACCACGAGCGCCAGACAAAGCCATCATATGGATAGAATTCCATTTGTCGCCTTCGGTATTTCNNGCGATGCATATGCTTTATCACCCAATTCGTCTGTGGTGTGTTGCCACAAGTCAATCAATTTATTATGACGTTCACCACTGGAGAGCAAACCGTTTTGATATTGTTCTTCGATTTCTGCCGCTGCCTTTTCAGATTTCGCAATCATTGCTTCTTTATCAGCAGGTACAACGATATCATCAAATCCGATTGAAATACCACTGCGTACAGCCTGTTCGAAACCTGTATCTTTCAAGGCGTCAGCCAACAAAATCATCGCTTTGTCGCCACAACGTTCATAAGTTGTCGCCAACAATTTTTTGATTTCTTTCACTGGCATAACTTTGTTAACCAAATCAAATGGCATATTGTCAGATTTTGGCAACAATTCACCTAAAATCATACGACCAGCGGTAGTAGCATAAGTTTTACCGTTGATACGCGCATAAATTGGTGTATGCAATGTAATTGTTTTGTTTTCCAGCGCCAATTTAACTTCGTCCATACCAGAAAATCTTGGTGATTTCTTTTCATCATGTTCGCCGTTCATCAACGAGATGTAGTAAACACCCAAAACCATGTCCTGAGATGGAACAGTCATTGGTTCACCATTTGCAGGTGACAATACGTTATTTGTTGCCAACATTAAAGTACGTGCTTCAAGCTGTGCTTCCAATGAAATTGGAACGTGTACAGACATCTGGTCACCGTCAAAGTCAGCATTAAATCCTTTACATACCAATGGATGCAAACGGATTGCCTTGCCTTCAATCAAAACTGGTTCGAAAGCGATAAGTGACAATCTGTGCAAAGATGGTGCACGGTTCAACAATACAGGATGTTGGTAAATAACTTTTTCCAAAATTTCCCATACGATATCTTCGCCTGCTTCGACCATTCTGCGTGCAGTTTTCAATGTGTTTGCATAATCACCAGCCAACAATTTTGCAAAAACAAATGGTTTAAACAATTCCAAAGCCATTGTTTTTGGCAAACCAACTTGGTGCATACGCAATGTTGGTCCAGGTGTAATAACGCTACGGCCTGAATAATCAACACGTTTACCCAACATGTTCATACGGAAACGACCTTGTTTACCACGCAAAGAATCAGATAATGATTTCAATGGACGACGGTTCTGAGAAACCATTGGACGTGCTTTGTGTCCATTATCGAACAATGAATCAACTGCTTCTTGCAACATGCGTTTTTCGTTACGAACGATGATTTCAGGCGCATGCATTTCCATAAATCTTTTCAAACGATTGTTACGAATAATTACACGACGATACAAATCGTTCAAATCAGATGTTGCAACGTGGCCCGCATCCAATGTGACCAATGGTCGCATATCTGGTGGAATCACTGGGATAACATCAGGCAACATCCATTGTGGTTCTGTTTTAGAATCAAGAAATGATTCAACCAACTTTAATTGTTTGATAATCGCTTTACGTTTTGCTTCTGATTTTGTTTCAGCCAATTCAGCGCGCAAACGTGTTCTTTCATCGCCCATATCAAGATTTGCGATAATGGAACGAATACCTTCGGCACCAATACCAACATGGAAAGAATCTTCACCGAATTCTTCAACTGCTGCTTGGTATTCATCTTCACTGATAACATCATATTGCTTCAAACTGGTAAGACCTGGTTCTGTCACAATATACGCATCATAAGAAATAACCTGTTCCAATTTCTTTTGTGGCAAATTGTTCAACAATGTAGCAATTTTGCCTTCGCGTAAAAACCAAGTGTGTGCAACAGGAATTGCCAATTTAATGTGTCCCATGCGTTCACGACGTACAGCAGAAGAACCAACTTCTACACCACAGCGTTCACAAACAACACCGCGGAATTTGATACGTTTATATTTACCGCATGCACATTCGTAATCTTTCACAGGTCCGAAAATTTGTTGACAGAACAAACCTTCTGCTTCTGGTTTCAAGGAATGATAGTTGATTGTTTCTGGCTTTTTGACTTCGCCATGCGACCAAGACAGAATTTCTTCTGGGGACGCAATAGAAATACGCAAAGCATCAAACTGTTCCTTGGTTTCTATTTGTCCAAATATCTTTTGCAACATATTTGTCATGTGTTTTTGCTCCTTTTAAGTCACTAAAAGTGCCTTGTGGCCGGTGGGCGAACAAATCGCCCGCGGGCCCGGCCACTAGTCTATTTTCTTTGGTGTTAAAGCCAAACCAAGTCCGCGCAATTCACGTACAAGTACGTTAAATGCTTCTGGGGTACCTGTTTGGATATCGTTGTTTCCAGAAATAATTGCTTCATACATTTTATTTCTGCCAACAATATCATCAGATTTGACAGTTAACATTTCGCGCAACAGGTGTGCAGCACCGTGTGCTTCCAATGCCCAAACTTCCATTTCTCCAAGTCTCTGACCACCCATGTGTGCCTTTCCAGACAAAGGTTGTTGTGTGACCAAAGAATAGTTTCCAGTTGAACGTGCGTGAATCTTTTCATCAACCAAGTGATGCAATTTCATCATGTACATTACACCAACTGTGACAGGACGGGCAAATTTTTCGCCTGTTACACCATCATACAATGTGAACTGACCAGATTCTGGTAATTTAGCCAATTTTAACATTGCTTTAATTTCTTCTGGTGTTGCGCCATCAAATGTAGGTGTTGCCATTGGTACACCATTACGCAAAAGGGCTGCTTCAGCACGAACATCTGTGTCTGTCATCTTTTCAAGTTTTTCAGCAACAGATTTACCGTATATCTTGCCCATAATATTGCGCAAATCATCGGTTACAGCACGTTTTTGTTTTACTTCGTCCAAAACTTCACCGATTTGTTTACCCAATGTACGCGCCGCCATACCAAGGTGTGTTTCAAATATCTGACCGATATTCATACGGCTTGGCACACCAAGTGGATTCAAAACGATATCAACAGGTGTTCCATCTTCCATATGTGGCATATCTTCGATTGGAACAACGCGGGATACGATACCCTTGTTTCCGTGACGACCAGCCATTTTATCACCAGGCTGCAATTTCATTTTGTGCGCGATGTAAACTTTGACTTCTTTCAAAACACCAGCACCCAAAGATGTGCTTTCTGTTGCTTTTGCAATTTCAGCATCTGCGCGTTCATTCAAATCTTTCAATTTGATTATTTGTTGTTCGCGCAATTCATCTATTTTTGCTTGAATTTCTTTGTTGGAAACGACAAGTTTTTTCATATCAGACGCTCTGATACCTTCGAAAACTTCTGCTGTTAATTTTTTACCAACAAAAGGTTTCAAACTGCCTGTTCCTGCGGAAATAGTTGCGTTTTCAGCCAATTGGAACACTTGATCTGCAAAACCTTTTTCAACAATCGCTGTTTCTTCATCACGATCTTTGTTGATTTTTTCAATCTTTTGCAATTCAATCATCTGTGTTCTGTCGTCTTTTTTAACACCATGACGTGTCAAGACGTTAACACCGATAACTGTTCCTTCTTCGTTTGGACCAACCTTTAATGAAGTGTCTTTTACATTCAAAGCTTTTTCACCAAAGATATTACGCAACAGTGCTTCTTCTGGGGTCAATAATGTTTCAGATTTTGGCGAAACACGACCAACCAAAATATCACCTTGTTTTACGCGGGCACCAACATAGATAATACCAGATTCATCCAAGTTTTTCAGCGCTTCTTCACCAACATTTGGAATATCGCGAGTGAAACTTTCTGGTCCTAATTGTGTATCACGCAATTTGATTTCTTTTTCAACGATTTTGATAGATGTATAAACATCATCACGTGAAATACGTTCAGAAATCACGATAGCGTCTTCATAGTTATATCCACGCCATGGAACGAAAGCAACCAACACATTGCGTCCCAATGCCAATTCACCGTAATTCATCGAAGAACCGTCAGCAATGATATCACCTGCAGAAATTCTGTCGCCTACGTGAACCAATGGTTTTTGGTGTACCAAAGTTTCACCATTAGAACGTTGGAATTTGTCAAGGTTGTAAATATCAACACCTGTCACAACATTACGTGAATTCATACATTTAACCACGATACGATTTGCATCAACTGATTCAACGATACCACTGTGTTTTGCAACTTTACCAGTGCGTGAATCGCGTGCAACTTCGCGTTCAATACCTGTTCCAACCAATGGTGCTTCTACGCGCATAAGTGGAACACCCTGACGTTGCATGTTTGATCCCATCAAAGCACGGTTAGCGTCGTCGTTAGCAACAAATGGTATCAAACCAGTTGCGATAGATACTACCTGACGCGGCGCCACGTCGATTAAATCGATTTCGTCTTTTGGAACCATTGTAAATTCACCGTCAACACGTGCGGTAACCATATCTTCTGCCAAGACACCAGCGGATGTTGTTGGTGTGTTTCCTTGGGCAATTTTATGACCCAATTCTTCATCAGCAGTCAAATATACCATTTCTTCGGTAATTTTGCTGTTTTTAACAACATAGTAAGGTGTTTCAATAAATCCGTATGGATTAACACGTGCATAAGATGACAAGTGTGAAATCAAACCAATGTTCGCACCTTCTGGGGTGTGAATTGGACAAAGTCTTCCATAGTGTGTTGGATGAACGTCACGGACGTCGATGCCAGCGCGTTCACGGTTTAATCCACCAGGACCCAATGCAGAAATAAGACGTTTGTGTTCAACTTCGGCCAATGGGTTATAAGAATCCATAAATTGAGATAACTGTGATGTTCCCAAGAATTCAGAAACCAAAGACATCAATGGTTTTGCATTTATAACATCTTGTGGTTGCATTGTTGCAATATTCGGAGAAGTCAAACTTTCACGAACCAATCTTTCAATACGCAACATACCATTGCGGAATGTTTGTTCAAACAATTCACCAACCGCACGAACACGACGATTAGACAAATTATCAATATCATCGATAACATCTTTGTGATCGATGATGTTTGTTAATGTCTTTAAAACCGCCAAGAAATCAGATTTGGTCAATGTACGTTCGTCTTCTGGTTTTTTACCTGAATCGATTTTCAAACGTTTGTTCATTTTGAAACGACCAACCGCAGACAAATCATAATATGCAGGATCAAAACCTTGACGCAAGAACAAATTGATTGCCGCTTCTAATGTTGGACGTTCACCTGGACGTACCAAATCATAGATAGCAATCAGTGCTTCTTCACGATTTGAAGTTTTATCAGCGACCAAAGTATTGCGCATATGAGATGTGATTGTTGTATTATCTATTGAAATCAAGGAAATGTTTTTAACACCCAATTTTTCAATTTCATTTAATACTTCATCTGTGATTTCTGTGCCTTCTGGGAACAAAACTTCTTCGCCGTTTTTAACAGCACTGAACAAGTATTCACCAATCAAGGCATCGCGTTCAATACCAAATTTCTTGGACGCAGCCATAATCTTTGACAAACGTTTAGCATTTAAACGATCGCCTTTGTTTGCCATGGCTTTTTTATCTTTTGGATTTATCAAATCGTAATTCAAACGATATTTATCCAAGCCTTCGAATACGTTCGTTTCACCAACCCACAATTTGCCATCAAAAGATAATGGGATTTGTTTATAGAATGTCGAAAGAATTTCTTCGGCGCTCATACCCGCGATGTTGGCTTTGCGTGGATCCGCAGCAAATTTCTTTTCGTCGCTTGCGGCTGGCAAACAACGCAACAACACTGTTGCAGGGATTTTGCGTCTGCGGTCGATACGAACATAGATAATGCCTTTGGATTCTTCAAAATCAATCCAAGAACCATGTTCAGGAATTATACGTCCTGTATATGTTTCTGGATTTCCAGCAACTTTTGCTTCTTTTGTTGTACCAAATACTACACCCTGGGCACGATGCATTTGAGAAACGACAACACGTTCCACACCAGCAGCAATAAAACTGCCGCGTTCTGTCATTAAAGGAACGTCGCCCATAAATATTTCTTGTTCCTTGATATCACGCAAAGATTTTTTTCCATCTTCTGCGATATCCCATAAAATCAATCTCAGCTTCAATTTCAGTTTGCTGGAGTAAGTTAAATTACGCAGCATACATTCGTGAACATTGTATACAGGTTTGTCCAAAGTATATTCAATGAATTCCAAATCTGCGATTCCCGCATAATCTTTAATTGGGAACATAGATTTGAACACATTTTGCAGCCCGATATTTTTTCTGTTTTCTGGGGCTACATCTGCCTGTAAGAAATCTCTGTAAGAATTGTACTGAATTTCAACCAAATCAGGAAGCGGAGTTTGCAAAAAACTTTTACCAAAAGATTTTCTAAGTTTCTGGATAACTGCCATTTTCTGAATCCTTTTTATTTGTCTTTTTTTTGTATTTTGCAAACGAAAAAAGTATAAAACCTTTTTACGCCTGTGTGCCCGCCGTAGATTTTTAGGTCTTCAGCGGGCGGCGAAAATTGCATTTCTGCAATTATTGTGAAATCTTGCGATTTCGATAAAAATAGAAATTATTTCATTTCTACTTTTGCACCAGCTGCTTCCAATGTCGCTTTCATTTTTTCAGCTTCATCTTTTGCAACTGCTTCTTTAACAGCCTTAGGTGCAGATTCAACCAAAGCTTTTGCTTCGCCTAAACCCAAACCTGTGATGTCTTTAACAGCTTTGATAACAGCCAATTTGTTTGCACCAGCTTCTGCCAAGATAACATCAAATTCTGTTTTTTCTTCAGCTGCAGCACCAGCAGCAGGACCAGCAGCAACTGCAACAGCAGCAGCAGCGCTTACGCCCCATGTTTCTTCCAATGCTTTTGATAATTCAACTGCTTCTTGAACAGTTAATTTTGACAATTCTTCAACTATTTTTTGAATATCTGCCATTTTAATACTCCTTGTGAGTTTTTATTAATTTTCTTTTTTTCCATATTCTGCTGAAACACGTGCAAGACGTGATGCTGGTTCTATCAATATACGTGCGATAGTACCACGAATTTCGAGCATAGATGGAAGCTTGGATAATTGCACAACGCCGTTCACATCCAGAAGTTCTGCATCAATTTTACCACCCAAAATTGTCAATTTTTGGTGTTCTTCGGCAAATTTTGCCAATACTTTTGTAACAGCCAACGCATCTGTTGCAACTGCAACTGCTGTTGGGTGTTTCATCAAATCAGATACAGCTTCGAAATTAGTGTCTTTCAACGCCAATTTCATCAAACGGTTTTTGACAACTTTGAAAGTAGAAACCAATGGACGCAATTCATTACGCAAAGTTTCCATTTCTTTCACAGTCAAACCATGGTTTTCGATAACGAAAACACCGTCTGCTTCTTTCAAGGACGACTGCAACGCTGAAATCAAATCTGATTTTTCTTCGCGTTTCATCTTTTTATATCCTTTTAAGCTTTTTGTTAATATTTCCATCTGTGGTTTTCGCCACGGGTGGGGCTTGGTTCCTGCCCCAAAGAATTTTTCTTTGTCTATGATGGGAATTAAGTGATTTTCTTCACACCATCAGTCTTGGACAGAAATCTCGGTTTATGGTGGGTTATGCCCACCATAAAATTATTTTACATCAACTTTCAGACCTGGACCTTGGGTTGTTGCAACAGATGCACCCAAGATATATTGACCCTTGGCAGATGCAGGTTTAACTTTTTTCAATTGTTCGATCAAAGCATTTGCATTTTCGACCAATTTAGATGTTTCAAAAGACATTTTACCAATACCAGCATGGATAATACCTTTCTTTTCAGCACGGTATTCAATTTGTCCTGCTTTTGCACTGGCAACTGCTTCTGCTACGTTATTTGTGACGGTACCCAATTTTGGATTTGGCATTAAGCCTTTTGGTCCCAAAACACGTGCAACTTTTGACATCTTTGGCATCATATCAGGTGTAGCAATAACACGATCAAAATCTAAAAATCCATTTGCAACTTTTTCAATCAATTCTTCGCCACCGATAACATCAGCGCCTGCCTTTTTGGCATCTTCTTGTGAATTGACTGTGAACACTGCAACGCGGACTTTTTTACCTGTGCCGTTTGGCAAAGATAACATACCACGAATGTTTTGATCAGCCTTTGTTACATCAATACCTAATTTGATTGCAATTTCTAAACTTTCGTCGAATTTTTTAGAACAAAAACCACGCAATGTTTCAATTGCTTCATCCAAAGCGTAAACTTTTTTGGCGTCCAAATTAGCCCAAGTTTGTTTTCTTTTTGATACTTTCATGACTTATTCCTCCACCTTTACGCCCATAGAACGACATTGACCAGCAACGATATTGCATGCTGATTCAATTGTAGAGCAATTCAAGTCAGGCATTTTGTTCTTTGCAATTTCTTCGATTTGTGCTTTTGAAATTGTGCCGACAAAATCACGACCTGGTTTATGAGAACCAATCTTCAATTTCAAAGCTTTCTTAATATAATATGACACAGGTGGCAATTTCATAATAAATTCGAAACTGCGGTCTGTATAAACAGTGATTATACAAGGAATTGGCATTCCTGGTTCTTTATCTGCTGTTTTGTCATTAAATTGTTTACAAAATTCTGCGATGTTAACACCCGCAGCACCCAAAGCTGGCCCAATAGGAGGAGCTGGGTTAGCTTGTTTCGCTGGTACGACCAGTTTAACAATCCCTTTAAGTTCTTTTTTTGCCATTTTTTCACCTCATTTTTTCTTGTTAGTGTTGTGGTGCGATGTGGCGCATCTACCACAGTTTTATTTAACCAAGCGGTTAAATTCTTTCGACTTGGGCGAATTCCAATTCAACACTGGTTTCACGTCCAAATACTAAAATCGTTACTGTCATTTTCTGTTTAACATTATCAACATTAGATGCGATACCATTAAAGTTCGCAAATGGCCCATCGATAACATGTACTTCTTGACCATCTTCATAGACAGTATCTTCAGCAACAACAGAACCTTCTTCGACCTGTTTCAACAGGCGGCGCGCTTCTGCTTCACTGATAGGAATTGGTTTAGATTGGTTTTTAACTTTCTGACCCAAAAACATAACAACATTTGGCATCAGTTTTACCAAAGAAAAGGTTTCATTGTTCATAACCATTTGAACAACAATATATCCTGGGAAAAACTTTTTTTCTGTTTTGACACGTTTACCTGCTTTTACTTCGGAAACTTCGCGTGTTGGAACCAAAATTTCACCAAAATAAGCATTTAATTTACGTTTATCTATTTGTTCGCGCAATTCACGTGCAACTTTGTCTTCACAAGACGTGTGAACATTAACGACAAACCACTGCATTTTTTCTTCCATGACACTTTCCTTTGTATTTCTTTAGAAAATCCAGTTCACCAAAGCATTTAAAATACTGTCAACAACAAAAAAGAACAACGCAGCCAAGCCCGAAAACAACAAAATCATAAATGTAGTATGAATAACAGTTTCACGTGTTGGCCATACAATTTTAAACCATTCACTGCGTACTGATTTGATAAATTCTATTACTTTTTTCATGTATTTTCCACTTTTTTGCGTTGGTTATCAACATTTTTCTGGCAGGGGCTAAAGGAATCGAACCCTTATCCGCGGTTTTGGAGACCGATATTCTACCGTTGAACTAAGCCCCTTTTATAACATTCTACGCATCTGTGCCCATAACCACACCCCAGCATTTTTGCCATTTTATACTGATAATCGGTTAGAGCATAGCACACCTATATTAAAAATCAAGCGGAAATATTATAAATGTTTTTAAAATTTTGCGCAAGCAAAAAAGTAAATCCTTGGTTCAACAAAAAAAGTCAAAAACAAATCAAAAAAGCATCATTTTTTACTTGCGCTATATAAATAAAATTTTCTACAATCTCTAATAAATATGTAGGAGAAGTTGTGGCAAAAATAGTTCAACCGCCCGTTTTAATGTCCAGAATTCTGGCCTTTGTGTTGGCCACGTCTGTCGTCGTTTTGGGCGCGTTAGTGTTTACTTTGATGAAGATGATGCCACTGGAAAGACCAGAAGTTTTCTTTTTATACACCCCTACCCGTTCTGCAAATGTTGTTATTGAACCACTTGATCCAAGCAGCAGTAATAACAAAGTCGCACTGAATAATTACAAAGAAGGCTTTGTACGCGAATATGTAATTGCAAGAAATACTTTGTCCGCGGTACCTGGCGCAACACGCAGAAACTGGGCAAGGATTGTTAAACCATGGTCTGCGAACGATATTTTTTCAAAAATGGTAAAAACACCTCTTTATAAAGAATTCGCGCTGGGCGACCAATTGCCAAATGTTTCTTGTGATGTGAATTTTTCAAGTCCGAATAACGACAAACCTGTATTAAAAATGAATAACGACACTTACAATGTAAAATTTACTTGGGTTTGCAAAAATAGTGGTGGACAGACCACGCAAAAAAATTATAAGATACAAATAAGGATAAAATCTGATCTGGATGAAAAGATATCAGGAACGTTGGAAAACCTGGAAAAACTGCGTAATAATCCGCTGGGAATTCAGGTCGTCCAATATGATATTCTGGATGGTCGCGGCGACCCACTTGATTCAGATGTGGCATCTTGGTAAAGATTTGAAAAAGGTAAGGATTGGAAAACATGACTTTTGTAAAAACATGTAAATTAAGTATTTCTTTGTTGGCGGTTTTATGCTGCGCTTTTCCTGCATATGCAGAAGCAACTTTTCAGGCAGCATGGGACAATCCAAACGCAAATATGACCGCTGGTTCTACAAAACCAGGTTATGCAAATCTTACCTGGACAACAGGAACTGTTTTACCAATCAAAACACGTGCAGGCATGGCAACTTTGGTAGTATTGCCAAATGGCGAAAAAATTGCAGATGCAGTTGTTGGAAACGACGGTTTATTTGAAATAAAACCAGACAAAGGTGGCAATACGATGTATATCACACCATCTTCTGGTAATGCTGGTAATGATACAAATATGATTGTAACCGGGCAATCTGGAAACACTTATATCTTTTATCTGCGTGCATATCCTGTGAATTCCAGTGAAATCACTTATTCTCAAGTTGATGTATCTTTGGGTGGCAAAGCAAACATACCAACTTCCACAACAACTGCGGCTGGTGGTTCTATGGGGTCTGTATTTAACAAATCTGCCGCAACTACAACAAACACTATCGGTGTTGACGGTGAAGATTACGGATGGATAAAAACAATGAAAATCGACCCGTCTGAATTCCGTTTTGATTTGGATATATTTGTTCCAAATCCTGATGATTATGTTATTGCACCTGAACGTGTATGGCGTGACCGCATATTCACATACATCGATTTCGGCGACAAAGTTATTTCTATGACACAACGTCCAGTCGTATCACTTTTAGTTGAAGGTGGCGAAAGCCCTGTCGGATTCCGCACAGACGGCGAAGATGGTCGTTTACTGATAGTCGAAGCAGTTGGCGATATGGTTCTGCGCAGTGGTCAGAGAATTGTTTGCATCAAAAAACGTGCTAAGCCTTTCTTGATTGCAGATACAGCATCTGTTATGGCTTTGGCAGAAGCAAATGTTGCACAATCTTTGGCGGCAAACCAATCTTTGAATGCTGTTGCATACACTGACGAACAATATGCGATAAACCAAAGCATCATGGATTACAGTGCAACACCTATGTATGTATATGACCAACCAAATGCAATGTATGGCAATGCTGGTGGTGTTAATATGATTCCAACAGCACGCACTACAGCTGGTTCTTATTTGCCACAAACAAATATTCCACTGATTTCCAGCAACCAGGCTGGCGTTGCAGTTGAATTAAAATCTGACACTTCGGTAAAGGCTTTAAATGATTACTGGACCAGTTTATTGGCTAAATTTAGTGGCGATGATGGCGAAGGTATTTTAAGTCCGTATAAAAATAGTGTATTCTTTGCGGTTGATGAACAAGGCGTTGGTGATTTGGGTTCTGATTCTGCAACCGCGCGTTTATATCGTTTACGCATTGGGCCTTTGTCTGATATAGATACAGCGCAAAGATTATGCGACCAATTATTAAAGTTCAGCGGTGCAAGTTGTCACGTGGTAAGAATACAATAAAAGAAAATGAAAAATTTAAAACAACAGTTTAAAGAATTTAAAGACAATACACCAAAACATATCCAATGGATATTGTTGGGTGCGGCGTTTGTTGTTGTGATTATTTTGTTGGCTTTGTTGTTGGGGCATAAATCAAACAACACACCAACAGAAAAAATGAACGAAAATCTTTCCTTTGAAGTGGATCCACAATCTGTTGATTTAACAGGTATCGAAGTTGGAAAAACAGAAAATGAAAGCATCACTGTTTCGGTCAGTGCACCTGTTATTATCAAAGATATAGACATCAAGGCAGACGGTATAAAAACAACTGATAATTGTCGTGATGGCGCAACTGATTTATGCATAATCAAGGTTATTTATAAACCAACGTTTGTGCAAAAAGAAACAGAAGCAACTTTGAAAATAAATTGGTATGTTGAATCACAACCAGAATTGGTAAAAACACAAGAAGTTGTTGTTAAATATTCTTCGTGGAAAAAAGAAGAACCAAAGAAAGTTGAACCAGTTGTGGAAAAGAAACCTGTGGTTGCACCAAAACCTGTTGTTATTGAACCAGAAGAAGACGAAGAAGAGCTTGCGCCAATAATTGAAAAAGCAGCCAAGGAAATAAAAACTGTTGCAGTAAAAAATCCGTTGAAAGAAAAAGATGAATTTGTTTTACAGCCTGAAACATGTTCTGAATTTGCAATTCCAGGATACGATCAATCTGGTCGTCAAATTGGTTGGATAAAACCAGAACGTGGTGCGAATTATTTTCATCCGTTCTCTGACAAAGATTGTTCGAATCCAACTGGTAAATATGATATAGCAACTGGCGTTATTACTTCGTTAAAAGACGGTTCAAAAATCGGTACAGATTCAGATCATATTGGTTATCGTAATGTCCGTTCAAGAAATTTATCCATTCCAAAATTGGCATCACCACGTTCTTCTGTTGCACCAACCAGCAACGGAACATTCGGAGAAGGTGCAGTTTGGGAAACAGGCGGAAAAACATATGATAACGAACACGCTATGAGGAATCTGTTCAATGATGATTGGGAAAAATGGGGTGAAAAAAAGTATGATTACGCGGCTCTAAAAGGTTCTGCTACTACTGCTGAATCGATAATTTCTTCACGTCCATATGACAGAACATTTATATTGCGTCAATTTAAACCGATTCCTGCAACTATCGTTTCCGAAGTTCGCGCAGACCCCAGTGTTTATGGATGTTCAAAAACAGTATCTGGACCATGCGACCCTTCAAAAAATCACAGTATCCCTGTTCGTGCAACGGTTGACAGAAATGTTTATTCTGATGATGGTCGCACAATAATATTACCAACAGGTACATTGTTAATGGGTTATCTGGACGGCAACCTGCCAGGTCCATACCAGGCATTTGGCCGTATGAATATCAAATGGTACCAATTTATTCGTCCAGACGGCGTAGAATTCAATTTTGAAGACGATGACCAAGATCCTTATTCTGCTGATGCCCAGGGTCGTATGGGTGTCCCAGGGCACGGCAGTACCGATTATGTTGAACAAATGGTTATGCCAATTTTGACATCTTTGGTTCCTGCGGCGGTTAATATGATTTCGCCAATTGCAGATACTGTTATAAGTCAAATTGATTTGGATAATAATACGATTGTTCAATCTGGTACAATCCGTTCATCAGAAATGGCGAAACAAGAAATTATTAACACATGGAATAAAATTACTCAAAAATTATTGGTTGATGCAATCGATAATACAGTACCACCGTTTTCTATTGCCGCGGGTACGCGTATAAATGTCTTTTCACCAGTTGATTTGATTGTCACATGTGATGCAGAAGATAATCCAGGTAAAAAATGTGCGTTTACAACATACGGTTCAGAAAAACGTCGTTCATGGGCAAGTTTGAAAAACAAAGTTGAAATAGACACAAAAGATTCTTCATGGGTTGGTCAGGTTCGTTCATTTGATTTGATGCAATATTGCACAACAGATAAGAACGGCAAAGTGACTATTGGTTCTAATTGGGCTAATTCTGGTTCGGATTACAGAACAGTTTATATGTACTGTGAATCACAAAACTATCAGGCAAAGAACAATGCTAAACAAGCGGCGTACAATGAAAGTGTAAAAACTCAAGCAGCAGAAAAATATGGAGATGTTCAATTTAATCAAACAACAGGCACGTTCGTTCAATCTGGCACAGACGAACAGAAAAAAGCATACAACACAGAAGTGCTTGGATTAAAATACGATGACAACGACAACATAGTTAATCCATGGGCAAAACCAAATGATTTTGTTGCAGAAGAAGCCGCAGCAGCAGAAGTATTAACTTGCGATGATGGTAATGCGCCTGATGCAAACGGGTGCTGTGCGGGCGAAACCTATACCGATATGGGCGCTGCAGGATTTAACTGTTGTCCAGATAGTGGTGGCGATTGTTTTCCACCAATAGAAGTTAAGTAAAAAGAATCCGCAAATGCGGATTTTTTAATTAAGTCGATTCGATTGCCAACAGCAAAATATTCGTTTCGAATCGGTTTTTCGATTCGTGTTTCTATTTACAGTTGTATAATTTTACAAGATTCGATTTTTTGTATAACTTAAAGTGCATCAGGAAACGATGCACTTTTTTTAATTAACAAAACAAACAAAAGGAGAAAACATTATGTTAACAAATACAATAAAAAAAGACGAAATAAATGCGACGGAAAAATTTCAAAATGCAGAACAACTTTGGTTCTGGTTTTTATATTCTAAATCTATTCAAAACGGTTTTCGTTATCATAAATCTTCGATAAAAAGACCTTGCGAAATATTAGATGTGGAAAGTTTAATTACTAAACTTTATTTATGCGGAAAATTAAGTGAAGAACAACTGGCAATTATGAAAAAATTTGGAGATAAAAAACGCGCACCACACCAATATATTTATTCTGAAAATCGTGCGGCAGCACTCTGGAAATCAGCAATGGACACAATAAGTGAATCTGCATTGAAAAAGGGCTGGCTGGTTGATTAAATTTTAATTAAAAGGTTATATTATGTTGTATATTGGTTTTTCAAATTATTCTAACAAGTTTTATGCAAAAATATTTTGTAAAAAATACAAACACTGCGCACCTGTTTCGGTTAATAAAAACAATGCAACAATTTACCAATTTGTGCGCGTGAATAAAACAGTTAAAATTGTTGTTAAAAAAAGCGATTTAAAATTACTTAAAAAACATGGATGGATTTTCATCAAATATCCGATCAAGACACAAGAAACACCTGCCCTGCTTTGTCTTACCTGTGTTCAATTTACAAAGCATGTGTGTGGCATTAAAAATATAAAAATACAGACACCGCAGAGCCTGCTAGATTATTTAAACAAAAAATAAAAAAACACCCCAAAGGGCGTTTTTTTATTTCATTGTTTTCTTGATTATATACATTTGTAAAATACCAAATACATTTGACACCGTCCAATACAACACCAGACCCGCTGGCATCCATGCAAATAACACTGTGAATAATGCAGGCATCCATTTCATTACGCGCTGGGTCGATGCAGCAATATCATTTGTATTTGATGTTTGTGGTGGCGTTTGCAAATACTGTTGCAACCACATTGTTGCCCCCATGATTATTGGCAATATGAAATAAGGATCCATTACCGCCAAATCAGATATCCACAAAAAGTGTGCTGAACGCATTGGAACAGATATCAACAACGCCTTGTACAATGCGAAAAAGATTGGAATCTGAATCAGCATTGGCAAACAACCCGACATAGGCGAAGTTTTATGAGTTTGATAAACCTTCATCATTTCCATTTGAAGACGGGCTTTGTCATTGGCGTACAATTTTTGAACGCGTTGCAATTCTGGTTGCATCTTTTGCATTAACATTGTTGATACATAAGATTTACGTGTTAATGGCCATATCAGTATTCTTAAAATCAAAGTCATTAAAATAATCGCAATACCATAATTGCCCACCAAAACATACAACCAATTTATCATCCACAACATAGGTTGTGCAAAGAACCAAAACCAACCGTAATCCATAGTTTTTGTTATCCCAGGAATATTTTTTTCTGCCGCTTTTAAAACATCACTTTGACGCGGTCCTGTAAAGACATAAGTGTTTATTTCAGATTCGCTTTTTGGTGCGATTTTTACAGCACCCGCATTTGTTTGTGCAAAGTATAAATCACCACTTTTCTTTAAACTGATTGTTTGGTCTTTTACATCCATTGAAGCGATTGTTTCCCAATATTGTTCTGCAAACCCAAACGATGCATTCACAGAAGAATATGCGACTGATTTTTTATCTAATTTATTCCAACCAACATAATCAAGGTCAGAATTAGCATAAACAACACCACCTGTTTCAACCACAGATGCAGTTTTATCATTTGTGCTTTGTGTGATTTGTGCATATGGCGCAACACTTATTTCTTTGTTCGAAGAGTTTTTAATTGTGTCTGAAATCTTTATAACATAACCGTCTGTTGTTATATTACGCGTAAAATGCACATTGGACGCATTCCAATGCAATTCATCATTCTTCTTTTCCCAATGCGTATTTATATTTGGCACAGAAATATCAGATGATACATAACCAATTTCAACGAAATTGTTTGCTGCATTCAAAAGTGCAACATGTTCGTCAGATTTAGAATCTTTTTTATGTTTATTCAGCGCCACATTTGAAATACGCAAGCCCTGAACATCAAAAGAAATATCTTCGTTTGAAATATTTTGTTTTTCTGCGCTTGATTGTTCAATGGTTATCGGCGCGACTTCTTTTATTTCTGTATTTTGTGGCTTAAACCACGTACCCATTATCCACCACGCAAACAAGAACAACAACATCCACCACCAAAAACCAGATATTTTTGATGGCTTTTTCGCGTTCATTCGATTCCACTGATTGAAACCAGATTGATTATCCATATACTGTACCATTTTTGTTTTCCTTTTATTTACACGAACATTTTTTTCTGTTTATAAACATATTTATTAAATATAAAATCACACCAAAAGTGATAAATACATCACCAACATTGAATATCGCAGGGAAAGTCCAAAGTCCGCCGATATGCCATTGTATAAAGTCTGCAACAGCACCAAAACGAACCCGATCCACAAAATTGCCAATCGCGCCACCGATGATAAACGCCAATGGTAAGTATTCGTAATCACAGGCTTTCTTTACCATATAATAAATCAGCCATAAAATTATCAACGCGGTTATTATCCCCAGAACAATTGGCATCATAAAGTTAAACGCAGAAAACGATACGCCCTTGTTCCATACAAAGTGGATATTGAATAAATTAGACAGACCATAATCACCGCCAATTAAATCTTTCCAAGATATAATCACACCGTTTATATGGCATTTAGCACAAATCGAATTAGGGCTGAAAATAATATCGCCATATTTGTCTGCCAATAAATTCAGTAAATATTGTTTAGAAAAGAAATCTGCAGCAAAAACGACAAAAACAATTGCTATATATTTCAAAAACTTTTTCATTTTTTCTCCGTTTTCAGAAAATATAGCAATTAGATATCGCAAAAGCAAATACAAATCATTGTTTTACGTTAAGTGGCTTTTTAACATGTTCATAGCCGTTTTCACGTAAATATTCGACCAATGAATTTATCTTTGGCTTTGGAAGTCCCAATTTTTCCATAACGCTGCCCCCCAAGATAAATGAAGACTCTATAATTTCTGGTGTTGCAGACGTTACACCCATTTTCAGCAATTCATGTGAAGATTTCAAATTGTGTGCACGTGCAAATATTTTCATACGTGGTGCAATTCCTTGCAGGGTTTGAACAATATCTCGTGCAGCAATTTCTTCATTCAAAGAAATAACAACTGCCTTGGTTTTACGTGGTTTAAGACCCGCTGCCAACAAAATTGCTTTCTTTTTAGAATCACCATAGATAACATTGTATCCCGCTTCACGCGCAATAACAACTTCATCAACATTATCGTCAATTGCAACATATGATATGCGTTCTGTTTCTAACATTTGCGCCACAATCTGCCCCATACGACCAAATCCACAAATTACAACAGTTGGCGTTTCATCTGACATTCTTTCTGATAAATTCTTGTTATCAGAACTGTTGAACAAATTGCCAAATTTTAATACTTTGTCATATATCAAAAGCAATATTGGCGTCAATATAATGGAAACTATGATAATAGCAGTCAATATTTCCTGGTGTTCTGGTGGAATCGCAGAAATATTATTATTCTTCATAGTTTGTAAAATCAACAAACCAAATTCACCACCTTGCGCCAAGATAAGCGACATTAAAAAAGATTCACGCGAAGGCACAAGACGCACACGCGCAACCATATATAACGCCAAGAATTTGATAAACACCAACCCGACAACACCAACCAGTACCAATACCCAATGACTGGTCAAGAACGGCAAATTTATACCCATACCCAACACAATGAAAAAGAAAGCCAAGAATAATGTCGCGTACGGTTCAATGGCGGCATTAACCTGATGTCTGTATACTGTTTCGGACAATAACATACCAGCCAAAAACGCGCCCAACGCAGCAGGTAATCCCATCAAACTTAAAACAACAGCCCAAACCGCGATATTTACCATTATTGCCAAAACAAATGCTTCTTGGGAGTGTACACGCGCAACAACACGCATTAATGGATTTAAAATAAATTTTGATACAATTATAACACCAAGTATTAACCCAAAAGACATTACCAAAATATCGATAGCGGATGCACCAAGGTTTATAGATTTTCCCGCCAATACAGGCAACATTGCCAGCAATGGAATTGACAACAAATCTTGGAACAAC
Organism: Alphaproteobacteria bacterium UBA2947; assembly: GCA_002348925.1. Taxonomy (GTDB): domain Bacteria; phylum Pseudomonadota; class Alphaproteobacteria; order Rs-D84; family Rs-D84; genus Enterousia. The sequence goes on along the minus strand of DEBV01000002.1, from coordinate 24,399 downwards.
AAAATTGAAAATGTCTGACGTCCCATATTCGTTTGTAATTGGTGTCTGTCAATCAGTATCTGTAAATCTTCAGATGTACTGGACATCGCCAAAATCATAGAAATCATAATTGTTCCAATTATAGACCATGTGGTAAGGCCTGCTAAAATTGGAAAAAGCATTACAGCTACCATTAAAACCTGAGAAGCACCAAGACCAAAAATAGTCCTTCTTAATTGCCAAAGTCGACGCATGTTGATTTGCAATCCAATATCAAACCACAAGAACATAATGCCTAAATCGCCCAAGAATTTCCAAGTCCCAGATAATTCAAACAAACCAAACACATGTTGTCCTGCCAAAATACCAGTTAACAAAAACGCCAGTAAAGTACCCATTTTAAACAGTCGCATAAAATATACTGCGACAAAGGTAATTGCGAAAAATATAAGTGTTGCTGTTGACATGTTTTCTCTCTCCTGTTTTATCTTATTATAGCAAATTTACATCTATATTGCGCGATATTTTTAAAAAAGTTTCTGGTGAAATTTCTTCGGCACGTTCTGTTCCACTTAAACCGTATTGTGTCCAATCTGTTTTTATAATTCCACGTATCATCTTGCGACGTTGACCAAACAATTTCGCCGTTAATTTTTCAAGTTTTGATATATCGTCAATTTCCTTAATCTTGTTTTTATTTGGAATAATTTGAACCACCGCAGATTGCACCTTTGGTCGCGGAACAAACGCAGTGTTTGGAACATCAAATAATATTTTTGTATCCGCAATTAAATTACACAACACAGACAATCTGCCGTATTGAGCATCACCAACATTTGCAATAATTCTTTGCGCAACTTCTTTTTGAAACATCAGCGTCAAAGATTTTATCTTTTCACCACTTGCAATTTTATGCATCCAACCAATCAACAATTCTGTGCCAACGTTATAAGGCAAATTAGAACACACCGCAAAACCGTCTTTACCAATATCGGTCAAATCTGTTTTTAATGCATCACCATAAATAACTTCAAATCTGCCATCTGCAGCATCAGTAATCTTTGATAAAATTGGTTGTGTTGTTTTATCTTTTTCAATCGCAACCAGTTTTTTTGCACCCGCCATCAAAATAGCACGCGTAAGTCCACCCGGCCCTGGGCCAACTTCTACGACAGTTGTGTTTTCTATATCAGGTACACTGCGCGCGATACGTCCCGTCAAATTTAAATCAAACAAAAAATTTTGACCAAATTGTTTCTTTGGTTCCAGACCGCTTTCACGCATCATTTCAGACACAGGGGGCAAAGACGCAATCTTATTCGTCATAATTTTTTACGTCCCCCAAATGCCAGCGTTAATGTACCGTCATCTATATAATCTAAATCACCACCGAGTGGTACACCCGAAGCCAATTCTGAAAAATCTATTCCAATATTTCCAATTGAAGAAATTATATATTGTTGTGTTGTTTTGCCTTCGACAGTATTCGGCAATGCAAATATTATTTCTTTGATTCCTTCGTTTTTTATACGCGTTGATATATTCGCAATATTCAAATCATCGGGCGTAATACCGTTTACCCCAGACAGAGTTGCACCCAACACATGATAACGNNAATAACGTCCATGAAACACGCCTGATTTTTCCAAAACCAAAACATCAGACAAATCGCGCACTATGCATAACTGCCCATTTTTACGAGAATCATCTAAACAATATTCGCATACTTCACCATCTGTTAATATGCCACATTGTTTACACGGATGAATTGTTTTTGCCGCATCTAACAAAGCATTCGCCAAAGATTCTGCACGGCCTGTTTTGTCTTGCAACAAACCAATAACTATACGTGTCGCAGCCCGCGTTCCAACACGTGGTAATTTTGCAAATTGTTTAATAAGTTTTTCTATTTTTATATTCATCTTAATTTATCTTTAATGAAAGATATAACAATCTATGCCATTTGCAACTGCTAAATTCTTGGCATTTTGTGCTGCACTTTCAGACAAACCGTTAGCACGTACACGATAAAGTCCATTTTCATTTTGTTCTATATCTGCATCTAATCCAGTTGCGGCTTTTACCTTTTTCACCTGATTTTGCGCTGTTGTATAAGACGAAAAAGCGCCAAATTGAACACCAGTACCACCACTGGCGGTTGCCATATTTATCTTTGGTTCTGGTTTTTTATCTGTTGCATATTTTGCGATAGGATTTGCACTTGTTGGCGCGGTTGTATAAGTTTGTTTTGGAACAGTGTAATTCGTATTTGATGCACCAAGTTTTGAAAAACCAAGATTCAACATTTTTGTTGCGACCTGGGCGCGAACATCTTTGTTTTCCGCCCCCAGAACAACAGCAATCAAATGATG
>DEBV01000002.1:20509-22010 GCA_002348925.1 Alphaproteobacteria bacterium UBA2947 | reverse complement strand
CGACCAAAGAATATTTTGATTTGTTTGTAAAGCCTGTTTTCATACCATCACATCCAGGATATGAAGCCAACAAACGATTTCCGTTTGTATAAGTTTTGCCATCATAAGTCCACGATTTAATTCCGAAATATTTCCAATATTGTGGAAAGTGTTTATATACCGCCATGGACAGCAACGCTATATCACGCGCAGTTGACATATGGTCATCATTCGGCAGACCTGATGAATTTTCAAAATTTGTATGTTGCAAACCTATTTCATTTGCAACACGCGTCATAAGCGCCGCAAAACTGCCTTCTTTACCACCTTTTAAATTTTCAGCCAAAACGCGCGCGACATCGTTTGCAGAATGCACTGCAACCGCTTTAATTGCATCTTCAACTTTAATCTTGCTGCCCGCGGCAAGTCCCAGTTTTACAGGTTGCGCATCTGCCGCATATTGCGAAACAATTAAATAATCGTCCAAATGTAATCTTTTGTGTTCCAGCGCATCAAAAGTTAAATACAAAGTCATTATTTTGGTTAAAGATGCTGGATAATTTAATTCGTTTGCTTTTTCTTGATATAAAACACGTCCGCTGTCTATATCTGCGACCAAAACAGCCCGATATTCTGCGCCATTTGCGATATTGCACAACATAAAAAGCGATATAAAAAATGAAAAAACTCTCTTCATGACAAACAAATCATAGTAAAAATTCTATAATTCGGTCAATAATAAAAAAGCGTTTTTAGCCAATTGTTCTTAAACTGATTTTATCGCCATCAACAATAACCAGTTTGCCATATCCAATGCCGAATTTATTCGCGGATTCAAATGCCAATCTTTCACCAAACAAATATTTATCAAATATTGGAAATACGCCACGAACCATGGACAGTTGATTTGCGACATAATCTTTTCCACAGACCGCAATAATTGGAATATCTGGACGACGACAAGCAATTTGTGTTGTGCTTTCTGTATCATTTGCAAAAACAACTATGGCAACCGCTTTGTTCAAATGTGCCATCGAAGAAACAGAACGCGACCAATCGTTTTCTGGAACATTATCAAGGCGCGACCAATCATATGGATTTGTAATTGCGTCCATATCTGAATAAGTCAAAATCTTGTCCATTGTTTGAATTACATTTACAGGATTATCACCAATTGTTGTTTCTTCGGATGTCATTGTTGAATCAGTCCGCAAATAAGCGGCCGTTGCAACATCTGAAATTTCAGCACGTGTTGGGAATTCAAAATGTACCATGCTGGACAACATTTGTGTTGCCATAATAACAGGGCGATTCAATTTTCTGCATTCACGAACAATATGACGTGACACCGCTGGGACTTGTTCAAAAGGCAATTCTACCGCCAAATCACCACGCGCAATCATTATACCATCTGCAGCAACTGCAATATCAGCAATTCTTTCTACCGCCTTTGGACGTTCGATTTTTGCAATAATCTTGATTGGGTGTGCTGTGCGTTGCGCAATAAAATCACGAACAAAAG
>DEBV01000002.1:20086-20408 GCA_002348925.1 Alphaproteobacteria bacterium UBA2947 | reverse complement strand
ACCGCGACATAATCAGGATTTTTTGTTATAGCGTATTCAAGGTCTTTTCTGTCCTTGGTTGTCAGAATTTCAGTATCAACATCTGTATCGGGCAAATTAAAGCCGCGTCGCGACCATATTTCGTCACCCCGAACAACAGTTGTTTCAATTTCGTCATCAAATACAGCATCAACTTTTAATTCTATTTTGCCATCGTTTAATAATATTCTGTCCCCGATATTAAGCGATTTCATAACGTCAGTATCTGGCAAAAAAACACGATGCGCATTACCTGGGGTTGGGTCAGAATCCAGTACAAATTTTTGCCCGATTTTTAGTGGAT
>DEBV01000002.1:4790-20035 GCA_002348925.1 Alphaproteobacteria bacterium UBA2947 | reverse complement strand
ATTCAAAATCGCCTATTCTGTGTTTGGGACCTTGGATATCAACCATTATCGCCACAGGAACGTTCAAATTTTCAGAAATAGAACGAATTAAATCTATCTTGGCACCTTGGACATCGCCAGTATCATGACTGAAATTAAGACGACAGACATTAACGCCATTTTTTATCATTTCTGTCAAAATTTCACGTGTTTCGCAATTTGGACCGATAGACGCTGTAATTTTGGTAAATCTTGTCAAGGCTCTCTCCTGCTTTGATAAATTATTTGATTTTTGTAATTGTTAATATATCATATAGTTTATAACTAAGTATATAAAAAAACAAGAGGAAGGTCATGAAAAACGCAAATCACGGTGCTTTTGATAACGCCCAGTTAACCAGTATTATTGAAAGAATCGAAAAATTAAACGAAGATGCTGCGGCTGTGGCGGCTGATATCAAAGAAGTTTACAGTGAAGCAAAATCTGCAGGATACGATCCAAAATACATTCGCCAGATGATAAGATTGCGCAAACTGGACCCAGATGAATTGGACGAAGCAGACGAATTAACAAAAATGTATCGCGACGCTTTGGGATTATAAATGAAAAGATTTACTAAACGAATTGAAGATTTTACCTGCGCCCATTGTGGCGCAGACGTTTTAGGTAATGGCTATACAAATCATTGCCCAAAATGTCTTTGGTCAAAACACGTTGATAATACCCCTGGGGACAGACAATCGACATGCGGTGGTATGATGCGCCCGATATCTGTTGCGCCTGATAAAGACGGTTATATTATTACGCACAAATGTGAAAAATGTGGAAAAATAATCAAGCAACATTCGGCCGAAAATGACGATATAGATGCAATAATATCTATATCTTCAAACCCTGACTTTATTTTTGGAAAATAGTTGCACAGCTCGCGAATAAAATCCTATAATCAGGGCATGAAAGGAATCCTGAATATTCAGTATAAAAATTTATTTCTTTGGGTGCCGTTTGTTATGGCATTTGGTGCAGCACTGTACTTTTCAATTGGTGTCGAGCCAAATTTTAATTTTCCAATTATAATAACATTGCTGATGGCAGGCATTATTTACAAATATAAAAATATTTTTATACGCGCACTTGCATTGTTTGTGTTTGGCTTCTTTTATGCAATGTCTTTTACACAATTTACAGATACAACACAAATCAAAGATTCTTTTGATTTTATTTCAATTAACGGCACCGTCAAAGATATAGATTTCACACCTGATTCTGCGCGTGTTTTATTAAGCGTTCCCGCACAACAAATTGATGAAAATTTACCAGATAAAAATTTAAATATTCGTGTTTCTATTAAAGACAACAAAGATATCATAAATATTGGCGATACAATAACGGGCGAAGCGCGTATTTTCCACCCGTCTGCCCGATACACACCAGATTCTTTTGATTTTGCGCGGTGGGCATACTTTTCAAAAATATCGGGAACTGGCTTTTTCAAAGATTACGAAATTATAAAACAAGATTCGCACTCAACAATTCGAACATTTATTCATAACAAAACAAATTCTGTTTTAACAGACGCTTTGGTTTTGGGCTATAAAAAGGTTATCCCAGAAAACGAAAGCAACATTTGGAAATCTGTGGGCGTTGGACACGTTTGGTCTATCAGTGGTTTTCATATGACACTTATTGGTGGTTGGTTGTTTGCTTTGTTTTATTTAATATTTCGCGCTTTTCCACAAGTATCAAAACGCATACCAGCAAAATATCCCGCTATTATTTGTGCATGGATTGGGTTAATCTTTTATTTATGCATATCAGGTATAAGTGTTGCAACAACGCGCGCATTTTTAATGGCAACACTGATATTCATCGCAACAATACTTGGGCGTGGCGTTTTATCTTTACGCAATGCGGCATTGGCATTTTTGATAATTTTCTTTATAAATCCTTTTTCGATTATGAACGCAGGTTTTCAATTATCTTTTGCCGCAATATTCGGATTACTCTGGTTCTTTGACGGGAAAGAGTATATAAAACGCGCACCATTACAGCGAATTTTTCATTATATCGCTATGTTATTTATGACGGCTTTGGTTGCGACAATATTTACCTTGCCGTTTATAATCGCTCACTTTGGTTATATTCCTCTTTACAGTTTAATTGGAAATATTGTTCTTTTACCGATATTTTCAATTGCGGTTATGCCGCTGGTAATAATTGGAACAATCACTGCGCTGTTCGGCGGTCATTTTCTTATAGACATTGCAAACAGTGTTTATAATTTCGCGCTAACACTCGCAACACACATTTCAGATTTACCATATGCAAATTTATCAACACCTTATATTTCAAACACTGTTTTGGTTTTAAGTATTTTTGGACTTCTATTTTTAGTTTTAACAGAAAAACCAGATTCTAAAAATTTCTTTATCAAAAATATAAATTATGTTTTGTGCGTTGTATTTATTTCATTTGCGATTATAGTTTGCGCGACACGAAGCAAACCGTTATTCTATGCGACACCAGACCATGAATTGGTTGCTTTTAATGTGAACGGTAAATTACAGTTCAACAAAGCACGCGCGTCAGCACATTATTTTGCATTTAATTCTTGGTATCAGTATAACAATGAAACGCAACCTGATAAAAACACACGATATAAATGCGACCATGGCTTTTGTGTTTATAAAACACCAAAATGGAATTTAGCGTATATGCAAAACTTTACTGCTGTATTGGATAACATGGAAAAAGTTTGTGCAGATAAAAGCATAAATTACATAGTATCAACTTTTGATATAAGCGCACCAAATTGCCATGGAAAAATACTTCAAAACGGAATAATGATATATCCAAATGGACACGTTTCAGAAATCGTTAATCTTCGTCCGTGGCATAATCCGCCCGCACAAAGAACAGACCAGACGATGGTGCATTAACACCAGCGGCACTGCGATTTTTTGCGTCAAAAATTTTATCTATATCTAAATCTTTGCCAATACCGATTTCAACCAAAGTACCAACCATATTGCGCACCTGATGATGCAAGAAAGAACGCGCAGAAAATTCAAATATTATTTCATCACCATTTTGTGTTATAGAGCAAGAATCCAAAGTTTTAATTGGCGATTTAGATTGACATTGAACAGATCTAAAAGATGTAAAATCATGTTTTCCAATCAGTTTTTGCGCTGCAATTTTCATTTTTTCAATATCTAATTTCTGTGGTACCCACCAAACACGATTTTTTTGTAAAACAACAGGTGCACCACGATTCAAAACAACATATTTATAATGTCTTTTTACACAAGAAAAACGCGCATGAAAATCATCACTAACTTTTTCACAATTTAAAACAGATACAGGTTCTTCTATCAAATAAAAATTCAGAGCCTTTTTGACGGTTTCTGCATTTTGTTCGTTTTCTAAATCAAAATGCGCAACCATGTTGATTGCATGAACACCAGCATCAGTTCGGCCCGCACCATACACCACAACTTTTTCACCACAAAATTTAAATATCGCATCTTGCAACAGCGATTGTACAGATGGTCCCTGGGTATTTTCTTGCCAACCAATCAGATTTGTTCCATCATATTCAAGATTTACTTTATATCGTGTCATTTCTTATCTTTGTTTAAGGCAACTTATACAACGTTCAAGTTTCAGTTGATTTTTTCTGTCTGATTCATCCAACAAATCTTTATACTGTTGGCAACTTTGACAACCACATCCCGCACAGCCCAAACATTTGCATTCGCCGTTGTTATTGTGTTCCGAAATAACAACATGTGCCGCCTGAAAACCACAAAATTTTTTATCGATGTTTTCTGACATATTTTTATCTCTTTTTTTGTTTTTCAAAAATTTTGTTTATCATAAACTTTTTACAAGTATCTGTTGCTTTTACTTCCCGCATAAAAAGATAAAGCCAATCCCATTGTGGTAAAACACCTGAACAAAGCATTCTGTTACGCGGATGAATATATCCAGTACAAAAGAAACGTTTACAAAAAAAGCACACTCTGTGATCTTTCAAGGCCTTTTTATCTTTGCTTTTTATTGTCCATTCACTTTGCATATTTTATCTTACCTTGTTTTTTAATTTAAAGCCTTCCATTTTTAAAAGACACTGTTTCAAAAGATTTATTTTTTTAGTGTCTGAAAATTTATTACAATGTCCACAAAAAGATACTATGGATATTTCTGCATAATTCTCACAGCATAAATTAAATACACTGTTCTTGCGTTCACCAAAAAAAACACAATTTTGACACCATTGTTTTGGATTATAAAAATCCATAACATAATTATTATTACTGAATATGCTGTATTCTTTATCGTTTATATCAAACAGACCCATTGTTTATTCTCCATACTTTACATCTGCACCATGCAGGCCGTTTACAAAACTTTTCCAATCCATCGGATTTTTTCCCGCAGGCTGAATCTTTACGATTTTTAATTCATTGTTTTCAATTTTTGTTTCCAGAATCTTTACGTCAATACCGTTGATTTTTGTTCGACCACACCCCAGCGCACGAATTTGATTATGAATTTGTTGTGTTGAATTTTTCCAATCTATGATTTCATCATCACCAATAAATTTACGTGTATAAATTGCATTATCACCCTGTGGAATCGCGTTATATTTTTCCGGATTTGATAAATATTTATCAAGCATTTCAATCGCAACATTGGAAACTTTGTTTTCCATAATCGCATTAGTATCATTTTCGCCTATTTCGATGTTTTTACGCATCAAAATATCGCCAGCGTCCAATTCAGCAACCATTTTCATTAAACAGACATCCATATCTTTATCACCGTTCAAGATTGCGGTTTTAATTGGTGAAGGCCCACGATATTTTGGCAGTGAACTTGGGTGAATATTTATACAAGGCGCAGCATTCAAAACGTCATCACGCAAAATCACCCCATAAGAAAATACGATTATCGCATCTGGTTTTTCAGAAATTGAATCAAATTCTTTAATGGATGTATAAACTTTTAGACCGCGATTTTCTGCCCAAACATGTACTGGCGACGGGGTCAATATATGTTTGCGTCCCATTGGTTTTGGTGCACGCGTAAACACAGCAACAATATCGTGCTGTTTTGAAAGACTGTCAAATACAGGAACAACAAAATCGTTAGTCCCCATTAAAATCAGTTTCATTATTTATGCCCCCGATTAACCTTGCGCATCAACATTTCGCGTTTTACACCAGACAAATAATCTATGAACAGCACCCCGTCCAAATGGTCTGTTTCATGTTGCACTATGCGTGCTGGCACACCAGACATTTGCGCGCTTAATTTATCGCCGTTTTCATTTGTCCATTCAACAACAACTGATTCTGGGCGGCTAACATTAGAATAAACAGGCATACCATCAGGACCAAGAACGGACAAGCAGCCTTCTTCCATAACGACGGTTTTATCGCTTTTTGATAAAATTGTCGGGTTTATCATGCGATAGATTTCATTTGTGTCTGGATCCATCATAACAAGAAATCTTTGCGTAATACCAACCTGAGGTGCGGCAAGACCTACGCCATTTTGCGCCTGCATCATATTTACCATTTCATCCATGGTATTTAGTAATTCTGGCGAAATGTTTGCCACAGGCGTACATTTTTCGCGTAAAACTAAATCCCCGCAAAGTTTCATTTGCAACATTTATAAAACCTTTTTATAATCATATATTATAGATTCTAGCAAAGGAATTTCAAATGACAACCTATATTTTCGCCCTTTTGATTATTATCACAGTATTATTATTGGTACTGGTTTTCCGCAAAAACACCATAGATTTATCGTCTTTGCGTGAAGATAATGCACGTCTGCGCGAAAGATTAGCGGAAAGATTAGGGATGTTGTCACAAAACGCGATTGAATTGAAAAATATTAGTTCTGATATCGCCAATTTCAAAGATATTTTAATGGGCAACAAACAGGCGCGTGGTACATTTGGTGAAAAACAACTGGAAGATTTGGTTCGTGATATTATGCCACCTGAAACCTATGCTTTCCAAAGCGTTTTATCAACTGGTGTTCGACCTGATTGTGTTATCAGATTGCCTTATCCCCCAGGTGACATGATAATTGACAGTAAATTTCCATTAGAAAGTTATAATCGCATACTGGAAAACAAAAACGACGGTATGGCGCGCAAACAATTTGAACTGGACGTTCGCAAACATATTGACGCAATTGCTGAAAAATACATTATTTCTGGTGTAACGGCAGAAAGTGCAATGATGTTTATCGCTTCTGAATCTATTTTTATGGAATTACATACGGCTTTTCCTGATACAATAGAATATGCCGCACACAAAAAAGTGTTTATAGTATCGCCAGCAACCCTGTGGGCGACATTAAACACAATCCGCGCAGTATTGTCAGATATAAAAATCAAACGCGTAGCGGGCAAAATAAAACGCGAACTTGATTTGTTATTAACAGACCTGTCGCGTCTTAGCGAACGAGCTTCAAAAGTCGATCAACATTTTACATTGGCGCAAAAAGATATGGCTGATTTAGAAACTTCGATTTCAAAAATCACCCCACGTGCTGAAAAACTACGCGATATGGATTTTGGCGAAGATTAAAACAAACCGCCCAAATGGGCGGTGTTTTTTTATTTTCTTAAACCTGTTTTTGGGTCAATCCAAACTTGTTCTTTCGCGATTTCCATTATTGGCATATCAGAAGGGCTGTCCGAATAAGCACGAACTACATTTGGAATGTATTTGTGATCTTTTGCCCATTTATCAAGGGCAACAACTTTGTTTTTACCCCAACATAAAAATTTATACTTATATGGTTTTTCTTTGTCCATTTGTGAACAAAATACCGCATCAAATTTCATATCGCTTACAAGATGAGGTATCAGATAATCAGGCGATGCAGAAATTAATAAAACTTTGTTTCCCTTGGCGTGTTCTTTTTCTACGATTTCTTTTGCCCAGCCAAAACGATTTTTTTTGTGTTCTTTTATAACCGTTGGTACAAAATCACGAACCATTTGCGGTGTTATAAAATTACGTACTGTTTCACGCCACCAAACACCTTTTTTATTTAACCTTGCACCTATCAGGCCTGCGAATACACATGGCAGAAAAAACCAAGGACGCACAGAGTGTTTAAAACAATACTTGAAAAATTCATAATTCGAATCTGACGCGGAAAGCGTTCCGTCAAAATCGAAGACAACAACATCTACTTTCTGTAACATTTTTATCCTTTTATCAAACTTGCTTATTTCAATTTATATATTCTTTTGCGCAATTTTTCCATAACAAAAAACAACGACGGTGTTAATCCAAATGTCCATATCAAAGATGCACACATACCACCTATCATAACGGCACCCATTGCAACTTTCATACCATCATTTGACCATAATTGTGGTATCATCCCAGCAACAATTGCAATTGTAGTCATCCAAATCATACGTTTTTTATCCATCATTTCTTCCCACAAGACCTTTTGTGCATCTTCTCCTTTTTGGACACGCGCAACAGTTGGTTCCAGCACCAAAATATTATTATTAACCACCAAACCAACCAACATAATAAATGCCAACATTGCACCAACATTCAACGACGCACCCGACAGGAATAACGCAACAAATACGCCCGCGAAACTGGTTATAATAGATGTCGCGATAGTAAACGGATGTATGAAGGAATTCATAATTGCCGCCAATAACATAAATGTTAATATCGTCGCAAGCAAGAATGCACGCGCTATTTCTTCTGTAGATTCTTCTTGGATTTCAGACATACCCGCAAAAGACGCGCTGTATCCAGGTTCCCAATTTATTGTATCCAACTGTTTTTGTATTTGCGCCTGAACAGGTCCAGTTGTAGTTTTACCAATATTTATATCTATTTCTGTGACGCGATTTTTATCAAGACGATATATATTTGATGTCGCTGGCACATTTTCCAGTGTCCCCAGTTGCGACAGGGCGACCATACCCTTTTTAGAATTTACATAAACACTGTCAAACATAGATTGTTTTTTGAATTGTTTTTCAAATTCCAAAATTATCGGATATTCATCACCTTTTTCTTTGTATTTATAATTATCGTTTCCAAATAATGCAGTTCGCAAAGTTGAACCAGCCTGAGAATTTTTAACACCCCAGAAATTCATTTTTTCATCATCTGGCAAGAAACGAATTTCATTTGCAGGTATTTGTTGTGCCAAAACCGCACTTTGCACTGCATCTATGTTGTTTACCATATCTATAATCTGTTTGGCATAATTGGCGCGTTTTTCATCATCTTCGCCGTAAATATTTAATACCATATCAGAAGAAAATGTACCCATAGATTCACCTGCGCGAATTTGAATTTCTGCATCAACAATATCAGACAACACAGGTAACATTTTCTGTGCCAATTTTTTATCGCTTATACTGCGTTTAGAAATATCAACCAAACCAACTTTTACATTTATATTTTGCAATCCTTTGTCGCCAATTTTGATTGTGGTTGATTCGACTTCTGGAAATTCTTTGACGCGTTTATCTATTTCGCGCGCGATTGCTTCTGATTTCGCGTAAACACTGCCCATTGGCGCACGTGCAGTTATGGTTATTTCATTTGCATCAGTAGATGGCGAAAATTCATTTCCGATATATCCAGTCAATCTTACACTTAATAACAATATTGCAAAAGCGCCAATGATAACAAAAAACGGATGACGTGTTTGATATTCATACCAAGAACGCAAACGACTGGTGTTATTGTGTATTTCTTGTTCTTTGATATCACGTTTGGTCTGTTGTTTGCGTGGCAATCTTAACAATTTTGCAATCATCATTGGTGTTAAAGTAAATGAAAACAGCAATGACAACAATGTTAAATACACAACAGTCATACCAAATTGCAACATGAATTGACCGACAATACCACCCATAAACGCCAAAGGTAAGAACACAACGACATTCGTTCCAACCCCTGCCAATACAGGTATTGCAACTTTGCGAGTTCCGTCTTCTGCCGCTTGTTCTGGGGTTTTACCAGCACGCAATTCCGACAGTGCCGATTCAATCAAAATAATTGCATTTGATACCAATGTTCCAAGTGCTGTTGCATACGCCAATAAAGTCATTGCGTTAATAGTGAAACCCGATCCATCCATAAGGAAGAAACCAGACAAAAGTGATGCAGGTATCACAACACCAGCAATAACTGTGGAACGCCAATTGCGTGTAAACGCCAACAAGACGATAATTGTGAAGACGATACCCAAAATAATACCGTTAATAGTGCTGTTTGTTTCTTCTGAAATGTGTGTTGAAGAATCTGACACTATCTGCATAGTGGCATTTGGAAACTTTGTTTGAAGTTCTTTTTCAAAATCTGGTAATTTTTTATTTAATGCGCGCGATATTTTAATTGCATTACCATCAGAAGATTTTACCACAGACATAATAACAACGTTTTCACCGTTATACATTGCGCCCTTTTCAATATCACGCGATGCATCTGTCACATTTGCCACATCTGACAATTTAAAAGTATCACCTTCTATCGTTGTGATTTCCAGATTTGATATTTCATCTATGTTCTTAAATTCACCAACAAATCGTACATTTTCAGAATTGCTCGATGTTTCTATTTTTCCGCCTGGGACATTTAAATTACGCGCCGCGATTGCACCAACAATATCGTTTATTGTTACACCACGTGCAGCCATCAAATCTGGATCCATAGCGATACGAACCGCACGTTGCAATCCACCAAAAGTATTAACAGACGCAATTCCTTTGATTGCAGTTATTTTATTAGACAATGTGTCAGATATATATTTTTCAACATCTCTTGGGTTGCCGCCTTGGACAACAATATCCAAAACAGAAGTTTGCAACGGATTTAATTTAGCAATCACTGGCTGTTTCAAATCATCAGGAAATTCGTTGGCCAAACCATCTATCTTTGCCTTTACTTCATTTGCCTTGTCATCAACATTGACACCCAGATTAAATTCAGAAATCACAAAAGCAGAATTTTCATAAACCTGAGATGTAATTTTCTTTAAACCAGAAACTTCTGACATGGCGTTTTCCGCCTTTTTCACAACCTGACTTTCGATTTCTTCTGGGGTTGCACCAGGATAAACAAAAGTGGCTGTCACATAAGGAAATTCAATAGACGGTGTTCGTTCAACATTCATTTTTGGGAAAGAAACGATTCCCAATATTACAAAAAACAAAACGAACATAATTGTTGTAACTGGTTTACGAATAAAGAATTTTAACATCTCGAACTTCCTCTTTTTTTATTCTTCTATTTTTATTTTTTCACCGTCTTGAACACTGGACAATATAACAATATCGCCATCAGTTATTCCCGACTTTATCAAAGCATTTTCTGAATCACGATTTTCAATAACAATTTCACGCGATTGCGCAACACCATCATTTACAACGAATACAGTGCTTCCACGCAACGCAGATACAGGCACATAAAAACCATTCTTTTTATTTTCCACATATTGCAATCCATCTTTACAACCAGATGTTTTTATCACATGCATTCCTGTATCTAAATCTATGTTGTGCGAAACAGATGCAATACGACAATCGCCAACTTTCTGTCCAGATTTAAAGTATGGCAAACGCGCCCCCGAAACAAAACCGCGATTATTTTTTATTGTCAAAGGCTCCAACAAAACGCCGTCTGTTTTTTGCATATTCAGAACACGAACTGGCACACCGTTTTGCGCATTGTTGCGAACAATGTTGAAAACTTCGAAATTGTTTTCTTTTGATACACTATAAAAACGATATGCGAACGCACACAAAATCAAACCGATAAAGACCATATAAATTATCGATTTTGATTTGCGTGTTTTAAGTTTTTTTACAATACGTTCTATGATTTCTGTTTTCGTTAATTTTGCCATTTTATTCACCTAATTTTTTTACAGATTCACCCGCCATCAAAATATTATATTTTGCGCTTAATACCGCCATATCCATTTGATAAAGCGCGCCAGACACATCAGATAATTCAATCGCAGATGTTTGACCCGCAGCAAAACGATTAGCAGAAACATCGTATGCTTTTTGTGCAAGGTCGTGCGCATGATTCAATTTATCTAAATCTTCACAAAGATGTTTATATTTTTTGACCGCAGTATTATATTCGTGTCTGGTTAATTTTTTAGATTTTTCTAATTCTTGATGTGCAGCTTCCGCATTCATCGCTTCTATGGTTGCATTTGCAGAATGAAGACCACCACTGAACAAAGGAACTTTTAATGCAACACCCCAATATGCAGATTGTGCGCCTTCTTTATCAAACATATTTCCCGCATCTGTCCCCAACGCATAGTAAGAATACGAACCAACCGCCGCCAATGTAGGATAAGCGCCCGCACGTTTTGATGATGCATTAGATTCATACATTTTAACTTGCTTTTGATAAATATCCCATTGTGGATTTGATTTTAATTCTTTTGCATTTAATTCTTCAAATTTATCTGGAAAATTATCAGTTAAAACAACTTCTTCAGATTCATCTATACCCGCCATAATTTTCAACATATTGTACGCAGTATCACGATCAAACATAGCGTCAGATAAATTGATTTCTTTGGTTGCAATATCAGATTCAATTTTAATTAAATTACTGCGGTTTGCACGACCTGCGGCTGTTAATTTCTTTTTTGCAGCGCGCGCATTATCAAGATTTCTTTGACTTGCAGCAACAATTTCATCTGTCATTTTCGCAGTCCAATAAAGATTAGCCGCGGCATATTTTACTTCACGCGTTGTTAAATCTTTGGCAGATTTAGACATATCGATTGCATCATGCATTGCATCAACCGCGTTTCCTATTTTTCCAAAAGTGTATATTGGTTGTGTCACTTGAACCCCAGCAGAAAACATATTATCTGGAATTTCACTAAGAGGCAGCGGCAAAGATTTATTCAAAAGCGCCCCTATTTCAGACGGCAATTCAACACCTTTGGAACTTGTTGGATTTTTTGGGTCAATTAAATTCATATATGTTGCAGTTCCTTCGATTGACATCCAACGATTCGCATTAACAGATTTTAATTGCGCTTGCGCCTTTTTAATATTGGCATCGGCTTTTTTTATATCGTTAGATTCCGCAACAATTTTATCAACTGCTTCATCGAACGAAAGATCCAAAGCAAAAGCATTTGGGATAACCATTAACGAACAAAATAACACATAAAATAACTTACGCATTTAACAACTCCATTTTTTTAAGAATTCCGTTTATTGTTTTTACTGTTTCTGCCAGTTTATCTTCATCTTCTTCTGGCAATGCCTTGCATAAAGATTCCAAACCTTGCATAAATTTATCTATTCTTTTTTCTGCCAAAGCGCGACCAGATTTAGTGACTTCATACCAAGTATCGCGACGATCTTCTTCATCAACGGTGCGCGCAACCAAATTATCTTGTTCCAGTTTACGAAATACCGCACAAAGATTTGCCGTAGAAATAACTTCGCGACTTGCAAAATCTTTCAATTTAATTTTTCCCGCCAAATAAAGACGTACCAAAACAGACATTTGTTGACGCGAATATTTTGAATTTGCTTCCATAGATGGCTGTAATTTATTGTAAAAGCGTCCAATAATACGCATATTTTCCGCCATCAGCTCTGTCGCTTCACTGTGAGTCATGAGATACCCTCTGTTAATTATTAAAAATCTTAATGATTATATGTTTCTTGGGAATAAAGTCAAGGGCAAAATATTAAAAAATTTAATAATTTTTAAAAATTTGCAAAAACCGATGCCTTGCGCTATTATCAAACAAAACAAAAAGGTCAAATATGCCACAAGAAATTAGATTTTGTACACCCGATGGGAAATATTGGTTTTTAAGTCCGTTGGCTAAATTTCCAATAAAAATGTCTGTTGATGGCAAAGATTATGTTTTCCCTTCGGTTGAACATTATTACCAAGCGATGAAGTTTTTCGCATGCGACCCCCGTTTTAATGTGATTTTAGGGCTGTCTAATCCTGATGACGCGCGATTGTTAACAAAAACCGCTGAATATAAAATAAACCGCAGACCTAATTTTGATAAAAACAAATTTGATATCATGGAAAACGGATTACGTGCAAAATTTGCACAAAACCCCGATGCCGCAAAATTGTTAAAAAGCACAGGCAATGCAACTCTTATAAAATCTTGTGCGGCATGTTATAAATGTGGCTTTGGTGAAGGCAGTGGCACAAATCGTATTGGTAAAATTTTGATGGAAATCAGAAAAGAATTGCAAAAATAACACAATTTTATTTTTTTATTGAAAAAAAACAAAAGACATATATAATAACCTCAGTCCTTGGAGCGTCGTCTAATGGTAGGACAAGAGATTTTGGTTCTCTTTATCATGGTTCGAATCCGTGCGCTCCAACCAAAAATTCAACCACCCGAATGGGTGGTTTAATTTTTGATCGCGCACGGATCGGGTAGCCGCCCGTAAGGGCGCATGACCAATACGCAGATGAACAATTAGCAACCGCACAAAAACGGATATTTTTAATAGAGTTTTTGCCCAGCGGTTGGTTATTGTTTATCAAGGTCTCGTGCGCATTCCAGAGAGCAAAAATATAAGATTTTGGCAAGTTCGAAAGTCAATTTTCAATTTTTTATCTTTCTAAATATACTTTCGAACTAGCTATTTTAGTGTTTTTACATTCGAACTAATAAAAACAAAAGAAACCTAACCTAAAACTGCTCTATTTGGTATTTCTATTCAAAGTGGTTGTGGTGTGTGGGCGAAACAAATTATTTTTAGATACAGTTCAATTTTTTTAATAATTTTGGTAAATCTTTACGAAAATATTTTATTCCCATTAAAATTGAATAAGAATCATACAGTGCATTATGTTCATCTATACCCAATTTTTTTATTTTTGAATCCACACATAAAATTTTTGCAATTTTGCCTGAATTTTTAGGATATTCACATAATCTGGCTTTCTTGTATTCTGGCTTTAACCATGCTGAAATGTTATGATATATTATATTGTTATCAACGGGCATATTATACAACTTTAAATTTTCAAATATAATTTCACCATCGCATTTATCATCCCATTTGCCATCATACCCATGCGACAAACATGGATATTTACCAACAAATTTTTTGAATCTTTTATAAGCATTTTTAAAATAAATGCCTTTTGATAGAATTTGTTTATTTGTAATCCCTGTTAATTGTACAAAGTAATCCGACAAAACAGGATTGATAACAGGTTTACACAAAACGTTAAAAGTATCCAAAACACGCAAATCATTTGACACACGCAATGCAGAAATTTGCACGATTTCACGTTTTTGTTTTCCATGCCATCCGTGTGCTTGGCACCCGCGCCACGATGTATATTCTGTATCAAAAATTATAAAAGACATTTTATACCTATATTAACCATGTTATTATATCATAAAAACAGCATGACAACAACTCGCATTTTGCCCACACACCACAACCAGAATAAACAAAAACACCCATTCGGGTGTTTTTATTTATTTCTGAGCACACGGATACGCCAGAGCACTGCAAGACGCCCCCTGTACATAAAAAACTTGATATCGCATTTTTGTTATATATAATCATAGGCCGAATAAAAAGAGTACAAAACTATGTTTAACAATAACTATGATTTTAAATACAACGGTTTTCCAATCTGCACAGAAGCATTGGAAAGTTATGTAAAAGAAGCAGGTCATTTCAAACAAGAATACCAAACCAAACAAAATCAGTACAATCATGCACTTGGAGTGGCTGACAGCATTCTTGCAAGTATATTATCAGATGATTTTGACTTTAACCCAAACAACAAAAAAATCTTTAAACTTTTGTATATTATGTTACGCGATTGCGGTCACGAAAACGGTAAATATTCTGATGATGCACGTTGCGCATTAAAAAAACTGTTAAGATTCTGTGGTTTTTCAGAAAATGCGATAGAATTGACAGATAAAAAACCTCTTGGACGTTTTGAAAAAATAAAAAGCAAAATTGGCGGCTGGTTTGGTGCAAAAACGAAAAAAGATTCAAACGAAGACACCATAGACAGAATGTTTGCCACCAAGGGACAAAATACGCACCGTTCCCAACCTGTGAAAGTTGAACCAAAGGTTGTACCTTTGACACCACGCGTAGAAAAAAACAACAAACAAGAAGCACAACCTGCTTTCGATTCCACTAAACAGAAAAACAACCATTCAAAGTTCAAAATTTCTGGTTTAT
>DEBV01000002.1:4388-4779 GCA_002348925.1 Alphaproteobacteria bacterium UBA2947 | reverse complement strand
TACAAGGTTTCAAAGTTTGCCGCAGCATTTACAGGCGGACTTGTCGTCACTTCAATGTTGTTCGCAGACGGGGCGAACAAAAACGATACTGACGCAGACATAAATACAGATTCTGTCAAAGCGCTTAATGTTTCTGCGCCGATTGCCACAACACAGTATAAATCTGTTGCAACATACAATTTGATAGACAGTATAAAAGCGAACAAATGGGAATTTACCCCAAAAACCAGTTCAAAAACAGAAAACGAATACAAACCTGCGACAGACAGCGTGTCTGTTAAATTAACCGCATCCAGTCGCAGCGCATTAAATATTTTGATGGGCACCGAAAAAGCACAGAAATTATGCGATGATGTTAAGGCAAAATTTGAGGCGGGGATATTTTAATTAC
>DEBV01000002.1:0-4346 GCA_002348925.1 Alphaproteobacteria bacterium UBA2947 | reverse complement strand
AATTACCAGAAGGCATGTCAATAGAACGCGTGGCACACGCAATGCAAATGAGCCGCATCTATGAAGGCAACAGCATTATATTGTACGCATTAAATTCTGATGTAAAATTAACAGACGCACAACAAAAAGCGTTTAACAAACACATTGCAGACATTGGTGATTTGGGCGTAGAATTGCAAAAACGCATGGCAGCAAAGCATAAATTATCTAATTACAATCATTACCAACATGCAAAAAAATCTTTACGCGAAGCGCATGCAAAAAATTTAAAGCAATTAAAACAGGCAAAAAAATATATGCAACAACATCAAAGATAAAAAGTATCAAACAAGAATATAAACCTGTATAAAATGTTTGCAAAATACTTTATTATGGCTTGTGATTTTTAGGGGACGAATATGGAAAACAAGAATAAAAATTTTAGTTTACAAGATGCAGAATTGTTGGCATATATGGCGCGCGCTGTGACACACACATACGCAACAAATGGTCGGCATTATTGGTATTATGTTTTTGAAGACATCAAAGAATGTGATTTTATGAAATTCTTGTTTAATCGCAACGGTTTATATCCTGCATTGCATTACAGCCACTATTTAAACGATTATAAACTCAATCCTGTTTTAAGAATACGCAGCACATGCGTTAAAAGAAATTCCGATGTAAAAATTTTCGTTTCTTTGATAAAGGCCAATCGCACCATATTACAACACAAAAAAAGTGACATTCACGACCACATGGTTCGGGCAATGGACGCTTTTTCCAAACATTCAAGATAACACTGAATTTATGGCTATCTTATTTGTCACAAATATGATATAATTGTCTGACAGGTGTTAATATGAAAATAGATGTAAATGATATTTTTGATTTTTATGAATTGCGGATTAAATGCCACATAGAATCCGTTAATTATTTTGCGTCTCTTTTGGGGTATCATTTCCCAGAACACGACAGCGACAAAGTGCACGAACCAACTCGCACAGGGTACGCGTATATTTTTTACAGCGATTACCACAAAGATATTCATTTAAAACCAGAACACCGCGAATTATGCAATATGGTGCACGACGATCATCATAAACACGCAGAACATCATATTGAACACTATAAATCTGTATCGGAAATACCAGATATAAGATTATACGAAATTTTATCTGATTGGGCGTCTGCCGATTTTGAACAACAAGAAATAATCAAAGACGAGACCGCCGTGCCTTTGCGCGAATGGTTTAAAAATGTATCATCACTGCCATGGACCGAACACCAATTAGATATCATCAACCGTACTTTTGATATTTTTGAAAAAAAGACGGACCACGCACAAATCAGCGCGATTTGGGAACCTGTGTTAAAAAAAATCTGATTTTTCCCTTGATAATTCAAGCCCCATGATATTAAAATGCTTTCACAGCATGGCCCCATCGTCTAACGGTTAGGACACCAGATTCTCATTCTGATAATACGGGTTCGATTCCCGTTGGGGCTGCCAAAAAATCTGTTTTTTTGATAAAAAATCTTGACAAATATACATACTGTCCTTATTATAGCGCACGCTATGCATAATAATTATAGTTTAAGTATTATTATTCCCGCTTATAACAGCGCACAAAATATCGGCGCGTGCCTTGACAGTATTTTAAAACAAACAGGATCTGACAAATTTCAAATTATCGTGGTGAACGACGGTTCAACAGACGAAACCCAATCCGTTGTTGAAAAATACACAAAAAAGCATTCAAACATAGTTTTATTAAACCAAAAAAATTCTGGTGTATCGCGGGCAAGAAATGCCGGCATACGCAATGCAGTTGGCGATTATATAACCTTTGTAGATTCTGATGACCAGGTTGGTTTAAAATATTCGGCATACGAACAATATTTTACGAACCATGGCGTTGCGATAGATAATTTGCTGATTTCCAAAACATATTTACCAGACGAACTTCAAAAAAACATTTATTCTGACAAATATTTTAAAAACATGCTGAAAGTCGCCAATGACACAGATGCAGATGTTGTACTTGGTGGAAAAATAACAATAAACACAGGCGAAAAATATATAAAGCGCCATATTTACGAACAGCAAAAAATATTTTCCACAACACCAGATGATAAATCAACAGTTCTGGTTCAAGCCGATTATCGTGAATCTGCGAACTTTTGCCTTTATTCCAAGGCGTTTTTAAAGAAAAAACATTTACTGTTTGCGCGCAACATGCAATTAGATGAAGATATTTTATTTTGTATGTTGGCGTGTCTTTATGCAAAAAAGGTTGCAACAGTTCCTGATGTCACATATTTGTATAACCGCCACGAAAACAGTCTTTCTAATGCGATGTATCAGGAAACATCAAACCAAAAATATACATTGGCGAACATACAAAGATTTTCAAAACTTTTGGTTGAATTAAGCAAATATCCAAAATATTCATCGATATATACACATTGGTTGCACTTATTTTCATACGAATGCAACAAAAGACCGCAAAATTCTTTATACGCCGAACATTTTCCACCAACACGTTGTGCAACTTGCCCGTTTGATAAATGCGATGATAACTGCTTTTTATCATCGGGCGAAAATTATGTATTAACAAAATTGCGTGAAAACATAAAATCTTTCAGCCGATAAATTTTGAATATTATTCTGGCAAACGATTCACGTCTTTTATTTTTACAGTGGCTTTCAGGGCTTTCAATTCTTTGGTTGCCTTTTGATCATTTATTAAACCAGCATGTCTAATACCACCAATCATATCGTCCCCACGCCCCGCAATCGCCATTATTTTGCCAGCGTCGTCTAATACGGGTCCACCAGAATTACCATGCCAGCCCTGACATCCATCGCCACCACCATTTTGGCTATATTTGCAAACAGACACTTTTAAATTTTCATAATCCTTTACTAAATCTGATCTTTTTTGGTTCAAGAATTCTGCATCATACTTGCCTCCAGTATAAACACCCCCGTCAGAGATTTCTTCAGATTTCCCTATACTTTCTAAATAGTTATCATATTCCTGTTTAAAATCATGAATTTCTTTATCGCTCATAACTTTTAGGGCACCATATCCGACAACCCTGGCGGAATATTTTACACCTGGACTTTTTATAGTTTTTTCAATGGCAATTTTTAAAAAATCTTCATTTTTATCTTCTGGAAGTTTATAAACACTCCAATCATCACCATAAGTTTCTGGCCGTCCCCAATATTTTCCATCAACATGCTCTGTCAATTCGTATTTTGCATCATCTTTTTCTAATTTTATTATTATGGTGTCAAACGTAGTTCTTATCGTCTGTAAAATACAGTGTTTCGCAGTATATAAATAAGGTTTGCCATCTTTTTCCTTTACAATAGTGCCCGTACAAATTCCGTTTTTGTCTGGAATTATAACCTGAACCACCGAATTATATGGTTTTTGTGATTTTTGTTCATCGGTGACATAGCAACGTTTATCTATTGTATATTCATCGGGTTTTGTACAATGATCATCCGCCGCCATCGCAACAAATGGCATCAAAAACAGCAAAGATGATATTGCATACTTTTTCATTTTTTATCAGCCTCTTCTTTCAAAAGGCTGACCGAACTGCCACGGGTATTAGCAATTCTGGCATGACGTTCACCACCTATAACAAGGTTTCCATGCGCGGCAACCGCCATTATATTTCCATCAGAATCCAAAATAGGTCCACCAGAATTACCCTTCCAGCCCTGACAATCATAGGTACCATATATAATATAATAATCACAAACAGATTCTTTTAAATTGTAATAATCATTGGTTAAATCTGGCCATTTTTCATTTAGAATATCAAGATTAACATAAAGGCCATCGCGATCACCCTCGATTCTTTTACCTTGCTTAAGCAGATATTCTTCATAGGCTTTTTTAAAATCGCTTATTTCTTTATCGCTCATAATTTTTAAAATACCATGCCCAACAACACGCACCCCCGCATATCCTGGATAGTCTAAATCTGGATTTGGACTTGGGTTGTTTGTTTTGTTTGTTTTTGCAATTGCATTTTTTTCTATTGCACTTTTATCCGCATCATAAAAGCGATAAATGGCTAAATCTTCACCAAAAGGTATGTAAGATCTTTTTACTCTGAATTTTCTGTTGTCCTGCAACATTATATCTATTTCATCTGCAGCATCAAAGCCGTATTTTTTCTTTTGTTCTTTTGCTAAGACACAATGTTTTGCGGTATACACATAATAATAATCGCCTTCTTTTACAATTGTTCCTGTGCAATTACCACCACCGCCATCATCATCTACCCCCAATGCCAACACCACCGCGTTGTACGGTCTTTGTGTCTTTTGTTCTTCTGTG
>DEBV01000013.1:8539-8836 GCA_002348925.1 Alphaproteobacteria bacterium UBA2947 | reverse complement strand
GCGGCTATGCGTTATACAGAAGCGCGCCTTTCTAAACTTGGTGCTTCATTGATGGAAGACTTGGACAAGGATACTGTTGATTGGCAACCAAATTTTGACGGAACATTGCAAGAACCAATCGTGTTGCCTGCGAAATTTCCTAACTTTTTGGTAAACGGTGGATCGGGTATCGCTGTTGGTATGGCGACAAATGTTCCAACTTATAATTTGGGTGAAGTTTGCAATGGTATTTTGGCTATTTTGGACAACAAAGATATCACGGATGATGAATTGTTCGGAATTATCCCTGGGCCTGAT
>DEBV01000013.1:6307-8497 GCA_002348925.1 Alphaproteobacteria bacterium UBA2947 | reverse complement strand
CTATTATGGGACATGCTGGGGCGTACAAAGCGCACACAACTGGTCGTGGTTCGATAATTGTTCGTTCTAAAACCCATTTCGAAACAGTACATGATCACAATGCGATAATCGTTGATGAATTGCCTTATCAGATAAACAAATCACAACTGATTATCAAGATTGCTGAATTGGTCAAAGATAAAAAAATCGAAGGAATTACCGATATTCGCGATGAATCGTCCAAGGAAGGTTTGCGCATAGTTATCGAATTAAAACGCGATGTTATGCCAGAAGTTGTCTTGAATCACCTTTTCCAAGATACAGAAATGCAATCTAATTTCCCAGTAAATATGATGGCGTTGAATCGTGGCCGTCCAATGTTGTTCACGGTCAGAACTGTACTGGATGCGTTTATCGAATTCCGTGAAGAAGTTATTCGTCGTCGTACTATATTCGATTTGAACAAGGCGCGTAATCGTGCACACACATTACTTGGATTGTCTGTGGCGTGTGGTAATTTGGACGAAGTTATCAAACTGATAAAAGAATCTGCAAACCCAGATGAAGCGCGCAACGCCTTGCTTTCACGTGGTTGGGCGGCATCTGATATCGAAAGTTATATTAACCTTATCGATGATCCAAACACAGAATATAAAGACGGTATGTTCTATATGAGTGAAGATCAAGCGAAAGCAATTCTTGAATTGCAACTGCATCGTTTGACAGGATTGGAACGCGATAAAATTCATAATGATTTGACAGAACTTGGTGCGGTTATCAAAGATTTGCTTGCGATATTAAGCAGCCACGAACGCATTGTTCAAATTATTCGTGATGAAACAGCGGCGGTACGTGATAACTGGTCACAACCACGCAGAACAGAAATTTCTGATGCAGAAATCGATATCGATATTGAAGATTTGATTGCACGTGAAGATATGGTTGTAACAGTTTCTAATACTGGTTATATCAAACGTGTTGCGCTGGATACATATCGTGCACAAAAACGTGGTGGCAAGGGACGTAATGCAATGACAACAAAAGACGATGATTATGTTGTAAATGTGTTTGTTGCAAATACTCACACCCCATTATTGTTCTTCAGTTCAAAAGGTTTGTGCTATAAATTAAAGACATATAAATTACCAGAAGCAAATGCTGCGGCCAAGGGTCGTCCACTGGTTAATTTGTTGCCACTGACCGAAGGCGAAACAATAACAGCGATTTTGCCAGTCCCAGAAGAAGATGTTAAACGCGTTGCAGAATCTGGCAAGGAACACTTCCTTATGTTTGCAACTGCATCTGGTACAGTGCGCAGAAATCGTATGTCTGATTTTGATTCTATTCGCGCAAATGGAAAGATTGCGATGAAATTGGAAGATGGCGATTCTTTGATTTCTGTATTGCCGTGCACAGAAGATCAAGATGTGTTCTTGTCGACATATCGTGGCCGTTGCATAAGATTTGCTGTGCCTGAAATTCGTATCTTTGCAGGCCGCAATTCAACTGGTGTTCGTGGATTGTCATTGCAGAAAGATGACTATATCATCGGTATGGCAATGTTGAATCATGGCGAAGCAGATTCTGTGGTTCGTGCCGCGTATGTAAAACAAAGTCGTGCATTGCGTCGTGCCCAAACTGGTATCGAAGAAGAAGCAGATGCCGAAGAAGAAAACACAACTCTTGTCTTGTCAGATGAACAAATGGCGAAAATGGCGTTAACAGAAGAATTCATTTTGACTATTTCTGAAAATGGATTTGGTAAACGTACTTCGTCTTATGAATATCGTTTGACTCATCGTGGCGGTAATGGATTTACTAACATTAAATTGGGTGGTAAAAATACCGCGGTTGCAGGTTCGTTCCCTGTGAAAGACGGTCAAGATATTATGATGGTGACTAACGGTGGTAAAATTATCAGAACACCTGTTAGCGACGTTCGTATTGCTGGTCGTTCAACTGCGGGTGTGACATTGTTCCGCACCGCCGAAGGCGAAAAGGTTGTATCTGCAATCGCAATCGATCACGAAGAAGAATCAAACGATGAAGAAGTTGTTGCAGAAACAGTTGAAACCAATGAATAACAAATGGGTGCGCAGGCATGGAAGATAAAAACGAATTTTTTATTCCTATAAACGAAGTTTCAAAAGAACTGGATGTGCCTGCGCATACTTTGCGTTATTGGGAAAAACAATTTCCAGGGGCAATTCG
>DEBV01000013.1:0-6239 GCA_002348925.1 Alphaproteobacteria bacterium UBA2947 | reverse complement strand
AAAATCGCTGCTTTATGACAAAGGTATGACGATTGCAGGGGTCAAAAAAATTCTGCATAACGGCACTTTTAATGTAGAGGCAAATATTACGAAAACATCGGTAAACACTGGGGAAAAAAGAACAGAAATATCGCAATTGGACATGGGCGATGTAGAAGCCGCGATAAAATTGTTGAATCAGGCAAAAATGTTTTTGGATTAAATATAAAAAAATTAACAAAAAAGCCGGTAAATGCTGGCATTTTTTATGTATAAAAAATCATATTTTCTTCGGTGGGTTTTTGTGATAAAATTAAGACGAGAATGTTAAAGAAATATTTTATCTTGGTTGCTTTTTTAGGTGTTTGCACAAATTGTCGTGCGGCAGACGTTTTGCCTTTGGAAGACGCCTTGCGTGCAACTTATGTTTCCTGTATGGGCATAGACGAAGAATTATCAGATTTGAAAAAAATGGCTGGGATTAACACTGCTGTCACTGCTGTTGGAACAGGACTTGGGATAGGTGCAGTTGCGGTCGGTGTGTCAAAAGCAAAAACTGATGATCTTTTGTCGCAAAAATATAAAGAAATGGAAGAGTTGTCTTATGGTGCGCCAACCTATGTTGAAACAGTTGATGAAGAAGAATTTTTATCCGCAGTGGATAAGTATTTAGATAACAAAAACATTTCAAAAAATGCTGGCACAACAGATAAACGCCAGAAAGAAATAGATGAATTAGAATCAAAAAGTAAAAGATTGGGTAATTGGCGTACTGGGTTGTTGGCGGGAAATACCGTGACGAATGTTGCAGGCGTTGTGATTGCGGCGAATAACAAAGTTGATAAAAGTTTGCAAGAACAGATAAACGATTGTAAATCATCAGTCAGACTTTTAAAAGATTCGATTATTGTTGCGAAACTGAATGGTCAAGATATTACAGAGGCGAAACAAATACAATCTGTGTGCAGTGGTTTTGAATATGTCGATATCAGTAAAATAAACAATCGTGCCACAGGTGCACTGGTGTCGTCAGCGGTTGGTGTGGGGACTGGCGCTGTTGGAACAATAGTTAGCGCGATGGCAAATTCTAATAAAGTTCGCAACGATAACAGTGAACATGGCCAACAAAAAGAAAAAAATTTAAACACAGCATCAAATGTATTGGCAGCTGGTGCCACAGTGGCCAGTGCAAGTGCTACAATCTTTAATGCAACACAAATCAAGGCAATAAAAGATGTCGCGACTGTTGCTGAACAATGTTCAGAGGTGTTGCGATGAAACGATTGCTTTTGTTCTTTTGTATATGTGTTGGCCTGAGTTGTTGTATGACGGCACGTGCCGATGATACGGACAGAGTATATGTTGACCCAAGTGTTGCAAAAACTGTTATTGAAAAACATTTTTCACACATGGTATCTGGATATTTCCAAACCAATCAAGAAGATATTGATGATTCCACCGTATTTTTAGGTGTTATATCTGCATATAACAACATGTTAAAAGAAAACGATGGTTTTGTATCTGTTTCTGGCATAGTTGATGTATGTATGACGGCTTTTGTTGATTATGCCGAATATATCAAGGTAGATATATCAGGTGTAAAAGACCAATATTTTAAAGACAAATGTTTGGCTTTTGTTAAAGATCTGGTTTACGGTGAATCAGAACAACAAGATGAACCGACATGTCCGTATACGATTACCAAGGTTAATGGTTCGCAATCAAAAATAAAATATACATTGCCAGATAATTCGGGTTTTATAAGGACTGGTGGTTCACTTGCATGGCGTTTCTTTAATCCTGGAAATCTGCGCGGCAGTGATTTACAATGCACAAAAATTCGCACAAAAACAAACGGGAGTTTTGCGGTTTTTCCAGACGCAGAAACAGGCATGTTGGCATTACATAAATTGCTGTTTGAAAGCCCAAGATATCGTAATTTGACTGTAAGAAAAGCAATATATAAATATGCGCCACCATCACAAAACAATACTACGCGTTATATAAATAAATTGAAAAATGCCGGTATAAATGTTGATGCAATGTTATCTGATTTGTCAGATTCACAACAAGAACAACTGGAAGAAATGATAATGACAATCGAAGGTTGGAAAGTTTCTGGCACAGAAACATATTTTTAAATTGACGGGTTTTATGGTATAATAAGTCATACGAATACAAAAAAGGAGTATCAATATGGCAAGAGAAGATATTTTTAACAGTCGTGTGAACGAAGCACAGGCATTATTGGCAGTGCGCGCAAAACGTTTGGAAAAATTGCTGAAATCAAGTCAAGGTAAACCACAGTCAGAAGGATTCAAACAAGGTACACGTATATTGTCAGAAATGATAAATGGTCAATCAGAGATAATAGACGGCTTGGTTTTTGAAGAACCAAAAACACGTTTGGAACAAATGCGTAATTTACAACTGGCAACTGGTGGTATGAACGAAACGCCAACACAGTACCTTAAACCAGCAACAGACGCTATGGATATGATGCTGGATCAACTGGAAAAAATGGTTCGTTAATAATTGTAAAAAAAACGAAAAAATACCCCCCTTTGCTTTTGGCAAAGGGGGGCTTTTATGATATAATGGTCTTTAAGAGAGGTTTACAGAATGTATAAAAAAATATTTGCTTTGTCTTTATGTTGTTTTATGTCGTTTGCGTCTTATGGTGCGGACGATGATTTAATCCGTGAAGCGCAAGATACTTTTAATGCGGCGCAACTGGTTTGTTCGGGGGTATCTGATGAAATATCCAAGGTGTCAAATGTGTCCAAAGTGAATACTGCGGTCACTGCGGTTGGAACAGTTGCTGCCACTGGTGCATTGTATGCTGGGGTAAAAAAATCACAGGAAGAAAAAGAAATAGATGAACTGGTTGAAAAAATGTGTGCGGCTGGGGGTTGTACACCTGATGGTGTAAGAAAAATGTCAGACGCAGAGTTTTTCTATAAAGTTATAGAACCAATGGCTGAAATTGCAGAATTGCAAGAACGTTTAAAGAAATCAAAAAAATTGGGTAATTGGCGTACGGGTTTAATGGCTGGAACGATAGGTACAAATGTTGTGTCGGCAATTTTGTCTGGGGTTAACAAAAACCAGTCTGATTTGATTCAGCATATTCAGGCATGCAACGAAGCAATGGTATCTGTTAATTTGGTGTCTGACAAATTAAGACGTCAAGGTGTAAGCCCAATAGAATACCCAGTCGTAAAAAGATTGGACAGCATCAAAACATGGTGCAACAGCATGAATGTATCAGATGTTGAAAAGATAGAAAAAAGAATGACAGGTGTTATGGGAACTTCTATTGCGGGTGCGGTTATCGGTGTCGCAGGAACAGCAACCAGTGCGGCTGCGAATTCTGATAAATACATGGATGAAGAAAAACGTGTAAGATTAACCGAACAAGAAAAGAAAAAGAAAGATAATTTAAATACCGCGGCGAATATAATGGCTGGGGCGAATATTGTGACTGGTGCTGTTGAAACAGGATTGAATATATCGCTTATAAATTTGACCAAAAAACTGATAAAACAAGCCGAACAATGTGAAAAGGTTTTTGAATAGTGAAAAAGTATGCAATATCATCTTTGTTGTTTTTGATGCCAGCGATTGCGATGGCGGCGGATGATCATTGTACAAAACCCGATGAATATACAATAGATAAACGTTGCTATGTCACAGAAGAACAAAAGACGCAAAGGCCGTACAATGCGGTGGCTTTGGTTGACACAGAAGAAGGTATGTGTACAGGGACTGTTATAAAAGGGAAAAATGGCAAGCCTCAGTTCCTTACTGCAAAACATTGTTTTATGGCGGGAAGTACAGATTTTATTCTTATGTTCACGACAATAAAATTAGAAAATGACGACACAAAATACGAATTGTGCGGATATAGATCTGGGGATTATAATGGCACTAAGTACACTGCTGCTGGTGATTGGACGGTTGCAAAAATTTGTCCAGAATCAAAAGACGAAGATTTATTAAAAATTGCGATTGAAAAAACGATAAAAAATCCAAGTGTAAAATATTCTGTCAGGGTTGTTGGATATGGTGCTTTAAAAGTTATGAGCGATAAAGAAATTCATGATTTTAAACAGGAATATGATAACTATTTAGAAAGTATTGGAAAGCAGGTTCTTGATGGCGATACTGTTTATGTCTCAAAAGGCTATGATTATGGATTCTTGGATAAAAAAAGATCTGATTTAATAGATGATAATGAAAATTTGAAAGTGTCTTTTTGTAAATATAGTCAAAATGGCGGTGGTGAAGGCTGTCAGGGCTGGAAGGGTAATTCTGGAGGACCTGTTTTTGATGATGATGGAAAAATAATGGGGATTGTAACGCAGGGACATTTTGAAATTGGTGGTGCTAATCATGCTGGCACAGCAGCTGATGAAAAACTCTATAAAAATGACATTGTCAGAAAAGGTCAAATAGGAATAAAAGAAATAGATTTTTTGAATGAAGCGCCTGTTCAAAAAGGTACAACTGCGGTTAAAAAAACAAATAAAAAATGAAAAAGTATGCAATATCATCTTTGCTGTTTTTGATGCCATATGTTGCGATGGCGGCGGATGACCATTGCACAAAACCAAATGAATACACAATAGATAAACGTTGCTATGTCACCGATGAACAAAAATCACAAAAACCATATAATTCGGTGGTTCAGGTTATAATTCCAGACAAAAACGGAATTTGTACGGGCACTATTGTAAAGGAAAAAGATGGCGTTCCTTATTTGTTTACTGCACAACATTGTGTTTGGATTTATGGAAAAAAAGGTGTGTTTGAGGATGCAAAAATAAAACTGGAAAATGGTGATACAGAATATGATGTCGCCCCGTATGCTTATGATAAAGTCTATAATGGAAGTTACATAACATACGGTAGAGATTGGATTGTTTATAAACTGCCAGAAGATAAAAAAGAAGATTTTTTAAAAATCGCAACAGAAAGAACAAATAAAAATCCAAATGTAAAATCTGAGGCAAGACTGGTTGGATATGGCGACTTGAAAATTATGAGTGATGAAGAAATAATGAATTTAAAAAACGCCTATAAAAACTATTTGGAAAACAAAGGTCGACCAGAAGAGATAGATTTTATGGATGAAGACAGTGGAATTTATATGCCTGCTCGTTCTGTTGTTGAGTTTTTAGGAACCTATCAAGGTTGGAAACATTTAACAAATAATTACAATGTTTTAAAAGTATCTTTTTGCAAGTATGGTCCAAATGGTGGCGAAGGTTGTCAAGGTTGGGGCGGTAATTCTGGTGGACCTGTTTTTGATAACAATGGAAAAATAATGGCGATTGCAGGAAGGGGTGGTGAATTTATTGGTGGTACATCGCATGCCGCAGTAATAAAGGATACGCAACCAACCAAAGACATAAAAGGCATGAAAGCCAGCATAAAAATAAATGATGTAAAATTACCACAAACTGGTAAAAATATTACTGCAAAATAAGTGGTATTTAGTAAACAAAAAATGAAAAAACACATAATAACATCTTTACTGTTTTTTATACCGCTTGTTGCGGGTGCAGATGATCATTGTACAAAACCAAATGAATACACAATAGACAAACGTTGCTATGTCACAGAAGAACAAAAGACACAAAAACCATATAATTCTGTGGTTCGGTATGAAAATCTTTTTAACGAAGGTTTTTGTACGGGAACTATTGTAAAGGGCAGTGATGGAAAACCTTATGTTTATACGGCAAAACATTGTGCCCAATATAGTACCTCTGGACCAATGCAGGCACATATAAAACTGCAAAACAATTCAGAAATACTTGTCAAACCATACATATCTGGGGGAGAAGATGATGTTGTAACTCCACTATCTGATTGGGCTATTTATACACTGCCAGAAAACAGAACTGGTGAATTTTTAGACATTGCGGTTGAAAAAACAGACAAAAGCATTGATATAGATGATTCATTTGCAGCACAACTTGTTGGTTATGGTGCTTTGAAAATTATGAGCGATGAAGAGATAAAAAACTTAAAAGCGGCATATCAGAGCTATTTAGATAAAAAAACCTTTGGTAAAATGGCTAAAATTGACAAAGACGGTGGACTTGATGCAGAAGATAAAGATGTTAAAGATTTCCTGAATACACAAACGTGGAAAGGCACACTGGATGATGTGGATAAATTAAAAGTATCGTATTGCAAATATGATTATAACTGGACAGGCGGAAGCGGTTGTCAGGGCTGGAAGGGTAATT
>DEBV01000008.1:61185-65334 GCA_002348925.1 Alphaproteobacteria bacterium UBA2947 | reverse complement strand
TAGAAAGGTGAAAAAATGAAAATTAAGAAAGGCGACGAAGTCGTAGTTATTTCGGGAAAATATAAAGGCGTCAAAGGTAAAGTATTACAAGCACGTCCAAGTGAATCCCGTGTTGTTGTAGAAGGTGTGAACCGTCATAAATGGCACATCAAACCAACACAAGAACAACCAGGTCATATTGTTGATCGCGAAGCACCTATCCATGTATCTAATGTTGCATTGATTGACCCAAAAACAAAAAAAGCAACACGTGCTGGATACGAAATGAAAGGTGACAAGAAAGTTCGCGTCTCAAAAAAATCTGGATCAGAAATCTAAACCAAATGATTCCGCTGTTACGGAATCGATAACGAAAAGGTACAAAAAATGCAAAGCAGATTGCGTGAAGTTTACGAAAAAAACATTGTTCCTGAATTAGTTAAAGAATTCGGGTACAAGAATACATTTGCAGTTCCAAAATTGTCCAAAATCGTTTTGAATATGGGCGTTGGCGAAGCTGTATCTGATAAAAAGAAATTAGACAGTGCCGCTGCTGATTTGACAGCGATTGCCGCACAAAAATCTATCATCACACATGCAAAGAAATCTATTGCTACATATCGTTTGCGCGAAGGTCAAGCGATTGGAACAAAAGTGACTTTGCGTGGTAAAAGAATGTATGATTTCTTGGACAAGTTAATTACAGTGGCTTTGCCACGTGTAAAGGACTTCCGTGGATTGTCAAAATCTAAATTTGATGGTCGTGGAAATTATGCTTTCGGTATCAAAGAACATTTGATATTCCCAGAAATT
The DNA here is from genome assembly GCA_002348925.1 of Alphaproteobacteria bacterium UBA2947. GTDB lineage: Bacteria > Pseudomonadota > Alphaproteobacteria > Rs-D84 > Rs-D84 > Enterousia. The sequence continues at coordinate 64,542 of DEBV01000008.1, read as the reverse complement.
TCTGTTGATAAAATTGACGCTATTCGTGGTATGGATATCGTTATTGTTACAACAGCAAAAACAGATGATGAAGCCCGTGCATTGCTGACAAAAATCGGCTTGCCTTTGGTTTTGAAATAATTATAAGGAAAAAGAAATGGCGAAATTAGCGTTAATAAACAAACAAAAAAGACGTGAAAAATTGGTCGCGCAATATGCAAAAAAACGCGAAGCAATTAAAGCAAAGATGTCTGTTAATGCGACACCAGAAGAACGTATGGATGCCATGAAAAAATTGGCAAAGTTGCCACGCAACGCAAATCCAACACGTTTGCACAATCGTTGTTCTGTAACTGGTCGTGCACGTGGGTTCTCTCGCTTGTTCGGTTTGTGCCGTCAACAAGTTCGCACAATGGCATCAGAAGGTAAATTACCAGGTGTTCGTAAATCCAGTTGGTAATATAAATTAAATGCAAGCTGTGGACAATGCAGCCCAAGCGCAAAAGGTAAAACTTTTGCAAAACAAGGAGTAAAATATGTCAATATCACATCCAATCGGAGATATGGTTACCCGCATCCGCAATGGTCAAAATGCAGGAAAAGAAACTGTATCTGTTCCAAATAGCAAATTACGTGCAGCAGTGCTGACCGTATTGAAAGACGAAGGTTTCATAACAGATTTTCGTGAAGAAAAAATCGACGAAAAACGTTCTAACCTTGTTATCGAATTGAAATACGTTAACGGTAATGGTGCAATCCAAGAAATAACAACTGTATCAAAACCAGGTCGTCGTGTATATTCGTCTTGTGCGAAAATGCCACGTGTTTTGAACGGTTTGGGTATTGCTGTTGTATCAACACCAAACGGTGTTATGACAGATCACAAAGCGCGCCTTATGAATGTTGGCGGTGAAGTATTATGCAAAGTTATCTAATCAAAAGGAAATCGTTATGTCTCGTGCAGGAAAATATCCAGTAGAAATTAAAAATGGCGTATCGGTTGAATTGACAGATAACGCTGTAGTTGTAAAAGGTCCAAAAGGCGAATTGAAAGTTTCTTTGGAAACAAAACACGCTAATTTGGTTGATATCAAAGTAGAAGATGGTCATGTTGTTGTTACACCAAAAGATGCAGAAGATAAAGCATCTCGTGCAATGTGGGGAACAATGACTCGTAACATCAAAGCAGCAGTCCAAGGTGTATCTGAAGGTTTTGCTAAACCTATGTACATGAAAGGTGTTGGTTATAAAGCATCTGTAAAAGGTAACATCTTTACATTGGTTGTTGGTTTTTCTCATGATGTAAACATGGAAATCCCAGCTGGCTTGACTGTTACTATGGGCGAAACACCAACAGAATTCACAATTTCTGGTATCGACAAGAATTTGTTGGGACAATTTGCTGACAAGATTCATAAAATCCGTAAAGCAGACCCATATAAAGGTAAAGGTATCTTCTATAAAGACGAATATATCCGTCGCAAAGAAGGTAAAAAGAAATAATATTAAGGTTTATCTTATGGACATTCAAGAAAATCTTAATATTGCATCTAATTCAAAGCAGTTTCCAAAAGTATGTGGAAAAATGCAGACGATATTAGATTTTTGTGGGGATTATTTAAGTGGTCAAAAACACAAAATGAAACCTGCAATCAAAAAGACAATAAAAAAAGTTGGAAAAATTGAATCTTTTTGGCAATATTTAGGAGATTATTTGAGTGGAAATAAATACGGATATGAAAAACAAAAATAATTTCCGCTGTTACGGAAATTGATAAAAAAAGGAAAAATAAAATGTTAAGACATTTATCTTCTGAAGAAAGACGTACATTGGCAAATCGCGGTGCGTTGAAAAGAAAGAATCCTGGCAAAATCCGTTTGTCAGTGTTCCGTTCGGATCGCCATATTGAAATTCAGGCTATTGATGATGTAAAAGGTCACACATTGTGTGCTGCATCTTCAAAAGAAAAAGATTTCAAAGGCAAAGGTTGGAATATCGCTGGGGCTGAAATGGTCGGCAAAATGTTTGCAGAACGTATGGCCAAAGCAGGTATCAAAGACAACTATTATTTTGATCGTGGTCGTTATTTATATCATGGTCGTGTAAAAGCTTTGGGCGATGCAATGCGCGCAAACGGAATGAAAATTTAATTAGATGGAGCGTAAAACAATGGCACGTTTTGATGAAAAAAAATTACAGTCAGATAATTTGGTAGATAAATTAGTTTCTATCAACCGCGTTTCCAAAACAGTGAAAGGTGGTCGTAACATGTCTTTCTCTGCGCTGGTTGTCGTTGGAGATAAAGCGGGTATGGTTGGATTTGGTAAAGGTAAAGCTTTGGAAGTTCAAGCCGCTGTTCAAAAAGCAACAAAAGCAGCAAAAGCAAAAATGATTCGCGTTCCTTTGAAAGAAGGTCGTACATTGCACCATGATAGCGCTGCTAAATATGGCGCCAGCAAATTGGTTGTTCGCAGTGCTGTTCCTGGTACTGGTATCATCGCTGGTGGTGCGTTGCGTGCAGTATTTGAATGCTTGGGCGTTCAGGACGTTGTTGTTAAATCACAAGGTTCTAACAATCCAAACAATATGATTCGTGCTGCATTCTTGGCTTTTGAAAAAATGAATTCTCCAAAAACTGTTGCTGCACGTCGTGGCAAAACAGTTGCAGAAATCATTGCTGGCCGTGATGGTAAAAAATTAGAAACAGCAGAAGAAGCAAAATAATTTAAATTAACCGAGTACATAATCTTGAATTATGTGCGACAAGGACTATATGTATAGTCATAGGAATAAGAGGAAAAAGAAATGAAACTTAATGCATTGATGGATAATTTTGGTGCACGTAAAGATGTTAAACGCGTTGGTCGTGGTATGGCATCTGGTTATGGTAAAACATCTGGTCGTGGAAACAAGGGTCAAAAAGCACGTTCTGGCTCTCGTAAACAGGCGACGTTCCAAGGTGGACAAATGCCAATTTTACGTCGTTTCCCAAAATTTGGTTTTAACAATCCTTTCCACAAAGAATATGCAACAATCAACCTTGGTGATATTGAAAAATTTATCGCATCTGGTAAAATAGATGCTGGTAAAGAAATCACTTTGGATACTTTGTTTGATGCAAAAATTTTGAATCGTAAATTGGACGGTTTGAAAGTTTTGGGCAAAGGTGAAATCAAAACAGCAGTTAATATTGTTGCAGACAAATGGTCTAAATCAGCAGAAGCTGCAATTGTTAAAGCTGGTGGAAAAATCGTATCCAAATAATAATTAACGCATTCGGCTTTTGCTGGATGCGTTCAACCATAAAGTCATAAACCATGAAATTTTTGAAAAATATTTTTGGCAATCTGACAGATTTACAAAAACGTATCTTGTTC
>DEBV01000008.1:58711-61168 GCA_002348925.1 Alphaproteobacteria bacterium UBA2947 | reverse complement strand
GGTGCGTTGATTGTTTATCGTATCGGTTCTTTTATACCATTACCTGGTGTTAACGCCAGCGCTGTTTTACATTTGTTTAATGGCGACAATGGTATGATGGGGATGTTCGATATGTTTTCGGGTGGATCCTTGTCCCGTATGTCAGTATTGGCGTTAAATATTTTCCCTTATATTTCAGCATCTATCGTAATTCAATTATTGACTGCAACCAGTAAATCTTTGACAGATTTGCGTAAAGAAGGTGAATCTGGTCGTATTAAAATCAACCAATATACACGTTATTTGGCTGTGTTGTTGGCTGTTGTTCAAGGTTGGGCTGTGGTTCGCGGTCTTGAATCTATGTCGGCAGTTAATGGTGTGCCAGCAGTTGCAAATCCTGGATTCGCGTTTGAATTGTCGGCGATAGTTGCATTGGTTGGTGGTACTGTGTTTGTTATGTGGTTGGCGGAACAGATTACAGCGCGTGGTATCGGGCAGGGCGCATCGTTGTTGATTTTTGCTGGTATTATCGCGGAAGTTCCAAGTGGAATTGCCAAAATGTTTTCTTTGATTAGTGTTGGTCAAATGTCACCTGCAAAGATTGCTTTTGTTTTGGCTTTTGTAATCGGTATTGTTGCGTTGATTGCATTTGTAGAACAAGCACAACGTCGTATTCAAATCTTGTATCCACGTCAGGCAATGGCAAACGGAATCATGAATACAAATGTTTCTTATTTGCCGATTAAGGTAAATATGTCTGGGGTTATGGGACCTGTGTTTGCTGCATCTATTATGATGTTGCCAGCATTTGTTCAAAGATTTGTACAAAGTGAAAACTTGGTTGTTCAAAATATACTTGGGTTCTTTACGTACGGAACATGGTCTTATATGATATTGTACACAGTTTTGATTGCGTTCTTTGCGTATTTCCAGACTGCTGTTGTATTTAACAGTGAAGAAACAAGCAACAATTTGAAAAATATGGGTGGTTATATCCCAGGCGTTCGTCCTGGTGAACAAACAATGCATTATCTTGATGATGTGGTATCAAGAACAACGGCAATAGGTGTTGTTTATTTGATAGTGGTTTGTGTATTACCTATCATTTTGAATACACGTGGTGGTATGCCATTGGTAATTGGCGGAACCAGTGTTTTAATCGTTGCAGGTGTTGTTTTGGATACTATGAATCAGGTAAAATCTTATTTGGTTGAAAAACAATATACTGGTGTTGTAAACAAGACACAAAAGAAAGGTCGTTTTCGCGGCTAAATAAAAGATTTGATTTTTATATCAACGCATGATATTTTTGGTTGGTGTAAAAATCAGGGTATGTCTGAAAAACGTGTGGATTTTAGATATATCAGGGCACGAATGGAAACATTCGAAGAAAAAACAAAATAAAGGAAAATAAAAGATGGCACGTATAGCAGGTGTTAACATCCCGTCCGAAAAACGCATTGAAATTGCGTTGCAATACATTCATGGTATTGGGCCGGCTAAATCTGCACAGATTTGTTCTGCATTGAAATTGAAAGACGGTCTGCGCGCAAAAGATTTGACTGACGAAGATGTTATCAAAATTTCAAATTATATTGAACAAAACTTTAAAGTAGAAGGTGACGTTCGTCGCGAAGTTGCAATGAATATCAAACGTTTGCAAGATTTGAAAACATATCGCGGAATTCGTCATCGTAACCGTTTACCAGTTCGTGGTCAACGCACACAAACTAATGCTCGTACTCGTAAGGGTAAACGCATTGTTGTTGCAGGTTCTGCGACCAAGGGTAAATAATATTAATTGGGTAGAGATTAACACGATAGTTAATTGAAGACATCTAAATAAGGAAACACAAATGGCAGTTACAAAATCAAAAAAGAAAGTTGTAAAAAAAGTATCACATGGTATTGCTCATGTGGTTGCAACAAATAATAATACACGTATAACAATCACAGACCAAACAGGTGCCGTATTAACATGGGCAACTGCGGGTGCTAATAATTTCAAAGGCGCAAAAAAATCTACACCTTATGCCGCAACAGTTGTTGCAGATGCAGTCGGCAAAAAAGTTGCTGAAATGGGTATGAAAACAGTTGATGTTTTGATGCGCGGTATTGGCCAAGGTCGTGAATCTGCTGTTCGTGGTTTGGCAAATGCTGGATTGGTTGTTCAATCCATTACAGATACGACACGTATTCCACACAATGGGTGCCGTCCAAAGAAAGTTCGTCGTGTTTAATATGCATTTGCGAACAAAGATATATACCGTCAGAAATGGCGGTATTTTTTTGAAATAAATATTTTTACATTGCACGAAAAAAATAAAATTGTTATCATAAATCGCAAAGAAAGGAATTTTTCAGTTTATGAAATTTAGATTGTTGCAGTGTTTCTTGATTGCTTTCGCATATGTCATCGGTACATGTGGTGTTTCTGTTGGACTTGAAGTTGAACCGGAATGCAGAAACGGTCCGTGT
>DEBV01000008.1:47954-58698 GCA_002348925.1 Alphaproteobacteria bacterium UBA2947 | reverse complement strand
AGGAAGAAGGAAACGAAACGGTAGACGATCCTGCTGATGAGTGTCCTTTACCTCTTAATGATATCAAAGCAGCGAGGGCTATTAGGTCAGGGCTTTATCAGAAGATTGTACACGGATACGACAGCAACGGAGATGTAATTTGTGCTTTAAAATTAAACGTCAGCGTAAGTAAATGCGCAACAGGAACAAATGTTGTTTATATATATGATAAAGATAAAGGTACTTATAAATATGATGCGAATAATAACGACTATATTGTCTTTCCTGATAATGGGTATTACAGACTTTATGGAATAGATTCAACAGATGTGGTTGATCATTGTGGCAGTTGTAACCTTGGATATGGGTATTATATGGATGAAAAAGAAGGTTGTACAGAATGTCCGACTGATGAAAATATAGGTGCAAATAAACTTTACCAATTTGTTGCGTATGGAAACGGACAAGGTATAGGGTCTTGTGCTGTACAATTGAATCTTAGTAAAAGTATTTGTGCCAGTGGAACAAATGTTGTGTATGCATATAATTCGTCAACGAATAATTATGATACACTTGTTTCAAATACTGTTAAAGTTAATGCTGGTTATTATATTTCTGGTAATGACGGGCTTGGAGATCGTTGTAAGGCTTGTCCCGTAGGCAATGAAAATCTAATAGTAATAGGGACAGGTTTACTTTACCAATTTATTGAATATGGTAACAGTCGTGAAGGTGTCACCAGTTGTGCCATAAGATTGAACACAGATGTAAGTAAGTGTGCATCTGGAACAAACGTTGTCTATAAATACAATTCTGATGGTGGGTATAAATATAATCAGGAATCTGATGACTATATTGTCATCCCAAAAGAAGGTTATACAGGATATAATAATATCGATTCTACGAATTTAGTAGATCATTGTGGTGCTTGTGAAGCTGGTCATGGGAAGTATATAGAAAACGGTCAATGTAAGATATGTCCATTGGAAGGGACTAATGCGGAAGGTGAAGTTGGTGAAGATGAACGTTTCCAATTTACCGATGAATACGGGACTGATACCTGTGCGGTAAAGTTAAAACCATACAAAGATAATTGTAATTCTGCAACAAATGTTGTGTATGTGTATAATGCCACACAGAATAAATATATTCGTAAAGTATCAGATGTGTTCCCAGATACGAATTCTGTTATAGCAAGTCCTTTGCCCTCCACATACGATATGAAAAACGCTTTTTGTACAGAATGTGGGAAAGACGAATATAATGTAAATGGTACATGCGGCACATGTAACGAAGGTGGTTTTTATTTGCAGGCGGTCAATTGGCGTTTTTACTCGGTGGATGGACAGGGGTCGAATGCCAAAATGGTGTGTAATGTGTGTCCTGCTGGGTATTATTGTCCTGGTGACACTATCCGCACTATGTGTCCTGTGGGGACATATTCTGAAGGTGGAGAGACACAATGCACGCCTTGTCCATTGGGATATTCTACTATGGAAAGTGGTCCTGTTGCTGATGGTTATGATGGTCTGTGTTTGAAACGTGAAGGTGATTATGGTGTTGGTTGTGTGTCACGTGATGCGTGTAAGTTTAAGATGTCTGGTTTATCTATGGTACATTCTGATGGAAGTTGGGTACTTTTTTATTTGAGTGATAATGTAAAGATTGAATCATTAAATAGATCGGTTATAAAAACTTTCCCAGATGTAAATCCTGCAACCATGCAGACTGCACGGCCGACAGATTCTGATTTTTGGGATGAAGAATAATTCGTTGACTTTCTGGATTTTTTGATATAAAATTCGCGAGCACGATTGAAAAAATCGCGCAAATCTGGTGAAAATAATAAACTAAGCCTGATGGAGTATAAAAATGATTGAAAAAAACTGGATGACTTTGATCAAGCCAAAAAAATTGAATATCAAAGTCGATGAAAAAAATCCTAATATTGCAACTTTAATTGCTGAACCTTTGGAAAAAGGATTTGGTTTGACACTTGGAACCGCATTGCGTCGTGTCTTGTTGTCTTCACTTCAAGGATGTGCACCAATTTATGTTAAAATCGATGGTGTTCAACACGAATTCAGCAGCATCAGTGGCGTTCGTGAAGATGTCACAGATATCCTTTTGAATTTGAAAGGCGTTTATTTCAAAGCGTTAACCGAAGGTCAACACAAAGCAACTATTAAAGTCAAAGGTCCTGCGGTTGTGACTGCTGGTATGATTGAAACAAGTGCTAATGTTGAAGTTATGAACAAAGATGCCGAAATTTGCACTTTGGATAACGGTGCGTCTTTGGATATGGAAATTACATTGGCATCAGGTCGTGGTTATGTCCCAGCAAGTGTTAATGCTGCAGATTTGCCATTGGGAACAATTCCAGTAGATTCTATTTATTCGCCAATTTTGAACGTGGCGTCCAGTGTTTCACAAACTCGTGTTGGTCAATCAACTGATTATGATAAATTGGAATTAACAGTTAAAACAAACGGTTCTGTTACACCAGAAGATGCAATTGCTTTCGCTGCGCGTATTTTGACAGACCAATTGACTGTGTTTATCAACTTTGAAGATCCAACACAAATTAACGTTATGTCTGAAGACGAAAAAGCAAAAGATGTTTTGCCATTCGATTCAAAATTGTTGAAACATGTTGATGAACTTGAATTGTCTGTTCGTGCAACAAATTGCTTAAAGAACGACAAGATTAACTGGTTGGGTGAATTGGTTCAAAAGACAGAAAACGATATGTTGAAAACACCAAACTTTGGTCGTAAGTCTTTGAATGAAATCAAGGCTCAATTGGAAGCGATGGGATTGTCTTTGGGTATGGAAGTGCCAGGTTGGCCGCCAGAAAATGTGGCGGAATTGGCCAAAAAATACGAAGACCCATACAAATAAAATGATTTCTGTGGGTGCTTGTTGTGGTTGCCGTTTTTCATGTAGGTTTACTACACTTCAAAATGTCAACCACTTCCAATCACTCACACATAAATCATTTTCTTGTACTTCGCTAGGAGTAAAGTGATTTTTTCTTGCACTTGGCAAGAAAAACGGTAAAATAACAAAACTAATTTCCACATCGCAGAAAGAAATTTTTGGTTGTGGGTCTCATAAAATCCCTGATAATCAGGGCAGAAACAACAAAAGGAGTAATCGATGAGACATATGAAAGCAGGTCGTACTTTCAATCGCGACACAAATGCACGCAAAGCCTTGTTTATTGGTTTGGCGAAAAACTTGATTGAAAAAGAACAAATTAAAACAACTTTGCCAAAAGCAAAAGATTTACGCAGTGTAGTCGAAAAATTGATTACTCGTGCAAAAGTCGATACAGTCGCAAATCGTCGTTTGACTGCATCTGAATTGGGCAATGGTTCTGATAAAACAGTTAAAAAATTGTTTGCTGTGTTGGGCCCACGCTATGCAAAACGTCCTGGTGGTTATACTCGCGTTTTGAAAGCAGGTTTCCGTTATGGTGATGCTGCACCTATGGCAATCATCGAATTGGTTGATCGTGATGAAAATGCCAAGAAAGTTGCGCCAAAAACAGTTGCTGCTGAAAAAGTAGAACCTGTTGCAAAAGAAGCAACCGAAGCAAAAGCACCAAAGGCAGAAAAAGCGACAAAAGTTGCTGCTGAAAAGAAAGCTGCAGCGCCAAAAGCAACAGGTGCAAAAAAAGCGGTTGCTGTTAAACGTCGCGCCACAGGCAAATAATAAATTTTATTTGTTTATAAAATCGCCCAATCGGGCGATTTTTTTATACAAATAATTTGCGACAGGGGGCTTTTTATGATAAAATGTAGGAAAGGAATAAGGAGATTTTTATGCGTAAATCGTTATTTTTGACATTGGTTTTGTCTTTGTGTGTGGCGGATTTTGGGGCCTTTGCTGCGGCTCAGCGTCGTGGTTCAGGGACAACGACACCAACAAATACTGCGACACAACAAGCACCTGTTTCGGCACGCGCAGGTGCGCGTCAAAAGGTTGTCAGTGCACCAGCGACAACATCGTCTGCCAGTGCGCCAGTTTCTGCACGTGCGGGCGCACGTCAAAAAGTTGCAAGTGTTCCAACGACGACAGCCAAGGCATCTTCTGGTACTGGTAATGTTGCGGCACGTTCGGCAACTAAAAAAGCGCTTAGCATGGGAACCAAAGTTGCGGCAGCCACAGAAAATACGGTTGTAAGTCAAGAATGTCAAAATGCATATTATGGTTGTATGGATGCATTCTGTATGCTGGATAATGCTGCGGGCGGTCGTTGCCAGTGTAATGACAGAAACGCGGAATTAGATGCGGTCTTGGATGAAATTATGCGCATAGATGAACAGAGTGCCCGAATCGCCACAGAAGGTGTTGAACAAATTCAAATGGGTGAATATGCAAATCAAGTAAATAGCAAGGCAAAATCTGTTGAAAGTGGTTTTGCTTCTAATGGTTCTGTTTCTACTTCGTCTTCTAAGAAATCTACATCATCGGTATCTACGTCAAGAAGTTTAGATTTGTCATCGCTTATGAATAATAACTTCTTTGATGTCGAAGATGACGAAGGTATTTTTTCTGAAGCATCAGAAAGCAGTATCATAGAAGATATTGCCGGTAAAACAGGTGACGATTTGCAAAAAGCGGCGGCCAAGATTTGTGTTGCACAGGCACCGGCACAATGTAAATCCAGTTTGTCTATGTTGCAAATGGCGTATGTTCAGAAAATTAAATCTGATTGCGTTGGATATGAAAACGCATTAAAGCAACAAAGAAGCGCAAGCCAACAAAAATTGTTGACTGCACAAAAAGCAGTTCGTGATGCGGCGTTGGATGAAGTGCGTAAACAAAACAAATATGAAACAGCAGGCGAATGTGCAATCGCATTTGCACAGTGTATGCAAACAACCGCAGAATGTGGTTCTGATTATACAGGCTGTGTGACATTGGCAGCGGCAGACAATCTTAAAGCCAGTGTAAAAGGTAATAATAAATCAGCGGCATCTTATACAATCAAAGGTGTTGTTTCTGGGGCAGATGTGACATTGGCGGCATCAACAATGGAAGCCTTGTTGGCAAAGAAAGAAATCTGTGTCTCTGTCACAAAACAATGTGTTAATTCAAACAAAAATGATGCGGTGTGGAATCTTTTCTTGCGTAATGCGGCACCTGCATTGAAATCGGCAGAGTTAATTGCAGAACAAAATTTACGTTCTAACTGTTTGCCAACGGTTGCAGAATGTTTCAAAACCGCATGTAAATCACAATTTGGTGAAAATAACGATAGTTATGATATGTGTTTGTCTAACCCAGCAACATATAAATCACTTTGTAAAGTTCAATTGGAACCATGCTTGAATGCAACAGGTGGAACATTCGAAAAAGCCGAAGAATCTTCACTTTGGAATGGGTTGGTTGCAATGTTGAATTCTATGAAGGTTGATGCATGCACCAAAGAAGTTAAAGATTGCTTGCTGTCCGAAGACAGATGCGGCAGTGACTTTTCAAAATGTATTGGTTTGGATACATATTCTATCGGCAGAATGTGTCCAGCGGCTAAATTAACAGCATGTATGACTGCTAAAGACGGCGAAAAACCTTACTATGAAGACGAAGATGCAATATATGCATATGTTGCAAAAGTTGCACAAGGTTTGGCGTTGAATATAGATAACAGTTTTGCCAAGGTGTGTCAAAATGCTGTCGAAGAAGCGTTGATTAAAGCCTGTGGCGATGGCGGTTCTGGTAAAGAAGAAACATCAACATGTCCAAATTTCGATTTGAATTTTGCTTCTTTGAAAAACAAAATGCATGTGGCGTATTATGATGCAACGCAAACAAAAACAACAGACGCATCCCGTACTCGTGGTGGTTCAACACGTCAATTTTATGATACTGTTGAAGAATTTGTTGCGGCAAAAAAATTATCTGGTTCGGATATGAAAGATGTGCTTAATTTGAAACCTATAATTATAGGTCAAATGGATATCTATGGTATCAAATATGATAATGGCAAATTTGTTTATGAACAATCTGACGAAGCGCTTTCTGCTGATGAAGGTTATACAAGCAAAACAGATGAACTGTTGTCAGAAATGAATACAAGATATAGTTTGTTATTGGAACAAATCAAGATAGATCCAACAATTGTTTATTGTACAACTGGTCGTACAGTCGAAGGATTTGATGGCAGTAAGTTCGGAAAAACAGAAGGACAAGAAGCCAGATTCCCAGAATTGTTGAAAGGTACCGAACAACAGTTGGCTTCACAGATCTTGAATACTGTTTCGGATAAATACAATTCTGAATTGGCAGAATTAAAAGATACATTTAATTATGAAGATATTGTCAAACTTGCAGTAGAATATGCAAACGAAGCGGAATTGGATGCTGCTAATGAAAGAGCTTGCAAGGTTAATGAAGGGGTTGCTTGGGGAAGAATTGTTAATTTTTGGGATAAAGGCGGTTGCCAATGGAGACATGTGTATGTAGCTAATTATGATAAAGCGACGAACAAATGTACTGTGTCCAGAACAACATATTATTGTCAATCTTGCAGTGGCGATCTTAATGTAAACATATCAGCTATAGAAACTGTTATGAGAAAATGCGCAGTTGATAATCATCATGATCCGTTAATTATACAATATCCTTCGTCAAGTGCACAATAAAAAATACCGCCCGTTTGGGCGGTTTTTAATCTAATTCATCCAGTGATTTTATAACGCGGACACCATCAGATTCGAATTGTTCAATAACATTTTCAATGTCCATTATGTTTTGTGATTCAAGGTAAAGGATTGGGGTTAATCCGTTTTCTTGTCCTAAATCAACCAATTCTTTGATTGGGGAATCTATTTGTTTTCCTGATGCAAACCATACATTTTCATCCATTATCCAAAAATCATTGTCGTTGTGTTCATAGATAACATATTTTTCAGTGGCAACAAATTGTTTATATGTCTCAAATTCTATGTTTTTTGATTTAAAGTATTTTGTTGTGTTGTTTTCAAAATTTTCATTTGTCTTTTCTTCGTCAAAGTTTATGTCTGTGAATGTCGGAATTGTCGATTCGTCAAATCCACCGAAAGTATCTGAATCAGACAAATCAAAATCTGTTGGAATTGGAACCATTGTGTCGGGTTCTGTTTCTGTTTTTTCAATAGTGTTTGTAGTTGAGTTTTTTTGTTTGTTGTATGCAGAAACTGCGCCGACCAATGATAAATTGTTTTTTGCACGCATATAAGGAATGCGCAATTCTGGTGGCATATCGTCTGGGTATCCTGGGCCTGTTTGTTCTGGTTCTTTGATTTCTTCGGGGGCAGGGATTTCAGCGATGGGTTCTGCCACAGTTTCTTGAGGGAAAAGTTTTTTTATGTATTCAAAAACTTTATCAACGAACGGTATTGTTATAATCAGTTCTTTTTTGCGATAAATGATTGCTGTGGTTGCGATATAGATTGGAATCGCGGTATACACCAACAGCCCAAATACAAATCCTGCAAACCCATGAAGGGTCGCATGAAAAAATTTCCACCAATAATGCGCGCTGAATGGGTCAAAGTGAAAAATGAATCGCAATATCAACCACAATACGAAAAAGTACCAAAATGTCCATTTGGCGACAATCATATTTGATTTGATAAAGTCCAGAACTTTTTTCATATTTGTATTATAGACAATAATAATAATTTGTCAACTGTTTAAACAGACAAGATATTTTTTAAAAAAAACTTTTTTTGGGGCTCGCTGTATGATATAATATTTGCATAAGAATTTGGGGGAAATATTATGAAATTATTGAATTTGTTTGGAAAAACACTTTGTGGTGTTGCTGTGTTTGCAACTTGTCCAGGGGCAGATGCCGCGCAAAACGGACGCGCAAGTATGATGCCATCGGTAGAGTCTGCGCGTATGCCTACAATGCCAACTTTTTCATTGAATACTGTTGGCAGTCCTGCGGTAACGGTAATCAACACACCGTCTGAAATAAAAAATGTTAATAATGTTGTGCCAACCCCAACGCCAACACCAACCCCAGATCCAACACCGACACCTGTTAAAGAATGTCCAGATGGTGGTGTTAAAAATTCTGATTACACAATAACCATGTGTATGAACGATGTCTTGCAGTGTATAAACACTGGCGGTCTTCAAGGCGGTTTAAACGATTTGTTTAACGAAGATGTTCGTAATAGCATTGTAAGCGGTATGAGATTATGTCAGGCAAATATCGACAGATGTATTACTGATGTTCGTGTGAATTGCCGTAATGTTTATATCGAAAGCAACGATGTTTGGTTAGATTTCAATTCAAGAATTATTCAACCTGAATATTATAACTTTGTTTTGCGTAAAACAGGTTTGACACCAAATCAGGCTGAAAATACATGCTTGTTGTTGGACAGAAATACTTATGGTCCTTCATTCGCAGCGGTTTCTGATATGAACGATGTGAATTCTGAATACAACAGAAAAGTTGGTGCGTACAATATTTCTGATGGTGGAAAATTGACTAAAAAGAATCCACAAGGTGTTGAAGTTAATACAACAGGCTATGATGGTAATCGTGGACACTATGCGCGTTGGGATGCAAGTAATGCAGAATGTTTGGTTCGTGTTGCTGCGTACAACAAAGATAGTTTAATCACAAACAGTTGGTTGTTCGGTGCAATGGGTAATGACAAGCCAGCGGAAGTATGGAAAACAACAGGGACTTCATTTACTTGCAACAGGGATTTGTTTGATTTTGGTTCGTTGTTGAATGATACACGAACAGTCGCGGTTGTTGGTATTGGTGGTGGAACCCTGGTCGGTGCTGGTGTTGGTGCCGCAGTTGGTGCGCATAACTATAACAAAAAGCACGAAGCATATTTAAATTCTGCTAATCTTTGTGCAGATGAAGAATATGTTAAAAAATTGGGTGGCAAGATATATTCTTCTGGCAAAGGTGGCGTGTTAAAAAGTTATGCAGGCGGTACATTTGATTCTTTTGATTTTAACAACTTGACGGAAACAGATTGTGAAGCGTTGCATGAACTTAGCGATAAAGTTGGCCTTTATGAATCTGCAATAAACGAATGCTTGAATAACGACAAAAACAGAGCAATTGCAGCTGCTATACGTGCAAAACTTAGTGAAAAAAGTAATCAAACGGTTTACAGAAAAATAGAACTGGAAGATAATGGCAATAAAATGAAAATCAGTCAGAGTGTTATTTGTGATAAACCAAATGATGTATCTGAAAGTGATATTCGATTCTTTGAAAGCAGTTGTACCTTTAAACCGTTGCGTGAATTTGGGGCAGGTACTTTGTGTGATAGCCAGACAGGTTGTTTAACCGTTAATCAAATGCAATATCAGGTTAATGAATTGAAGAAATTGTTTGCGGTTATTGAACCAGATATGGAAAAAACAAAGGACGCAAAGAAAGGTTCTGAAATCGGTAAAGGTGTTGCGGTTGGTGCGGCAACTGGTGCGGCAGCAGGTGGAATTGCAACTGCGATAACTGCTTTGGTTGAACGCAGTAATATTACTTGCAAAGTGGGCGACGGATTAGATTCTGTATCATTCGGCAAAGCGCACACTATCGGTTCTTTAAAAGACTTTTATGTGAAATGGAATTTGCGTTTGCCTGATGCGATAAGTCCAACATCTGCGGTTATGGACAGGGAATCATGGCAGCAAGCATGTTCACAATTTAATAATAAATTGATGGATTGTCCAAAGGTACAAATCAACCTGAAAGATGCTAAGGGTAAATATACATTGGTACAATCTGCATGCAGAATTTCTGGAAATATCTGTACCACAAATGATGCCTTGATGCTGTCAAATGGTATAGAATAAAAGATACCCAGCAATTAAAAAGAAACACCGATTTATTCGGTGTTTTTTTGAATAAAAAAACAGCATATTTTTTATGCGGCTTTTTTGATGTTTTGTTTAATGTCGCGGACGTATTTTCTTAATTCATCGATTGGTACCAATGTGCCGTCTTTCTTTTGTGCAGACCAATAATCCCAACCGTTAAAACTGACACTGTGCTGTATGCGTGCCGCCATAACATGAATAGATGCTTTGCCATAAAGTGTGTGCATAAGTTGCCCGTCGTGTGTTATCATAACACGATCACCACGTGGTCCAACCAAAGTTTGTCCAACATAAAGCAATCCGCCGTCGATAAGTTCTTTGAATGCAACCTTTATCGCATCACGTTTTGGTGCAGATACTTCAATATCAGATAAATCAATTGGTGTAATATTTTTTACGCGTTCACGCGCAGCGTTTACATAACTGATTTCACGGTCAATACCGATAAATTGACGTCCCAGTTCTTTTGCCGCCGCGGCGGTTGTACCAGAACCAACAAATGGGTCAACAATTATATCACCCGCCTTGGTCGAAGACAATATCACGCGACGCAACAAATCCATTGGCTTTTGTGTGTTGTGTAAACTTTTCCCGTCTTTATCTTTTATACGTTCGTCACCCAGGCAGATATTTAAATCCCAATCAGAACGCATTTGTTTTCCGCCATTTAATTTTTTCATTGTTTCATAATTAAATGTGTATTTGCCTGTTTTGGTTGGGGTTGCCCAGATTAAAGTTTCGTGTGCATTTGTAAAACGTGTGCCACGAAAATTAGGCATAGGATTTGTTTTAACCCAAACAATATCATTTAAAATCCAAAACCCCATATCTTGCAAAGTTTTACCAATGCGGAAAATGTTATGATAAGAACCAATCACCCACATCGCGCCATCTGGTTTCAATATGCGTT
>DEBV01000008.1:36728-47943 GCA_002348925.1 Alphaproteobacteria bacterium UBA2947 | reverse complement strand
ATTCCGCCATCCATTGACGTGTGAATTCATCGTACTGTTCATTTGATTCAAACGCATCCCAATTATCGCGCACTGCGCGTGCAGCGGTTTGGTCTTCGGGGCGATAGAGAGTTTTTTCGCCCAGTTGTAAATTATATGGAGAATCTGCAAAAACTGCATCCACAGATGCATCTGGGATATTGCGCATAATTTCGATACAATCACCGCACAAAATCTGATTTAAATATTTTTGCATTTTTCTCTCTTGCTCCCTCTGGACTTTTTTGTGTCCTTGTCTTTGCTATATTTTATCATATTTTGGGCTTATAAAAAAGCATCAAGCGAATCGGTTTGTAAAAAAAACACTTGATTTTTATAAAAAAGCAATTTTTTTTAATATAAATTCTGCTTTACTTGTTAATGAATTTTTTCTACCCTTGAAGATTATGAGATGTCCATATTGTAATTCTACTGACAGCAGAGTGGCGGATTCGCGCCCGGATATTGAAGATGCGATAATTCGCCGTCGTCGTGTTTGTAATCAGTGTGGTGCAAAATTTACCACTGTTGAACGTATACAAATGCGTGATTTAATTGTTCGTAAAAATAGTGGAAAATCTGAACCTTTTGACAGGGATAAATTGTATCGCAGTATAAAATTAGCGTGTCGTAATCGCGATGTCAAAGATGAACAAATCGAACGTTTGGTTGCGTCAATTCAACGTCGTCTTGAAACAGAATCTGAAGACGATACAGTGACCAGTGCAATGGTTGGACAAATGGTTTCTGATTCTTTGTTGAATCTGGATCCTATTGCTTTTATAAGATTTGTTTCGGTGTACAGAAAGTTTTCAAAAGTTTCTGATTTTAAAAAAATTATCAGTCAAATACCAGAAGCAGATGATGACGCAATCGTGTGTCCATTACCAAAAACAAAAACATCTTTATTTTGAATATGAAAAAAATATTATGCTTTTTTATGGCAATGTTTTTCGCGCTTCCTGTGTTTGCGCTGGAATCTGCTGATGTATTAAGTAATGAAGATGCCGCGCTTTATGCACAAATATTTATGTTGCAAGACAAAGAGCGAATTGAATCTGCAAAAAAATTGGAAAGCAAATTAACTGATAAATCACTTATGAACGAAGTGCTGTATCAAAGATATACTTCAAAAACTTATCATACGCGCGGAAGCGAATTAAAATCTTGGATGGACAAATATTATGATATGCCTGGTTCTGAAAGATTATATAAAATGGCAGGCATAAAAAAAGCGTCTGTACGCAAACCTAATATGCCACATATCATTACAGGCAAAGAATATATTGAATCTGCGCAATCTGAAAATTGGACTGTGAAACAGTACAAAGAAAAAACAACCAAGACTATCGATAAATTTAAAAAAGCAATACGTTCTGGTTCTTCAAAAACTGCACGCAATATATTGGAAGATAAATCTTTCAAATCAAAAATTTCAGAATCTGATTATGGACGTTTGGCGGGAAGATTATCTTTCTTGTATTACACAAATGGTGAATATGAATTGGCAAAAAAGTGGGGCTTTGTTTCGTCTGATGCAAAATCTGAATACGGTTTGTGGACCATGGGTTTGCTTTATTACAAAGAACAAAAATATGGCGAAGCACAAAAATATTTTGGGCAAATACTTGATTTGACACAAATAAACAATGCACGTAAAACAGAAGCTGCTTTTTGGGCGGGGCGCAGTGCAGATATAAATGGCGATGGGTCCGCTGCAAAAAAGTATTGGAAAGTTGCGGCAGCTTATCCAATGTCTTTTTATGGTGCGCTGGCTTCTACTATGTTGGGTGATACACCTGAATATGAATTTTTCGAACAAGATTGTTCAGATGAAGATATTATCACATTGCGCGAAGATAAATATGGTAAAAAAGCATTGGCTTTGCTGCAAGTTGGTCGTAAAGCAAGGGCAGAACAATATCTTAAATATCTGGTGACAGCGAAATCTTCGGATAAAATGTTGCATGCGGTTAATGCGGTTTCTTCGCTTTATGGTTTGCCAAGTGTTGCGATTTTGGTGTCTGGGGTTATGCGCGACAGGGGTATTTTAGAAATAAATGATGATATTATTTATTCTGCACAATATCCGTTGCCTAATTGGGAACCGTTGGGCGGATGGTCTATCGACAGGGCGCTGCTTTTGGCAATTACAAAACAAGAAAGCGGATTTAAACAAACTGCGAAATCGACTGCTGGGGCAAACGGCGTTATGCAGTTAATGCCAAAAACTGCGAAATTGGTTGCACGTAAAAATTCTGTTAAGATGTCTGAAATAGATATGTCTAATCCTGAACACAATATGTTCTTGGGACAACAATTTATCGTTGATTTGTTGCAACAAGATTTGGTGCAAAATAATATTATAAAAATGTTAATTGCTTATAATGCCGGTATTGGTAATTTGGCAAAGTTTGAAAAAAGTTTTTCTACATCTGATCCATTGTTATATATTGAAAGTTTTCCTGCGTATGAAACAAGATATTATATTAAACGCGTGATGTCTAATTTATGGCTTTATCGTGCGCGCTTGAATCAGCCATTAACCGCGTTGCAAGAATTGGCTGATGGTAAATGGCCGTATTACAACAGCGAAGATGAATATGTTGTGAACAAGGTTTTTGATAAAACATCATTATAATCATGCGAAGTGTTCCTGATTTTTCTATTGAAAAAAAGTGTGGTAAAAAAATAGTCGCCGGTGCTGATGAAGCAGGGCGGGGCCCACTTTGTGGGCCTGTGGTTGCGGGGGCTGTTGTTTTTAAAAAATATGATTTTGATGATATGCCACTTATTTGTGATTCTAAACAGATGAGTGAAAAGCAGAGAAATATTGCTTATGATTGGATAACAAATAATTCTGATATTATTTGGTCTGTGGCACAGTGCAGTGCGGCAGAGATTGACGATATGAATATTTTACAAGCGTCGCTTACCGCAATGACACGTGCCATAGATGCGCTGGGGGTTGATGTCGAATATTGTTTAATAGACGGAAATAAAATGCCAAAAGGCCTGCAAGGCGAATCGGTTGTAAAGGGCGACGCGAAATCTTTGTCTATTGCTGCGGCGTCTATTCTTGCAAAGGTGACACGCGACAGAATTATGAAAGATTTGGCACAAAAATATCCACAATATGATTGGGATAAAAATGCTGGTTATCCAACACAACAACATTTGCAAGCAATCGATAAATATGGTATAAATGAGCATTATAGAAAGACTTATCGTCCAGTCAAAGAAAGGATAAATAAAAATGGAAATTCGTAATGTTCACGATGTTGATGTTCGTTCAAAGTATGTTTTGCTGCGTGATGATTTTAATGTGCAGATTGTTGATGGAAAAATAACAGATTCTTTCAGAATAGATGCATCTATGCCAACAATAAAATATTTGATAGACAATGGCGCGCGTGTTGTTATTTGTTCACACCTTGGACGACCAAAGGGCAAATATGTTCCTGAATTATCATTGCGTCCGATTGCAGAATATATGAATGTGCCTTTTATAGACGATTGTTTGAAAAAAGATTTCTTGATGGATATGGCAGATGGCGATGTTGTGCTTTTGGAAAACCTGCGTTTCTATATTGGGGAAGAAGAAAATGATGACGCGTTCGCAAAGAAACTGGCAAGTGGTTATGATATTTATGTAAATGATGCGTTTGCTGTGTCGCATCGCAGCGCCGCCAGTATTGTTGGTGTCACAAAATATCTGCCGTCGTATGCGGGTTTATTGCTTGAAAAAGAAATAACAAATTTAACTAAATTATTAGACAGTCCTGTGCGGCCTTTGATTGCATATGTCGGTGGCGGTAAAGTTTCAACCAAGATAGAAGTTTTGAAAAAAATAGTAAAGATTGCTGATAAGATGGTTATTGGTGGCGCAATGGGTACGACTTTTAATTATGCGCTGGGGTTGCCAGTTGGCGATTCTCTTTGTGAAAAAGATATGGTCAGTACTGTTAATGAAATAATCAAATTGTCGGTTGAAAATGATTGCAAATTATTTTTACCACTGGACAAAGGTGTCGCAAAAGAATTTGATAAAAATGCAGTGCGTGAAAATTGTGATGCCGATAAAATCAAAGACGATGATATTATAATGGACGATGGCGATAAAACTATCGCGCGAAATATAGATTTATTAAACACTGCGAAAACAGTTATTTGGAATGGGCCTTTTGGGGTCACTGAATTTGGGGCGCGTTGGGGACGTGCTTCGTTTGATTTTGCGCGTGCACTGGCTAAATATACGAAAGAAGGGCACTTAGAAAGCGTTGTTGGCGGTGGAGATACAGTTGCTGTATTGGATGCGTGTGGGGTGTTAGACGATATAAGTTATGTTTCAACTGGTGGTGGTGCTTTCCTTGAATTTATCGAAGGTAAATCTTTGCCAGGAATAAAAGTCTTGGAAAAGTAATAAGCCATCTTGAAAATCTGAGATTTTTCCTTATTTATTTACTATAAAATTGGCGAATCGGTCAAATTGGTGGTATAATTTACTGTAAAAAAGAGGATTTATTATGTCTTTAGTTCCTATTGTTATCGAAGAATCTCCAAAAGGTGAACGTTCTTTTGATATTTATTCGCGTCTTTTGCGCGACAGAATTATTATGGTTTCTGGTCCAATTGAACCAGCAATGGCAAACACTATTGTTGCACAGTTGTTGTTCTTGGAATCTGAAAATCCAAATGCAGATATTTCGTTATATATAAACACACCTGGTGGTGATGTGACTGCTGGTTGGGCGATTATGGATACTATGCAGTATATCAAACCTGATGTTTCAACAATCGGTATGGGTTTGGTTGCTTCTATGGGGACAGTGTTGTTGGCTGCGGGTGCCAAGGGTAAACGTTTCGTTTTGCCAAATACAGAAATTATGATTCATCAACCATCTTCTGGAACACAAGGTAAAGTGACAGATATGGAAATATATATGAAAGAAATGCAACGCGTTAAACAGTTGTTTATTAAACAAATGGCTGGCTTTACTGGACGCAAAGAAAAAGAAGTTTTCGATGCAATGGAACGCGATAATTGGATGAGTGCGGAAGATGCCAAGAAATTCGGTTTGTTTGATGAAATTTTAACCAGAAAATAATTTTTTATAATTCAAGGTTTATAAAAATGAGTAATGACAAGACAACAAATACTCCGTCAACCCCACAGCAGTTTTGTAGTTTCTGTGGTAAGTCTGTGTATGAAGTAAAAAAATTAGTAAGCGGTAAAGATGTTTGCATTTGTGATGAATGTATCAATCTGTGTAATGATATTATGGCAGATGACAAGAAAGCACAAATTAAAAATGAATCTGTGGCTTTGCCAACGCCATCTGAAATTTATAAATTCTTGAATGAATATGTCATTGGTCAAGACAGTGCGAAAAGAACACTGGCTGTGGCTGTGTATAATCATTATAAACGAAACAGTGCATCCGTTGCTTCAAATGTAGAAATACAGAAATCAAATATTTTGATGATTGGTTCAACTGGTACAGGTAAGACATTATTTGCGCAAACTTTGGCGCGTGTATTGGATGTGCCTTTTGCGATTGCAGACGCAACCACTTTGACCGAAGCAGGTTATGTTGGTGATGATGTTGAATCTGTGTTAACACGTTTATTACAAAATGCGAATTTTGATGTAGAACGCGCACAACGTGGAATTATCTATATCGATGAAATAGATAAAATTTCACGCAAATCTGAAAACCCATCATTAACACGTGATGTTTCTGGCGAAGGTGTTCAACAGGCGCTGTTAAAGTTAATCGAAGGAACTGTTGCTAATGTTCCTGCTGGTGGTGGTGGACGTAAACACCCTGGGGAATCAACTGTTCAATTGGATACCAGCAAGATTTTGTTTATCTGTGGTGGTGCATTTGACGGTCTTAATAAAATTATTGCCGCACGCTCTGCTGGTCGTGCAGGTATAGGTTTCGGTGCAAATGTAAGTGATAAAAAAGAACGCGAAGAAAAAGACAGATTGGATGATGTTCAATCAAGTGATTTGGTGCGTTTCGGAATTATCCCTGAACTGATTGGTCGTTTGCCAATAGTCACAACTTTGCAACCATTGGATGAAAAAGCATTGGTTAAAATTCTGACCGAACCAAAGAATGCGATTGTTAAACAATATGCGGCTATGTTAGAAATGGACGGCATAAAATTAACAATCACAAAAGATGGATTGACCGCAATCGCAAAAATGGCAATCGAAAGAAAAACAGGTGCGCGTGGTTTGCGTTCAATATTGGAAAAGATTTTATTAAAGCCAATGTTTGAAGCACCTGATAAAAAAGATTTGCAAGAAATTGTTATAGATGCAGATGTTGTGAACGGTAAAAAAGAACCCGTGGAAATATATGCAGAAACAAAGAAAGTTGCATAAATATAAAATATAAAAAAATAAACAGCGATGATTCTATCGCTGTTTATTTTTTACAATAACCCCACAAACCATTGGTTCCTGTTGTCATATAGAAAGTATTTAACAATGCATCGCCAGTAGAATCGTGTATACCGTCATCGTTTTCATCAACCCATGGAATATCTATCCATATCCCAGATTGTGCAGAACATTCTTTGGAAAGAGCAACAACTAATTGTGCGCGTGTATTGTTCATTGTTTCATTGACATATGATAATAATGTTTCTGACAAGACAGTTGATAATTCAGATGGTCGGGTACAATTTTGCAATGCGTATATTGCTAATTGTTGATAAAGGCTGCCTATGTAGTCTGTGCCGCATTTTGCGTATAAAGTGGTTGATTCTTCTATATATTCTGGTTCTGTTGTTCCGCCAGCACAAATTGCATCTGATGGACATTTGCGACATTCTGTTGCAAAGTCTTCGCTGTAACAGTCTTCTTTGGCATCAGAACAATAATCTTTTGAATACAAATAATATCCGCTTTTGCAACTGGTATAACGTTTATACGAATTAACAGAACATATTCCAATATAATCGGAAAAATCATTAGATGTATCGATGTTAGTTAAAAGAAAGTTTGTTTTAGAAAAAGGATTTACTGTTTTTGAATTACAATCTTTAACACGTGCATATCGCGCTTCGCCTGGGGCATATGTGCGACAACCGTATGGTGCAGAATGTGCAGAATCATTTACCGATACAGCACAGAGTTTTTGAACAAATGTATTTAATAATTCAGGACAAGATTGTTCAATGGTTGCATCTGTGATGCCCGTCATTGTGGCAACCAAGACATCCAAACCAGATGTTCCGCCACCATAAAGATTGCTGCAAGTGTTTAATTTATCTGCGCACATTTCTTCTGATAATTCCAAAGTTTGATTTGGGTTCATACTGGTTTCTGTTCCAACATAACTTTTTAATTGTTCAGATTTTTTCAAATAACATTCATTGACGACCGCCAAACATTCTTTTTTTACAGTTTGTATGCGTTCTTGTTGTGCCTGATATATTTCAACAATGGCTTGATTTAAAAATTCTTTCCATACGGCATCTGCATCATCGCGACATAAATCAAGACTTTGTGTTGCGAAGTCACGTTTTTTATTAAGCATATCTACATATGCGGAATTTTTGCTGTTTTTTAATAATTCGCCAGACAAAGAAATTTGATTTCCCAACTGGAAAAAGTCAGGTGAATATATTGGTTCCCCTGTTGAGAAATTTAAATATTTACCTGAAAAATCAAGACAGTGAATATATCCTTCGCCACATGCAGCATTGGCAGTAATGTCTTTACGGACATTTGAAATACAATCGTTTATGCTGACCGAATTGTGTGCATCATAATTTTCAAGACGCGCATCTTGCATTTTGTGACGTGTGTCCCGTATGGCGACATTTGCCAGGGTCTTTCTTTCTTTAAGATTGTTTTCCAGTACATTGCAATCGTTTTCAATATACATACCATATGCAGATGAAATCATTTTTAAATCTGTTTCATTGCAATTTGGTGCGACCAGTTCGGAACATTGTGCATGCACCGCATTGTATAATGATTCACCTGTAAGGTTCGCGATATCTGCGCCACCAATTAAATCAGTTGTTTTCCAAATTGATTTTATGTCGCCTGCGATATCTAGTGTGCCTTGGGTTGATAAAGATTGTTTCTTTGTATCGCTGAGAACGGCAGATATATTCTTTAATGTGTTTGCACTGTTAGAATTATCTTTTTTTATACCTGTTTCACCTTCGGATGCGTGCAGCATTGCTTGGACTTCCGATGCAGATTTATTTATTGTTTCTATGTTTAAATCTTCAAAATTTTTCAAACTGTCAGATGTTTGTGATAATGTTTGTTCTTGTTTTTTTATAGATTGCAATTTAGAAGAACACACACAACGACGATAGGTTTCGTTTTGAAGTGCGCAAAATTGATCCATACATGTAAAATATGCATTGCGACAAGAATTATACTTTTCGCCAAAAGTTTGTGTTTGTAATGTTGTTGCAGCACGCGAATTAACAGATGCGCGTGTCGCGACTTTTTTTGTTGCACTGCGTCCTGTGACGATTTTGTTTGTGGCATTTCTTGATTTTGTTTTGCGACTTGTGTTTTGTGAAACCGCTGTTCTTGCTGATACAGAACGTGTTTGAACGCCATTCGTTCGTGGATTATTGACCATTTGTCGTGAAGAGGTTGTGTTTATCGTATTTTGTTGTGTACGTACAGCAGCATCGACACCATCGATGCATAAAAACAACCCAAGAAAAACAAGACAAATTTTTCTCATCCTATACTTTTTAATAATAATATCAAAAATAGGGTGTTTGAAGCAAGGTTATTTTATGAAAGTGCAAAAAAAAATCCATATAAAATGGATTTTGTTTTTTATTAGTGATTTGGCGCACCTTCTGTTTGCGTGTGTGTGCGTTCTACAAAGGTTATTCTGCCTTTGTCTAAATCATAAGGTGTCATTTCAACGTGAACCTTTTCGCCAACATTGACCCATATGCGTGCTTTGCGCATTTTGCCACAAACTGTTGCCAATATCATATGACCGTTTTCAAGACGTACGCGAAACATTGTGTTTGGTAATCTTTCTTCGACGGTACCAGAAAAAACAATTACATCATCTTTTGCCATAAATAAAAACCTCATTTTTTCAACTGTTTAATGATATTCGGCATGCGATAAAATTGCAAGAAGTTTTTATATGTGCTTGCAAGCATGCTATTTTTTTGATAAAATAATATAAAAATGTAGGAAGGGCTCTTATGAAAATAATAAAAATTTTGCCGTTTTTATTGGTGTTTCCGTCGGTTGTATGTGGGGCGGGGCGTTCGGACGCGCGTGTTGGCATGGTCAGGACGAACCAAGCAGGTGCAAGAATGCCGTCGATTTCTTCCGCGGTTGTTGCTGGTGTTGCGAATTCTGTCGCAATTCAAGCCTCGCAATCATCAGAGGAACAACAAACATCTGTTGTTACTGAAACCGTAGAAACGTCAGTTGTCGAAGAAGAAAAAACTTCAAATAGCCCTGTTGTTTCTTCGTCTGATTGTCGCAGTGCTTATCGTCAATGTATGGATGATTTTTGTTTGTTGGATGAAAGTCAGGGTGAACGTTGTGCGTGTTCTGAAAACATAAATCTGGCGAAAAGCAAGATAAAAGCGGTTTTGGAAATCCAAGCAGAAGCAGACAAATTGTATACCGAAGGTGTCGAACGCGAACAGTTGGGGGCCAAGGCAGGATTGGTTTTCAAAGATTCGGCAACGAGTACAAAGATTTCAAGTGCTAATTTTATGTCATGGTTATCTGATGATGATGAAGAAGAACTTGGTGATGATGTTGAATTGGGTGAAGATTTGTACAAAAAGGCAAAAAAATATTGTGCGTCAGAATTAAAATCTTGTGGTGACAAAGCCGAAATGGAAGAAATGCTTTATTCGCGTATGGTTGTTCAAGATTGTAAAAGTTATGACGCTTATTTGGCGGATCAAAAAACAAACGCAGAATCTAATAAACGGGTTGCAGAATCTGCTGTTCGCAAGGCGCGTCTTGAAATGTTAGATACAACGAACAAATATAATCGTGGTGAATGTTTGTTGGCGTATCGTTCTTGCATAGCAGACAAGGGCGGATGTGGTGCGAATTTTGAAAATTGTCTTGATAGCAAATTGTTGCAACGTCGTTCAAATGCGTGCGACAATGTTCTGGATCAGTGTATGGCGGTTCGTGATTATGTTGTCAAAGATTGGAAAGCAGAATCTAAGAGTGTTTTAGAAGAAGCGGCAAAATATGCAGACAAATATGAAAGACAAACTTGTTTGGCGCGTGTGCAAAACTGTTTGGAAGAGGGTTGTTCTACATCAACAAATGCAGAATGTTTAACCGATGTTAATGTTGCAGCGGGAATTTGTCCTGTTATCACAGAATGTGATGCGAAAATCCCGGGATTCCAAGCTGTTGTAAATGACAAGTTGGGCTATTTGCAAACCAAGTTCTGTGAAAACGATATTGATAAATGCTTGCAAGATAAATGTGGTGTTGATTTTACAAAACCAGAATGTTTGGGCAAGAAACCTTATGAAATAGCTGCACTTTGCCCACAAGATATGTTCCCATCTTGTAAGAGTGCAACCCAATTTGATATCATTGTTCAGGCTGCATTATTGCAGATGGATTATCAGATGATGCAAGGTTGTGTAAATTATTTTGGTGAACAACTTGGCAAAGTTTGTGGTACTGATATGGCGTGTTTACCAACAGATACATCTATTGAATCGTTGGTTGATTTGCCAACGACAGAAGAAGGACTGGCAAATCTGCGCAAGACAGTGGTTGCAAATTCGGATGCTGCGGTTGAAGAATTCTTTAAACAATTCGAAGCGGATACAACGGTTGCTGCGTGTGCGGACTCTCAAAGTGGTAATGTTGCCAACAAAGGTAATAAAAAACTTAAAGATAAAAATTCTTTGGGTGTGAGTGTGTTTAATACCGCGAAATTGTTGGCAAAGATGTCTGCAGAAAATCGCAACCTGCGCGAACTTGATACCAAGATTGCAGAATTGGCGCGTAAGAAAGATGTGGAAGAAGCAAAGGCGATTTGTTTGAATACTTATAAGCCAGAAGAACCAGAAGAATCAAAATCTAATTACAGTTATATACACACAGTATCTTTTGAACCATCTTTGCGTAATTGTCATGTTTGCCGTAAACAGCAAGTTTGTGAAGAAGGTGGCGAATCCAAGGCAC
>DEBV01000008.1:33658-36692 GCA_002348925.1 Alphaproteobacteria bacterium UBA2947 | reverse complement strand
ATCTGCGGGTGCTTCTGCTGGAACAATGGTTGGTGCAGGTTGGGGAACCGCTATTGGTGGGTTGGTTGGTGCCATTGGTGGTGGTATCTTGGGTGCATCTTCTGGCGGTAAAAAACAATTCTGTCAAGAAATAGAATCTTGTGAAGATATAAATATGTAAATCAACGATAGGAAACAAAAATGAAAAAAATATTACGTTATGGCTTTTTTACAGGTTTGTTGGCGGCGTTTGTTGTGACGACAGATTCTTTGGCGGCCGCTAAAAAACAATCTGCATTAAGCGCAGGAACAAAAGTCCGTGCAAAAGTGGATGCCACTGGTATTTATGATGAAGAATGCTATAACCAATATTTTGGATGTATGGATCAGTTTTGTATCGCTGATAATGAAAACGGTGGAACCTGTCAGTGTAGTGATGATGCCACAAAATATGAAGCGCAATTAGAAGAAATCAGACAAATTTTGGTTGAAGCCGAACGTATCAGTACAGAAGAAGTCGAAAAGATTCAAGCAGGTGCAAATGTCGATATTATCTTTAATGGTGGCGAAAGAGTTTATAATAAAGATGGCAGTGTCGCAAAAACAGGTGAGTCAACAAAATCTGGAACAACAGCAAAAACAGGATCATCAACAAAAACATTAAGTTCATTTTTATATGATGAAGAAGATGAAGAAGAATACGATGACGATGATGATATGTCTGGTAAAACAGGAAAAGAATTATATGCGGCTGCAAACAAATTGTGCAAAGCCCAAATGGCAAGTTCTTGCAGTAAAGATATAACCATTTTGACCCAGATGTATTCTCGTCAGATTGTTTCTGATTGTAAAGGTTTGGCTAACAGTATTTCGCAGAAAAAACAAGAAGCAGATTCTGTTTTAGCACAGGCGAAGTCGGCAGTGCGTGGCGCATTGCGTGAAAGTTTCGAAGAAGCCAATATGTACGATCGTGGAACATGTATGGTTGAATATAAAAAATGTATGCGCAGTGAAGATGCTTGTGGTGCGAATTGGGAAAATTGTGTGTTCACAGTTGCGTCTGAAAATATGCAAAACAATGCGGCAGAAAGTGTTGTTGGTACAAAAGTTGAAACAATCAACACATATGATATAACCGCATCAACAATGGAAATTTTGGAATCAAAACGTTTCATTTGTGAACGTGTTTTGAATAATTGTGTCGCGGTTCGTGATTATATCTGGAACGATTTCTTGCGTGAATCTGCACCAACAATTCGTTTGGCAGAACAAAATATCGAATCTAAGAAAAGACAATCTTGCTTGGGCGATATTTCAAACTGTATCCAAAAAGCATGTAAAGATGATATCGAAGGCAAAGGCGTTGCAACAATGGATGCGTGCCTTGCACGTCCAGATATGGCGCGTTCATTCTGCAAGGTTCAAATTGATCCATGCGAACGTATGGAACCACAAATTTGGGATTATGTTGTAAGCAAATTGGCGGCTATGCGTGTTGATGCATGTACCAAAGAAGTTAAAGATTGCTTTACAGCAGAAGACAGATGTGGAACAGATTTCCAAAACTGTATAGGTATGGATTTCAATTACATTCATGATATCTGCCCAATAGATAAATTGGTTGTATGTAAACAAACAAATCCTGATTTCAAGATGTCTGATTTGGATTCAATGTTGATGGGGTTGTATTTGAATATCGACAACAAGGCGCTTGAAAATTGTCAGAATTTGGCAGAAGAAAAGATGGCTGAATTGTGCGGTTCAACAACTGATTGCAACAGTTTTTCGACAGACGAATACATTGGAACGAATTCTGTAAAATCACAAAAAATTGGTACTACATATCGTGTGACAGGTATGATTTCATTTGGTTCAATCAAAATGGGAGATGCCGCGGGTACTGTAAAAGATGATGGCAAAGTATTGGCACCTGGTGAAATCGGTGTAAAAGATTATATCAAAGAAGTCAAAAAGAAAAACCAAGGTGTTAAAGATTCCGAAGCGATAATATCATCGATAGAAGAAGAATTGAACAATATTGCTGGAACAATAAACAGAACAATATCATTGGTGGAATCGGACCAACAGATACAATATTGTATAAGTGGTCGTAATTTGTCACAGATTAACGGCAAGGGTACTAAAAAGAATTCAACGGAAGCAAGATTTCCGAAGTTGCTGAATCAGTACCGTGTAATGATAGGAATGGCAGCGTTGCGTAAAGCGCAAGATAACTATAACAAAAAGGTAAATGAAGCGATATCAGAAGCGACGAAAAGCGCATCTGCAGACGTTGCACAGTATATGTGCCAGATGTTACCATCTGGGCAAGGAATGGGTTCAACTGAAGCGGATACACCATTGAATGCTCCTTATGCAATCAGTTATGATGTTGGTACGGGTATGTCAAAATCCGATTTATTAAAAGGCGGAAGTAGTACTACCAATTTTGGTGATGCATCTTTCAAGACAGGGGGAGTTAGTATAGGTCTGGGAACATTTGGGGCTGGTTCAGCTACAACAAAAATACCTGGTGGTACAAAGACGGTTCGTTCTTCGTTTAATCGCCAAACCAGAACCTGTCATTTGTGTACAGAATTTGTTACAAGAGAGTGTAAGTCCAAAAAAAGCAGTGGCTTTCTTGGTATAGGTGCAAGTTCTTCTATGGAATGTGGACCAGAAAAACGTACAGAAAGTTGTGAAGATTTAGGTATGTAATTCAAACCGTCCAAAAGGGCGGTTTTTTTAGTAAATTGTTCCTAGATATTTTTATTTGTCCCTTTGTTATAATAGACATGGAAAACAAAATAACAAATGGAGAAAGACATGAAAAAAATATCTGTTTTGGCTTTGGTTGCGTTTTTGCCAATTTGTGGCGCCTTCGCAGGTTCTGGAAAAAATATGAACAACAATATGAATACACAACCTGCAGTTTGGTCAGTCACAGAAGTTGTTTCCTTGCCAGATGATACGCCAGTTGTAATGCGTGGTCGTATTACCAAGAATATGGGCAATAATATTTTCGTTTTCGAAGATGGTTCTGGAACGATTATGA
>DEBV01000008.1:20356-33645 GCA_002348925.1 Alphaproteobacteria bacterium UBA2947 | reverse complement strand
AAATAGATGAAGAATCTTGGAATGGAAATACTGTGCGCGTTGACGATATTGTGACTGTTTATGGCAGTGTCGACAAAGGTTCGAATTATACAGAAATAGATGTGGAATCTATCGTAAAATAAAAAAATGCCCATTTGGGCATTTTTTTAACCTTTTTTTGATTTCGTTTTTGTGGTATAATTAAACCCATGATGAAATTGTATAAATCTTTGTTTTTTATTTTGTTGGGTTCGATTGTATCGCCTGCGTTCGCGGGTTGGCAATATAATGGTTATTATGTGAAAGATGGTTATTACCAAGATGACGGTTCGCGTTTCACAATCAGTTTGCGTGGCGGTTTGTCTTTGGCAAACGCAAAGATGGAAAATAAAGTTGGTAATCTGGACGGTTATTATTATATAAATCCAACCACTGGGGCTGCGGTTTCTTTGCGCTATTTCGCAACAGAAGCAGATGCTGATGCCGCTGGTTTTACTGATATTGCTGTTGGAAATATCGGCAGTTTGCCAGCCAAAGAAAAATTTTCAAAGACCGCTTTTACTGCGGGGGGCAGTATTGGTTTTACGGTTCCTAATCATCCACAATGGCGATTGGAAGCGGGATATGATTATATCTCTGAAACAGAATATAATCAGGTTCCTTTGTTTGTCGGTCCAATGCAAGTAAATGGTGAATGGAATGGTACAATCCATGTGTCAAGCAGTGGTGTTACGTCAACTGTCGCAACAGATGTAATATCTGCGATGGCGTATTATGATTTCTTTGACGGAAATAAAAAGCAATTAAATCAGATAATACCTTATGTTGGTTTGGGTGTTGGTTATGCCAGTTCGCGTACAACAATGAAATTGTCTGATATATATGGCGATTTATCAACTGATTCAGATATGTTGAATTATGGAACACCTGATTCAGATGGCATAATACAGTTTAATCCGCCGTCTGATACCTCTAAATATCCGACATCTACGAATGTTGCGGCTCTCGCGGCAATTGGTGCGGCATATGGAATTAGTGAATATACTTTCCTTGATTTCAGCGTGCGTGTAATGTACATACCAGAAATTAAATGGAATTTGGTAAGCAATGATGGATCACAACATCGTGAATGGTTCACTGCCAAAGATATGTTATACACTAACTTTATGTTGGGATTGCGTTTCGAATTTTAATTAAATTTTTATTTATTGTTTGTTATGGTTCGTTGAACAGGCGACCTGGGTCAATCGATTTATTCCCACGACGAACTTCCAGATACATTTCTGGTTTGTTTTCGTTCATACGACCAATTGGTTCGCCAGCCAAAACTTCTTGGCCAACAATCGCGTCAATCGAACCCATATTTGTCATAACAGTATTGTATCCGTTTTTATGTGACATAATTACCACTTTGCCAAAGCCGCGGAAAGAATCTGCAAATTTAATCACACCGTCCGCAGGTGCCATAACCAAAGCGTCGCCACGTGTGTGTATGCGCCATCCGTCTGATTTTAAACCAAGCGCGGTTTTTTCACCATAACGCACAACCAATCTGCCACGCACAGGTACGTTTAATTTGCGCTTTGAAAATTTAGCATCGCTGGACATTTCGGAAGAACCAACCCCAGCAGACAATTCAGAAATGTTTTTTGCACGCGCAGATAATTTTTTTAATTTGTCTTGCAGAGCAATCTGTTGGTTTTTTAATTTTTCATTTTGTGCAGAACGTGTCTTTAATAATTTGTCTAATTCATTTTTTTCGTTTGTGTATTTTTTCGTGCTGCGGTCCAATTTTTCTTTTTCGATTGTTCGTTCGTCGTGAATTTTATCAAGTTCTTTCAGTTTTTGTGTCGCGTCTGTTATTTGTTCGTCAAATTTATCAGATGCAGATGCCAGCAAAACCGAAGTCAAAACATAATCATGCATGGTTTGTGAATCAAAATTCGGATTTGACGCAATGAACAGCATACTGGCGGTTGCGTCGCTGATGCCGTCATAACTTTTGGTAAGTTCGGCATTTATAATATTGCGTTGTTTGTCCAATTCCGCGATGCGTTTTATCAGTGCGCCACGTTGTTCTTCCAAAGAACTTACGCGGTCGGCGGTTTTTACCAGTTGTTTTTTTGTTTGTTCAACATCTTTGTTCGATGTTTTTAATTGCTGTTCAATTTTTTTGTTTTGGATTTCGGTCTGTTTTATCTGGTTTTGTATTTTTGCTAATTCTGTGTTTGCTGCGAAAGAGGGCAGCGTGCCACAGCACAAAATAACACTATATAAAGCAGTTTTGGTTTTTAACATGCCTTTTATTTTATCAAAACAATAAAAAAATGTAAATCTTGGATTTTTATAAAACACTTGACAAAATATAAATTATGTCTATAATATGTAGTATGAAAACAGAAATAAAGGCACCTCATGGACGTGAAACTTATATCGCCGATTTTGGCGAAGGTCTTGTCATGAAGCGTCCTTTGCCAGAATTTACGCAAGCACAAAAAGACAAATGGTTGGCAAAACAGCACAGAACCAAAGAAATTATTGATGATATAAAGGCTGTTAATAATCCTGTATATAATATTCCGAGTATGCTGCACATCAAAGACGATGAATATCAGTTGTTGGAAGAACGTGCGCATGGGGAACCATTAACCGCCAATGTGTATCAAAATCTGACTGGTCGTCAACGTTACGAAATTGTGACCAGTTTGGCACATTTTTTGGTTGATATGAATGAATCAAAACCTGTTCAGACCGAAACTTTGCATAAAATGGCAGATGAATTAAAAATGCAAAGATTGCAAAATATAGTAGAAAACAAAATGCCAAGATGGTTTGATGTCGGTACTGTGAAATATATGTCAGATTTAATAAAAGATGTGGAAGGTTTTGAATATGTTGCTTTGAAAGCATGGTCGCATTGTGATTTGAATTCAGGCAATGTTTTGTACGATGCGGTTAACAGCAAGTTGTATTTTATCGACTTTGCAGAAGCAAATTATAATTTTATCTTTCGTGATATTTTTTCACCATTGGCAGTAGATTTGGAAATTTGTAAACCTGTTTATGAAGAATATTTCAAATTGCATGACAAAGAAAAATATCGTGTTTATGGTCCACGTAATCCTGAATTACAAAATATTATGAGATACAGAATAATAACTGTGTTGTTAAAACGTTTCACAAAAGCAGGCGATGATTTAAGAATGAATCCGCAGTCAGAAAAAACAGTTCAAAATAATGAAGAAAAAATACAATTCATGAAAAATTTAATAGCAAGAATACAGTATATAGAAAAACAATTAGTTAAATAAAAAAAGCCCGTTTGGGCTTTTTTTATTTAATGTTAGAACTTTTTAATTGTGCGATTATTTGTTCTTGGGATGCGCGCATCGCATTATACATATATTTATAATAAGATTTTGCATCGCCATTTGCCATGTGCGCAATTGCTTTGCGATAGTTTTCTTTATCGCTTTTGCGATTAAACACAACTGGTCGATATCCAGCATGAAGTAATGCCAAGTTCATAACCATTCGTGATGTGCGTTTATTATAATCATCAAAAGGATGCAGCATAAGCAACTTGTAATGTAAATCAAATGCACGTAATGGTTTAGGTTTGGTGCTGTGTTTGTATTCATAAAGCAGATTGTCTAATAATTGTGGAATCATAAAAGGGTCAGGTGTGTGAATACGGGCACCGTTCACTGTTATTTCCAGAATTTTTTCAGAGGTTCTGTAACGCCCTGGCAATATATTTGTATCGTGTGCAATCAGATAATGTATATTGCATATTGTTGTTGGTGTAATTTCAGAATCGTTTTTGTGTTCCAATATATAATCGTACGCTTCACCCAGTCCTTTGGTGCAACTGTAATCAAAATAGGCAGATTGTTCTTTTTGTGGCATCCAAAATAAAATACGGGGTTCTGTGAATGAAATTTCATGACGCAACCAATTAAGGTTGTTCAGTTTCTTTATATTAGAACCAGACAATTTCCCAGAAATAATATGTTTGTTTTGTTCGACTATTTCTTGAACAGACAGATTTTTTGGCGAATATGCTGATCCAGATGTCTTTTTGTCTTTTGTCATATTTTTTCCTTTATTTACTGATATTTTAATACAAATAAACGATTTGTCAATATGTAAAAATAATACCAAAAAATCGTGTTGCACAAAGTTTTGATTTTTATTATGCTTTACCTGATATCAGAAAGGATGGGGCCTATGAAAAAATTGCTGTTAGTTTTAGCGTTGATAACACCTTTTGTTTGTGATGCTGCACCAAAGAAAGAAAAGAAAGAAGAACCTGTCGTTCATTTGACGGACGAACAGATTTATGCTGAATTGAAAAAGTTGGCTTTGGTCTTTGAAACGGCGCGCGACCAGTTTGTCGAAGAAGCAGACGAACGAAAAATGTTAGAAGGTGCAATGAACGGTATGTTGTCTGCGCTGGATCCTCATTCTTCTTATTTGTCGGCTGATGATTTCAAAGAATTTAATGATAAATCGCACGGTGAATTTGGCGGACTTGGTATTCAGATAACCAGTGACAAGGGTGCTATCCGTGTTATTTCGCCTATTGACGATACACCAGCGGCAAAGGCAGGAATCGCGGCGGGTGATTACATAACCCATATCGATGGCGAACAGGTTTTTGATATGACAATGAATCAGGCGGTTAAAAAGATGAAGGGAAAGCCTGGAACATCTGTAAAATTGACGATTGTTCATGATGGCGAAGAACCAAAAGTAATGACATTGAAGCGCGCAATTATCAAAGTAAAATCTGTAAAGTTCAGTGAAAAATCAGATACTGCTGCGACAGACGATGAAAAATTGCCAAAGATTGGTTATCTGCGTATTTCTGATTTTGGTGCGACAACCACCAAAGAATTAAAAGACGCAATAAAAGATTTGGAAAAGAAAAAAGTTGCTGGGTATGTTCTTGATTTGCGTAATAACCCAGGCGGATATTTGACTGCCGCTGTTGAAGTCAGTGATGCTTTCCTTGATGGTGGCGAAATTGTATCAACGCGTGGCAAAGAAAAATCTGATATTGAAAGATTGTTTGCTAAACCTGGTGATTTGATAAACGGCAAACCAATTGTTGTTTTGATAAATCATGGTTCGGCATCTGCGTCTGAAATTGTTTCGGGGGCCCTGCAAGATAATGGTCGTGCGATTGTTATGGGATCACAAAGTTTTGGCAAGGGGTCTGTGCAACAACAAAAACCTTTGGGTGATGGGTCTGCGATACATATAACTATTGCACGTTATTATACGCCAAGTGGTCGTTCAATTCAAAACGAAGGTATTACACCAGATATAGAAGTTTTACAAAGCAAAGTTGAAACACTGGAAAAGAAAGAAGCCTTGTTCACGGAAGCCACTTTCAATAATTCTTTAAAGAACGATGCGTCTGATAAAAAATCTAAATCTAAAAAGAAAGATTCAAAAAAATCAGAAAAATCTGACGATGACGAAGAAGAAGATTATTTAAGTTTGTCTGACGAAGAAAAAGATGCGCGTGATTATCAATTGCAACGTGCAATGGATATGGTTCGTGCTTTGTCAAAAATAGGTAAGAAGAATCTGGAAAAAGTAGAAGATTTTTCCAAGGAAGATTCTGATAAGAAAAAGGACGATAAAAAATCAGAATCAAAAAAAGAAAATAAAAAATAAAAAAAGCAGGGCACGAAGCCCTGTTTTTTTTTATCTGGTTTTTAAGTCTTTTAAATTGTTTACAAAACGACCATCGCTTGTGATAATCCAATCACATAAGCCTTTTTGCAGACATTGAACGGCATTTAATCTGCCTGTACCTTCGACGTTATAGAATTTGGATGTTTCTTTGTCGGTAAGATTTGTTTTGGTCAAATATATATTGCGGGTTATGTTTATAGATTTTTTTAAGTCTTTATTTATAGATTCCAATTCGTTAGGATGGTTCATAGTATTTCTTGAACTGCCATAGTGAATCAAGTTATCTGCGTCTTGGTACATAAATCTGTATCCTTTTGTACCAGATACTGCAAGCATACTGGCAGAGCTGTTGGCGCGACCAATATTGTATGTTTTTATGATTGTGCCTTTGGCAGATGCAATATTAAACATGTTTAACAGGGACAACATTTGTGATTGGTTGCCTCCACCAGAATTTATCCATACATTTAAAACATTGGTGCCTTCGGGAATTGTTTCATAAGGTGTGTATTTTTTTTCAGGATAATTTTTTGGTTCTAATCTGTCAACCCATTGTGCTAATTGCATAATCAGCCCATTAGTAGTTTCAGGGTTGATGTCTGTCAAAATATAAACATTATTACCGTTCATTGAATTTTCTAAATCTTTTGCCATGTTTTTTGCCTTTTTTATGATTATTTGTATTTATTTTGACGACGGGCGATTTCTAACTGTTTTATTGTTTGACAGTATTGATTATATATTTTTGCAAAATCGGGGTCTTTCATTGCTTTGCTTGTGTTTATGTGCCACATGTTTTTTGACAACTGAAAACCTTTTTTCCCGTTTTCCATATCAACTTTGTTATATATCTGTTTATAATCGCAGAAACGAGGATTTTCGCCTTGGTATTTCATCCAATTATGCATTTCTTTTGCCAAACGCAAAGAATCTTTGTTTGCAGATTCTGTATTAACAAAAAGTCCTTGCAAATCCAATGTGTCAACCGAATTAACTGCTTCTTTATGTGCCTGAGATAATATACTTCTTGTTTTATTTTGTACATATTCGTTGTGTGGTTTTGTGTCTTCAAAATAAGCTATGCCGAAAAAAACGGCCACTGTTAAACATAATAAAATATATGCACCACATCCTGGACTCTGGTCTGGTCTATATCCCATTTTTTTTACTCCTTCGGTTTTATGTTTAAGTCTAATATAGTACAAATAATTTGATTTGTCAATATTTTTACAAAATATCGTCTTGCCTTAAAAACGCAAAAGCGATAACATCCAACAAAGGTAAATTTTGTATTTAGGAAAAGAGAAATGGCAAAGTTAATTGTAGATGGAAATTGGGCGGCGGCAGATGTTGCGTATCGGTGTGTTGATTGTGCGGCAATTTATCCTATTACCCCCAGCAGCACTATGGGCGAATTGTCTGACGAATGGGCGTTTCAGCACAAGAAAAATATTTGGGGTGTGGTTCCTGAAATAATTGAAATGCAATCAGAAGCGGGGGCTGCAGGTGCATTGCATGGTGCATTGCAAATGGGCGCATTGGCGACAACTTTCACTGCGTCCCAAGGTTTGCTGTTGATGATTCCAAATATGTATAAAATTGCTGGTGAACAAACACCTTTTGTTATGCATGTTGCGGCGCGTGCGCTGGCAACACATGCATTGTCTATTTTTGGTGATCACAGTGATGTTATGGCTGTGCGTAATACGGGGTTTGCGTTGTTGTCTTCGCATAATGTTCAGGCGGCACATGATATGGCGGCGATTGCACATGCGGCAACTTTACGCAGTCGGGTTCCTTTTTTACATTTCTTTGACGGATTCAGAACAAGTCACGAAGAATCATCTCTGACACGAATCGATGATGATGTGTTGCGTGAAATGTTGCCTGAAAAATTAGTGATGGAAAATCGTAAACGTGGTATGTCACCAGACAGTCCAACGATTCGTGGAACCGCACAAAATCCAGATGTTTATTTCCAAGGACGTGAAGCGGCTAATTCGCTTTATGATTCGCTGCCACAGATTGTGTCGGAAGAAATGGAAAAATTTGCTAAATTGACTGGTCGTAAATATGGTGTTGTTGATTATGTTGGTGATAAAGACGCCAAATATGTAATTGTTGCGATGGGGTCAAGTTGTGAAACCATCGCGGAAACTTTGCCTTATTTGCCACGCGGTGTTGGTTTGATTTGTGTTCATTTGTTTAATCCGTTCCCTGTTGAAGCGTTTTTGAAAGCGGTGCCAAAAACTGTTGAACAAATCGCTGTTTTGGACAGAACGAAAGAGGCGGGTTCAATTGGTGAACCGCTTTATCAGAATGTTCGCAGTATTGTCGATTCGAAAATAAAAGTATTTGGTGGTCGTTATGGTTTGGGTTCCAAGGAATTTAAACCACGTGATGTAAAGGCGATTGTTGAATATATGATGCGTGGCAATTTACATCATAATTTTACTGTTGGCATCGAAGACGATTTAACGCATTTATCGCTTAGTACAGATAAAGCATTTACAATTGAAAACAAAGATGTACAGACCGCAATTCTTTATGGTATCGGCAGTGACGGTACTGTTGGTGCGGTAAAAAATATTGTAAAAATAGTTGGTGAAAATTCAGAACTTTATCCACAATCTTACGCCGTTTACGATTCGAAAAAATCGGGTGGAATAACACAATCGCATATTCGTTTTTCGCCGACGCCAATTAAAAGTGAATACTTGGTGGACAGTGCAGATTTTATCTGTGTTTCTAATTTTATGATTGCACAAAGATTTGATGTATTTGCATCGTTGCGTGCAGGTGGGACAGTTATGATAAACACTTCGCTTAGCCCAGAAGTTGCTTTTGCGAATTTACCACGTGATGCACAAGAACAACTTATTCGTATGCGTGCAAATGTATATTTCTTGGATGCAAATGCGGCGGCGAATGAATTGGGATTGGGTAATCGCATTAACACTTTTATAATGTTGAATTTCTTTAATTTAACAAAAGTTATAAATCCTGATACTGCAAAAGATGCGGCCAAAGTCGCAATCGAAAAAACTTATAAAAAGAAAGGTATGGATGTTGTTCATGCTAATTGGACGGCGGTAGACAAAGCGGAATCTTATTTAAAGAAATATAATTTACCGTCCAGTATTTCGAAAAATGCGCCTGATTTTATACCTGCGATGACAATGGATACACCGTCTGAAATAGCGGGAACACTTGGTGAAATGGCGGCTGGACGCGGTGATGATATTCCTGTATCTCGTTTCAAGATTGATGGTGAATTTGGTGGTGGTCAATATCCAGTTGGAACATCAAAGTATGAAAAACGTGCGATTGCAACGCGTGTTGCGCTGTGTGATTTGAACAAATGTATTCAATGTGGAAAATGTTCGATGCTTTGTCCGCATGGCGCGATTCGTATAAAAGTTATGGGACAAAAAGAAATGGAAGCGGCGCGCGCAAACGGTATAACAGTTGTTCCAATGAAAACACCAGAATTGGGTGCGGGATTATTTTATACTTTGAATATATCGCCGTCTGATTGTACAGGCTGTGGTTTGTGTATGAAGAATTGTCCAGTTGGTGCGTTGTCTTTGGTGCCAATGGCGGACGGAATAAAGAATCAGAAAACTTTTGATGCCTCTTTAAAGATACCTGATTTGCCACGTGAAAAATTAAATCTGAATATTCCAAAGCATATCGAATTGTTGCCGCATTATTTTGAATTCCCTGGGGCATGTGCGGGTTGCGGGGAAACACCTTATGTTCGTTTAATGGCGCATTTGTTCGGGGATAAAATGCTGGTTGCAAATGCAACGGGCTGTTCTTCGATTTATGGCGGTAATTTGCCGACGACACCTTGGTGCAGTGATTCAAATGGTCGTGGACCAGCGTGGTCTAATTCCTTGTTCGAAGATAATGCAGAATATGGTTTGGGAATGCGTGTTGCATTAAATCAAAGAAAATCTGCTTTGCGTTCTGTGTTGTTTGAATTGGGATTTGAAAATGTAGAACAGATGATGAATACAGTTGGCACCGAAAATCAGCGCGAATTGCAAAATAATCTGCGTGTGCAATTATCAAAAACAAAAAGTCCACGCGCAAGATATGCCGAAGGTTTGCTGGATGCGATTGTTGACAAATCTGTATGGATAGTTGGCGGTGACGGTTGGGCTTATGATATCGGGTATGGTGGCATAGATCACATTTTGCACAGTGGTGAAAATGTGAATATCTTGGTGCTGGATACCGAAGGTTATTCGAACACTGGTGGTCAACAATCTAAATCTACGCCGTTCGGTGCTTCTATGAAATTTGCGATTGGTGGTAAAGAACATGCCAAAAAAGATTTGGGTTTAATCGCGATGATGTCGGGCGCGTATGTAGCACAAATTGCATTGGGTGCGAATCAGGCGCAGGCTGTGCGTGCTTTTCGTGAAGCGGAAGCGTTTAACGGTCCGTCAATTATTTTGGCGTATGCACCATGTATTGCACATGGATTCGCACTGCAAAATGGGGTGGAACATCAAATTAATTTGGTGAATACTGGCGCATGGCCACTTTACAGATTTAATCCAACAAATCTTGAAAATGGGCAAAATCCATTGACCATGGATTCGCATATTGCTACACCATTCCCATTGGAAGAATTTATGAAATCTGAGACACGATTTGCGCTGGCGCGGTCAGTTAATCCTAATTTTGATAAATTGGTTGACGAAGCGCGGGCAAATAATTTATATAAAACAGAACTGAAACAGCATATTGCAAATTTTACAGTTCAAAAAAATAAAGATAACGGCGAAGGGTAAAAATATGAAAAAATTGTTTATTGTTTTAGTGTTGGCGTTGGCGGCGTGCACTTTTCAGACAAAACATCGTGGTTATGTCTTCCCAGAAGATTTGGAAACAAAAGTTGCAAATGTAAAAACTACCGCGCAATTACAAGATGAAATAGGCGACCCACAGGCGCGCACTATCTATGGTGATGAAGTTTGGATTTATTACAGCGCCGAAGAAAATATGCGCGGCCCATTTCCAAATACTTTTGATGATAAAACAGTGCTTTTGGCGTGGGTTAAGGGCGGTCGTGTGCTGAAAACCAAGATTTTGCATGATGACGATTTGAAAGATATTAAAATGGCAAAAGGTGAAACAGACATACCTGCGGCAATCGAATTAAATGCATTGGAAGAAATGTTTAATAATATTGGTCGTTTTTCGCCAGCGGGCCTTGGGCAATAAAAATTTGTTCAAATAATTGTTTTTTCTCAATTTTGTGTTATAATAGGCCCATAAGAGAGAATGGCAAACGCAAAAGGTGTGTATAAATGCCAACTAAAAAGTTAGATTTTAAATCTGGGCAATATGTTGTTTATCCAACCCAAGGTGTTGGAAAACTGTTGCGTATCGAAGAACAGTCAATCGGCGATCAGAAGATTAAAATGATGGTTATAGATTTCGAAAGAAATCATATGACTTTGCGTGTTCCTGTTGAAAGGGCTGAATTGTCTGGTTTGCGCCCGTTAAGCAGTGCAAAAAAATTAGACGAAGCAATTGCTTCTGCAAAAGGCAAAGCTGGTGCAAAACGTATGATTTGGGCGCGTCGTGCAGCTCAATACGAAGAAAATATAAATTCTGGCGATCCAATGAAATTGGCGGAAGTTGTACGTGACCTGCAACGCAGAAGTGCCAGTGATACAATGACTTTTTCTGCGCGCCAATTATATCTGCGTGCGCTGGAACGTATGGCACAAGAATTTGCGGTGTTGCATAAAATGGATTTAGATGAAGCGTCTGAAAAAATCGAAGATATTTTGGGCGTGCCAAAGGAAATAGATTTGAACGCTGTTGATGAAGAGGACGAAGAAGAAGCAGACGAATCAGATGAAGAATAATTTTGCGCGCCATGTTTTGTGGCGCGTTTTTTTCTTGTATTTACAGTTTTTTTTCGCAATCATTAAATTACAGGTTAAACAAAGGAAGTTATTATGGCAGGAAGTATAAATAAAGTAATATTGGTTGGTAATATCGGTCAAGAACCTCAGGTTCGTACAATGCAAAGTGGTCAAAAAGTTGTCTCTTTTTCATTGGCGACTTCGGACAGATGGCGCGACAGACAGAGCGGTGAACAAAAAGAACAAACAGAATGGCATCGTGTTGTTATCTTTAATCCATCCCTTGTTGATGTTGCGGAACGTATGTTGCAAAAAGGAACAAAATTGTATTTGGAAGGTTCTTTGCGTACACGCAAATGGCAAAACCAACAGGGCGTAGATACTTATACAACCGAAGTTGTTTTGAATCCTTATTCTGGTCAAATGGTAATTTTAAGTGGCGCAAAGGCGTTGGATGGCTCTTCTGAATCTGCACCAATGGCGTCCGCACCACGTGAAGAAGTTAATATCGAAGATATCGCAGACGATATTCCGTTTTAACATTATTTAATTTTCAAAGTAAAATCGGCCTTGCGCCGATTTTCTTGTTTTATCAAAAACAAGAATATGTTATAATTTTAACTGATTGTAAGAGGGAAGATGAAAAAGCAATTTTTCATATTTTTTTGCTTTGTTTTTTGCGGGTTATTTAACGCGTCTGCTTTTGGTGATAATGTTTGTTCATATGATGTTATAAAAAATTGGAAACCAGGTAATCAGGATATTTCTAATTGTTCCGATTTAACAGGAATTTTTTCAAAACCAGTGCCGCCGATATGGGCGGCGATGAATGATAAAGACGGATTCCGTTCGGATACAGGATATACTGGTAATCCAGAAGCGGTAGAAGAGATACTTAAAGTTCGTCCGTCTGCAGCTAAGGAAATGGAGTCTGTTTATCCAAATAGGACTGCTCTGCATTGGGCAATAGAAAATTGTTGTGTAAAAGGGACCTCAACTTATCCAAACAGGACGAGCGATATCGTAAAAATAATTATCAAATATGATCCTGAATCAAAAAATGAGATTTATCATAATCTGGAAAAA
The DNA here is from genome assembly GCA_002348925.1 of Alphaproteobacteria bacterium UBA2947. Taxonomy (GTDB): domain Bacteria; phylum Pseudomonadota; class Alphaproteobacteria; order Rs-D84; family Rs-D84; genus Enterousia. The sequence continues at coordinate 20,980 of DEBV01000008.1, read as the reverse complement.
ACGCAATTTGAGCCTGACACTAAAGTGCTTTACCATAACAAATCTGCAACAATGTTAGATTATGTAAGGTATGTAATGAAGTTTGAAGATTCCTGTAAAAAAACTAAGTTTTTTGCACAATGTAAAGAAATTGAAAAAATTTTGATTCAAGAAGGTGTTTCTGCAAATGAAGGAACTGATGCCGCCAAAGGATATTGGTCTGCTTCAGAAACACCTGTTACAACCGAACCTTTGAAAACTGATGATGAACAAGTAAAAAGTGATGAAGCGGAAAAAGTTGTGCCTGCACTAGGAGTTGGGTCGCTGATTCAAGATAATGCCACAGAATTTAATAAACCTGTTTCTGTATCAGAATCTGCTGTAAATGATGTGGACAAAGCGCAACAGGATTTGAAAAACAAGAAACTTGATTTCTCTGAAATCAAAGGCGATATTTCTTCTGATGCGGCACAACAAAATAATACCGATGAAGAAAAACAAAACGCGCAAAAAGTATACGATGAAGCCAAAGCAAAAGAACAATCGACAGCCAATAAATTGTTGGGTGGCTTGTCAACTGCGGCTACTGGAATTGGCGGTATGCAGTTAATGCAGGGTTTGTCAGAACAATCTTCTGACAAAGAT
>DEBV01000008.1:0-20103 GCA_002348925.1 Alphaproteobacteria bacterium UBA2947 | reverse complement strand
CAGGTGGTAATTATGGATCACTTTATCGTGCGCAGGCATTAAAAAGTGAAACCGACCAACAAAAGATAGATGATGCAAAGAACACATCTGGCAATCGTGTTAAATATGGTGCAATCGCTGCTGGTGCCGGTGTAGTTGGTGGAATCGTCGGCAACCAACTTATAAATGATAAATCAGAAAAGAATAAAAACCAAAAAACAGAAGAAAACACGCAGAATGATAAAAAATCTTCTAAGTACAAAAACCAGAAAGAAAAAGAAGAACATAATGTTTCGGATAAAACCGCGATAATAGAAAAATATAAAGCTCTAGGCGTAGACGTAACAAACCCCAGTCGTCCTCACACTGCAACAAATTTTGAATTAGATGGTGATTGTGGAACAGGAATATATGCATATCGCGAAAAAATAATAGAGCTTGATGAAAACAATACCTGTGAAGGATTGACTACAAAAGGGACATTTAGTGTTCAATTTGATTTTGGGCTAATATATGGTCAGGTGAAGTGTAAATATACACCCAGGGAATACTCTGAATGGGGGTGTTTTTGTAAAATAGATAAAATTGGTCAAACTTATAACACACTGACAGCTAAAAAGACACAGTGGTGGGAAGATTCTACCCCATATGCCACTCAGCAAGAGTGTGAACATTTGTGTTCTAATCGGTGTGCTAGAACCGTTGGCTTTTCTCTATATGAAAAATACGAAGAAATGCTGAATGGATTTTAATATTATTAAAGTCAAGATATTTGCAGATATAATTGGCAAGATAAGAATAAAAACGAAGTGTTAATATACATAATCGTAAAAATTTTTCTTTTCCGTTTTTTATAAAAGTGTAAATATGTAAGTATGAAAAAGATTTTTATTTTGTTATTTTTGTCGGCTTGTACGGGGGCAGGGTGGAAAGCGCCTGATGATTTTATTTATGTTCCCATTAAATCTGGGGGATATGAAATTGCAACTTGGCAAAAAATAAACAATCCGCAAAACAACCACATTCATATTTATATCGAAGGTGATGGGCGGGCTTTTAATTCCCATGGTCAACCAACACGCAATCCGACACCACGTGGAACTTTTGTCCGCGATTTGGCAATGCGTGATAATTTTGAAAATGTAGTTTATATGGCGCGTCCTTGTCAGTTTATTATGACTGATTCTTGCAGCGAGACAGATTGGACGACGGGTCGTTTTTCACAAAAAATTATAGATGCGCAAAGCAATGCAATAAAACAAACCGCGGGAAATAAAAAAATAACTTTGATTGGTTATTCTGGTGGCGCGATGGTATCTGGTTTGGTTATTGAACAAAACCCACAATTAAAAATTGAAAAATGGATAACGATTGCTGGTGTTCTGAATCATAAAAAATGGACAACATATTTTGGTGATAAAGATTTAAACGAATCGTCAAATCTTGAAAATTTACCAAGTGTAAAACAGATTCATTTTGTTGGTGAAAATGATAAAACAGTGCCGTATGAACTGGCAAAATCTTGGGTAAATGAATCGGATATAAAATTAGTGCCAAATGCAACACATGATGATTTTGGCGATTTAAAATTATTTGATTAAGGATGGCAATATTTCATTTCTATTTAATTTTTAAATTATGGTCAGATAAAAATTTATTTTGTTTTTCAATATAAACAGTTCTGGATAATTGACGCGGCAGCTCTTTTTGTTTTTTATCTTCATAAAGAAAACAGTACAGCAGCGGATAATAGTAATCGTAATATGCTTTTATTATAACTCTATCTCGTGGCAGGCGCGCAATATATTTTCCGTATGCTGTATTAAAGTATTTTTCATTATATCCATTTTCCCATGCAAGACGAATTCTATCAGCGTCCCATACGCATGCGGATATTAAATCTGGGGCCTTTGTTCCAATGGTATGATTCTTTATTGCGTATACTATTTTATCCAATGTTCCTGGAAACATGTCGGGAAAGTTCTGTTCTAGAAACTTTTGTGCGATTTTTGCACCGCGTGATGCATGTGAAAAATCATCATTGTCACCATTTTTTCGCCCTATATCATGCAATGCAGCCCCCAGCATTATTGGCAATGGATCTGTTCCAACGGATATTGCACATTCAATAGCAAATTGGACAACTTGGAACGAGTGTGTATAAATACCGTGATATCCATATTTGGGTTGCGTACCAATTTTTTCAATCATAGGCAATATTTTATCGATGAACATTCTGGTATAATATTCGCGTGTACGAATTGCGGATTTTATAACTGATGGTCGATGGCGCAAATAATGATAGTCTGTAAATATTGAGCTTTTTTCTGTTGCTGCATTGTTTTGAAAGTTTTCGTATTTATGTAAAATATCAAATTCAGCGGGCTTTATAGATCGTATATTTGAACAGTTGTTTCCTAAAAAATATTTTTGCGTTTTTGTGTTTGGTAATTGATAGTTCCCATCCAAACGAATGATGTTTTTTGGTCTGAAAACAACATATGAAGTATGTCCTTTGTCTTCATGTAAATTAGTGTAATTAAATCCATCATATCCCAAATTTTCAAAATATTGAATCATGCGCTGAAAACACAGATGATATCGATTGATTTGATCGCTGTTAAAAAACATGCTGTCTTTGGCAAGTTCGTATAACGATTCACTTGATAATTCGTGTGCAACAGCATCATTAGATATTTGAAAAGGTTGTGAAAATATATAATCATAAAATTCTGGGACACCATTTATTTTTAAATCATTAAAGATGTGATATAAAAATTGACCTTGAAAGTACTTTATGTCAGACCCTGTTCCTGTATAATCCTGTAATTCATATGTCTTTCTTAATTTTATTTTAACTGGTATAATTGCTTTAAACAATGAGCTAGTTTCACGGGGTTTGTTTTTTTTTAATTCATATTTTTGCTGTTCTGTGGCTAAATCCAAACATTCTTCTTTAACAAATGGGTATCGTATGATTTTCTGGGCGGCTTGATGCGAACCAAAATGAGATAAAGGACGAAATATATCGAATTTCTTTCGGGTACCATGATAAAAAATAGTTTGTTCTTCTAGAAAAATCATCTCGTCGGAGATTGTATTACAAAAAGTGTAGTTGTCAACGTTATTGTTGCCAATATACAAGAATTGCTTTGCGATATTATGACGGGTTCGGTTGCGACAGCTGGAATTTATTCCATAGTATGTTGTTTTTGCATAAGCATCTTGTGTTCATATATGGCTTTTACTATTTTATCAGATGTTTCTGGGGCAAGAAAATAACTTATCTGATATTTGCGAAATCCAACAAATTCTTCTATTATGCGTGAATTTTTATGTATATGGTTCAGTTCTTCGTCTTTGCCTTCTATTTCGTATTGTAAATCAAAACCACGTGCTTTGCGTTTTTCTTCCAAATTTAAAAAGAATTGTATTTCCTGGGGTGCAAAGCCATATATTGCACCATAAATAAAATCTACACTTCTGTGATTTTTTATACTTTGTAATTCAGGATTCATTTCTTTGATTAAATCAGCCAATTTATACACTTGTTCTTGTGCAGCAATAAACGCAGATTCAAGTTTTTCAACATCAGATACGGCCAAAGAAATACAAAAACCAAAAAATGCAGAAAGGTCTGTTTTTTTGTTTTGCTTATAGTCCCACCAGTATAAATCAAACATAAAACCTTTCAAAGATTTATATTTGCGAAATCCCCAATCTGGGTTCAGGAAATAACTTCTATAAATATTATAAAAACCAGTTAAAGTTATATTCTGTTCATGAAATTCAAAATTCTTTAATCCGCCTGGGAATTTATATTCATAATACAATTTTTGTGGCAAAACAATTCCATGATTTTTCAAAGCGTTTTCCAGTCTTTGTGCAGATGAAAACCAAACATCCTTTTTTGTCATATTGTTTTTGATGTTTTCAACCAAATATTGACTTGTTATATTGTCAATTGCAGATTTGAATTTTTTAATTTTGTCTTTTATTTCCATAAAACAAGCCCTTTGTGATGATTATATCACGAGTGTTTCGAAAGTGGTAGGAAATTGTTGTGTTTGTCTTACTAGGGCCATATGTGCAATTCGCGATACGAATTGTTAGAGATTAGACAAGAGATTGACAAAGCAAAAAAATTGATTTTATAACATTATGTTAATTAAGTGATTTCCGTCTTTTTCGCTTTTGATAATAGGCGGCTAAACTTGCTGTAATTATCATCATAAATAACAGAAAAAATTCCATAGATAACACACCTATTTCAGGGGCTTCTAATATTATATAACCTATATAACATACACTGGACGAAATCCAAATAATCCAACTGGATAAGTTTATATCATCAGCAGATTTAGTTTTTATCAATTGTATTATCTGTGGTAAATAAGCAATAATATTAAGAATTGTACAAACAGCAAAAAGAGTTAAAGCAACTATACTTTTCATAATCAGACCTCGTTGTGAATTATATCATAAAAAAGTTCGAAAGAGGTAAAAATTATTTTTTGTTAGGGCAGCTGCGTCCTCGATACATAATAATAAAAACCAAAAAAATTTCGTGAACTTCAATTTTTAAAGATTTTTCTAATTGTCTATTCTCGTATTGGTCATGCGTGCCGTTGGCGCTCTGACCGTTCCAGCTGCCCTGGATAAAATAAAAATGCCCGAATGGGCATTTTTGTTTTATCTTGGTTGGGGCAGCTGGATTCGAACCAACACTAGCGGAGTCAGAGTCCGATGTTCTACCATTAAACTATGCCCCAAGTAAGCGAGTGTCATTATATACTATAATTTATTTTTTGCAATCGTTTTTATGAATAAACAGAATTTGACATTCAAATTATATTATTCTACTCTCTGACTAAGGACATTTAACAAAGGAGAGCATATATGCAAAAACATTTCCACAATTTAGTATTGGGTGTATCGGTCTTGCCAGCATTGTTGGTCATGCCTGCATTGGCTGATTATACTGATGTGATAAATATTCAAAATGATACAGATGTTAATATTGAAGAAAATGTGAATATTACAAGTACAGGACATGGGATTTTAGTTGCTTCACCTTCTAATAATATTACCGCTGGGAGTGTTTTGACAATAAATGCAGATACGGTCAATGTGAATGCGGATAAAGCGGCTATTCTGTCACAGCACAGAACAGAAAATGGTCCAAATGATGATCCAACAAAAGTTTTAATTACAGCAGATACAATAAATCTGATTGGTCAAAATGGTGGTGGTGGTTCTAATAGTCGTTCTTCTGATGGCTATGGTGTGGTTTCAGCGATGTCGCAAGGAATTATTGAATTGAATGGTAATACAACAATTACAGCAAATCCAAATTTGAATAATGATGCGATATTAGCAAGAGGAAATGCTGTTGTTAAAATTAATGAAAACACAACAGACAAAACGACAAAGATTAACGGAAATATCGATTTTAACTATAATGATAAAACCTCAGGTTCAACAGTTAATGCAAATGTTGATGTGACTTTGAATGGTTCTGAATCATATTGGACTGGAAATACGGTCATGTCATATGATACCAAGAAAAACGCAACAAAGATGCATCAAAACGAAACAACGATTCGTTTGAAAAACGGGGCAGTATGGAACGCTACCGCAATTTCTGATGTAGAAACAGATACAGATGGTGGTTATTTTTACACTGCGTTGAACAATCTTAATGTTAATAAAGGTACTGTAAATATTGCAGATACAACACGTGGAATTACTGTTGAAAATGCAAATGTTGCAGATGCTACATTTAATGGTGGTCCATTGAATGTTGGAACAATGGCGGTATCTGGCGGAACAAACGCATTTAACACAAGTGCTGTTAATATTGATGCAGGCGGTGAATTAACTGTTTCAGGTGGTACAACAACATTTGATGGCTCTCGTTTGATTGTAAACCATGGTGCTTCTTTGGTGGTAAATGCAGAAGAAAAAACGAATTTTACAAATGGTGCGGGTACGAGATTTGGATCTATTATATCCAACAGTGGTACTACTACTATTTCTAACGCTACTTTTTCTAATAACAAAACAAGTGCAGGGGGGTATGGTGGCGCAATATATAACAATGAAGGGTTGTTAACTATAAATAATAGTGTATTCAAAGATAATACTGCTACTTGGGATGGTGGCGCTATATCTGGCAGCACATCGTATATCAGTAGTAAACCTGCAGATTTTACCGCTGATGTTATAAACGAAAGTACAGTAAGGGCTTATTGGCAATCAAAGACAGGTTTTGATGCAAAAAACAAAATTGTCATAAACAATTCTACTTTTGATAATAACAAGGCAACTGTGTATTCTGGCGGTGCAGTAAGCGTATATTCGGATGCAATTATTACAAATTCTCACTTTAAGAATAACACTGCAAATGGTAATGATCCTGTCGATCCAACTGATGGTGGCGGCGCAATATACGCTGGCGGTTGGGCAAGATTAGATATAACGGGCGGTGATTTTATCAATAACACTTCTAATTATGGTGGCGCTATATCTACAACACGTGCAGGTAAGGAAAATGGCGTATATATGCACATAAAAGGTGCTGAATTCGAAAAGAATACGGCAACAGTAAATGGTGGTGCTATTTCGAATAATTTTGAAGATACAGTGTTGACAGATGTAATATTTAAAAATAATACCGCTGCAGAAAACGGTGGTGCTATTTACAACGGTAATCTTAGTGTTGTTGATTTAAAGGGTACAAATACATTTACTGGTAACAAGGCAGGAAATGTTGCAAACGATATTCATAATCTTGGAACATTGAATATTGTATCTGGCACAACTTCAATAGATGGCGGTATTACTGGTACAGGAACTTTGACGATTGCCGATGGTGCAACATTGAATATTGATACTGCGACCATTTCTCAGAACAGTTTATTATTAGATGGTGCTTTGAATGCGACATTGTTGAATGCAAATAAATTTGCTTCTTTGGATGTGACAGAAATTACTGAATCTGCAACAGGTTCTTTGAATTTATCATTGAAAGGTGTTGGCGAATATAAAGTGTTCAAGAAAGATATAGTTGACAATGCAAATATTGCTCTTGATTACGATAAAAATCTCTTCGTTACGGATTGGAATGCTGATGGTAATATAATCACAGTTTCCATGAAACCAGTTGAAGAAATTGCTGCTAATACAGGGTTGAAAGGTGAAACTGCGGCTGCTGTTTCTCATGTTGCAGCGGCGGCTTCTAATTCTGATTCTGTTTTGTTGCAAGATTTGTCTTTGAAACTGCAAGAAAAGTTGGCAAAAGATACACCAGAAGCGAAAGCAGCTGTTGAACATGCAACCAAGGCTGTGCATCCTGAAACAGAATCGGTTGCACAATCTGTATCAACATCTGTTCAAAATACGGTGGTCAGTTTAGCGTCTGCCCGTATGTCTGCACCAAGTGTTGGACGTAACGGTGGTGATGTTGAATTTACTTCTGGCGGTGTTTGGGCGCAAGGTTTGTTCAATAAATCTAAACAGAACGATGCGTTCAATGGCTATACACGCGGAATCGCTTTGGGTATGGATGGAACAATTAACAAAGATTGGACAATCGGTGCTGGTTATTCATATGCACATTCTGATATAGACGGAACAGCGCGTAATACAGAAATCGATTCTAATACTGTGTTCGTATATGGTCAGTACAAACCAGCCGAATGGTATGTAAATGCTATTGCGAATTATACTATGTCTGATTATTCAGAACATGGAACTGTACTTGATGGCATTACAGTCACAGGCGATTACAGTGTTAATTCGTTCGGTGGTGCGTTGGCAGCAGGATATGATTTCGACAACGGTGTAACCCCAGAATTAGGATTGCGTTATATGCATGTAAATGCAAACGATTATGCTAATTCATACGGTATCAAAACACACATGGATGATACAGACTTCTTGACTGGTGTTTTGGGCGCAAAGTATGCATTTAATGTTGTTGCAAACAAATATTTGACTTTGGTTCCACAATTAAATGCAGCTGTTAAATATGATATGTTGTCCGATAAAAATATCGCAACTGTCACAATGCCTGGTTTGGACGCCTATACATTGGAAGGCAATCGCCTGAAACGTATCGGTGCTGAATTCGGTATCGGTTTGGGAATGCAATATCGTGAATTGAATGTATCTGTTAATTACGATATAGATGTTCGCGAAGATTACACTTCACAAACAGGTATGTTGAAATTCAGATATAACTTCTAGGTCTGAAAGCAAAAAAGAAAGGGTCGATTTTTATCGGCCCTTTTTATTTTTTTTCACGGGCGTGTCTTTTGTAATCTGTGGCATTAAGTCCACTTTGTATTTTTGGTAAATTAAATTCAGCGTCCATTTCATGAAGTTGCTTTACCATGATGCTTTCAATTTCAACACGTTTTTTTTCAAATTCTTCACCACGCAATTTAGAATCAATATATATTGGTTCGCCAATACGGCATGATATTGTGCCAAACAATTTTGGAATCATAAATTTATCCCATCTGTCCAGGTATATTGGACGCGAACAAGAAAAACATACTGGAACAATAGGTGCGCCTGTCATGCGGGCAAAATACAGTGCGCCGTCTTGTAAACGCAGTGATGGGCCAGATGGACCGTCAACAGGAACGCACATTGAAACATTTTCATTTTTCATAACTTTGACGCCTTCACGCAGAACTGCCACTGCGCCATCAGATGTTGAACCATAAATAGCGCGTAATCCGAAAAGACGTTGCAGGCGTGCCATTATTCGTCCGTCTTTGTGGCGTGATGCAACACAGTATGATTTTATGCGGGCTGATTTGATTATTGGTGATAACATGGCGCAACGCCCATGAAAGAAAACGAATACTACTGGATTTTTACGATAGTTCTTTAATGATTTTGTGTTCGTGAATTTGTGCCGCGATGTCAGAAACACAAACCATGTAATTCCAGCAAGCACAGTCACAATAACCCACTGCAGAGCAGAGTTGTGCAATATAGGCGTCCAAAATCCTTTCCAAAGCTTTCTTAAAAATTTATACATAAAAAACCCTTTTGTATAAAGGAATTTTACCAAAAAAAAGCCATTTTGCAAATTTTAAGCCCTTGTCTTGACAAAAATATTTTTTATACTATATTTATAGTGTGTGGGGGTGTATAGATATGCAAAGCAAACCAAACATAAGAATTTCACCAATTTTTGACCAAAGTGTTGGAAATATTTGGTCTGATTTTACACGTATTGAAGTTGCTTGCGATTTGAAATATGATTATCAAGTCAGCAAAGAAACCAAGGTTTATATTCGCAATCGTAATGCTGAAGAATGGAAAAATCAAAAATATACATTTGCTTTTGGGGCATACAATGGGAAAAAGATGGTTGGGTTTGCCAGTGGCTATCGCGAAAATAAACAAGAAATGTATCTTCATAATTTGTATGTTTTGCCAGAATATAAAGGCAAAGGTATTGGAAAAACTTTGTTAGAACAATGTGAACGTAATGCAACTTTGGTTACAGACAAGATGATGTTGATTTCTTTACCTGGTGCATTAAGTTTTTATGAAAAGCACAAATATGATATTCGTGATGAACGCAACTGTGAAAAATTTTTACCAAAAGAAATTATTGGTGTTGTACCTGTATTTAAGTCAATCGATTGGTTGCAGAATGTAAAAATAAATTTGGATGTCGATATTGCAGAATTTGAACAATATAAAAATCTGCCAATGTTTGCATATGTTTCAATGGGACGTGCGATAGATGCTTTGGGAATCAGAATGCCTAACGGTGAAGATAAAATTTGGACAAATCCAAAAAAATCAGGGATGAAAGATTTTTATGAAAAGAAACTGTTAAACGCTTTGGCAAAAGTAAGATAAAAAACACCGCCGTTTCGGCGGTGTTTTTATTTTTACATCATTCCTGGCATACCAGGGGTTGATGGTGTGTTTGTTTTTTCTTCTGGTATTTCAGACATTACTGCACCTGTTGTCAACAGCACACCCGCAGTTGATGCAGCCGCTTGGATTGCTGTTTTAACAACCTTGGCAGGATCGATAATTCCAGATTTCATCATATCGACATATTCACCAGTTTGTGCATTGTATCCAAAATTGTAATCTTTGTTTTCTGTGATTTTGCCAACCACGATTTCACCAGATACACCTGCATTTTCAGCAATTTGCATACATGGTGTAACGATTGCACGACGAACTATATCGATACCAACATTTTGGTCCGTGTTTGCACCAGTTAAATTTTTCAAAGATTCAACCGCGCGCACCAATGCGACACCACCACCTGCAACGATGCCTTCGGCAACCGCAGCGCGTGTTGCGGCCAATGCGTCATCGACACGGTCTTTCTTTTCTTTAACTTCGACTTCGGTCATGCCGCCAACATGGATAACTGCAACGCCGCCAACCAATTTAGCCAATCTTTCAGCCAATTTTTCGCGGTCATAATCACTTGTTGTGTCTTTCAATGCTTTGCGGATTTCATCGGCACGCGCTTTGATTTCGTCAGCGTCGCCACCACCGTTTACCAACAAAGTTTTATCTTTGGAAACAACAACACGTTTCGCAGAACCCAAAACTGATTGGTTGATGTTTTCAAATGTCATACCCATATCGTCAGATATAACTGTTGCGCCAGTCACAATAGCGATATCTTTCAACATTTCTTTGCGGCGGTCGCCAAAGCCAGGGGCTTTGACAGCGCATACTTTTAAGCCACCACGTAAACGGTTCAATACCAATGTTGCCAACGCTTCAGATTCAACATCTTCGGCGATAATCAACAACGGACGACCAGATTGTGCGATTGGTTCCAAGATAGGAAGCAATGCTTGCAGACCTGAGATTTTCTTTTCAGAAACCAAAATTGCCGCATTTTCCAATTCTGCCAACATTTTTTCGCTGTTCGTCACGAAATAGGGCGACATAAAACCTTGGTCAAATTGCATGCCTTCGACTACATCGATTTCGGTGTTCAGACCTTTTGCTTCTTGGACGGTGATAACACCTTCTTTGCCGACTTTTTCCATCGCGTCTGCAATCTTTTGTCCGATATCTGAATCACTGTTTGCAGAAATTGTTGCAACCTGTGCAATTTCAGATGAATCTTTGACAGGACGTGCATGTTTTTCAATATCGGCAACAACGGCTTCGACCGCAATATCTATACCGCGTTTCACATCCATAGGATTCATGCCTGCTGCGATAACACGACGACCTTCTTTGAAAAGGTTTTGTGCCAAAACTGTTGCGGTGGTGGTTCCATCGCCAGCACTGTCGCCCGCACGTTTTGCAACTTCTTGAATCATTTTTGCACCGATGTTTTCGGCGTTATCTTTTAATGAGACTTCTTTTGCGACCGTAACACCGTCTTTGGTTGCCACAGGTGCACCATAAGCGCGTTCAATCACAACTGTGCGTCCCTTTGGACCCATTGTGATTTTGACAGCGTTCGCCAATTTATCAACGCCCGCCGCCAATTTATCTGTATTAAATACAATATCTTTTGCCATTGTTAATTCCTTTTATAAAATTCCAAGAATGTCAGATTCTTTGATTAAAACATAATCTTTTCCGTCAATTTTGACTTCATTTGCAGACGATGCCCACTTTGCAAACAATACAACATCATCTTTCTTTACTGATACAGGAATCTTTTGCCCGTTTTCATACGTTCCATCGCCAGTCGCAATCACGCGTCCGCGGGAAGGTTTTTCTTTTGCATTATCTGGTATGATAATTCCACCAGCTGTTTTATTTTCTTCTTCAATTCTTTCAAGTAAAATATAATTGTGCAATGGTTTAAACATATAAACACTCCTTTGCTGCAAGTGAAATATAGTTCAAAAAATTAGTATTTCAACCCTTGATTTTATATATATTTGCAGTGTATTATTCAACAGTAATATAAGCAAAAGGGGATGTTATGTACGACAAAAATAATGTTTTTGCAAAGATTTTACGTGGGGAAATTCCTAACAAGACCGTTTACAGTGATGATAATGTGCTGGCTTTCTATGATGTTGCACCAAGGGCAAAGGTTCATGTCTTGGTAATTCCGCGCGGTGAATACACTGATATTTTCGATTTTACACAAAATGCACCAACAGAATTACAAACTGCCTTTTGGTGTGGTGTTCGCAATACTGTTGAAAAATTGGGATTGCGCGATAATTTCAGAACTGTTGCCAATACTGGTCGTGGAGCGGGGCAATCTGTGATGCATTTTCATATACATATTATGAGTGATGAAAGATTTGTCGAAGACTTTTAATATTCGGGTAACACCGCATGCTAAACAAAACAAAGTCGTTGAAAACGACGGAGTTTTGCGCGTTTATACCACTGTTGCACCCGAAAATGGGCGCGCCAATGGTGCTGTTATTGAATTATTGTCTGATTATCTGGATGTCCCAAAATCAAGAATCAAAATATTAAAGGGCCTTGCAGGACGTGACAAGGTCGTTTCCATTGAGTAATCTTTTGATAAGTTCTTCGGGGGTGTTGACCACGTGTAAATTATAATCGTCTGCGCTTGGCATGAAACCTTCGGCCTGCATGTGTGTCATAACTTGGCCAAAAATCTCCCAATATTTTGCGGTGTTCATCATATAAATTGGTTTGCAAGATTCGCCGACTTGTTGTTTCGTCATAATGTCTGTCATTTCGTCCAGAGTTCCGATTCCACCAGGTAAAATTACAAAAGCGTCTGATAATTCAAACATTTCTTCTTTGCGTGGGGAAAGGCCGTCTACAATCTTTACATCTATTTCTTTATGTGCGGGCTCTTGTAAAGACGCGACGTGAGTTGTGGAAATTCCGATAACGTTTCCGCCATTTTCAAGGGCTGCGCTGGATACTGTTCCCATTAAACCGACATTACCGCCACCAAAAACCAGGGTCATTTTATTTCGTGCCAATAATTCACCAATTTTACGTGCGTCGCGTGCGTATTCAGGGTTGTTGCCAAATTGGTGGCCGCAGTAAACTGCCACAGATTTTATTTTCTGATTCATCTTTCTTTTTCCTTTATTTTTCGAAATTATACCATAAAATAAACCTGTTATGAATCAAAAGTTTGCGGATTTTATGGACAAATACAAAGATGCCAAAATGGCTGTTGCGGTCAGTGGTGGTGTTGATTCTATGTGTTTGCTTTATTGGTTGCATGAAGTTGGCGCAGACATTGTCTGTTTGCATGTTAACCATAAATTACGTCCCGAAGCAGACACAGAAACAGAATATGTAAAAGGTGTTTGTGAAAAGTTAAATATTCCTTGTCATATTTTTTATTGGGAAGATGAAAAACCAGAAACAGGATTAGAAGCCGCCGCCAGAGAAGCAAGATATAAAATGATGACTGATTTTTGTCATGAAAATAATATTGAATATCTTTTAACAGCGCACCAAAGTGATGATCAAATCGAAACTTTTCTGATGAATCTTTCACGTGGCAGTGGTTTGTACGGGCTTGCAGCCATGATGCCAGAATCAGAAAGGGACGGTATCAAGATTTTGCGGCCGCTTTTAAATGTTTCGCGCGATGAAATCAAGAAATACTGTGATGACAATAATATTAAATATTTTGTTGATTCTATGAACAGCGATGAACACTATACACGTGTAAAAATTCGTAAAAACAGACATTTGTTAAATGATGATTTAGGAATAAGCGATGCGCGACTTTTGTTGGCAATTCAAAATTTATCGCGGACGCGTCAGTGGATGGACAAGTATATTGAAGCACGTGTCGAGATGGTTATTCGTTCGTGGGGCGCGTTGTTCACAGAATCTTTTTTGTTTGACGAAGCAGAAGAAATTAGATTAAAGTTCTTGGGTACTTTGATTCAGAGAATAGGTGGGGATATTTATCCAATACGCTTGAATTCTTTGCAAAACGCACTATCTAAATTGGGTGCAGATTGCAAATTTACATTGGGGCATTGTACGATTCGAAGATTGAACGACAGAATCTTAATCGTCCCAGAAGGAAAACGAACAAGTTTTAGGAAAAGACATGAAAAAAGAAAACATATTTAAAAAGAAAGACAGTTCCAAATTTTATTTAATTGCTTTTGCGGTTTTGTTTATCGCGCTTATTGCGCGTATAGCGTATGTTGGCAATATGAACAAACCAATTGTGTCAGATGTTGCAACTCCAAAGGCACCAATCGAATTATCTTTTTCTGATGTTTTGCGTCGTGCAGGCGATATTAAAACAATGGATATAAGCAAAGATAATGTTGCAACAGGTACACTGAAAGACGGGACGTCTTATCGGGCGACAATTACATATAATCCAGAATTGTTGGAAAAGATTTCTAAAAATGGCGCAGTTGTTTCTATTAACAACAAAGATTCTATGTGGGATGGTGTTGCCAAATGGTTGCCTATTATGGTCAGTGCGCTGTTCTTGATTTGGTTGTTAAAAATTCTTCGTGGCGGAAGCGGTGGTGGTGGAATCACACGCAGTTTGATTGGACAAAATCCAACAAAAATTACTACGGGGAAAACAAAAACAACTTTTAAAGATGTTGCTGGCATTGATTCTGAAAAACAAGAGTTAATGGAAGTTGTCGAATTCCTTAAAAACAAAGATAAATTCAAAGCACTGGGTGCGCGTGTTCCACGTGGAATATTATTGTCTGGTGAACCTGGGACAGGTAAAACTTTGTTAGCGCGTGCGGTTGCAGGTGAAGCAAATGTTCCTTTCTTTGCTACATCGGGCAGTGATTTTTCGGGTATCATTGTTGGACTTGGTGTTGCAAAAATCAAAGAAATCTTTGAATTGGCAAAACGCAATGCACCATGTATTTTGTTCATAGACGAAATCGATGCTATTGGTCAAAGCCGCAGCAAACATTCCCTTAATGATAATGACCGTGAACAAACATTGAATCAGTTGCTGATTGAAATGGACGGTTTTTCAAACGATACAGGAATCATAGTTATTGCTGCAACGAATCGTCCTGATATGTTGGACAAGGCTCTGTTGCGTCCAGGTCGTTTTGACAGACAGATAAATATCGATTTACCAAATCTGGAAGGACGTCGTGATATTCTGGAATTACATGCCAAGAAATTCAAAATAGATGAAAAGGTTTCTATGATGGATGTTGCACGTGGAACAACTGGATTCAGCGGGGCAGATTTGGAAAACCTTTTAAATGAAGCGGCACTTCATGCAGTGCGTGTCGAACATAAATTGGTTGAACAAAGTGATATCGAAGAAGCGCGTGATAAGATTCTTATGGGCCCAAAAAAGAGTCGTAAAATGCGTCCACAAGATGTCAAATTGACCGCTTACCATGAAGCAGGACATGCGTTTGTAGGCGTGCATTATCGTGATATCACTGATCCAATTCACAAGGCAACAATTATTCCACGTGGTCAGGCACTTGGTATGGTGCAACATTTGCCTGTTGATGACAAAGTTTCAATGACACTGGAAGAAGTGCGTGCAGATTTGGCTATCGATTTGGCAGGTCGCGCCGCAGAAGAAATCTTTTTCGGTAAAGATAAAATCACAACAGGCGCGGCATCTGATATTGAAATGGCTACAAATATTGCGCGTCGTTCAATTACTATGGCAGGATTGTCTGATAAAATCGGTATGGTTGCGATTAACCAAGCAAATACTTTCGGACAAAGAATTGCGCTGGAAAATGCATCTGAAAAAACAGCGGAAGCAGTTGATGCAGAAATTCGTGCATGGATTGATGCCGCGTATAAAGATGCGAAAACTTTGGTTTCTAAAAACAAAGCAACAGTTGAAAAATTGGCCAAGGCATTGCTTGAAAAAGAAACACTTTCTGGCGAAGAAATTCGTGAAATTGTTTTGGGCAAAAAAGCAACCGCAAAAAAGACGACAACTAAAACAGCCAAGAAATCAAATGCAAAAAAATAACGATGTGAAATTTGAAGTTCTGCATTTGCCACCAATGAATACAAATTCATTGTTGGTAAGTGTTGGGACGGATGCTGTTATTTTTGATGCGTGGGGTAAAGCAGCCGATTGGGAAAAAGTTCTTTTAGAACGCGGATTAAAATTGCGTGCAATATATTCAACACATGGACATCCAGATCATATTTCTGCGGCACCAAGTCTGGCAAAGGCATTTAATGTTGATTGGTCTTTAAGCAATAAAGATAATTATTTGATAGGTTGGGGAAACGAACTGTTAGATATGTTCGGTATCCCACACATTCACGAAAATTATAAAAGACCACTGAATTTATCAACTGGCATTATCGAAGTTTTGCCAGGTGTCCAAATGGAAATTATAGAAAGTCCAGGGCATACACCTGGTGGTTTAATGTTTTATTTCCCAGAATATAAAATTTTGATGACTGGTGATACCTTGTTTGCGGACAGTTTTGGACGTTATGATTTCCCAGGGGGAAATGCACAACAACTGCAACAATCGATTCGGAATTTATATAACAGGAATCTTGATGATGAAACTTATGTTGTTCATGGGCATGGTATGGATACAACTATTGGTTGGTTAAAACAGCATAACCAATATTTTAAAGCGTAAAAATCAGAACACGATTTATACCTGATAAATCTTTTTCGATGCGTTCAAATTTCCATTTGTAAAATTCAAAAATCTTGATAACGGGGTTTGATTGACCAACGCCAATTTCAAGGTATATCTTGCCATCGCGTTTTAAAAGATTTTTTGCGTTCTTTGCAATTTCTTCATATGCTGCCAATCCATCGTTTTTCGCGTAAAGTGCAATTTCTGGGTCAAATTTAGCACCATCATTAACGCGCATATCACCATATTTTATATAAGGGGGATTTGAAACAATGATATCAAATTTTTTATCTGATTTAAAATTTGTAAAATCAGCATGTTTAAGCGTAATCTGATTTTCAAGATTTAATTTTTTTATATTTCTTTTTGCAACGCGCAAAGCACGTCTTGATTTGTCGATTGCCACACCTGTTGTGTCTGGTATGTTTTTACAAAGCGCACATATTATGCACCCCGTACCTGTTCCCATATCTAATATTGTGCGGTTTTTGTTTGTATCGCAATCTTTGATAACAGCTTCAACCAGTGTTTCTGTGTCTGGTCGTGGGTCAAGGGTATGTTTGTTTGTGTAAAATTCAAGTCCGTAAAACCATTTAGAATGGATTATTTTTGCAACAGGCATACCGCGTTTTAATAAATGTGCATAGTAAATAACGCGCACCCAAGACATTTTTTTGTGCTTGTTCGTTAGGATTCTGGCGGCACGAACGCCACCTGATTTTTCAAGAATTTCAAATGCTTGATTTATATTCATATTTTTATTATAATGGGCGCTATGGAAAAAGTAAAATTATTTATTAAAAAGATGGCTGCCAGATTGGTAAAATCTTGTAAAAAGGTCGGCAATGCGCATGTTTTGTCGCGTATTGTTTTGGGTGTTGCTGTAGTTATGGTACTTGTTGCAGTAGGAGTAATGTTCTTTTATAAACCTGCCAGAGAGGCTGTGTTTTCAAGTGAAGTACATACTGTTATTGAAGTAAAGTCGGGGGATACTCTTTCCAAAATATTGGGCGAACAAGGTTTTGGTATACAGGACATAAATGCTATTTCCAAGAATTTGAAAAAGGATGCAGATTTTGCAACTTTGCGTGCTGGACGCGACAAATTTGATTTTGTGCGTGAAAATGAAAACGCACCAATTTCTAAAATTGTAATTGAAAATGGTCCTTGGAATAAAATAGAAATCGATTGTGGAACACCTGATACTTGGCAATGTCAAAAAATAGAAATTGCACGTGATACGCGTGTCGCGTACAAGCAGGGTGAAATCGCCCAGGGCAGCAGTTTTTATCTTTCCGCATTAGATGCGGGCATACCCGAAGGCATAATTTTAGATGTCTATGATTTGTTGGCGTTCGAAATGGATTTTGAACGCGATATTCGGGCGGGACAGAAATTCTATGTTTTATATGAAGAAAACTTTGCTTCCGATAAAAAGGTAGATAATGGGCATGTGTTGGCAGTGTCGTTTGATGCGTTGCGTGGCAATGTTCAAATGTATCGTTATGTAAAGCCAGATGGGAAATCAGGTTATTATGATGCAAATGGTAATGGTGCGATTAAGTCTTTGAAGAGAACACCTATAAATAATGCAAAAATCACATCTAAGTTTTCTGGTGGACGTAAACATCCTGTGCTTGGCTTTACCCGTGCCCACAAAGGTGTTGATTTCCGTGCACCAACAGGGACACCAATTCCTGCCGCTGGTTCAGGACGTGTTATCGCACGCAGTTTCAATCGTGGACATGGTAATTTTGTAAAAATCCGCCATAATGGAACTTTTGAAACACTTTATGCGCATATGTCAAAGTTTGCCAAGGGTGTAAATGTTGGAACAGTAGTACGTCAGGGACAAATTATTGGATATTCTGGTTCTACTGGTTTGTCAACGGGACCACACTTGCATTATGAAGTTATTAAAAATGGTGTGCATGTGAATCCTATGACTGTAAAATTGCCAGCAATCGATAATTTAGATGCCAATAATAAAAAGTTGTTTATGGAACGCAAGGCACTGATAGATGCAACGATTAAATCTCTGTCTGAAAATCCACAACAGGTTGTTCGGTTGGACGGTGATGAAAAAATACAAAAATAGAATTTATTTATAAAAAATGCCAATTTGGCATTTTTTTTATTTTTTTGTAATTTTGTTGTTTACACAGCAGCCTAAAATATATTATAATTCTCACAAGGAAAAGAAAAAAAGAAAGCGAAGAATGTTTAAAACCCACGAAAATCAAGGGATACAGATTGCTTTTCCGTGTGCTTGTTGCGCGGGTGTTTTTCGTGCGCTTTTGAAAAAAAGTTTTATTATTTTTTCTGTTTTTGTAATGATGGCGTGTCCAGTAATGGCTGACGTACCAGCAGGCTATACGGAACGTACGACATTTCCAACGATGTCTGGTGAAGACTATATGAAGGAAATGAGTGTCTATAAAAATGCTGCTACTGCTGCCAATATGCTTGGAATTACAAGTGGTGAAATCTTGGCTGAGCCAGTATATGTTTCTGTTGTTTGTCAAGAAAATCAATATCTGTCTGGAAATACATGTTTAGATTGTCCGCCAGAATATCCAAACAGTAACGGGACCAGTGACGGAATCAACCAATGTTATAAGACTGTGGTGCGTGGTTGTACACAGAATCCGTGTGTTTGTCCAGAAGGTTCAGATTGTACATGTAGCGAATGTTCTTGTGACGGTGGGGCTTACGTTGAATATCATGATGGTACAACAAGTGGAACTGTAGCAAACGAAACATGTAGTCAACAAGTAGCTACAGCGACAAGCAGACCGGGATATTTTTTCGATGATGGTGAATTTTTGGCGTGTCCAAAGGGAACATATAAAGCAGATTCAGGTAATGCAACAAGTTGTACGCCTGCAAGTGAAGGTTATTATGTAGATACAACTGGTGCAACAAGTCAGAAACAGTGTCCAGCTGGGTATAGAGGCGGTTCAGACAATGGTAGAGATGAAGTAACAGATTGTTATAGTGATACAAAGTCTCGTTCATGGACAGGTAGTCAGGTTAATGGCACAGTACCGACAGGATGTAGTGTAACAGAATGGAATTCTTGCAGCAAATCTGCGTGTGAGTATGTTGTGTATTCAAATGAAACAGGTAATGGAGATGGGGCGTTAAAGAGCGGATGTGCTACAAACAACGAAAGTTGCACAAAGACAGTGAAGACAGTATCTGCGAATAATAACTATTATGTAGAAGGTACGACATGTAAAGCGTGCTCAAGCGAATATCCAAACAGCGAAGGTGGAAATATCGGTGCCACACAATGTTACTATACTTGTCAATCAAAGACTGTACAAAATGCAAGCAGTGTAACGCCTGTTTCTGAAAAGATATACAATAATGGTGCTTCTGTACAAGTATGTACATATAATGTAATATGTAATAATGGTTATACTGCTTCTGGAAACGGTACAGCAAACCCAAGTTGCGATGTTACGACGATAACTTGTCCGGCTGGTAAGTATTTGCCAAAAGGTTCGACGGAATGTGCAACATGCTTAGAAAACAATTATTGTGAAGC
>DEBV01000005.1:20537-39042 GCA_002348925.1 Alphaproteobacteria bacterium UBA2947 | reverse complement strand
ACAGCAAAAGGTGGAGTTGTTATAGGAATTGTTGGAAATTTGTTAATTAACAAAAAGAAGTCAGAAGATTTTTCTGAACGTGAACGCGCTGTATCTGATTTGAAAGATATCATGCAAGAAGTAATAGATACCTGTAATGAAAACATAGTGGAATTGCAAAAAGAAATTCCCAGCGAAGACGAGTATGCACCTGCCCCTGTTGACGACGATGCAGGCGAATCTTATGAAGAATATGTTCAAAAGATAAAGAGTTTGCAACCAATTAAAGATATTTCAGAAATAGAAAAAATAAAGGACCATCCTGCATGCAAATAAAGATGTTTAGATTTTTGTTGGTATTGTCTTTGTTTGTTATGACTGTGCCTGCGATGGCTGGTTTTGGCGATGGTAATTGTAGAAAAGTCTTAGACTCTAATGGGGAAGCAGTCCGAAAAAAAGATATCAAGAAAACACCGAATTTCAAAAATGCAAAGTTTTATACTGGTCTTTGCGATGACAGAAAAGCTCCCAGTGGAAAAAGTTATTGTGTAAAATCTTTTGCCGCTTCTCAGGTTCAAAATATGGGACAAGCCATTCAGATCGCAAAAGATTATGCGTTAAAGAAAAACAAAGATATTATTACGTGCCATAACAATTATTGGACTTGCAGGGATAATGATGATCATATTTTGTGTTCTACTGCAAACAACAGCGCGCATTATGAATTTGTATTTGATGATATAACAGAAAAAGATGACAGAAAATACAAAGAAGGTATAAGTTTTGCTTATTGTAGATTATTTTTGGATGGCTATTTGACCTCGTTGTTCGAAAGTGGGAAAGGTGTAGCAGATTCTAATGACAAGACCGCGTGTAAACCGTCTGGCCAGAATAAAGTTTATACTGACAAGCAAAAAGTTTTTGCCGAATGCAAGAATATGGGTAACACAATGAGTTCTTCTTTTGGATACAAGACAAATCCAGATGCCAGTTTGTCTGTGTGTCCTATAGATTTTGGAACCCAGCAATGTTCGCAACTGGTTAATAAATTAGGTATAGAAAATAATTTTAATACATTACAGTTAAATCTTGATTACGGGACGATATCTTGGCTTGCCGCATATGTGCAGAACAAGTATGGTCCTGTGTCAAAATTCAAATGTGATATGGCTGCACATACATGTAAAACTGGTGATGTATTATCGAACCCAAATGATGATATTTTGACTTGTTATGCCGATGGGAAAAGAATAGATTTTTGGTTTGATGATTTGTCAGAAAGCAAAGCTTCTTGGAACCAGGCATCAAAAGATGCATTGCAATGTATCGGTAATGATGGAATTTTTGATGGACGCAGATGTCATGGAATATCTCAAGAAACTTGCGAAAAATTAAGAAAGAACGGGGCAAAAACACGTTGGGATTCAAAAATGTCGTCGTGTGTTTTGGTTGTTGCCAACGATGTTGCAGATATGAAAAGGATGACGGAAGCGGCTGCCACTGTTGGTGTTGTAACGGGGATAGTAGCGGTAACTGTTGTTACAGGTGGAACTTCAACGATGGTTTTATTAACGGTTGCTGGTGCTGCAACGTCAATAGGATCAGAAGTGGTAAAGACACAGGAACAAGTCGAAATTACAAAATTTACTGCCAGAATTAATAATTGTACGAACCGTGGTTGTATAGGGGAACAAATCAAATGGTTTATAAATGAAGGTTCAAATTATATGAATAATTTGACTGATGATCAAATAAAAGCAGTGGATCAAAGTGTTGCAAAGGGATTAACAAAATTACAAGAACAAGGCATGAAAGATGAAGACATAGATGCTTTGGCGCGTGCTTTTGAAGCGTCTACGGATAAAGGGTTCATAGAAAGATGTTCGGGCAGTACAATCCAAACTACAAAATGTGCATTTGATGCGGCAACTGTTTTGTTTGATTTCTTGCCTGTGTCAAGGGCTGCATTAAAAGCAATACCAAGCATATTTGTAAAATCAGCCGAAACATCTGCCAAGTTGCCAAATATATCGGCAGCACTGCTGGCAATGACAAGGTCTGCAAAAGGTGTGGCAAAATCTGGCAAGACGATAAAGAGTGTCTTAAATACGACAATCAAAGGAAAGGATTCTGTTTCGTTAATCGAGAATTAAAAACAATGTTTGACAATTTTAGGATTTTGTGTAATGATTCTTTCTGTTGAAGATTTTTTGATATAAAAAGGTGTGCAGATGACCAATAATGAAATCAAAGAAACACTGAAAACTACAAGTCGTTTGGTTAACACAATGGACAAGGACCATGCAAGAAATCTGCTGAAAATTTTGATAGACGCACAGTGCAAGAAAGACTGTGCGTCTTTCGTTTTTATAGATATACGAAAAACTGTAAGAAAGTTGTTAAGTGATTTAATAAAAACAGACCATGTTAATAACTATTTAACACGCAAACATATGAAACAAATATTTGCGATTATGGGCGATTATGAAGTTTATCCGACTTGTAAATTGTGCGGTCAACCAATTAAAATAACCACAGGTACAAATCAGTGTGGACAAACGGATTTTTCATGGGATCATCAGAAACCTAAATCAAAAGGTGGCAGTTGGGATTTGGCGAATTTGCAACCCACACATAAAATATGTAATAATAAACGCGGAACAAAACCGCTGTACAGCAAGCATTATAAACTGAAAATGAGAATTGACATAGATATAGTATTTGATTTAGATGAACTTTGTGATTCTAAGAACCCAAGATATCGTCCAGACAGATTTGGGCTGCGCAAACAAGATTCTTGGTGTCATAAACAATGTTGCCAAAAACACAGATAAAACCTAACAAATATTTGACTTTTGGTAAATTTTGATACATAATAGTTCAGCAAATCCCAAAGATTGCCATTCTAATAACCCTGTGTGCGGTATGCACAAGGAACATCAACCGACGAGTTTTCGTTCTTGATGAATGTTTTTGTGTGTGGTTTTTGGGGAAACAAGATAACAAAGAATTAAGGAGCAAAATAAAATGGCAACAGTTATCAGATTGGCACGTTATGGTGCAAAAAAACGTCCTTATTACCATGTAGTTGTTACAGATTCTCGTAACGCACGTAATTCGGGTGCAGTTTTGGAAACAGTTGGTAAATATAATCCAATGTTGGCAAAAGACGATGCAAAACGCGTTGTTTTGGAAGTTGAAAAAATTAAAGTATGGTTGGCAAAAGGTGCAAAAGCATCAGATCGTGTTTATAAATTCTTGGCAAACGCAGGTTTGGTTGCTGCAAAACCAGTTCCAAATCAAACAAAGAAAAATCAACCTTCTGAAAAAACTCAGATGAAGGCAAAAGATAAAGCAGATAAATTGGCAAAAATCGCAGAAGAAAAAGCTGCTGCTGAAGCCGCTGCAAAGGCTGCTGCGGAAGCACCTGCTGAAACACCAGCAGAAGAAACTGTTGCTGAATAATAAAAAAGAGAGCCGCGTCTATGAAAAAGATCTATCTTTCGCCAAAGATGTCTGTCACAGAAATGACTGTGAACACCGTATTGGTGTCTTCCGTGCAAATATCTGAAAAAGAAGCCCTTTTTAGAGCTAGTTGCAAGGAAGAAGGGTCTTTTCAGCGGTGCCCTTTTAACAACATGTGGTGTTATGATAAACAAAAGCGCTTTAATGCTTGGCGCGAAACAGTAGAAAATTGTGCTAAAAACAATGTTTATAGATTCTTCTACATAGACGGAAAAGATCGTTGCCCACATGGATATTTGACATTGTGCCATGATTATAAACAAAAGCAATGGGGTTAAAAATGAAAACTGTTTATGTTTCGCCAAAAATACAAGTGTTAAGTTTTAATGCTTGTGGTGGTATTTTAATGGCAAGTAATAACATAGAAAGATACACATTTTGTCCGTACATACCAGAAACAAGATGCCAACAGTATCATGAATATATAAAACGTAAAATCGGTAAGGGTAAATTGTCGGAACAAGAAAAAGATATACAAGAAGAAATTCCTTGCCCATATAGAAATTCATGTGAAGACTACGAATTGTTTTATAAAATAACAAATGGCAAAATGCGTTAATAAAATCTTGGTTGGTAAAATTGTTGCACCTCAAGGAATTCGGGGTGAATTTCGTGTACAAAGTTTTGCTGAAAAACCTGAAGATTTTAAAAAATTTCAGATTTCGTCTGAAAAATTTGATGTAAAACAATTTCATTTTATTCGTGTTTTAAAACAAAATGTTATTATTGCGAAACTTGATAATGTTAACGACAGAAATTCTGCTGAATTATTGCGTGGGACAGAACTTTTTATTTCGCGTGACGATTTGCCAAATTTAAAGGCAAACGAATATTATCAGTCTGATTTGATTGGCTTTGATGTTGTTCGTGATGGTAAAAAAATTGGCGTTGTAGACTGTTTTCAAAACTTTGGCGCTGGTGATATTATCGAAATGGATAATGGTGAAATGGTGTCGTTCAGTGGTGCAACTGTTGATGTTGAAAACAAGGTTGTTGTTGTCCAGTAAGAAAGGATTATGAATGAGATGGATTTATGTTAACGACAGATGTGTTCGTATCAGTATGGATTGTGGCCTTTTTCCAATCAGAAAATGTCCTGTTCAGATTTATGCTAAAAACAACAAATTTGGTTTTGATATGTGTTGGAACGGTTTGTTTGATAGAGCAATCCTGTTGCGGACAGAACGAAATATCACGAAACAAATACGAATAATTTGTAATAATTGTAAATATGGTTCAGAACAAAAAACACGATAAAATGCATTTTAATATATTGACCATCTTTCCAGAAATGTTTCCAGGAACCCTTGGCGAAGGTGTTGTTGGACGTGCCTTGGACAAGGGTATTTGGTCGTATAAAGCCGTTAATATTCGTGATTTTGCTATAAATAACTATGGCAGTGTTGATGATGAACAATTTGGCGGCGGTGCTGGTATGGTTATGCGTCCTGATGTTTTGGGAAACGCCATAGATTCCATAGAAAACAAAGGTAAAATCATATTTTTTTCACCGCGCGGGAAAGTTTTGAATCAAAAATTAGTGCATGAATATTCAAAATATGATACAATAACCCTGCTCTGTGGTCGGTACGAAGGTATAGATCAACGGGTTATCGACGAATATGATATTGAAGAAGTATCTATTGGCGATTATGTGTTGTCTGGCGGTGAAATTGCAGCGCAAGTTTTTGTTGACAGTTGCGTTCGCGTGTTAGATAATGTACTCGGTGGCGGCAATGAAGCCGTCCAAAACGAAAGTTTCGAAATCGGCGGGCTTGAATGGCCATTATACACCCGTCCGTCAGTATGGCGTGGACATAAAGTCCCAGAAGTCCTGCTGTCCGGTCACCATGGCAATATCGAACGGTGGCGGAAACAACAATCGGACGAAATAACAAAAGAACGTCGTCCGGATTTAATAAAGGAAAACTAAAATGAGCATAATTAAAAAAATTGAACAAGAACAAGTTGCTAAATTAAAAGGCGACAAAGTTATCCCTGCTTTCAAAGCTGGTGATACAGTCAAAGTTCATGTAAAAATCAAAGATGGTGATAAATTCCGTATCCAAATATTCGAAGGTGTAGTTATTGCACGCGATGGCGGTACAGGAAACAATGCTTCTTTCACAGTTCGTCGTGAATCTTACGGCGTGGGTGTAGAACGTAAATTCCCATTATATACACCAGCAATCGAAAAGATTGAAAAAGTTCGCGTCGGTAAAGTCCGTCGTTCGAAATTGTTCTTCTTGCGTGGATTGTCTGGCAAGAAAGCTCGTATCGTTGAAGATTTGTCTGTTAAAGCCAAAAACGGTTCTGCGGATAAATAATCACATTAAAGGGGGTGCAGAGATGAACATTGCTAAATTGTTTTGTTTGTTTTTAACACCCCTGTTTTTATTATCAAATTCCTCTGCTTTTGCATATGTTGAAAAAGATTATGCTGTGTTGCGCGTTATGAACAAAGCTGCTGGTAAAACACAGATTGTTCCTGTCAAAGTCAATCAGATAAAACATTATGACGGGTTAAATATAACGGTCAGAAATTGCAAACAAAGCGATCCTTTTGATGCGGAAAATTTCTTTGCATTTCTTGAAATATATACAAAAACAGACGAAAGAATTTTTAGTGGTTGGATGAACCGTAATGAACCAGGTCAAAATCCACTGCAAGATGATACTTATGATGTGTGGCTTGAAAAGTGTGAGTAAAATATGACACAAAACACAAAAATACAAAAAATCAAACTGTTTATAAAAGCGTCTATAATCGTTGCTGTGTTGTTTGTGTTTGTTGTGTTGGGAATATTTATTCGCCCTGCTTCTTCTACTTTTGAAAATTCTTATATGAAAAGATGGCTGGTTTTGAATGAACAGCAACGTATTTCTACATTAAATCGTGTGGTTAACAACGCAGACAATCAAGAATTATTATTTAAATGTGTTGATAAAATCGCACAGTTGCCAGATTCTAATGAAATGTTAATACGTGATGCAATATCTCTTTGTTATAATGGAATCCAAATAAACACACAAAAAACAAATTCAGATGAAGAATAGATTGTTTTTATTGTTGTTTCTTTTAACAGGTTGCACAACAGATGCACAAAATTATTTCGGCGAACAATATCTGAATTCAAAATATTTAAAAGATCCTTTGGGTGAAGAAAAAGCATTGGACAAAGATCCTTTAATCAGGTTTGACGCGTTTGATTGTACCACTTTTGTAGAAACTTCTTTGGCAGATGGCGATGTTGAAAAATTGTGTAAAATCAGATATAAAAATGGCAAAGTTGATTTTGTTTCTCGTAATCATTTTGTTGAAACAGATTGGATAGGAAATAATGGTTTTGAAAATGTAAGTGATTTATATGGGGCTGTATCAGAACGCAAAGTTGTGATAGATAAGAAATCGTGGTTTAAAAAAGTTCATAATATCGATACTGATTTTCAAAAACAAACGGTTAGTATTAAATATATACCATATAAAAATTTATCAAAAATAGATGTACAATCTCCTTTGGTTGTGCTATTTATACATGACGGCAGTGGAATCCGTGAAAAAATCGGAACTGATTTGGCGGTTGTTCACATGGGCTTTTTATTGCCAGGAAATACATTGCGACATGCATCAAGAGAATGTGGTCGTGTTGTGGATGTTGACTTTGAAGCATATGTTAATAAACGCAAACAAAATAAACATAACCTTGGTATAACTTTGGTGAAAATAAAATGAATGATGAAAAAATTATTATAACTGATATGGGCGCAAGCGCAGGACACGAAAGTTCTGGCAAGACAACTTTGTGTTTGGGTATTGAATCTTCATGCGATGAAACAAGTGCGGCCATTGTCGACAGTAATCGAAATATCTTATCACATATTATATATTCTCAAATTCCAGAACACCAAAAATATGGTGGGGTTGTACCAGAATTGGCTGCGCGTGCACATATATTGGCTATCGATGAAGTTATTAAATTAACACTGGAACGTGCAGGAAAAACAATAGATAACATAGATGTTGTTGCTGCGACTGCTGGTCCTGGGTTAATCGGTGGAGTTTTGGTTGGTTGGATGGCGGCGACAGGTATAGCAAATGCAACAGGCAAACCTCTTGTTGCGGTTAATCATTTGGAAGGACATGCGTTGGTGCCACGATTGAAAGCTGCGTCCGCCAGTGATTCTTCAACAAATATAGATGTGGAATTTCCTTATTTGTTAATGTTGGCATCGGGTGGACACTGTCAAATACTTTTAGTTCATGGTGTTGGTAAGTATGAATTGGTTGGGCAAACACTGGACGACAGTGCTGGTGAAGCATTCGATAAAATCTCAAAAATGTTGGGGTTGGGCTATCCTGGTGGTCCGATTGTGGACAAGCGTGCGCAGTTGGGTGATAAAAAACGTTTCCATTTTCCGCGGCCATTATGTGATAAACCAGGATGCGATTTTTCATTTTCTGGCATAAAAACTGCAGCGCGCATGTTGTTGGATAAAACACCAGAATCTGATATAGATGAAAAGTTTATAAATGATTTTTGTGCGTCTTTCCAAGCGGCTGTTGTCGATTGCATTACAAACAGATTGAGTAACGCTTTGCACGATGAACGCGTTATAAAAGCACAACCGAAAACAATGGTTGTGGCTGGCGGTGTTGCTAAAAACAGTGCTGTGCGTGCGGCTATGGAAGAATTGGCAAAAAAATCAAATATGTTATTTGCTGCGCCACCAATGAATCTGTGTACAGATAATGGTGCGATGATTGCATGGGCTGGATTGGAAAATTACAAGGCTGGAAAAATCGTTCGTGAACCAGTTGCGCCACGTCCGCGTTGGCCGTTGACTGAATTATAGAATGTGATATAATATGCACTATGATGAAACCAGATAAAGAAAAATATTTCGAAAAAGCGACACAAGATTTACTTGCAACCATTGAAAAAATGAAGTTGGACAAGTTTCCGCGTTTGCGTGCACAAAACTTAATTATAAATTTTCGTGATTCTTTCAAATTGCCAGAAGTAAAGTTTGAAACATTTTGGGCTGATTTGGGCGAAGATATGAATAATTTTAATTACGATTCTGATGGTTTTTGTCGTGCTGCCAGTGTTGATTTTGCGTTGATGATGGGTGGCGAACCAGATTGGAAACTGATGTATATAAATAAATTATGGACCTATGGACCGCATCATTATCTGTTGCATGTTCCATCGAAAACGGTTTTAGATTTAACCTATGACCAGTATACAAATACGGGAATAAGTGTTCCTTATTGGTTGGGCAAACCAATAAAAATGGAATTCAAAGAAAAAGATATCGAGGGACGTTTTGCTAAGGCCTTGCAATTAACAACTTTATTAGAAAACAACCAAAAAGACTGATTGTGTTACCAAAACCAGAACCTTTTGTTAAACCAGATATGATTTTTAGCGTAAGCGATGCGTCGGCGTTGCTTAAAAAAGTTGTGGAAACTGCTTTTCCAGAAATTCGTATTCGTGGAGAATTATCGCAAATTACGCGCGCGACATCTGGTCATCTGTATATGACGGTTAAAGACGCAAATGCCGCGATAAATGCGATTATTTGGCGTGGAACGCCTGTTAATTTTAAACTGGAAGAAGGCGTGGAAGTTATCGTGACGGGGCGTTTTACAACCTATCCTGCGCGCAGTAATTATCAAATTATAATAAGTTCAATTGAAATGGCGGGCGTCGGCGCGATTCTTAAAATGCTGGAAGAAAGAAAGCAAAAACTTGCGCGCGAAGGTTTGTTTGATGCATCGCGTAAGAAACCTATTCCGCGTTTTCCACAGACAATTGGTGTCGTGACAAGTCCGACTGGTGCGGCGTTTCAAGATATTCAAAACAGGTTGCGTGAAAGATTTCCTGTGAAAGTATTGCTTTATCCTGCTACTGTTCAGGGAAATACCGCTGCTGCAGAAGTTGCGGCGGGTATAGAATACTTCAACCGTATGAATAATGTAGATGTTATTATTGTTGCGCGTGGTGGTGGTGCATTGGAAGATTTGTTGCCTTTCAGTGAAGAAATTGTTGTTCGCGCGGCTGCTGCAAGTCGTATTCCATTAATATCTGGTGTTGGACACGAACCTGATTGGATGCTGATAGATTTTGCTGCTGATGTTCGTGCGCCTACCCCAACTGGTGCGGCGGAAATGGTTGTGCCAACAAAAATATCGCTGATTCAAGAACTGGACAATTTGTCCCATCGTTTAAATAATGCTTTTACAAACAATTTAATAAATTTAAAGCGTGGCGTAAGCGCGATAATCTTGAAAAATCCTAAACAGGTTTTAATGGAACAATCGCAAAGATTGGATGATTTGATGCGTACAATGAACATAGTTATTGATAAAAAGTTGCAATATGTTCATCAAAGAATTGAATTGTTGTCGCGTTTTCCGACTATATTGTCAACCAAGTTGACTGTGTTAAACCAATCTGTGCAACATATGGGGCAAATGTTAAATTCTTTGTCATATAAAAATGTTTTGAATCGTGGTTTTGCTATTGTTCGTGATAAAGATGACAAGATTGTTAGTACTGTTTCTGCGGTCCCTGCATCTATTGAGTTTGCCGATGGAGTGTTGAAACTTTAATGTTTTATCAATAATTTTGCACTGGCAATAGATTCTGGTGTTATTTTTTCGCCACTTATTATTCGTGCAATTTCGTTTAATCTATCATCACCTGTTATTTCATCAACACTTGTAATTGTTGAATCTTTGTTGCTGTGTTTAGAGATTTTAAAATGTTTGTCTGCGAAACCTGCAACCTGAGCAGAATGTGTTATAACCAATAATTGTTCGTTTTTTGCCAGTTTGTTCAATCTTTCACCAACTGCAGAAGCTGTTGCACCACTTATTCCTGTATCTAATTCGTCAAAAACAATAGTTTTTTTGTTGTTTGGATTGTTAAGTGCGACGCGCAATGCCAACATAAAACGTGATAATTCGCCCCCAGACGCGATTTTGTGTAATGGCGCAAAAGGTGTGCCTGGGTTAGTCTTTATCATAAACACAATGTCGTCTGTGCCGTTTATTGTTGGTTCTGATTTTTGAATATCAACCATAAAGTCCGCAGACCCCAGCTTCAAATCTGGCAATTCAGACAATATTTGTGCGCGTAATTGTTCAGATGCCCTCTTTCTTAAATTGCTTAAAGTGTTGGCGTGTTCAGCAAAAATCTTTGAATATGTTTCGACTTCGTTTTTGCATTTTTTTAATTCAGCGTCGCTGTTGTCTATTGCATTTAATTGTCTTTCCATTTCCGCCAATTTGGTTGGCAATTCGTCTGCACCACAGCGATGTTTGCGTGCAGCAGCGCGAATTGCAAACAATCTTTCTTCGATTGAATCTATATCGTTAATATCTGTGTTTTCTGGGTGTATTTGTTCGCTGATTTCTGCCACTGTTGAAGCAGCGTCGTACAATTTGTCGATTGCTTCAGAATAAGGATTTGGATCTGTTTTTATGCGTTCCAAAATATGTGCCACAGAACAAATTTGTTCGTCCAAAGAATTACCGTTATTTTTTAAAACATCCAATGCATCATTCAAAATACCTGCGTTTTTTTCTGCATCCATCATTTTTGCGCGCGCGGTGGCTAATTCTTCTTCTTCGCCGATTTGTGGATTTAAATTGCGTAATTCGGAAACATTGTGTTCCAAGAAATCACGTTCGTTTTCAGATTTTTCCAAAAGTTCAGTTAATTCTTTTAATCGCTTTTGAGATTGGTGTAAATCTTTAAAAGCGTCTTGTGTTTGTTGTAAAACAGTATTAAATTTGGCATCGTTTAATTTGGCGTATTCATCCAGCGAATTTATGTGTGTTGTTGCATCAAGCAAAGAGTGGTTTTCAAACTGACCATGAATTTCAATAATTTCATCGCCAATTTGTTTTAATATTTTTGCAGACACTGGAACATCATTAACCCACGCCCTGCTTTTACCATCGATTGACAAAGTACGACGCAAAATAAGTCCGTCGTCGTAATCTATGCCATTTTCATTTAAAAGTTCTTTTGTTTTGTCGTTTATAAAATCAAATTCTGCGGTTACAGATGCGTTTTCACAGCCAGAACGAATTAAGCCAGTATTAGAACGTGCGCCCAATGCCAAAGACAGCGCATCCAGCAAAATACTTTTTCCTGCGCCTGTTTCGCCAGTCATAATATTAAGACCTTTGCCGAACGCAATGTTCAGTTTTTCAATTAACACTATGTTTGAAATGTATAAACTGTTTAACATGGCTGAATTATAGTCAAAAAAACAATAAATTTTCAATTAAATAATTTTATCTAAAACCCAATCGTGCAGCCATAAAATATAGCCGTTAATTTTATAGTTTGGGTATGCAGAACACAACAATTCTGCATATTCTTGTATCTGATTTTTGTATTTATCGAAGTTTGCAGATTTGTCTGTATCTGTTTTGTAATCTATAAAATCGATAGTTTTTGTTGTCTTGTTAATTAACAATTTATCGATTCTGCGACTGATAAAGCGTTCGCGAATTTTTCCAGCAATTGGGACTTCGTTTTGAGCGTTTTTTGTAAAAAACGGCTGTAAATCAGGGCGTTTTTTTATAATTTGGATTATGTCAGAATCACCAGATTTGCATTCTGAATCAACAATTATGTGTTGCAAAATAGCGTGTGTTTGTGTTCCTGTACTGGTTGCAAATTCTTTGTTTTTTGCTTCTTTTAAAAATTTAGCCAAGTTCTGTGTCATTTGTAATCCGTATAGTATTGTCGTTAATAAAAAGTTCTGATTTTTTTGAAAAAACGTCCCATAATTGTCGGTGCCATACCAATTCAGATGCGTGTTCTGTATCGCAACCATAGATGTATAATTCGTCGCGTGTTCGTGTCATGGCAACATACAGCAAGCGATAGTATTCGGCGATTTGGTCTGCTTTGTTTTTGTCGATAATTGGTTGCAATGTTTCGCTTGTTGTGGTTTTCCAAAGCCATATATCGTAATCACTGTTGTCGTGCAGATGGTTTGCGTTTAATATTGTTTCGGGTTTAGGAAAGGTCAGCGTGTCAATTAAAAACACTACTGGGGACGCTAAGCCCTTGCTGCCGTGAACGGTCATTATACGAACGCCTTGGGAAGCGTCCATGTCGCGTTTGATTTCGCTGTCGCCTGTTATAAACCATTTTATAAAATGATAAAGAGTTCCTGGTTGTGTTCTTTCGTATGCCAAACACATTGTTAAAAACTCTTCGATTGGGTCGATGACTTGTTTGCCGAGTGCAGATATAAATTTTTTGCGTGCATCATTTTTGTTTAAAACATATGTAAAAAACGAATATGGTGCCAATTTTTTTGATTGTTCTATCTTGTCTGTCAGGTCTGCGTAAATGTTTGGAAATTGCGTGCTTAAAACAGTGAAAATATCTATATTTTTGTCGTTGTTTTTTATTGTGCACAAACTTAAAATATCTTGTTCTTTCAAACTGTAAAAAGGGCTTTTTAATAAACAACATAAACTATAATCATCGGATTGGTCTAAACAGAATCTGGTCAGATATAACATGTCTTTTATTGGTGAAAATTCGGGTAATTTTACTCTGTCATTCCCTGCAATATCTATACCGCGTTTCTTTAATGCTTTTGATAACAAATCTACAAATGTGCCGCGTTTTTGAACCAGTATCATTATGTCTTTTGGTTGGCGGCCTGCAAGAACAAGGTCTTTAATTTTATCTGCCAGCATATTTACATAAAGTTTGTTCTTTTCTGTGCCTGTTTTGTCGCATTTAAAAGTATCATGTATTTCGACAAATCCGCTGTCTTTTACCCTGAAACATTTGTGTTTGTTGTTGTGAAAGCCTGTTTTTTGGACTATTTCTTGGTTATCAAAGAAAAAATCAACAGTGTCCAGTATTGGTTTTACAGAACGAAAACTTTGATCCAAGGCAACTTCGTGAATTGTTCGATAGTTGTTTTTTATTTGTTCTGCTATGGCGTCGCGACTTGATGCAAAGGCCTGTGGATCGGCGTTCTGAAAGCCATATATAGATTGTTTTGTGTCACCCACCACGAACAAAGAACGGTTGTTTTTTGTATTTCCGTCTGTAAAGAAATCACCTGCCAGCATTCGTAAAATGTTCCATTGTTGTGGACTGGTGTCTTGGGCTTCGTCTACTAATATATGTGATAAAGAAATGTCAAGTTGTGATAATACCCAGCCCATAACATCAGGTTTTTCAAACAAATTTTGTGTGTATAAAATCAAATCTTCAAAATCCAGCAGGTTTCGTTCTTGTTTGATTTGACGATAAGTGTTTGCGAAATCTAAGGCCAGATCAAATAATGCGACAGTGTCTTTAAAAATGGTCGTGTTCAACAGGTTTTGTTGTGTATTGTGTACGCGTGTCGCTTCTTTAACAAAAAAATCGTTTTTTAACACGTTTTTTATAATAGTATTATCTTTGGTCAGATATGCTGACTTGTATTTATCAAAATTTATAGTGTTGTCAATGTACTGTTTTGTTAAATCGATGATGTTTTGAATGTATTGTGTCGGCTTTTTTGAATCTTTTTGAATATCTTCGGCAAAATCGACAATTTTTTGCAGATAATCAGGCTTAAAATCGGCTTTTTGTTCGTTGTTGATATTTAAAATTTTTTGAGTTGTTTCAATAAAATATTCCCTGTATTTATAAATATCTTTAACTTGAAAGAAAGAACGATAACGCGACAATAATAAATCGCGTAATTCGTCCAGAAAGTATTCTGATTTTATATCAACAATTCGATTAAAGGCATTCAATGTATTTTGTGTGTCTGACATTTTATGAAAAGATTTTCTTATCATTGTGTCAAACGCGTCTTGCAACAGAACGGTTTGTGATGCGCCCGATATTAACGACCATGATGGTGATATTCCTGCTTCTAAAGGAAAACGATGTAAGATTTCTTCACAAAAACTGTGTATAGTTTTTATTTTCAAAACATCGGGGTTATCGATATACATATAAAAAACACGTCGCGCGTACATTAAATCTTTTTTTGTAGCGGGTTGGTTTTCTGATATGCCGTCCAAAAGTTCTGTTAATTCTGCATCGTCAGCTGTTGCCCATTGGCGCAGTTGCTCTAAAATACGATTGCGCATTTCGCCTGCGGCTGCATTTGTATATGTTAAACAGAGTATTCCTGGGGCTATATCATTATTGAATTCGCCATTTCTGAATAAAATTCTTAAAAGTCGACGCACTAAAACAGTTGTTTTTCCAGTTCCAGCATTGGCTTGAACCCATATGTTTTCAGATGGGTTTGAAGCCATGTTTTGCGTGTTTGAAAAAACTTCATTTTGTAACATTTATACTCTTGCTTTCTTGAAAATATTTTAGTATAAATTTCCTTAGGTTTCAAGGATGTTATTTTTAGGAGAAAGAGTATGAGTCAAACATTGTTAATTATATTGTTATCCGTGGTTTCTTTGTTATTTGTAAATATGATTGCGATATTTTTTATTTCGCGCAAATCTCAAAGAGTTATGCGGTCTTTGTTGGAAATTATGACAAATCCTCAACAGGCAAAAGTTCAAGATGCTACGCGTGTCTTGCAGACGATATTAAAGGATGAAATAGATAAGATAGATACTAATTTTAAATCTTTATCAAATGCTCTGGCAACTCAGATTGCTCACACAGAATCCTTAAAACAAACACTTTCTGAACAAAATGAAAAGTTGGTTGCGACTGCAGATGAAGCAACCAAGAAAATTGCACTTATGTCGCAAAGATTAGAAAATACTATTGACGGGTTGAACGGCATTGTGTCTTCAAAAGGATGGCAAGACGTGCAACAGACCACTGATAATTTTGCTGTGATAACAGAAAGTTTGTTGAACAAGATAAATGAAACAGTGTCAACAACAACTGAAAATGCCACAAAAGTACAAGAACAAATAGACAAGAGTATTGCAGAAGAACAGCAAATAAGCGAACAATTACAAGCGCATTTTGCTAAAAATACTAATAGTATGCAAGAATTAACGAATGCAGGTGCGACATTCCAAAAACAGTTAGCAGATATCAGTGCCAGTGTAAAATCTGATTTTGAAAACATAGCGACGGCATCCAAAGATTATAATGAAACAATGCATCAAAACGACAAGTTGTTAAGCGATTATTTGACCAAAATGGCTGAATTCACAAAGCGTGCAGGCAAAGAATTAACGCGTCAGGTCAACACGATGACAGAAACAGCAAATGTAGTCGGTGCAAATGTTCGTTTGGCTGAAACTTCTATCGATAAGCAGTTGCATAAATTAGAATCTGCGATTGAATCTTTGAATGCGTCTACAACAAATACGACTGCATCGGTTCGTGGAATAACCAATGAATTAGCGGGGCTTACCAATCGTTTTGACAGTGAAATACACGAATTTTCTACTGGTGTGGTACGCGAAATCAAAGATGTTTCTGGTGTGGCAAATACTACACTGGAAAACACAAAGACTGCAGCAACCGAATTTGCAGATTCTGTAAAGAGTATGGGAATCGGGGTTCGTGAAACTTTGATAGAAATGAACAAGGCGCATACTCAATTGGCTGGTCAATCAGAGAATCTTATAAAGATGTCTACAGAAACCACAGAACAGTTAAAGCCTTTGTCAGAGTTAATAGAAAAATATTATGTCGCCCTGCCCGATTTGGCGGCTGGTTCACGCGATATGAGCGAGAATTTGAACACGATCGTAAATACTTTGGTTGACAAGATTAACACGATGAAGACCACAATAGCAGAATCTTTGGAAAACATAAATAATTCATCTGCACAACTGGGTAATGTTGCAGGTGAATCACGTCAGCAAATGATAGATTTGATGGCTGATTATGCCAAGGCTGTCGATGCAATGCAGAGTTTGAATAAACAGATGATGATTGCGCGTGCTTCTGCACCAATGGATGCAATAAAAGTTGCGCCAAGTGCCCCTTTTAAACCTGTGAGCACGAAAGATTTTTTGAACAATGTTGATAAACTGTTTGAAAAGTTGTATGAACAGGCGGTAGATTTAACGCGCGCTTCGAATGCAGAAATTCCAGATGTTGTGTGGAACAAATATAATGGTGGTGACGCAAAAATATTTGCTAAATGGCTGGTCAAGATGTTTGAAGCAACAAATAAAAAGCAAATTCGTGAATTGTTAAAATCCGATAAAATATTCAATTCTCAGGCGACACAATTTGTACGCAATTTCGAAAAGATATTAAGTGGTGCAGACCAAACAAATGAAAGTGACAAATTAAAAACGACACTGTTAAAGACTGATTTGGGAATGATATATACAACACTGCATAACAATATGTAAAAAAAAACGCCCGTATGGGCGTTTTTTTTATTTTATTTAGTATTCTGAGCCATAGAATTTATAAACTTGCGCAGACGGTCATCTATGATCAGTTGTTGTGGGTTTGATACAACAATATGATCTACTTTCAGACCTTCGTTTTTAAAGTCTTTTGCATCACAAGTATTAGTAAGACGAACTTCCAAATCGTTCGGCATATTTTGACGTTCGTGCACAGTTTTAAAATTGTCAATGGTTGGAACGAACCATATAATACGGAATTTATAATTAATAGGCAGCTGATATTTGTCGCGCATTGTTTTAAACCAATCTATCATTTGACGTACATATCGTGGCTGTATCACATCGTATGTAAAATTTTTGTTCCAATTTTGCAATATTTCGATTTCTGGTACGCCATAAAGCCATTTTGGCTGGCCAGGTTGCCAAAAATTTTTGTTTACAAACAATTTTGTCGCAAAATTTTCTGTTTCAAAATAATCTTCGTTGCGAAAGAAATATTCGCGTCCTTCTTCTTCGCCTTTGCGCATAGGACGAGTTGTCGCTGAACGCAAATTATAAAAAGCACCTTTTGGTAAAATGTTTTTTATAAAATATGATTTGCCAGTACCAGATAAGCCTGTGCAAAATAATACTGTTGGTTGTTTCATTTTTTTTCTATATCCTTATAAAAAGCCCAAAATACGGGCTTTTGTTTAATTTTAATCTTCCAAGAAACTGCGTAATTTGCGCGCTCGTGTTGGATGTTTCAGTTTGTTTAATGCCTTTTGTTCAATCTGACGGATACGTTCGCGTGTCACACCGATATATTCGCCAACTTCTTCCAGAGTGCTGGTTTTGTTTGTTGACATACCAAAACGTTGACGCAATACAGTTTCTTCTTTTGGGTCCAATTCAGACAGAATCTGAGTTACGATTTTACGCAAGTTCTTTTGTGCTGCTGATGTAAA
The DNA here is from genome assembly GCA_002348925.1 of Alphaproteobacteria bacterium UBA2947. Taxonomy (GTDB): domain Bacteria; phylum Pseudomonadota; class Alphaproteobacteria; order Rs-D84; family Rs-D84; genus Enterousia. Next base: position 21,243 of record DEBV01000005.1, on the reverse strand, counting down.
TGGATTTTTAGCCGTTTCGTCAGCAATAATTTCAATGCGAGAACTGTCGTCTTCACTGCCAACTGGTGCTTCCAATGACATTGGTTTAAGATTTACTTTCATTGCCTTGTGAATCTTGTCCACTGGCAAATAAATAATCTTTGATAATTCTTCGGCTGTTGGTTGACGACCGTATTTATGCATAAATTGACGCGATGCACGTTGGATTTTGTGTATGTTGTCAATCATGTGCACAGGAATACGAATTGTGCGTGCTTGGTCAGCAATGCTGCGCGAAATACCCTGTTGAATCCAGTTTGTTGCATAGGTTGAAAACTTGTTTCCCAGACGGTAATCGAATTTATCAACCGCTTTCATCAAACCGATGTTTCCATCTTGAACAAGGTCTGAAAAATCAAGACCCAGACCACGATTACTGGATTTTTTTGCAAATTTAATAACAAGACGAAGGTTGGCTTCTATCATTTCGCGTTTTGCGCGTGCTGCTTCGGCTTGGCCACGACGAACCAATTCAACAACTTTCTTATATTCAGATGTTGGTTGACCTGTTTCTTTGGCAATAGCAGTAATGTCTTCTTGAATCTTTAACACATCATCTTTGTGTTTGATTGCAAAGTTTTGCCATGCTGCGCTTTTGTTTTTTGCCAGTTTTTTAACCCAATTGCGATTTAATTCGTTGCCTGTGTATTCTGCCAAAAAGTCTTCA
>DEBV01000005.1:15568-20500 GCA_002348925.1 Alphaproteobacteria bacterium UBA2947 | reverse complement strand
GCAAGTGCAAGGCGCAACATTTTGCCTTCTAATCCCATAAGCAACTGGTCGCGCTGAGTCAATTTTTCCATAATTTCAGCAATTCTGTCGTCATTAAGGCGGATTTTCCCGACGTATTCAAACAGTTCAACGCGTAATTTGTTGTATTTCTTTTCCAGTGTTTCATCAGGTTTGGAAGAAACTAACAAATTATCCAAACGTTTTGATTGCAATTTTTGCATACTGGAAAAGACGCGTTTAATTTTGGTAAATAAATCTGTAATCGTTGGCATTAACGCTTCTTCCATCACAGGAATTGGCACGCCAGACGAGCTGCGCTGATTGTCTTCTTTTTTGCCGTCTTCTTCTTCGTCCAGTTCTTCGTCATCTTCGTCTTCGTTTGCAACAGAATCTTCCAATGCGTCCAAGTCTTCATCATTCAAATCATCGACTTTATCCACACCCTTGGATTTCAGAGTGTCTGCCAATGCGGCCAAAGATTTTTGTTCAGATTCACTGGAATACATAACTTCCAAGTTTATAATGTGACGCAAGCGAATATCACCGTTTAACAGTTGTTGGTACCAATCCAACATTGCTTGAATTGTCATAGGGCTTTCGCACAAACCATAAACCATTAAACGTGACGCGGCTTCAATTCTTTGTGCAATTGCGATTTCGCCAGCCGCTGTCAATAATTGTACTGTGCCAATTTGTTTAAGGTATGATTGAACGGAATCTTGTATACCCAAGACCAAATTGCCCGTAGAACTGCGTTCCAACTGTTTTGCGTAATGTTCATAGTCGTCGTCGTTGACATCAACCTGCTCTGCATCGGCATTCAATAAATCGCGGGTTTTATCACGATTATAGTTTTCATCGTCTTCTTCGTAATATTTTTCCATATCACGAGCAAAACTATTGCTGTCTGTTTCAAGAAATTCCAGTCCTAAATCTTGTTTAAAGAATTCAAGAACTTCGTCTTTTTCTTCGTCAGGAACCTCGTCCGCCTGGATAGCATTATCAAAGTCCATTTGAGACAGATAACCTATTTCGTTTGCAGACAATGCCAAATCTTTTAAGCTTTCTGGCAAAGAATCAATCAATAATTTTGTTGCTTCGTCTAGTTTTTTAGTCATAAAAAAACCTTTGATTTGTTGATGTAAAACAAAAAATTTTATTTTCCGCTTTTACGGTTGGCTTTTGCAATAGCGTCATGCAACGCAGATTCAGAAACCAAACCCAACACAATCGGGCTTTGAATTTGAATCAAAGAATAAGATTTGTGAACTTTGTCACGAATAGATTTTACAGTTGGATTAGTGCTGCGCATCAAACGTGCAATTTGTCCGTCTGTCAAGTTTGGATAGTTCTTTAAAATCCACAAAATACCACCCAGACGGTTTTGACGGTGTAATTTTGGTGTATAGCCAACGCCTTTTTTGTTTTGTTTCTTTTGCGCTTCGACAATAGCATCGCGTAAAACCAATCTTGCATCAGGATCTGCTTCGCATTTTTCGATATCTTCGCGTGTGACCTGACCGTTGATGATAGGATTCAAACCTTGCATTTTATTGGATTCTGCGTCGGCAATATTTTTGACTTCCAATTCGTGCAAGCCGCAGAATTCCCCAATTTGTTCAAATGTTAAAGCTGTGTTTTCAATCAACCAAAGTGCGGTAGATTTAGGCATATATGGATAATTCATGAATTTTCCCTTTGTTAAGACGCGCATAAATATAGCACAAAATGCGCTATATTCAAGCAGTTTTTTTATAATTTTTTATTATTTTGGTTGATTGTAATGGTACATTTCTTTCAAATTGGGTGTTTCTATATCTTTCCATGAAAACAAGTGGTATGTGTTTGTGTTGTTAATATAGTCAGAAACGCGCGGAAAAACTTGAATTGCAACATTTTCGGGGCCGACGAAATAGTTCTTTATTTCTTGCATATCTGAAAAACTGGTTATTGGCAAATCGTCCAGTCTGCGAATGCGAATATGCAAATATTTGCCTGTTTTTGCCACTAAAACTCGGTATAAATCATTAACGATTACACCTTTGGTGACTGTATCTAAATGTGGATGACCAGATTTGATACTTTCAATGTTGTCCAAAGGTACAATCTTCATGGTGTTTTCCCTATAAATCTATATCCCAAGTTGTGCCAGTGGCGCTGTCTTTCAATACGATGCCTTTTTCCAACAATTCAGCACGTATTTTGTCTGCTGTTGCCCAATCTTTGTTTTGTTTTGCAGTTGTGCGTTCAGATATCGCTTTTTCTATATCTTCGGCTTTCATATTGTTTTTCTGCAGTGTTTTTGAGCGAATATCGGCAATGTATTCTGCTGGGTTTTGTTGCAGTATGTTTAAAATACCGAATAATTCTTTGATTTTATTTGCAATTGCTTGTAAATCATATTCTGTATTTTTCTTTGCCAGTTCGGCGTTGATAAAATTAAACCAGCCAAATGAAGCGGCGATAACTTCCAAAGTGTTGAAATTATCGTTCATTGCTTTTTCAAATTCATCTGTGATTTCTTTGACTTTTACTTCTGTTTTTTCTTTGTTAGATTCAGAAAAATCACGGTCTTTCAAAGAGTTAAGCACAGAATACATTTTGTAGACGTGTTTCAAAGATTCTGGCAACAATGCATCTGTGATGTCAATATCGGCAGAATAAGTATTACGCAACAGAGCAAATCTGATTGTGTCAGCGTCGTATTTTGCCAAAACATCTTTTAATAAAATCCCATTATTCAAAGATTTACTCATTTTCTGACCGTTGACTTTGACCAAGCCGCAATGAATCCAGTATTTTGCAAACTGTTTCCCTGTTAAAGATTCTGTTTGGGCGATTTCGTTTTCGTGGTGTGGAAAGACCAAGTCGCGACCTCCGCCATGAATATCTATCTGTTCGCCAAGGTATTTAAGGTTCATCGCGCTGCATTCAATATGCCAACCTGGTCTGCCTTTGCCCCATGGGGAATCCCATGCGATTTCACCTGGTTTTGCGGATTTCCATAATGCAAAATCAAGGTCGTTTTGTTTGCCTGGTTCGACATCTTTACGAACACCAGTATCGTTTTTGTCGATTTGAATATGAGATAATTTGCCATATTCTGGAAAACTTGATAAACGAAAATACACGTCACCAAATTCAGAAACATACGCATGATTGGAATCTATCAGTTTTTGAACAAAGTTAATAATATCATCTATGCATTGTGTCGCACGCGCCATAATTGTTGGTCTTGCGTTTCCAAGAGCGTCCATTTCTTTGTCTGTTTGCGCCATGTATTTTTCAGCAAATTCAATTGGATTTTCATTTGCTTTTGCGGCGTTCGCAATAATTTTATCGTCCACGTCAGTATAATTTCGAACGTATTTAACATCGTATCCTGCGTATTTTAAATAGCGTGTTATCACATCAAAAACAACGGATTGGTATGCGTGCCCAATATGTGCATCTCCAGAAACAGTTATTCCACAAGCGTACATCTTTACAGCGCCTGGGGTTAAAGTGACAAAATCTTCTTTGGTTCTGGTTAATACATTATAAACTTTTAACGACATGTTTTTTCCTTTTCTTGTTTTAGAGATGATAGTAAATAGAGAAACGTATTGCAAACATTATGTTTGTAAAAAAACGAGGATATTATCGACAACAGTAAAAATTTATGAATAATATTGTCATACGGAATAATTTATCAAATTTTTGGTATAAAGTCAAAACAAAAAACCGCCATATTGGCGATTCTTGTTTCTTAAGAATTATATTGTCTTTGTTTAAGACTTCTTTGTTTCAAAGAATTTGTCTTGTTAACAGCGGCAGAAATCAACGCGCTGTGTGCTTCAAAGAGTTCTTTTTCGCCAGATATCCAGCCTTCGATTTCTTTGATAGCAAAAGCCACGCGATCTAATTCGTCTGATGTTAATTGTCCCAATTTCTTGTTCAAATTCAATCCCGTCATTCTTGACAGCTTTTGCTGATAAGATCTTGGGTTGTTGTTATCGCTTGATGGTGCATATTTGCGCACAGCGGCGGCGATAGTCAAATTTGCGTATGTGTCAGACTGTAACAATGCACGCAAGGCGTTCATACCATATTCTTCTGTTGGGAAAACAGCAAAACCACCAGCAGAACCGCAAGCACCGTATTGTTTAGAAAAACTGCCGTGTCTTATTGCGCCAGGATTCATATTGCGCCATGTGCGAGAACCACCAGTTCTTATAAAGCCACTGCCGTCTTCAGAAGTGTATTTTACCCATTTTCCGCCCTGCCACGATATTGTGTAAGAAATGGAATCTTTTTCGTCTTTTTTATGGTTCACAGAATCAGAATTATCTTTAAAATCATCTATAAAATCTTGGGAACCGTTTTGTTGCAACCAATAACATGAATCAAAGTCCAATTTATAAGAAACCGAATCAGGTCTTGTGCTGCAAGGTATTTTTATAGATCCCGCTTTGCTTGTTTTTGGCGTTAATCCAACCAAAAAAGGAATCAAAACAAAGAGGGATGGCAATACGATTTTCTTTTTCATAACGCTATCCTTTGGTTTGATGTTAAACAGACAAAAACAGAACTTTGCTGTAGTTGTGTTATTATCCGCCTTTTTGTTTTTTTTGATTGGTTCATCACAAAGAAAGAAAAATTGTGATGTACATTCAGACATGCTACCAATCGCACGCCCCGACTTGTCTTTTTTGACAGCCCGCCCCGTCCGGGGAACCAAGTAATTCCTTTATATCATATTTTTGATGGTGTGTCAAATGAAATTATAAAAAAATTTAATGATTTTTTTCGTACATGTAAAATTTCGTACTTGCATTTAAAAATCGGTTTATATATAATAGACCCCATCCGGAGCGTTGGCAGAGTGGTAATGCAGCGGATTGCTAATCCGTGACCGTGTTATAGCGGTCCATAGGTTCGAGTCCTATACGT
>DEBV01000005.1:9820-15557 GCA_002348925.1 Alphaproteobacteria bacterium UBA2947 | reverse complement strand
GCCAGATTTAAAACCCCATGTTTATGGGGTTTTTAATATGGTGGAATATAAAGAGTCACGAGAACCGTATAGGTTCGACAAGCAGTAGATTTCGGAAACGAAGTGCGCCGAAATCGTCACGATTGCCGCGCAGACATTTATGCCGAGCGAGTCCTATACGCTCCGCCAGATTTTAACCGTCCTTTTGGGCGGTTTTAATATTGGCGGAAAATTGACTTTGTTGGCAAATTGTGGTATAATTATCATCAGGCAAAGGAGTTTTATAATGGATAAAGATTTTAAAAAAGGCACTCAAAAAATGAATAACGCAATCCAAGATGCAAATATATTGCGTTATCTTGTCACAGATTCTAAAATTATTGACAGCCCTATAATAAAAGGCGAATGTCAGTATGTTTATGTAAAACCAGGAAAAACAGACAACGAGATATCGAATATTGATTTTGTACAGGCAATTTATGCTGAAAATGGTATAAGTTTAAAAAAACATACTTCGGTATTAGATGGGAAAAACGTAGAAGTTTTATATATTACTTCTGCTGACATTTCGAAACTTAATGATACTGCGAAGTCGTTTTTGCAACAAACTGCACCTGTTTTTGACGATAAAACGCATGTAAGAAAAGCCGAAATAGTAAACAAGATGCTTTTTGCAAAAGAAGGAATTGGTGGCGTTGAACGCGACTAATTGTTTTTGTGTTATTCTAAAAAAAACCGCCAAAATGGCGGTTTTTCTATACTTGTTTTTCTTCTGGGGTGTGACCAGGTTGAAAGATTTCAACATCGCGTGTCATAGCAAGAAATTTCTTGGCACGCATCGGTATCAGTTCTTCCACAGGAACTTCTTTTAATTCGTTCAATGCGTCTGCTACTGATTTTGCCAACAGTTCCATTGTTGTTTGCCAATCTTTGTGTGCCCCGCCCGCTGGTTCGTTAATGATTTTATCTATCACGTTTAATGAAGCCATATCACGCGCTGTTAATTTTAACGCTGTTGCGGCTTGGGCTTTGAATTTATTATCTTTCCACAAAATGCTGGCGCAAGATTCTGGTGCGATAACCGAATAAATCGCATTTTCCAGCATCATAATTCTGTCGCCTGTGCCGATTGCAATTGCACCACCAGAACCTCCTTCGCCAACATTAACAGAAACATAAGGTGTTTTTACACGTAAACCCATTGCAATTGTCGCAGCGACTGCTTGAGATTGCCCGCGTTCTTCTGCGGCGCCACCAGCGAATGCGCCCGCTGTATCAAACAGTGAAATCAGTGGCAGGTCAAACTTTTCAGCCAATCTCATCAAGCGTTGCGCTTTTCTATATCCTTCTGGATTAGACATTCCAAATCTGTGTTTTTGACGGGTTTCAATAGTGCGTCCTTTTTCTTGACCGATAATCACAGATGGTATTCCGTACCAATAACCTATTCCACCGCCCATGGCAGCGTCTTCACCAAAACATCTGTCGCCAGCAAGGTAAGTCCATTTGTCCACAATACCATTTACATAGTCCAAGAAATGTGGTCTGTTTTCATTTCTTGCCAATAAAACCCTGTCGTATTCTGGTGTTTTACCTGTATCACGTGATTTTTTTGGTGTGTCAAATTTAGGTGTTTTTACATCGATAACTTTTGGTTCCATTGGTTGTTTTGTTAATACGGTCAAAACGCGTTGCAAAGTTTCTTTTAATTCAGAACGATTAACTACAACATCAACCATACCATGTTCGTACAAATAATCTGCTGTTTGGAAATTAGATGGTAATTTTTCGTGAATATTTTGTTCAATTACACGACGACCTGCAAATCCAATACGGGCACCCTTTTCTGCAATATGTACATCACCCAACATTGCGAATGAAGCCGTTACGCCACCAAAAGTTGGGTCTGTTAAAATAACAATATATGGCAATTTATTTTCGTGTAATTTATTAACTGCAACCGTAGTGCGTGCCATCTGCATAAGCGATAAAATATTTTCTTGCATGCGTGCACCACCACTGCAAGTGACCATAACAAAAGGTTGTTTTAATTCTATTGCGTGTTCAATGCTGGCGATTATTGCATCCCCCGCAGCGCGTCCCATAGACCCCATCATGAAATCGCCGTTCATAACACATATAGTTGAATTTATGCCGCCTATTTTGCCGTCTGCAGTTGATATAGAATCGTTTGTGCCCGCGTCGTCGCGCGCTTCCTGTAATCTGTCTTTGTATGAAATTCTGTCAACGAAATTAAGTGGGTCATCACTTACCACAGGCAAATCAAATTTTTGCCAATTTATATCATCGAACAGCAAATCAAATCTTTGCTTTGGCGTCATTATAAACGCACGTCCACATTTTGGACATACATACTGATTGTTTTTGTAATCTTTATAGTAAACCAAACGACCGCATGCTTCGCACTTTATCCACATCAGTCTGCGGACGCGTTCGTATTTATCACGATTGTGATTTGTAATTCCCCTTGACATAATTTATCCGTTCATTTTTTTAGTTAATTCACGACTTGGTTTAAACAAAATAGTTTTATTGGCATCTAAATATATTGTTTCGCCAGTGCTTGGGTTATAACCTTTTTTTGTCGCACGTTTACGTGATTGAAAAGTGCCAAAACCGCGTATTTCAATTCTGTCATCGTTCGCGACAGCGTTTTTCATTTCATCCATAACACAATCTAACATTGCTGTTGCATCAGACGCGCGCATATTTTTGAATTGCACTTGTAAAGTTCTGATAACGTCCGAACGTTTCATAATAAATCATCCTTTTGTTTGTACTATTTTTGTAATGATACCATATTGAAAAATAAAGTAAATTATTTTGTTAAGAAAAGGCTCTTATATGAAAAAGCCCTGAACGCTGGTAAAATTCGGACATATAAAAGGAGTCAGAATGCAAGAAGAAAACACGAATAAATGCGAAAAGTTGCCACTTGTTGGTGATACGGCACCTAAATTCAATGCAAACACCACTAATGGTTTAATAAATTTCCCAGACGATTATATTGGGCATTGGGTTATTTTGTTTTCTCATCCTATGGATTTTACGCCAGTTTGTACCACAGAATTTATATCTTTTCAGTCTATGATTCATGAATTTGATGAATTAAATACAGAAATTATCGGTTTGTCAGTTGGTGCGATACCTTCGCATTTGGCTTGGTTTCGTTCGATTCATGATGAAATAAATTTTAAAGATTGGAAGAACATAAATATCACATTTCCTGTTATTGCAGACATAGATTTACAAGTCGCAAAACTTTACGGTATGATACATCCAAATACTTCAGATACTAAAACAGTGCGCGCGGTTTTTATAATCGATCCACGCGGGATAATTCGTACTATTTTATACTATCCACAAACCACAGGGCGCAATTTAAAAGAAATAAAACGAATACTGATTGCACTGCAAACAGGCGACGCTTTTAAAGTATCTACGCCTGCAGATTGGGAACCAGGACTACCTGTTGTAGAACCAGCACCACAAACATTGCAAGATATGCAAAAACGCGTAAACAATCACAGCAAGAACCTTGATGTACAATCGTGGTATTTGACTTTTAAAGATTTATCGGAACAAAAAATATACGAAAAATTGAAAAAGAAAAAATCTTAAAACTTCAAAGGTAAATCGCGCAAATTCGTCGGTGCGTTTTCTGATTCAGGATGCCAACGATATTTTTTTATATCTATAAGGCCGTCTTTTGTGAAACCAACACCTTCGGCTTTTAACATTTTACGTTGTACCGCCGCCCATTGACCGTCCCACAAACGTCCGTCCGCGAAAGTAACACGATGCCATGGACGATTATCTGTGTCACAAACCGCGTTCATTGCATACCCCACAAAACGCGCAGCGCGTGGACGTCCCAACATTTTTGCAATGTCGCCATAGGTAGTGACAGTTCCCGCAGGAATTCTGTCTACCAAATCATAAACTTGTTCGAAAAATGTTTTCATGGGTGTTATTATAAACCAAATTTTTAATTATACAAAAAGAATAAATGCAAAAGCGTTTGATTTTTTATTGAAAATAGATATAATATCAACACGACAACGGAGATATGGCAGAGCTGGTTGAATGCGCGCGACTCGAAATCGCGTATACAGGCAACTGTATCGAGGGTTCGAATCCCCCTATCTCCGCCACAAAAATCGAAAGCCCTTTTGGGCGTTTTATTTTTGTCGTTGATGATAGTTTTGGGGTTTGTATCCGAGACAAAGTTTCTTGGGGTCGACTATGAGTAAGCGAAAACGAGCGATAACGAAGTTTAAGCGCTAACGAATGCATCGCAGGCATTTATGCCAAGNNAATCCCCCTATCTCCGCCATAAATAAAACAATGACCCAGCGGGTCTTTTTTTTTATTTATATATGTGGTTTATTTTTCGTTTGTATATTTTCCCATTTTTGCAAAGATAAACGCTGATGATATGCGTGCTATGGCTAACAAAATTATCAGGTATGGCAATATTTTATAACCGCCAAATACACCAACATATAACAACGCAATAATTCCACCCCAGCGTCCAATAAATGCTATAACTTGACGTGCAGCCAGATATTCTGCGCGATATTTTTGGGCAATCAGTTTTGTTTTTGCTAAATTCAATACAATTACACTGCATGCTTGGTCCATCATTGCCACACTTAATGCCAATGTTCCAGAATATGCCAATACAGAGAAACGATTTGCTTCAAATATCAACCAAATTATTCGGGCTATCAATAATGCAGAACACAGCCCAACAACCCATCCAAAATCGCGTTTAGAACAAAAACGACCAAAACACCAAGTCGCCATTGCTGTCAATATTGCAAAAACCGTTGTCCATATTCCTAAGTTCATATCTGTATGAAAAACATAGACAATATACAATACACCAACTGTTTCTAATTCGTATGCTAACCCACGCAAGAATTCGGCATGATACAAATCGCGAAGGCATGGTGCTTTTAATGATTGGCGCATAAATTTACATAATTCAGCACGATTTTCACAATGATTTTGTATTGGTGGTATCATAAAAAGCATGCCTAATTCAATAATTCCCATAAACACCATAAGCCACGCAATGTTTTGTAATGATCCCATTGTTATCAATGTACCCAAAATTATTGGTACTAAAATCTTTGCAATGTTAGTAGCGGCGGCATCTGTGCCACAGTAAAATATCATGCGTTTTGCATCAATTTTATCTATGACCATTTGTTGTTGGCTCATATTATACAGCGCTTTTTGTACCCCATATAACATTCCTAGAACCATAACCCAGTTTGCAGCATGCGCGCCAAGCATTGCAATCAAAGCAATCAAAAACATTTGAATGATAATATGTGTGCCAAAAATAACTTTGATATTTCCGTGTTTACAACGTCCAATCATCAACACAAACGACAGCATTATAGCAAAATAAAAGAACAAGTTATACAGAGAAACCGATACGATTTCGTTGATAGAATTGTGTATTAAAAAAGAAACAACAAATGTCCCCAAAAACAACTGTGAAATGCCATGAAACACCGAAAAACACACAATTATTCGTTCGAATTTGTTTAATCTATATTGGATTTTATTCTCTCTCATGGCTGATGGGAAAAATATCACATTTGCCCGACAAAAGCAATATAAAATTATTGTTTGCTAATAAACAAAAGACCCAATTGGGTCTTTTTTAAACATCAAAATCGTATGAATTTATAGATTTTACGATTGCATCAACCAGTTTATT
>DEBV01000005.1:0-9775 GCA_002348925.1 Alphaproteobacteria bacterium UBA2947 | reverse complement strand
GTGTGAATCTGATTTAAGAAGAGATTCTTCTTTTTTGTTTGATAAATGCCCCAATTCTATCAACGCACCAGGCACGGTTGATCGCAATACTGCAAAAGGCGCATGACGCACAGATGGCCCTTTTTGTTGTTCGATACTTGCACGATTAAATGATTTAGCACAACCGTTTGCATATTCTTCGCTTAATTCCGCAACCGCGCGTTGTTGCAGTGCAGAAAGCGCAACACGAATATCTTTGGAAAATTGTTCAAATCCATCAACATCGATTTTGTCTGCCGCGTTTTCAGAATCCGCCAATTTTTGTGCTTCTTCGTCAGATGCTTTTTCAGATAAAGTATATATTGAAAAACCTTTCATATCACGACTTGGATTTGCGTTGGCGTGTAGCGAAATGAATAAATCAGCATGTTTTTTTTCTGCAAATTCTGCACGATCTGCCAACTTTAAAAATGTGTCGTTGGAACGTGTCAAGAAAGTCTTGTAGCCATTTGAATCAAGTTTGTTTTTTAATTTTTTAGCAACAGACAAAACAACTGTTTTTTCTTTTGTGCCGCCCCGTCCTGTGCAGCCTGGATCTTTGCCGCCATGTCCTGGGTCGATAACAATTATATGTTGGTTTTTATTATCTGTTTTTGTTTCTGTTTTTTGTTCTTTTGTTGTTGCAACTGTGGCTGTTTTGTTTATTCCAACACCTGTTCCAGACGCAAAATCTATAACCAAGCGATAATCATTATCACCATTTGGTTCCAGAATCATAATTTGTTTTTTATCTATTGCGTCTATCAAACCAGATAACGCACAAGATACTTGCAGTTTTGTTCCGTCTTGGATTTGTGTTATCCGTTTTATCATCGTGCCATTTGCAAGTTTTGGCTGAATGCTGGAACTGCCAGAAGTATTCGACAAATTAACAAATAACTGTTTGTCACCATACGACAAATCATAAGATGGACGTGTTGATGTTTCAATTACCAAACGTGTTTTTCCACCAGGCTGTAAGCCTGTGCGCACAGAACGTAATGCGTTAGGTGCAGAAAACGCGACACGTGGCGCAATACCAACGACCAGTGCGCTGAAACTGACTGTTTTTAAAAGTTGTCTGCGTGATAATTTCATACGAAATATTATATCAAAAAAAAGGTATAGTTTCAAGAAAAGTTGTAATAAAAAAACCGCCATTATGGCGGTTTGTTTTATCTGTTCACACAATTCGCAAATGATTGCGAAAGTATAGATTGTTCTGTTTGAGTCAAACTCTGTACAGGAACAACAAAACATCTTGAACTGTCACGAATAATAAATGCTTTTGTGCCCTTTTTGTATGCATTTTGCATATTATCCATCTGTGATGAACTCAAGAAAGAATTTTGTGTCAAAGGACTGTTAGTCAAACCCGCGCTAACTACTTGTTCAGCGCTTGCATAATCATAGATTTCTGACATAGAAGTCACTTCCATATAAACACTCCAATCGCCTGGTTTTTCAACCGTTGAACCAGATGTTGTTGGAAACGCTGTACTTGCAACCAATGCCGCGGCGGTCTGCAACCCCGGTGTTGTGTTTGTTGTTGTTGGATGCGATACCTGATTTAATTGCAGATTATCACCACATGCCAAATTCATACGATTTGTATAACTGGCCAAGACAGCGTCAACTGCTGATTCCCAATTAGAACCTTTGTTATTCAAATCCAGATTTACAATCTTTTCAGCCCATCCCCAAATGTTTGCGCCAACATTACCAGCATTAGCAAATCGTGTCACCATTTCGGCAGAACCACCCGCAACACCTGCACCACAATAATCTGTTAATTGGGTTGTTAACATACTGCTGGTTTCGTTTCCATACGCCAATGCGACAGAATGACATGCCATCGCAGCCTCTAATTCGCGACGACGTTGAACACACAAATCAGAATGAGATTTTGTTAATTTATCAGCCATATTTGCCATAGATAAATACGACATCAGTTCTTGTTGAACATAAGAAGGACAAAGGCGCGCAGCAGTATTCATACCGCCAGAACCATTTTTAGTCACAGTGTTATATTGTGGCAATAAAATAGATGTGTCTTTTTGTAAACAAAGCAAGACATAATTGTATAATTCTGTTTCTGTAGCATACATACAACGACCAGATGTTTTTCCTGGGACAATAGTTGTGTCGCCACAATAATCAGTCAAACAATTCATAATCTTTTGACGACAAGCTGTATCAACATCAGGTTGTGTTATCATGAAATAAGTATTTCTTTGGTTTTGAATATATGCATTAACAACGCCGTTTTGTCCGCGTGATCCAGCATTTGAATATCCAGTTGAAGTTGTGTAAATCGTGGCACGTCCGCCATTATTTGCCGCTGTTCCAGCAGACACAGCCATCGCAGCACTGGTCATTAAAAACGCACCAAGACAACCGAAAGTTAATAAACTTTTTTTCATGAAAAATCCCTCTCTGTTAGAAATATTTTACCATATTTTAAAGTCCAACGCAATAAAACTTTCACTAAAAAATATAAAAAAGTTGAATTTGACTGATAAAATGCTATATTTCCAGTATGACAGTGGTTAACAACGAAATTTTAAACCAAATCTCTGACGACATTTCTGCCGTAAGGGGGTTTCTTTGACCCAACAAAAATTCAATCTGAAATAGACAAATTAACCGAAATTTCTAACGATCCAGATTTGTGGAATAATCCAGATTATGCACGCGGTATTTTACAAAAAAAATCTAATCTGGAAAAACAGTTATCTGAATTAAACAATTTAGAAAACGAATATAAAAACTTGACAGATTTGTACGAATTATCCCCAGAAGACGCAGATGTTAATAATGCGATATTAGAACTGGCAGAATCTGCACACAAAGCAAAATTTATAACGCTTTTTTCTGATCCAATGGATAACAATGGTGCGTTTTTATTTATTCAATCTGGTGCGGGCGGCACAGAAGCACAAGATTGGGCGCAAATGTTGTCGCGCATGTATACTCGTTGGTGCGAAAGACATAATTTCGCAATAGAAGTTGTGGAAGAACACGAAGGTGATGTTGCAGGGATTAAAAGTATTACTTTCAGAATAACTGGTGAACGCGCGTTTGGGTGGCTTAAAAACGAAATTGGTGTACACAGATTGGTCCGTATTTCTCCTTTTAATGCAAACGGTAAGCGTCAAACCAGTTTTGCTTCTGTTGATGTGTGGCCAGATGTTGATGATTCAATAGAAATTGAAATTAACGAAAAAGATTTACGCATAGATACTTATCGTGCATCTGGTGCGGGCGGTCAGCATGTTAACAAAACAGATTCCGCAGTGCGTATCACTCACATTCCAACGAATACAGTTGTCACTTGTCAGAACGAACGCAGCCAGATTCAAAACAAAGAAATGGCGATGAAAATGTTGCGTTCTAAACTGTACGAACTTGAAATGCAAAAACGCGCAGCCGAAGAAGATGCAGCAAAAGCGGCACAAAAGAAAATTGAATGGGGCAGCCAGATAAGAAACTATGTCCTTTATCCGTACCAGTTAGTGAAAGATGTTCGTACAAATGTAGAAAAAACAGATTCTGCGGCTGTTTTGGACGGCGATTTAGATGATTTTATGCTGGCAATGTTGGCAATTTAAAATGATTAAAAATGACAAGCATATTTTACAAATAAAAAATATTTTTTACGACATAAAGTCAATCACTATGCCTGCCATACAGGGGTGTAATCATGCCGTCTATATTGTTAAAACAAATAACAAGAAATACATCTGCAGATTTTCCAGCCCAGAAACTGCAAAACACAATTTTTATGTCAGCAGATTATTGTTAACAAACAACATTAATGTTCCAGATGTTTCTATACACCAATTTCAAGATATGTATTGTGAAACATATGTGTTTTTAGATGGCAAAACTTTACACGAACGCATATTGGAAGGCATTTCTGACGACAAAAAGAACAAAATCTATGAGCAATTATATGATTTGTCGTGCAAGATAGCGTCTATACAATACGATTCTAAAAAAGTAAATTCGCATGAAAATATCTTTGCGAAAATGACAGACAAACTGTTTTCTTTGGCAAATCCGCACGACAAAAAAGTTCTGACATACGCAGATTTAAATGTAAAAAACATTTTATTAGACCAAGATGACAATGTATGTGCTTTGATAGATTTAGATTCAATAGACGAACGCAATTTTTCGTTTGGTTTTGTTTCGATGATGGCTTGCGCAAAATCAGCAGGATATATTCCACAAGAAACAATAAAAAAATATTTAGCAACACGCCAAAAAACACGCGTAAATATACAAAAACAAATACACATATATAATTTTTTAGTGCAGTTTTATATAAACGTTTTTCGTAAACATAAACACATATTGAATTTCAAAAGTAAATAATATATACTGAAACGGTACTGCACCCATAGCACAACTGGATAATGCGTTGCCCTCCGAAGGCAAAGATTGCAGGTTCAACTCCTGCTGGGTGCGCCACAAATTAAAAACCGTCCTTGCGGACGGTTGTTTTTATTTTTGAACGAAATGAACGCTGTATTGCGGTTTTTTATCTGCGCCCAGTGATGCACGAACGACTTTGTTCGAAGCAACCTGAACGGCTTTGTACAGGTTATCGCGGTTTTTGCGTTCTGTTTTTGTTAATTTATCAATCGCGTTTGTGATTTCGATTTGAATTTGGCGTTTCATAAAGCCTGTATCGTCAGATTCAAAGATACCAGCACTGGAAACTTCTGGTACGCCTTTAAGGAATCCGCGTTTATCAACTGGCAAAGTGACGAATATTGCGCCATTTGAAGCGATTTTCTTGCGGGTTTTGTACACAGGATCGTTCGCACTGCGTTCGGTTTCGCCTTCCATAACGACAAAGCCAGTTGGTATAGATTCACAAACATATGGTTCAGTGCCGTCTTTCAACGCAATAATATCGCCATTGTGGACCAGCATCATATGTTTAGCCCCACCACGTTCCATTGCCATTTTTCCGTTCAGCATTTCAGAAATATATTCGCCATGCATTGGAATTGACACTTGTGGATGCACCATATCATAGAATCTTTCCAATTCTGGACGACCTGCGTGGCCAGAAGCGTGCAAATTGTCCGTATCAAAGATAGTATAGGTTTTGATACCCATACGCGCCAATTTATTATAAAGGTAAGAAACATCTTGTTCGCGCCCTGGAATAATAATCGCACTGAAAACGACAGTGTCAGTTGGCATTAACTTTAATTCTTTCACATGGCCGTTGCAAAGACGCGTCAACATAGCAAACTTTTCGCCTTGGGAACCAGTCAGATAAATCGCCTGTTTTTCGGCTGGCAAATCTTTGATTTCGTCGAAAGTATAAACATCGTCTTTGTTCAGATAGCCGTCTTCAATACCCATTTCGCGAAATTCTGGCAAACCAACATAAGGAACAGGATTTGGATTACTGCGTTCTTTGATGCAAGCCACCCTGCCCGCTGCTTTTGCGGCTTCGGCGAACATTTTAATACGCGCAAGGCTTCGTGAATAACCAGTGACAAGGACGCGCCCAGGGGCCTTTTTCATAATTTCGGTCAATATATCGCGAACTTGAATTTCTGTTGTCTGTGGGGTCTGTCTTTCCGCAGAAGTAGAATCACACACGCATGCCAACAGTTTTGCATCGTTTCCTATTTCGGTCAAACGCGCATAATTAGTCTTTGGTTCGATTGGGTTGTCGTCATTAAAGGTCCAATCGCCAGTATGCAAGATTTTACCCGCAGGGGTTTTAATTATCAACATTTGCGCTTCTGGGATAGAGTGCGAAGCGTGAAAAGTTTCAACAGTAAATGGTTTCAGGTCTAATTCCGCACCATTTGCGTCAAATTCAATAATATCTTTTTCTGGGTTATAGTCCAATTCGATACCGTCAAATGTTCTGCGTAATATTTCCGCAGGGAAGCGTGTACAATAAATTGGCTTTCTGAACTTTGGCCAAATGAACTTCAGCGCACCGATATGATCTTCGTGTCCGTGGGTGATAACGAACCCAACAACATCTTTCTTGTGTTTTTCCAGCCACGATGTATCACAGTATTGAACATCGCCTGCCCCAATTTCTTCTTCCAAGAAACCCATACCGCAATCGACGATTAAATATTTACCTTTATACTTATATATATACATATTTTGGCCGACATGTTCCAATCCGCCCAGCGCCATAAAGTAGATTTTATCGTCATTTTTGTCGCTTTCTGGCTTATTTTCGGCGGCAACATGTACCTGCTTAGCCGTTTTCTTTGCGGGTTTGACCGCTTTTTTCAGTTTTTCTTTTATTTTTTCTTTAATTTTCATAATTTAATAACCTTTTTTAAAGTTTTCTGTTTTGCACACCCATCGAATTCATTGTCAATAAAGACAGATTCTTTATTCATAGTAAATCCATGGGTGTACGGTTTGTGATATTTAACAAAAGACAACATAATGTCTTTATTCTTATCATATACGCACATAATACCGTAAAAAACGGACAAAATCAAGATATATTTGTTAATTCAATCGAAAACCGATAAACGAAAAAAATCTGTCAAATAAAAAATGAAAAAAATACATATAAAAAGATGCTTGACCGATTTCGGAATTTTTTCTATGGTAAAAGCATACGGGAAAAAGAAAGGTTTGCAAATGGCGGGAAAACGGGGATTTTTCAGTTTTATTAAAAGTGCATTGGTTGCGTTGTGCGTGGTATTTATGTCCACATCTGCATGGGCAACAGAGGCAAATACTTATTATATTGTTTCTTTGGATCAAAGAGGGGGATACAATTCTGACAGTCCTAATCCTGGCGAATGGTTGTTGTATGAATTGTACGCTGTGCCCAAGGGGCAGAATATAACATACGGTATATGGTATGAAGCTGATAATAGCACCTCTAAGAATCAAGCATGGAGCACGAACATAACTACAACTTCTTATGAATATGGTCCATTTAATTTACCTGCAAAGGATGGGTATGTTTTTAACGGTTATTGGTCCAGCGCTTCTGGTGGAACAAAATATATTGCTGCAAATGGGGCTATACAGTCTGCATTAGATTCTGCCGCAGGTAATGCTACTGACAATTTCACCATATACGCACAATGGATTCCGTATTATTCACATACATTGAATAACAACGGTGGCTCTGGTGCAAGTCCAAGCACTGTTTATACCTCCGCAAATGGTGTTTATTCTTCAGAAGCCAATGTGAAAAGCGGAACAGCCATAACAAAACTGACCACAAACCCGACAAGATCTAGTTATGTATTCACTGGTTTTTACTCCTCTACAAGTGGAGGAACACAATATGTTGATGCCAACGGTAATTTCACAGCCGCCGCTAAATCAACCACCAGCAACAACACATGGTATGCACAATGGAGCACCATGCATCAAATTACCTTTAATCAAAACAATGGTACAGGAAGCAATCTTTTGTCGACTATGTATGGTAACTATGCCTACGCGGCGGTATGTTACTCGGCTAGTTATTCGAATTGTACAGCAAATGGCAATATAACAAGCGAAGGTTATAACTTACCTACGCGAAGCGGATATAACTTCAAAGGTTATTATTCTGCCAGTTCTGGCGGGACACAGTATATTGATGCCGATGGTAATATATTAACAGCATTTGTAACTGCTTCTTCAAACAACAGTTCTAATTCTAATTTTACCATATACGCACAATGGGAATCAACAAGTGTGACTTGTGATGCGGGGTATTATTTACCAGGTGGCAGTACATCTTGTTCTTTATGTCCAGCAGGTAAATATTGTTATAACACTTCTAAAACATGGACACCGAGCAGCAGCGACCAAGGTATAAGAGGTAATATAGGTGGTGGAAAATATGCTACTTGTGGTGCGAAAGTTCAAAACCCAACCAGCAATTCCACCACGTACTGCGCGTCCGCGGGCAGTTCGTGTTCTTGCGGATACATAACTGCTGGCTATTACTGTGCGGGCGGTGCAAAGAAAGCAAGTCCAACCAGCAGCAGTGATAGTGTAAGCGGGTCAAGTTGTGCCCAATGTCCGTCTGGTTACAGCTCAGACGCTGGTGCAAATGCATCCAACAAATGTTATAAAAGCGAAAGTACAAGCTGTTCCGCTGTACAACCATATCCAAGCATATCTTTGTCTATCAATTTTAAGAATGCTAGTGGCAGCACAACATATCCTTATACAACTGTTTCTGGAAGAAGGTTTTACGGCTATTCTGTACAACCAGCAGAAGGCTGGAAATGTCTTCCAGATGGCGTAAGTTGCTCTGCAGGTTATCAACAAGCCACTAACTACTTGTCGAGTGCTCAGTTGCCGTCTTCTGGTTATCCAAGCAGTTCTGGTATATATAATAATGCTTCTTATAATTCCGATGGTTATGGTGCTGGACAGTTGTGGCAAAGTTACGATGGAAGCACTAAAATATATATGCAAGCGGCGGTTTCCACATCAGATACTGGCAGCAGCGTTGGTACAACAAAAACTACTATAACACCAGCATCTGGTACCAGTGGCTATTGTTGGTGCAGAATGACAGGTGTTTATAATGGTTCCACCTACTATCCTGCTAAATCGCCTTGGTATCTTACAAGCACCAGCAGCAGTGTAAGTATTAATGATTGTTCTAACACTTGTTCTTCTACTTTTGGAAATAATACCAGCTCTATTCGTGATGCCTTAAGAACTGATGGTTATTTCTATACATGTAATCCAACATCTTCATATTCGCATACATTGAATAACAATAATGGTTCTGGCGTAAGCCCAAGCACGGTTTATACAAGATATGGCGAAGGTGTTTATTCTACTTTGGCTGGCGCACAAAATATGACCAGTTCTTTAAAGATAACAAGTATTACCACAAAACCAACAAGAACAAATTATACTTTCAAAGGTTTTTACAGCAATACAGGTAATGGGGTACAATATGTTGATGCAAGTGGAAACTTTACAAGCGAAGCAAAAAACAGCTCTGTATCACCTTGGTACGCACAGTGGGATTCACTTTATACCATCACTTTAGATAAAAACGGTGGAACTGGCGGAACCAGCACATTGTATTGGAACAGATCTGGCGTATATACCGATTCAACTGGCTCAACAACATGGAATGGCACTGTGTCCACCCCAACACGTACAGGTTATACTTTTGCTGGATATAATTATAGTGCAACTTATACAGGTGTTATTAATTCCAGCGGTTCAGATAATTCCTCTTGGGTACGCAGTTATATGGTACAAAACGTTACTCTGGGCAATGTAACCCTTACTGCCCAATGGACAGCAAACACATATACGTGTACTGCTGGAAAATATTTGCGCGCCAGTGATGCATCATGCCAAACCTGCCCTGCCAACTCTTATTGCCCTAGTGGCACATATACCTATAACGGCAGCGATCAAGGTAAAACTGGATGTAATGTATCGTTCTCGGATCCTGCAAGTTGTACTTATACAGAAAGCATTACTGGTGGTACAAAAAATTATACATCTGGTACAAAATATCGTACATGTTATCATCAAACCAGTGCCGCGGGATCTGATGATTCTGGGGATTGTACTGGCACACAAAGTTGTGGTTCTTATGGATCTTGCGGCAGTGGCACACTGTCAACGGTAACATGTAATGCTGGATATTATAAAAACACATCCAACACATGTACATCATGTCCGGCGAACAGTTACTGTCCTGGCGGAACATATACTGCATCGTCATCTAATGCGGGGATAACTGGATGTAATGTATCGTTCT
>DEBV01000001.1 GCA_002348925.1 Alphaproteobacteria bacterium UBA2947 | reverse complement strand
ATTGGTATCTCAGGTGGTAATTACGGATCGCTTTATCGTGCACAAATGTTAAACAGCGAATCCGACCAATCAAAGATAGCGGATGAAAAAAGTATCTCCTCTAATCGTGTAAAGGGTGGTGCAATCGCCGCAGGTGCTGGTGTAGTTGTTGGTGTTGCAGGCAATTCTTTGATTAACGGAAAATTGGGAGAAATGCTTAAAAGCAAAAAATCAAAAACAGAAGCAGAAAAACTATTAGAAAAAGAAGCAGATGCATTAAAAGATTTACAATCTTGCCTTAAAGATGCAGGTGTTAAAGACACCGACAAACTGGAATTTGCAAACTTTTACCCATCTGTTTTAACAGTAAAAAATATAAAATGTAAAAAAATAAAACTTAAAGCCAACAATGTAAAAGCGTCTGACATATTCGCAGATTCGACCGACGAAGATGAAATATTTAACAGCATGAATAAATATTTTGATACGGAAACTATAAGTAAATTTGTCGGTTTTTCAAAAACAGAAAAAGAAGATAATATCAAAAACGAAATCAAATCTGCCATATCTGAAAAACAAAAGGAAATAGCAGAAACCAAGAAAAGAGATACTGAACCAAAAGAATCAAAATCAAAAGATTCAAGCAGTGGCATAGATATAAACAATATACTTGACAATGTTGACATAAACGATATAAAAGAAAAAGCAGGTAGTTTGCTTGGGTGATAATATTGCACAAACAAAAAAAACACCGCGATTGCGGTGTTTTAATTTACGATAACAGAAATAATTATTCTGCCTTTGCTTCTTCAGCAACTGGTTCAGCAACAACTTCTGTTTCAGCAGTTTTTTCTTCTGCTTTTTCTTCAGTTGTTTCTTCTTCAACTTTCTTTGTTCCGAAAGTCAATTTTTTACCAGCAACCAATGCATCGATTTCGTCTTGTGTTTGTGCAACGTAAATCTTTACATCAACGATAACATCTGGATGCAATGCGATTTTTGTATCAAACGCACCAACAGATTTAATTGGGGACCCCAACAAAACCTGAGCAGATTCAACATTAACACCTGCGATTTCTTTCAATGCGCGTGCGATATCACGTGAAGATACAGAACCGTACAATTGACCTGTATCACCAGCCTGACGAATCATGTGCAACTTAGCATTTTTAACTGCATCAACTTTAGATTCAGCATCTGCTTTTGCTTTTTCATGACGCGCAACCAATTCTGCTTTCTTTGCTTCGAACAATGCAACATTTTCTTTTGTGAAACGAATTGCTTTGTTGTTTGGCAAAAGGTAATTACGAGCAAAACCAGTTTTAACTTCGACTGTATCGCCGATATTGCCTAATTTTGTAATTTTTTCTGTTAAGATTACTTTCATTTTATCTGTCCTTTAATTTATAAAGTTAGAGATTAACCCAAATTATTTCTAACAAATGGCATCAATCCCAAATGACGTGCACGTTTGATGGCAGTTGCCAAAGCACGTTGGTCTTTTTGTGAAACCCCAGAAATACGAGATGGAACGATTTTTCCACGTTCTGTGATATAATGGGACAATAATTTCACATCTTTATAGTCAATCACTTTGCCCTTTAATGGGTTAGATTTTTTACGATAAATTGCTGCACGTACTGCCATTATGCCACCTCTTCTTCTGTATTTTTCTTCATCATGATAGATGGTGTTTTTGCCAATTCTTCAACGCGAACGTTCAAGAAACGGATAACATCTTCATCGATACGAGAACGACGTTCCAATTCTGTGATTTTAGAACCATCTAATTCAATGTTCATCATTACATAGTGTGCCTTGCGGTTTTTACGAATGATGTAAGCCAAATTCTTCAAACCCCAAAATTCAGTGGATTTAACATCGCCACCTAATTCTTTGATAATTTGTGCAAATTTATCCGCTTTTTCTTTTACCTGCGGTTCGGTCAAGTCCTGACGAAATACCAGGACGCTTTCATAATAAGCCATTTTATTTCCTTTGGTTTATACAGCCGACAAGCCCATCTTGCCAGCAGGAACAACCCCATTATGAAGATTTTTTGAAAAAAATCAAGTATTTTTGCATCTTATTATATATATACCCATAAAACACTGTTGACACGAATAATAAAATTTTACTAAGATTTTAATAACGAGAGAAGGAAACACATGAAACGATTTCACAGAAACCTTAACATAATGTCATTGTTTGCCGCGGTTTTGCTGGCTCTGGGCGTTATTTTTTGGCAAACACTGTTAAATATCGCGATAACTAATATTATCCTGAACGGCGTTATTATCGGGGTAACTTTGTTTGGAATTGGGCTTTGCTTTGTGAATATATTTGGTCTGTTGCCTGAATATAAATGGTTGCACGCTTATTTTGACGGTCGCACAAATTACGGATACAGCCCAAAATTATTGCGCCCTGTTTCAATGGCGTTGCATAATCGACATATTCACATTACAACAAACACTTTGTCTGAATTGCTTGATATGGTTGCATCTCGTATCGAAGACAGACGCGATTCAGTGCGCTATATCACAAATACTTTGATATTCTTGGGACTGCTTGGAACATTTTGGGGGCTGATTATAACCGTTGGTGGATTTGCTGGGCTGTTGATGAACATCGATTTCGAAGATCCACTTGTTTTGCAAAATATGCAAGTTGCTATGGCTGGACCTTTATCTGGGATGGCTACGGCGTTTACCAGTTCCCTGCTTGGCTTGGCGGGCAGTTTGATTGTCGGATTTTTAGGTCTGCAATTACAGTTTGCCCAAAACACTATCTTTGAAGAATTAACCGACTTTATGTCACAGTATGTTCTGCAAAATCCAACAACAAATGAGAAAGTCGTTAAAATTTCAGAAAGCGCACCTGTCAATGCAGATACTTTCACAAAAATATCTGAAATTCATGATGCTTTTGTTGATGCAAATTACGAAGTTCGCGATTTGATAAGAATTGATGGTATATATCCTGCGATTGTTGCCATCGGAACAGATGAAAAAATGTTCATTGCGACATTGAACGACGATGCTGCTATTTTACAAAATGTTATGAAACGTGTTGAATTGTGCTTTGCTGATACATTGGAAGGCGTAACAATAGATGCACGTGTTTTCTATATCTCAAACAAAGATTCACATTTAGACAACCCATACATTGTACGTTTTGCATCTGTTGACAGTTTAAGGAAATACCTGATGCGGCACGAAAATATACGGCCAAAGACCAAACAAGATCGCGCAATGTTTGATGCATATTCTAAATATATAGGAACTGCTGTTGACTATTTGTTCAAATCGAACAATTAAAAGAATAAAGAGAGAGGAAAAAAACAATGTTAAACACTCGTTTCAAAGAAAGAACAAACGCATGGCCTGGATTTGTGGACTTGTTTTCCAATCTGGTTATCATTTTGATATTCTTGCTTATCGTGTTTGTATTTTTGTGGACAACAACCAGTGTATTTAACAAAAACACTGGGGCCAAGAAAGTCGCAGAATTGGAACAAGCGCGTCAAGCCCAGGCCGAACAAATCGAACAAATGAACGCCGATAAACAGGAAGCAGAACAGTTATTGTTGGCTGCGCGTGATGCACTGGAAAACCAAGAAGGTCAAATTGCAAATCAAATGAAACTGGCAAATGCTTACGAAGACCAAATCACAACTTTGACTGTTCAACAAGAACAATTGGCGAAACAAATTGAAGCACTGACCAAACAATTACAGTTGGCAACTTCCGCAAAAGATGAAATTGCGCGCATGGAATCTGAACGTCATGAAATGCAAGACGAAATGACTAAAAAGCAATCTGAATTAAATGCGCGTATTGCCGAACTGGAAAAACAACTTGATGCTGCGGAAGCAAAAGCGAAAGAAAAAGAAATCGAATATACACAAATGTCGAATCGCTTGAACAAAGCTTTGGCTGAAAAGATTGCAGAATTAAACGAAAAAGTCGCTGAATTAGATTCTTTGTCTTTGTACCAATCAGAATTTTACAAACAAGTAAAACTGGCATTGGGAAACAGAACAACAGTAAAACAAGATGGCGACAGATTTATTGTATCTTCTGATATTTTATTCCCAAGCGGTTCTTATAAATTATCAGCGGACGGTAAATCGCAACTGAAATTATTATCAAATGTGATTAAAGATTTTGAAAACAAAATCCCATCAGACATAGATTGGATAATTCGTGTTGACGGACATACCGACAACAAACCTGTATTACCTGAAACAAAAGGATATTCAAACAACATGCAATTATCATTGCTTCGTGCGACGGCGGTTGTTAATGAATTGGTCAAAGACGGCGTATCAAAACGCAGGCTTGTTCCGTCTGGCTTTGGCGACTTGCATCCTGCGGCATTGGGACGCGACAAAGCATCACTGCAAAAAAATCGTCGCATAGAATTACAATTAACAAATAAATAAGAAACGCCCAAATGGGCGTTTTTTTATCTTGTGAAAGTTTTCAAATTTAAATCTTTGATTAACTGAGCTGCTTCGTCAAAATGACGACCAATATTTTTTGCCACATGCGCATCATCACTTATCAACACGGTCACATTATTTTTCGCCACCATCTTCAAAATCCGATTTGATGGATACGGTTCATAACAATCAGGTTTATAAAACGAAGTGTTTATTTCAATTGCTGTTTTTGATTTAGCAGCCGCTTCAACCGCCCTGCTTTCAAAATCTGCCCATTGTTCTGCACGACCAAGCCCGACTTTCTTTGGCAAATCCAGATGTGCCATCCAAGTAAACATTCCTGAATGTGCGGCATTTTTTACATTTTCCCAATATCCAGATAACAATATGTCTTGTGTTTTGGCATCTGAATTTTTCAAATCGTGCATATTCAGCAATTTTCCATCGTATTCCACAAAATGTGCAGAACCAATTATATAATCAGGTTTTAATATTTTGATTGCTTTTTCAAAACCGTCACGCCATTTGGGATTGTTGAAAAAATCAACCTCCATCCCGCGTAAGATTTTTATGTCTGGGTTTTGTTCTTGTGCACGGGACAAATCTTCATAATGCGGAACAAAGCGCGATAAAACTTCATCAAACGATGCAGAATAAATATTGCTGTACCCACCAATTTTGGCATAAAAATACATTTTCGCCTGCTTTACAACAGGGTTCACAATGAAATGGTTAGAAATGCCAACGGTATCAAACCCCAATTCACGTGCACGATTAACCATTGTCTGAACAGTATCTTGGCCGTCAAACCCAACAGTATGCATATGAAGAGTATATTTTTGAATCATGCGGTTATGTTATCGCCAAAAAAACGAAAAACAATAAAATATATTTGCATTTTGAAAAAAAGGGTATATAATAACAAGCGTTTTCGGGGTGTAGCTCAGTCTGGTAGAGTACTTGGTTTGGGACCAAGGTGTCGAAGGTTCGAATCCTTTCGCCCCGACCAGAAAATTTAAACCGTCCATATGGACGGTTTTAATTTTCTGCTTAGGTCGGTGCGAAAGGATCGGTCAGAGCACCGCAAGGTGCGCATGACCAATACGAAGACGAACAATTAGCAACCATTCAAAAACGGATATGTTTAATAGAGTTTTTGTTTATGGTTGGTTTATTGTTTGTCGAGGAGGAATCGCCCCGACCACAAAAAAAGGTTAGAAAACTAACCTTTTTCATAGTTCGAATTCTTTGTGGTGTTTTATCACATTACTTTGTTAATGTGATTTTTGCTTTTTTCAAAGCTTGTTTTCCTTGTTCATCGTATGTGTAATAATATAACATTTCTCGTTTGTTTATATTATCCGCATCTATCGCTGCCTCTGGAACCCCCCATAAAATAGAAAGTGGCCAAGTTAATAAATTCAAAACACCGTACAAAACATGAGAAGATTCTGCGGCATTACCTGTGCCAAGATAAAAATTACCGATACCAGGAAGTAAGTTCAAAGCACCAGCTGTTACACCAGATGCAGGTTTTTCAAAATTACCAACTGGCTTGTCGACAGTCACACCCTGTGCTTGCAATTCACGCAATTGCATATGTTCTTGTCTGGTTAAAGATGTACACCCAGATAACATAACTGTACAAATTACAAATAAAAGAATTTTTTTCATATCTACTCCTCTTTGATTATATTGTGATTATATTCCAATACATGTCATTTTTCAATACTTAAATATTTTCTAATCTCTCTTCCAATCTGTATAATCTCAGTTCGCAAATTGCCATCTCAGAACGACCACGAAATTCAAAACCACCACTTTTGTGGTGGTTTTTATTTTGGTAAAAATCTCTTAATCTCTGTTCAAAAATTGCTGTCCCAACAGAACAAAACACAAAACTTTTCGAAATTGTTATGATATAATAAAAAAACAAGGTGCGAATTATGACAAAGATATTTATTTCTGGTGGCCCAGGCAGTGGCAAAACAACTTACGCAAAAAAACTTTCTGCGGAAATGAATATTCCCCATTTTGATTTAGATGACATAAAATGGGAACACGGTTCTTTTAATCGTGAACGCCCAAAAGAAGAACGTTTAAAATTGCGCGATAAAATTTTATCTGAAAACGATAGTTGGATTATCGAAGGCGTTTATGTAAAAGATTGGATTATTCCTATACTTGAACACGCTGACAGAATTATAATTTTAAAACCTGCTACATGGGTTCGCCAATACCGTATTATTAAACGCTCTCTTAAAAGAATATTTCATATTGAACCTAACCCATACAATGAAAACCTGATTACATTATTCAGATTATTGATTTGGTCGCAAGGTTATAATAAAAACATACCAGAAATGATGAAAAAAGTGAAAAAGGTTAATAAAACCGCAGAAATTATCAAATAAAATCCAGCAAACAGAGAGATTTAATCCGACCATATTCTTCCGAAACATTTGACAATCAAAATCATTCGTCTATAATGCCTAAACAAAATTATTATAAAAAGGATTTGAATATGATAGATGATAAAATTTCTGGAACATTTCTTGTGTTGGGTACATACAGCTCCTCTTATAAAGACCGCGATATCGTTGGAATACACAAATATGTACAGTGCATAAATAAAGAAGGGAAAATAGCGACTTTTGATTTCAACATATATAGAGCGAGCTATGAAGAAGCATATATCGAACGCGGTGATATAATCGAAGTAGAAAGGGGCTGTCTTGTCAAAAACTTAACAGTAGAAAAATTAAAAGCTGGATTTGTTAAAACCAGATAAAAAATCACAAAACAAAAAAACCGACCTTTTGGTCGGTTTTTTATTTTCTTTATGAAAATTATTTCTTATGCGAAGAGATTTCTTTATTTACCTGCGCTTTTGTTTGGGTTTGCAGTGATTTCATTTTCACCAACGCATTTTGTGTTTCATACATTTTTTCTGCCAATTGGCAAAGTACGCGCATTTCACGAAAACTGTCATCACCTTTGCATACAAAATCTGACGATGCGCTGTCGCACAATATTGACAGTTCTGGATTGTCTAATTTATAAAAATCGTTTGTTATAGAATTACTTTTTGGCAACACACATACTGAAAACAGTTTGCTGTTATTTTTGTAAAAATGATAAATGATTCTTATGCCAGCCTTGTCAGCACGAACTGGTTTTGTACGAATTTCACGTTCAACACTGACCCCTGGTTCCATAACAGAATCTATCAAGTATTCGACATCTCTCTTTGTGGTTCCAATATATCCGCCCATAATTCATCCCTTTAGTTATTAAAGCCAACATTAAATAACACAAAAAATTGCTTCTGTCAATTATTTTCAGTCAAAAAAATGTTATTTTATTAGCCTTTTCGTGATAAAATACTATGTATTATGAAAGGATTTTTTTACTTTGTCTTTATTGTTGGAATGACTGTCCCCGCGTATGGGAAGTTATCGGCCAGCCAATTTCCAGGCACTGCACAAGATTTGTCTTTTAAATCACGCGTAGAAATCGCAACAGAAGGATACAAACCCTTCCTTGATAAAAAGGCTTATCAGGAATTAAACATTGTACCAGGCGAAGAAATTTTTACAGACAGTATGATTGCAAAAAACGAAGCAAAGGAAGAACAACAAAAAGCAGACAGGCAGACAATGCCTCTGAATGAATATTGTGGGAAATATCCTGATGACGACACAGAGTGCATTTTGCCGACTCAAGCGTCTGAAACACCGCAACAACCCGCCCTATCAAACCAACAAACTCAACAACCACAAAGAACCCAACCAGCACAACAATCCAGTTTTTCTGGAAAAACAATTGGCGGTGGAAAAGTTGTTGAAAACAATTATGTAAATGCTGGCTCTTGTTATCCTGCGGCAAAAGACAGACATTTTCCGAATATAATTTACACTACTGGCAAATACGAAAACGTACACCCTGCTTTTGAAAAAGGACTGATTACCGTATTCAGAAAAGAAGGAGGATGCGGAACAATAAAAAATGACCCTTGTGGTTATACTTGCTACGGAATTGGGTCAAACCCAAAGTGTTCTGGGGTTGTTGTAAAATCTCGTGCAGAAGCAGAAGAAATTTATTACAACAGATATTGGAAAAACTATAACATAGACAAATTGCCAGACGTTATTGCCACAGATATATTTTTGGCTTGCATGGCCAGTGGCCCAGGTACTGCATTATCTCAATTCAGACGTTTCTTAGGATTACCTAAAAAAACTTCATCTGTGGACAACGAAATGATAAACGCTGTTAATAATTATAATGGCGACATACACAATGATTGGTTGAATTATCGCGATACTTTTTTACAAGATATTGCACGTCGTCGCTATAATGGCAGTGTAAGCAGAGGATACAAAAACGCAATTGAATTAAAACGCAAAAACGGTTGTCATGTCCAACCAACAGAACCTCTTTACAGATAAAAATATACTTGTTTATTTGTGTAAAACACACTAAAATAAAAAGCATGAGGAAGTCATTTTTCGTTTTTATTGCAATAATGATAGCGGCAACAAATGTGTATGCTGTGAATAACTATATTCCAAAAAAGTTTAATACAGTAACATCACACGATGACATGTATCCTTATGTATTAAACAATACGAAAACCAATACAAACGCAAAAGATATATCTGACGCAACAAGCAGACGTTCTGTTGTTCCACGTTCAACTACAAGAACCGTTCGCAGTGCAATAAACACAACTTCTTCACAGCCACGTCGCGTTGTTCAACGTTCCAACACAAAGGCACGCGTGGCAAATAATAACACCACCATGAACGCACGCGCCGCGACCACACCTGTACGTGTACGAAGTGCTAATACAACCCGTACAACATCAACTTTTTACACAACAAACGAAAAACCTTCATCACAACGTTGTATGTCTGACTATAAAGAATGTATGGAAGATTATTGCAAACGTGAAGAGACTGCCTATAATCGTTGCTATTGCAGTGCGAAATTAGCACAGATAGATGCAAAATATCAAAATAAAATAGACGAGTTGATTCAAAAAATTATTCGTCTGCAATACGGTACAAATGCAACAAGTGACGAAATCAAAGAATACTGGGACCAAACTGTTGGTACACAAACAGATGATAACCCATGGGTAAAAATAGATAACGCACTTAACATTGAATGGGCAGATGCACAAAGTCGTATCCGCGGACAAAACGCATTTAATACTGGCCATCAATATTGTTCCCAACATTTACGCGCATGTTATTATATGGCATCAAATTTGCGCGACGCGTACAAATCTGAAATTGCACGTGATTGTGAAACATATGAAAAAAGCCTGCAAAGAATCCAAGATGCCGCAGAAAGTGTTATAGAGAGTTATAATGATTAAATTCCTTGGTATAGAATACAGCCGTGGTGCAACGGCAAAAATACGGGACGGTGGGCCTGCTTTGGCACCACGTGCCATACAAAAAATGTTTTCAAATGCAGATTGGACAATTATTGCTTCTGACCGAATCGATGATCTTGATTCAATAACAGACAGATTTGAAGACGCTTTCAATGTGCATAAAAAAATATATGCAAACACACCATGTGAAAAACATATTTTCATAGGTGGCGACCACAGCGTAAATTTTTCACACTTTGCAAAAATCGCAGACCAATATCCTGATGAAGATTTATGTCTGGTTTACTTTGATGCACATTTTGATATTCATACCCCAGAATCTTCTAAATCCGAAGCTTCTGGCGCACCACATGGTACAAATGTTCGACATCTTTTGGGTGAAGGCGATACAAGATGGTTATCGTTGCAACATAAAAAGCCCGCGCTGAAACATGAAAATTTATTTTATTTTGGTTCGCGTTCATTTGAACCGTCTGAAATCAAGTATGTAAAAGACAATAACATTTTTTATCGCACACCTGCTCAACTGCAAACATCGTCTGATTGGCGCAAAGCGTTCAATGAAATCCGTAAACGTATCGGGGATAAAAAATTTATTGTGTCTTTTGATTTTGACGGCATAGATCCAAAATTTTTCAAAGACGTTTGGGTGCCCGAACCAAACGGATTATCGATAGATTGTGCACGCGATTTTGTCCAAGAATTTAAAGATGCAATAAATTTTGAATTCGTTGAATACGCGGTCTCAAACGACAAAGAAAGCGCAGACGCTGTGCAAGAATTGGTCGGAATTGTCGCAAAAAACATTTGATTAGTTTTCACATTTAAGATTGTGTTTGTAAATATTTCGCGCCAAATCATCGCTTATATTTTCCCAATCTGACGCATGCCCATATATTATATCACAACTGCACTGCGCCCTATTCTGCGATTGAGTATTTATCGCGCAAGATGCGACGAATATCAGCCACCCCAGTTTTAAAAACCGTATCATTTATATTCCTTTCGTTTATTCGATTTTGTTCTGTTGTATTTATTTTGTTTTGCAAGTTTTGTATTTCACATTTTGAAACGCCAATATTTTTTCCATAAAAAAATGCGCCATAAACCAAAGCGCACATTAACAGTATTATATATACTTTTGTCATTTATAAAACCTTTATGAAAAAACCGCCGAAACGGCGGTTTTATTTTACTGATTCATCGAATTAAAGAAGTCTTCATTTGTTTTTGTTAATCGCAATTTATCCAACAAGAATTCCATTGCTTCCAAAGTTCCCATTGGGTTAATTATACGACGCAAAACATACATTTTGGACAAGACATCTTTTGAAACCAACAAATCTTCTTTGCGGGTACCAGATTTTGTAATATCTATCGCAGGGTATACGCGTTTGTCAGATAATTTTCTGTCCAAAATAATTTCGCTGTTTCCCGTTCCTTTAAATTCTTCGAAAACAACTTCGTCCATCTTGGAACCAGTATCAATCAAAGCCGTTGCAATAATAGTCAACGAACCGCCACCTTCAATATTACGCGCAGCACCAAAGAAACGCTTTGGTCGTTGCAAAGCATACGCATCAACACCACCAGTCAAAACTTTTCCGCTGGATGGAACAACTGTATTATATGCGCGACCCAAACGAGTTATAGAATCCAGCAAGATAACGACATCTTGACCCGCTTCAACCAAACGTTTTGCTTTTTCGATAACCATTTCAGCAACCTGAATATGACGTGTTGCGGGTTCATCAAAAGTAGAAGAAATAACTTCACCACGAACACTGCGTTGCATATCCGTAACTTCTTCTGGACGTTCGTCAATCAAAAGAACTATCAATTTTACATCAGGATAATTTGTCGCAATAGAATGTGCGATATTTTGCAACATAACTGTCTTACCAGTTCTTGGTGGCGCAACAATCAGTGAACGTTGTCCCTTGCCAGTTGGCGAAATCAAATCGATTACACGCGCAGACAAATTACGTCCCTTGTCAGTATCGTTAACAACTTCCATTTGTAATTTTTCATCAGGATACAATGGAGTCATATCATCAAAAGAAATACGATGACGTAATTTTTCAGGGTCTTCACCATTAACACGTTCGATAGTTTCCAACGCAAAATAGCGTTCAGATTCATTTTGCGGTGCCTGAATTTGACCTTCGACATAATCACCAGTCTTAAGGCCATATTTTTTTATCAAATTTGGCGAAACATATAAATCATCTGGTCCCGCCAAATAATTGCTTTCTGGCGCACGCAAGAACCCAAAACCATCAGGCATACGTTCCAAAACACCGTCGCCAATCAAAACAACAGATTTATCCGCGGCATACACACGCATAACAGCAAAACGCAATTGTTGCACATTTAATTGTGAAGGATTTTCAATCCCCATATCTTCAGCCATCTTCAACAATTGTTGAGGCGACTTTGTCTTTAATTCATTTACATGCATAAAAAAACCTTTTTTGTGGAAATCGCGAACGAAGAACTCGTCCCTTTCGTTGTACTATTATAGTGGAAATTCAAATAAAAGTCAAGAAACAGGCGCCAAAAACACACAGACACCAAACAAAGTTATGTTATTTTTCCAGCCCAGAATTCACGATATTGATATCGCGTTTTTTAAATTCTTCAGCAAAATTCACAACTTTCAACTTTTTAGCCCCAGCCTTAAAACCCGCAGATTTTACGGTTTCAGCAGCTTTTTGAAATGACTCTTGCTTTGCCATTACTATACCTTTTATACTTTTATTTCTATACCAATTACCGTCATAATACACTAAACAAAAAAATTTGTCAAGTATATTTGTCAATATTTTTTAAAAACCAAATTCTGCTTTTATTTTCACAATTATTTATTCGCAATCCAAGCAATCTTCTGATTCAGAATATTCTTCTACAACAATTGGTGCAGGTTTTGGTTGTTCTGTATAGTGTACTTCCTTGACAACACGAACGCGACGATTTTCTGCATTCGGCGTATTGTTTGGAGTCGGAACTTTTAAGTCTTCTTCGCCCGCTGACACAGCGATAATCTGAGATGAAGGGATTCCATATTCAATCAGCATCTTCTGAACTGCTTCTGCACGACGTCCACCAAGCGCATAATTATAAGCACTGGATCCCGCAGTATCTGTATGTCCGACCACAGAAACCTTTACATTTTTATTTGCCTGAGTTGTTGCAGCCAACTTTCTGATTAAATCTTCATATTCAGGCTTAATTGTTGCCTTGTCAAAATCAAATCTGATTTCAAAGATTTCTTCCATAACATGCTGTTTTGGTTCTAATGGAATCTGTTGAACTTTGATGATTGTTTTTTCATTAGAAACAGGTGCTGGTTTATCCATACCATCCAAACGAGCATTTATTGCAGCCAATTCTTCACGCATTGCCATCATCATTTCAATAAATTCGTCCCTTGATACATAATCTGCATCAAATTCTTCGCCGCCGCCTAAACTTTCATCACCACCATAAATATTTTGATTAAATATCATTGGTTGTTGTGGAACAGGCGCTGGTTGAATCAAATTACCAGGTATATTTACATTGTTAACGATAACAACACCATCACGTGAACGAGATGTCCCCGCCATAGCATTCAAACGACGTGTTTCAGGATAATATTTTTCTTCTGCTACTTTCGGGGTCAGATTTTCAGATTTCACACGTGTTGGTCCAACAACTTTGCCTTCTGCACAATCTTTCAAGGCTTGCAAAGTCGCAACAAAACGGTTTCTGCATTCTTGCGCTGTTGCGTTTTGACCACTGGCAGCCGCAGATATCCAACAATCAAATTTGGCTTGTGCTTCTGCAGCAAGTTGTGGTTGACTTTGTGCGGCATCACCTTTTAACTGATCAACCAAATCATTATAAGCAGTATAAATTTCAAATCTTTCACTGTCATCATCTACACGCCAATTTTCCAATGATTCAGGGAAAGGTGTTTCACCAGAAAATGCACCTATTGCTTTTTGAGCAAACAATTCTGCAACATCTGGATAGTTGCTGGTTCTGGCATTATAAATTGCATAGGAACGATAATTCATTGCCAACTGATTCAAAAAAGAATCTTGATGTGGTGCACTGTCCACATTTAATTGTTCGACATATTCCACTGCTGGCATTTCATACTGTGCATTTTGGGAATTCATTCCAGTACCCGCACAACCTACCAAAGCCACGCATGCCAATAAAGACAATGTTGATACATAATATTTATTTTTCATTATTGTTCCTTTCCTAACATTACACTAATTATACATTTTTTTCAAAATTGAGTAAAGAGAAAAAGCACACAAAAACACGCTGTTAAAAGAAAAATTTACAAATTATTTATCCACAACCTGTGTAGCCATTTGACCAAGAGACGGCAACATAGATTTTAAATCACCGCTGCCCCCCATCGAAGACACTGCATCCAATACAGACGATGTTCCTGCCACACCTGTTGATTGACCGATACTGCCCAAGGCCTGTGTTAAAAATCCACCATACAATTCACGTTTTTGTGCAGCAATTCTTGACGGCGCGCAACGTTCTGCTTTTTCTTTCAACTTAGCAATTTTTGTTGCTTCCGCTTTTGTGTAATCGGCATCACTAAACGAGATTTTTCCAAAAATATCATAAATGTTTGATACAACCGTACAGTTCTTGCTGTTTCCATCCTTGCACTTTTTCCCAGAACTTACTTTTGGAAACCCAAACCAAACTGTATCTCTATCTGCTTCTGTTTGAAAAACTTCATAACACGCTTCATTATCATCATCAAACTCTAAATGATTTTGAAAAGCATCTGTACAATCCTTGCCGCCTAAACCACTTACGGCAGAATCAGGTGTTGCTTCACCCAACTTGGCCCACTCTTTCACTAAGTCATTAACCGTACTTACCTCGTCAGAAGTCGGTGTACAATCCGCAGTTAACTGCTGTTGTTGTGCCTGCAAATTTTGCACACTGCCCACCAAACCAACAACTGTCGGCAATAAACTTGTTGCTGTTTCTGTGGCATTTGCCTTTTTAGTTGCGACAGGTGATGCTTTTTTTATGTTGACCGCAGCCTGCGACACACAAGTCACAGCGCAAGCAAAAACAACAAAGATAGCAAATATCTTCTTCATCTCTCTGAATTCCATTATATCACAAAAAAAAGATTATATAAATATAAAAATTGCATTTTGATTTATAAATGGCTACACTGTTGATGATGAAAAAAAATCAGCGCAATTTTATCATAATATCAAAGCACAAACGACTTACGCGACTTTGGCAATTTTTCTTTACGGGCTGGGGATTGGTTATGGTCGCAGTATTAGTGGCGGCATCTCTTTTAACCAAGCAAATTTTGTGGACCCCGATAAGCGCGATAAATATGCATGATGTTGTCACAAACCAATTTAAAATGACTAACGCGTCTTTCGTTGGCACTGATAAAGACGGCAACCCATTTAAAATAAACGCTGTCTCTGGAAGACAAGAATACAAAAAACCAGATATTATTTTGCTTGAAAAACCATCTGGCGTTGTCACACGCAACACAGAAAAAGGCAAAGAGACAGACAAAGTTTCTGCGAATTCTGGAAAATTTAACATAAAAACCAAAGAATTAAAACTGCGTGGACACGTCCGTGTTGATTCCAGCAACGGCGATAAAATTTTAACAGAAGAAATGGTGATACAACTATGATAAAAAAATCTGTATTAAAGGTCGAACATTTATCAAAAAATTATGGCAAACGCGTTGTTTTGCGCGACGTATCTTTGATTGCGAACCAAGGTGAATCTGTTGGATTGCTGGGGCCAAACGGCGCTGGAAAAACAACCGCTTTCTATTGCATCACAGGACAATTGGCGGCTTCCAGCG
Source organism: Alphaproteobacteria bacterium UBA2947 (assembly GCA_002348925.1). GTDB lineage: Bacteria > Pseudomonadota > Alphaproteobacteria > Rs-D84 > Rs-D84 > Enterousia. The sequence continues at coordinate 3,027 of DEBV01000001.1, read as the reverse complement.
GTCAAATATTTTTAAATTCTCAAGACATTACACACCTGCCTTTTTATCAGCGTTCACGTTTACACATTGGTTATCTGCCCCAAGAAAACAGTGTTTTCCGTGGTCTTTCTGTAGAAGACAACATTATGGCAATTTTGGAAATAGTTGAACCGAATCGCAAAAAACGCGAAGAAAAATTGAATTCATTGTTGGACGAATTTTCTATCGCTTTTTTGCGCAAAAGTCCTGCAACTGCGTTATCTGGTGGCGAACGTCGTCGTGTTGAAATTGCACGCGCATTGGCAAACGACCCTAAATTTATTTTACTGGACGAACCATTTGCAGGTATCGACCCTATTGCAGTAAACGAAATTCGTGAATTAGTGTCCCAACTGAAACACAGGGGATTGGGCGTTATTATCACAGATCACAATGTTCGTGAAACATTGGGAATTACAGATCGCAGTTACGTTTTACATGACGGAAAAATTTTAAAACATGGAACGACTGACGAAATCGTCAAAGATGAAATGGTTAAAAAAGTTTATCTTGGCGAAAATTTCACTATGTAAAAAACAAAGGAAAGGGAAAAATGTTTAGTATCGAAAAAATACATGCACGTCAAATTATGGATTCTCGTGGCAACCCAACGGTAGAATGCGATATATGGTTAAAAGGTGGCGCATTTGGTCGTGCTTCTGTTCCATCTGGCGCATCGACAGGTTCTTTTGAAGCGCTGGAATTAAGAGATGGCGACAAGACATATATGGGTAAATCCGTTTTCAAAGCAGTTCAAAATGTAAATGAAATTATTGCACCAGCAATCATTGGTATGGACGCAACAAAACAATCTGATATTGACAATAAAATGTTAGAATTAGATGGCACACCAAACAAAGAAAAACTGGGCGCAAATGCAATTTTATCAGTATCATTGGCGGTTGCTCATGCAGCTGCGAACGCGCAACAAATACCACTTTATAAACACATTGCGAATATATTCGGTAATCCAAATCCATGTGTCTTGCCGCGACCAATGATGAACATTGTAAATGGTGGCGCACACGCAGATAATGGCCTTGACGCACAAGAATTTATGATTATTCCAAACGGTGCAAAAAACGAAGTCGAAGCGATTCGTATGGGGTCTGAAATTTTTCATAATTTAAAATCTATATTGAAAAAATCTCATCATTCTACAAATGTTGGCGACGAAGGTGGATTCGCGCCTAATTTCAACACTTGCAACGAAGCATTGAATACTATCGTTGAAGCAATAAAAGCAGCAGGCTATGTCCCAGGTTCCGATGTTTCGATTGGTTTAGATGTTGCATCATCTGAATTTTACAAAGATGGGGTATATCATTTCGAAGGTGCAATAAAAACATCTGATGAAATGATAGAATTTTATGAAAAATTGATTTCTGAATATCCTGTGATTTCTATCGAAGACGCTTTGGCAGAAGAAGATTGGGATGCATGGAAAAAATTAAACGAAAAAATTGGAAACAAATGCCAACTGGTTGGCGATGACTTGTTTGTCACAAACCCTGTACGTTTGAAGAAAGGTATTGAAAACAATTGTGCAAACGCAATCTTAATCAAAGTAAACCAAATTGGTTCCTTAACAGAAACTTTGACAGCAATCAAAATGGCAAAAGACGCGAACTATGGCGTTATCGTTTCTCATCGCAGTGGGGAAACCGAAGACACAACGATTGCTGACTTGGCTGTTGCAACAAATGCAGGACAGATAAAAACAGGTTCTATGTCACGCACAGACCGTATGGCGAAATATAACCAACTTATCCGCATTGCTGAAGAATTGGGATCAAACGCAAAATACGGAATATAAAATGATAACTTTGAACGGTCTTTTGCTGATATTGAAATATGTTGTACTTATAGCAATATTTGTATGCATTGTTTTAGCTCCCGCATACTTGGCATCTGCAAACGGCCGTTCAAAGTACGATCAAATGCGCGTTCGCATGGGATCACTGATGTTTGGTTGGTCTTTTATCGGATGGATTTTTGCTTTGTTTATAAGCGCGAAAAAATAATCGCCTTTTGTGGCGATTATTTTTTTAATACACAAGGAATACTTTATTTAACTACCCATATTTCTGCATTGCTTCCTGTATCAGAATTTCCTTGGAACACAGGTGCATACAAAACACGCGTTTTTGATACTTCTAATTTATTACCACTGCCAACTGCTATACCTGTGACATAATTCCCATTTCCAGATTCTGTCACACCAGTTATTGCATTTTCAACATTTCCTTCCAATTTTTGCACCATGCCAACAACTTGATTATAAGATTCAGGCTGTTTGAATCTTCCAGAATTAATTGTCTTTATGGCACCCGCAACTGATATACGCGAATCATCAGGTTCTTTAACTGCAACCTGTGTTGTTTTTGCAACTCTAGCCGCTTCAGGATTAGCCTTTGGCAAACTTGGCAATACAGCAACATTTTTTTCTGTATTCGTTGTTGTGTTCGCAGAAACATTTGTTCCCAACTGTCTCACACTAGGCACTGCAAACGCATCAGCGTATGCCACACCAACTATCAAAGCCACAAAAAATATCATAGTTTTCTTCATCATGGTTATTCCCCTTGTACTGTATTATCATGTATCGAATATTCAATACCGTTAATTCTTGTTCTTAAAGATTTAGATGTTGCACTATTCATTGGCTTTGCACCACTGGCCAAAGAAGTCATGCTTGCATAGTAAACAACACCATCTATTCTGACCGCCAAAGCAGGAGATGTCCGCTTTTCACTGGTCAAGTATAACTTTGTACCATCAACATACATTATCTTACCGCACCCACCAGCACTTGTTGTTCCTTGTGGTGCTACCAAACCTGTCGTGCACGCTTTTATACCATTATCAGAGTTATTAGGATAATTAAATGAACCACCCGAACAATAACTATCTTCTGGACATGTTGCGCAAGTCGTTGAATTTGCTGGCAAATATTGACCCGCATGACATGTTACGCTTGCTAATATCCACTTTGCATAGAATGTCTTG
>DEBV01000011.1:65605-70385 GCA_002348925.1 Alphaproteobacteria bacterium UBA2947 | reverse complement strand
ATGTTTATACACCCGAGCCACGATAGATAGCCGTTCGATTTCAGCAATGAGTCGTACGGCTTTTTTAAAGAAATCCTAGCTTCCCGTTCAATTATGACTGAGTTCGATAGCAAGATGCCAAAAATCTCTCTCCTATCAGCCATTCTCTATTAAAATAAGTGTAAGAAAACTTTTGATATTTTGAATATATGGTTTTATAATGAGAACTGCATAGGGAGATTTTAATGAAAAAATTTTTTATCTTATTTATGGTTGCTCTGTTGTCGGCTTGTAGTTGGTTTAGAACAGGAACAGATGATACAAGCATGTGGAATGCGAAAAAGAATACAGATTGTGCTGAATTTAAATCCGTAAAAGTTTTTCAAACACTTAAAGATTCTGCACTTGCGAAAGTATGCGATAAAGGAGAAACAAAGTATTGCTCTGGAATGGTTGTTGTTGTACCTAAAAAGTGGGATTTACAATTATGGGATGACAAAATTATTACTGCACCACAAGATAAATGTTTCGTGTATAAAACTACTGTAGAGTATGAAACAACAGGACATGAGAAAAAGACGGTTCCTGTGCTAGGGTTTGATTATAAGTATTCACCAAAATCCGAAGATGAAGCGATTGAAAGATTGCAACAAGATGCCACGGATTTTTACAAAAATTGTTATTTAAATTTTGAAAAAGAAGAGAACAAGACCTTAAAGAAAGAAGGAAATGAATTATGTGAGTGTTTTGAATCCTTTAAATTCGTAAGTGTAGATGATTTACAAGAAACAACACAAACAGACAAACAAGAAGAGAAATTTTCTTTTGAAGCTAACCGATATTTATTTATGCAACTCAAATACCTTGCGAATTTAGATAATTGTATGAAAAAATACCCAAAGGCTGCAGATGCATATTAATATAGTATAAGAAACTCTAATTAAAACTGCTCTTCGGAGCAGTTTTTTCTTAGTTTTAGGGTGGACATACTGAAATTAGTAGCTCGTTTTGATTTTCGAACATGTTAATATAAGTATAAACAAGGAGTTCGAAATGACGGATATATCAGATATTACGAATAAGAGAAGTGTTCTTTTCTGCAGAATTAGTAGTAGAGAACAAGAAATGGGCCAATCCATCGATGCACAATTACAGAATTTAAGGTCATATTGTAAAAGACAGTCGTTTTCAGTAATTAAAGAATACACAATTACAGAATCTTCAACTCGTGGGGATAGAAAGAAGTTTACGGAAATGCTAAGTTTCGTAAAACAGCAAAAGACAAAAATCATTATTGTTGCTGATTGTGTGGATAGAATTCAAAGAAGTTTTAGGGAATCAATCGAATTAAGTGATTTAGTCCATGCAAATAAGATAGAGATACATTTTGTTCGTGAGAATTTAATCATATCATCAGAATCAAATACATCAGATAATATGAGATGGGATTTTGGTGTTCTTGCTGCAAAGAGTTATGTTAGCAATCTTAGTGATAATGTTAAAAGAAGTCTGAAATATAACTGGGAACATGGGAGATGGCAGGGAAGTGCACCCCTTGGTTATTTGAATGCTCGAACCAAAGATAATAAAGCAGATGTAATAATAGACGAAGAAAGAGCACCTTTAATAAAGCAACTTTTTGAAGAGTATGCAACTGGTTTACAGACGACACATAGTTTGGTTGAGTGGTGTAAAAAACATAACTTAACTTCTCGGGGGGATAGAAGAGGGCCTGGTAAAGTGATATCAAGAGCCGGAATATATCTTATATTAAAGAATCACTTTTACTATGGTTGGATGAAGATAAAAGGAACAATGTATAAACACAATTATCCAGCAATTATAGATAAAGATTTGTTTGATAAGGTTCAGATTTTATTAACCAAAGTATATCCAAATAAAGATGAAGAAGAATTACCAGATGTACCAGTTAAAGCAGGAAGAAGGTATAGATATGAACTGTTTCCTTTTTCTGGATTGTTTAAATGTGGTAATTGTGGACATTTAATGACACCAGAACGACATGTTAAACCAAGTGGAAAGGAATATATTCATTATAAGTGTTGTCATATGGTTAAAACTTGCAAACAAAAGACATTAAATCAGAACGAAATAATGAGACAATTTTATGAATCTGTTGCTGATAAGTTATATTTGACACCGAAGCAAATGAAAGAACTGAAATCAAAAATCAGGCCATATTTAAAAAGTCAAAATATAGAGATAGCAACCAATGCAGATGTTCAACATAATTTATCGGTAGCAAAAGAAAGAAAATCTAGATTAGTCAAGATGTTATTGGATGGGTTGATTGATAAAAAGACATATACTAATACGCTTGCTGAAATAGAAACGAATATACAGGAAAACGAACATCTGCTGGAAAAATATCAAGAAAATAATGTGGATATTGCTGAATCTATATCAAACATTATAGAATTTGCCGGAAATCTAAGGGAAATTATAGAAAGTTCGAGAATGGCTGATAGGAGAGAGATTTTTGGCATCTTGCTATCGAACTCAGTCATAATTGAACGGGAAGCTAGGATTTCTTTAAAAAAGCCGTACGACTCATTGCTGAAATCGAACGGCTATCTATCGTGGCTCGGGCAACTGGACTCGAACCAGTGACATACGGATTAACAGTCCGTTGTTCTACCGACTGAACTATGCCCGAATAGCAAGGCTTATGTTATACCTCTGAGGTGCATAAGTCAAGGACTTTCTGAACGTTTTGCAAAGAATTTTTGTCTGGCCCAGTATTCTGCGATTTTGCCCCATTAAACACACATGTAAGTATGACTATATAAAAAAATTAAATGGTGCATGGATAAATTACTGCTGTCGTTCAAATAGCTTTTCTTTTGTATACATATGTTCGTTTGCAAAGATATAATTTTAAGTTGATTTGTTTCTTATAATTTGATAGCAGTAGGATAAATGGAGGTTTATGTATGCGAATAAAATCATTTTCAATAAAGAATTATAGGAGTATTATAAAAACATATAAAGTGCCGTTGGACGAAAATTTTACAGTATTGGTTGGAAAAAATAACGAAGGAAAATCCAATATATTAAGAGCACTAAACGGTGTGTTTTATATAATAAAACTCATAAAAAATTTTGGTAATGATTATAGAAGCATATCTAACATAATATTCAGGGAATCTACCAGATCACGTAATGCAGACTCTTGGTATTATGATTGGGAGAAAGATTTTCCAATCTCAAAACAAAAGAACAAGAAAACAGAAACAGTATTTAATATATGTTTCACACTTTCTGATAAAGAAAGTAAGGAGTTTAAAAAAAAGATAGGTTCTAATTTTAGAGATGAATTGCCTTTTCAAATAAATTTGAACATAAATGAGATTTCTTTTTCAATACCTAAATTATCTTATGCTGGCAGGGGTGCTTTCAAAGCTAAAGCTAAAATTCCAGAAATAGCACAATTTATTTCAGAAAAATTAGACAGTCTTTACATACCGGCTATAAGGCCAGCAGATTTATCTGTAAATATTATATCAAATATTGTATCAAGAGAAATTAACATTTCTTTAAAGGATAACGATGATTACAAAAAGGCCAAAGAAATCATAGATAAACAATACAAAATGGTTTTAAAAAAGACTGAGAATAGTTTAACAAAAGAACTGCAAAAAATTATACCAGAAATAAAATCACTAGAAATTGTCCCAGAATCTAGAATGTCTGAAAGATATATAGAACGTAGATTTTTATCTGCGTCTGAAATAAATGTAGATGATGGTGTAAAAACACCAATTGATTATAAGGGAGACGGATTAAAGAGTTTGATAGCTCTTGGACTTATGAAATCAGCAAAGCATGGCGAATTAACTATTGCTATTGAAGAGCCAGAATCTCATTTGCATCCTGAAGCTATTCGAAAAATAAAACAGATTATAAGTGAGATTTCAAAAAATAATCAAGTAATTATAACAACACATTCGCCAATAATGGTGAATAGAGACAGAGTAAGTTCCAACATAATTATAGCCAAAAATTCTGCAAAACCATGTGATAATATAAGAGAGATAAGAGAGCAATTAGGAGTGGTTGTATCCGATAATTTATTAAACGCAGAAAAAATGATTTTAGTTGAAGGAACAACCGATAAAAAATATTTAGAAAAGATTATTAGTCAAAGAAGTGAAAAATTAAAGGGGTTAATTTCTAAAGGAGAAATGGTTATAGAACCTTTGAATGGGGCGACTCGGTTAAAATCTAGGGTAACTAAACTTTGTGACGATTTTTATAAAATTGCTGTTCTTTTAGATTATGATCAAGCAGGAAAAGGCGCGTTCGACCAAGCAAAACTTGAAAATTTATTAACGGAAAAAAATACATTTTTTACTACAACAGGTACTAATAACAATGAGTCGGAGTTTGAAGATTTATTGAAGTTGGACTTGTATAAAAAATATATAGAAACAAAATATGGTGTATCTATTCCGGATGATTTTTTAAGACAAAAAAGAAAATGGTCGGAAAAAATAAGAAAGTTATTATCTGATAATGGCAAATCTTTTGACGACGATACGATAACATCTATAAAACAAGAGATTGCTAATCTTGTTACACAAAACAATAACAATAGTGAAATAATAAGAAGTGACATTAAGACCATTGATAATTTTATATCGTTTTTGGAGCAAGAATTTTAAATGACGATAAATAATTGATGAACGAATTTTTCGTTAATAATTATTTTTTTTGCGTATAATATTTTTTGCAAAGGTAAATTATGAAAGTAACGGCGGGGGGTTTTTTTAAAAAAGAG
>DEBV01000011.1:59497-65590 GCA_002348925.1 Alphaproteobacteria bacterium UBA2947 | reverse complement strand
AAAGATGATTGTGTGCTGTTGATGCGACGTGCCCCAACAGAACCTTTGGCAGGCGAGTGGGAATATCCTGGCGGTAAATTTGAAGATGGTGAAGACGGTCCGATTTGTTTGCATCGCGAACTGAAAGAAGAATTGGGTATTGATGCAAAGATTGGCGAATTGGTGACTGTCGCAAGATTGCAATTAGATTCTGGCAAAGAATTAGAATTATATGCGTATGAAGTTTTAGATTATTCTGGAGATATAACATTGAAAGTACATGATCAACAAGAATGGGTTAAAATGCCCGATTTAGTGGCGCATTCCCAGTTGCCAGCAGATTTGATGATTTCGAAAATTTTGGTAGATATGGCTAAATAAAAAAATCCGCCTTTGATGGCGGGTTTTATTTTAAATTTTCACTGTCTTTTATATATTTGAAAAAGTCTTGTGGTGATGAATTTGTCGCACTCAAAATTTTTGAAATGGTTTCTGTTGATGGCCAACGCGGTTGTCCAAAGACAGAAGCGCGTTTGCTTTTATTAAATGTTGTTGGGTCTAACCCACTGCGTTTTGCCAGCCCTGAACAAGACATTCCGTGATCATGGGCAAACAATTCTATGGCGTTCCAGATTTGATAATGATTCATAATCTTTTTCTCCTTTCTTTTTATTTTGTCCCCAATTCAAGTAGGTATCTTATCAGTATAGATGAATTAAATCAACAAAAACAACTATAATTAGAATATGTTCCTATGTTTTAGGAATAAAAATCAGGAAATGGTTTTTGTGATAGTAAAAGATAATTATAAAAATGAAGTAAAAAAATCTCCCAATCGGGAGATTTTTTAATTTGCTTATTCCTGTGGCACTTCTGGCGCGGGGATATCCATCACAGGAACTTCTGGTGCAGGAATGTCCATTACAGGTACCTCTGGCGCGGGGATATCCATTACAGGAACTTCTGGTGCTGGGATGTCCATTACAGGCGCCTCAGGAGCTGGGATATCCATTACAGGTGCTTCTGGTGCAGGAATGTCCATCACAGGTGCTTCTGATGCAGGAATATCCATCACAGGCGCTTCTGGCGCAGGGATGTCCATCACAGGAGCTTCTGGTGCAGGGATGTCCATCACAGGAGCCTCAGGAGCTGGAATATCCATCACTGGTGCTTCTTGTTGAATATTACAAGATACCATCGCATTTTTCATGCAATCCATATATGCATTCAATGCATCGACCGTTTCTGGTTGTTCTGGTACGACACAACCATGTGTTGTGACGCACGCTCTTTGATCTTCTGTTAATCTTGCCATCATATCCATAGGCGTTTCTGCGAGCGTACCAAAAGATATTATCGCACAAATAGATGTGAAAATTATTTTCTTTGTCATGGTAAGAGTCCCTCCTTGATTTCTGATTTCAGTATAGCGAGATTCTCTGATTAAAGTAAAGAACTTTTTTTAACAAAAATGCTTTTAAATTTTTTTCAAATTTGCTAGGATAATATTCAGTATGATGTAGGGGATTTTCACAATGAAAAAGATTTGGCTGTTAACTGCTGTTTTGCCAACAATGGCCTTTGGTTCAGACGATTGTGTGACGATGCGCAACGTGCCAGAAGGGGTTCAGTCTTTGCAAGATGTTATCAACTTGGGGCTTTGTCGTAACCCGCAAACTGCGGCTGCATATGCGGCATTGCGTTCCATTCATTTCAATAAAAACGCGGGCTATGCAAATTATTTGCCAAATGTTTCTGCGTCAGTTAGTGCGAACAAAAATTTCGCACAAAGCAAAGATACAAAAAATCCAAATTATGATTGGGGATATGGGGCATCTATTTCTGCGTCTTATTTGATATTTGATTTTGGAAAAAGGGAATCAGATTTTGCGCAAACATTGGCAACATATCGTGCTGCGGGTTTTGATTATGATGAAACAGTGCAAAATTTTGTTTATGGTATTGTTGGTGCGTATTATGAATTATTAAATGCCGATGCAGATGTTGAATCTGCTACTTCTGCATTAAAGGTAGCACAAACAGCAAAAGATACAGCCGATAAAAAATTCAAAGCAGGTTCTGTGGCAAAGGCTGATGTATATAAGGCTGAAACAACATTGGCTTCATCACAGTTATCATTGGAACGTGCAAAAAATAATCGTGAGATTACAAAGGGAACATTGTTAACAAAACTTTCTTTTCCTGCAAATCAAGAAATTGCGATTGCAGATATGTCGTCGACTTTTGGCAGTGAAGCGGAAAGCGAAAGCATAGATGAACTGATAAAAATTGCGCGGGAAAAAAGACCTGATTTATTAAAGGCGTCTGCGAATAAAGATGCGGCGTGGCATAAAAGAAATGCGGCGTTTTTGAAAAATCTCCCGTCTATTTCTGCCAGTGGCAGCGTTGGTTGGAACGATGACAGGTTTCAAGATGTTGTTTCCCCAGAAACAAACAAGATGAACGGATCTATCGGTATTCGTGCGTCTATGCCGTTATTTGCTGGTTTTGCGAATATGTACGGTTTGCGCGCAGCGGAATCAGATTATGATCGTGCTAAATACAACGAAGAACAAACGAAAAACGCGGCAATGATGGATGTTTTTACAGCATATCAAAATTACAAGACCGCGCAAACTGTTCTGAAACATACGGAAGCATTGCTTAAATCTGCGACAGAATCTGAACGCGTAACTGCAGGTATGTATAAAGTAGGTCGTGCGACAATGTTGGATTGGCAAACGGCGCAATCTGAGTTGGTAAACGCGCAAAAGCAAAATAATTCTGCGAAATATGATTTGTTTGTGAAAAGGGCGGCTGTTGCGCTGGCAATCGGCGATATAAAATCTGAACTGGAAGGGAAAAAAGATGAATAAGAAAAAAAATTGGTTTTTGCGACACAAATGGTGGGTAATATTTATTGTAGCTGCTGTTGTTGCTGTTTGGGGACTTGGGACTAAAACTGCTAAATCAACGAAAAAGAATTTCGTGACGATGGATGTTAAACGTGGCGATATTTCGCAAACTGTGACAGCAACTGGTGAAATTATGCCTGTGAATACGGTCAGTGTTGGTTCTCAGGTTTCTGGTACAATCGAAGAAATCTTTGTAGATTATAATTCCTTGGTTAAAAAAGGTGATAAATTATTAACTATCGAACCATCTGTGTTGCAAGCATCTGTTGATGAAGCCAAAGCATCACTGGACAGCGCGAAATCACAACGCAATTACGCGAAAAACGAATATAACCGAAACAAGACGCTTTATAACGAAGGCTTTATCGCGCGCAGCGAAATGGAACAATCACAAACACAGTATGAACAGGCAGAATCGTCAGTTATTCGTGCGCAATCTCAATATGACAAAGCAGTGACTAACTTAGGATACGCAACTATTGTGTCGCCAGTAGACGGAACGGTGATTTCAAGAAAAGTGGACAAAGGTCAAACTGTTGCGGCATCGTTCCAAACCCCCGACCTTTTTGAAATTGCTGAAGATTTAACAAAGATGCAAATCGAAACCGCGGTAAGTGAAGCCGATATCGGTGTAATAAAGCAAGGTCAACCTGTCACATTTACAGTAGATGCGTATTCGTCACAAACTTTTGAAGGTTTTGTACGTCAGGTTCGTCTTTCTCCAACAACTACATCAAATGTTGTTGTTTACACTGTTGTCATAGATGTTGATAACAGCGATTTAAAGTTGATGCCTGGTATGACAGCGTTTGTGACGATTGTGGTTAATTCCGCTAAAGATACTTGGAAAGCGAATAATTCTGCGTTTTTATTACGCAACTTTAACGGTATCATAGATGTTTCTAGTGAATCTATAAATCCAACCAATCATTTAGCAATTCAAAGAGATGGCAAAATTATATTGGTGCCATATACCAAAGGAATCATAACTGCCACAGAAACTCAAATCATATCAGATGAAATAGAGGCGAGCGATAAAATCGTTGTCGGTTATATTGGTCAAGAATCTAAAAGTAAAAAATCGAGTGGTAATCGTGGTGGTGGCATGATGGGTGGTGCGCCTGCGGGTGGACCACGTTAACAGGAAATACATAAATGAGTAATACACCGATTATATCTATGAAAAAAATCTGTAAAAGTTTCCCACTGGAAATTGGTGGTGAACAACAGGTTTTGTTTGATATAACTTTCACGATTAAACCTGGCGAATTTGTGGCGATTATGGGGCCGTCTGGTTCTGGTAAATCGACATGTATGAATATTGTTGGTGCGTTAGACAGTGCGACTTCTGGGATATATGAATTGTATGGCAAAGACATAACAACGCTTTTGCCAGATGAATTGGCAAAGATAAGAAATGAATACATTGGCTTCGTTTTTCAGAATTTTAATTTACTGCCGAAAAGAAATATTTTGGACAATGTGATGCTGCCGTTGATGTATCGCGGTCTGCCAATGGAAGAACGTTTAACGCGTGCGCGCGAAATGTTAAAGTTAGTGGGTTTGGAAAAATTTGAAACATACCTTCCAACACAGTTATCTGGTGGTATGAAACAACGTGTTGCAATCGCACGTGCTTTGGCGGGCAGTCCAAAGTTAATTTTGGCGGACGAACCAACTGGCGCGCTTGATTCCAAAATGGGAAATGAAATATTAAAGTTCTTTAAGAAGTTAAACAAAGATTTAGGAATCACTATCGTTATGATTACACACGAATTTGAAATTGCAAAATATGCAAACCGCGTGATTCATATTTACGACGGGCGTATAACTTACGATGGGGCGATACCTAAAAATGAATCTGTGTTATTAAAATCTGAAAAAAAGGCGCATAAAAAATGACATTTTATGATATAGCACATGAATCTTGGCTGTCGATAAGTGGCAATAAAATGCGTTCATTTTTGACGGTGCTGGGTATAGTCATTGGTATTATGGCGGTGGTTATAATGGTTGCTGTTGGTGAAACGGTGCAACAGTCTATCACAGACCAATTTTCATCATTGGGGACAAATACAATTATGATACGCGCAGGTGCGGCGCAAAGTGGCGGTGTGCGTTCTGGTAATCGTATGACGCTGACAATGGACGATGTGAAATATATCGCGCAATTACCAGATGTCGCGGCGGCAAGTCCTGTGGAAAACAGCGCGGCACAGGTTGTCTATGGAAATAAAAACTGGTCAACATCTATGGTTGGTGTGTATCCTGGGTATGCAACCGTTCAAAATATAGAAATAGAATACGGGTCTTTCATCGACGAATCTGCGGTTCGCAACGCATCAACATATGTGGTTATTGGTCCAGATACAGCCGAAGAATTAGGAATGCCAAAAAATCCAGTTGGTGAAATTATTCGTGTCCGCAATACACCACTGACAGTTATAGGCGTCACCAAGGCAAAGGGTGAATCTGGTATGGGATCGCAAGACGATATGTTAATCGTTCCGATAACAACGCTGAAAAAACGCATAAACGGTTCGCGTTTTCCAAATTCTGTTGGGATGATTTCGTTGAAACTTTATCAAGATGCAGATAACAATATCGCAACCGACCAAATAACCGCGCTTTTGCGTCAACGTCATAAATTGAAAGAAAGCGATGCTGATGATTTCCAAATTACAGATATGAAACAGGTTATGGAAACAATGACAACTGTGACAGGTTATTTAACATTGCTTTTAATTGCTATAGCCGCGGTTTCGCTTTTGGTGGGGTCAATAGGTATTATGAATATGATGTTGGTGTCTGTGGCGGAAAGAACGCGCGAAATCGGTATTCGAAAGGCAATCGGTGCACAGGAAAGTACAATCATCACTCAATTCTTGTCGGAATCTATTTTGATTTCATTTATTGGTTCTATGTTCGGGCTGATATTGGGTGTTGGATTATCACAAGGGGTAGGGCGTTTTGTAATGCACTATAATGTTCCATTTTCAATTTGGCCAGTTGTAGTATCTATATCTGTCGCGGTTGTTGTTGGTCTGGTTTCTGGGGTAATGCCTGCAATCAAAGCCGCTAAACTGAACCCTATCGACAGTTTAAGATATGAATAATTTTATTTGTTTTTGCTTGCATTTAAAATTTTTTGATATAGAATATATCCCGATATGCGCCCATGGCTCAATTGGATAGAGCA
>DEBV01000011.1:34327-59464 GCA_002348925.1 Alphaproteobacteria bacterium UBA2947 | reverse complement strand
TCTGACTACGGATCAGAAGGTTGAGGGTTCGAATCCTTCTGGGCGCGCCATAAATTCGAAACACCACTTTATGTGGTGTTTTTTATTTGTATTATTTATTTCGTTTTTTGTAAATTTCTTTCATAAATGTATGCAGAAAGTTTGGCAGACGGGTTATCATACAGTTCGTGAAAGTGTTTTCTGCACACTGATTTATACTGTGATGCGCCGACTTCAACTTGGCTGCCACCACGAATAATATTTCCTTTGTCATCAAAACGTATATGGTGCGAAGCCATCGCAGAACAACAAGGCATTTCGCAAACTGTTTCCATCGAATGCAATTCGTCTGCTTCCGCCAGTAATTTTGCAGATGCAGGAAACAAATTGCCATTGCTGTCAACTTTCAAACCATAACAAAAGATAGTGATGTTCGTGGTGTCTGCGATTGTCGCTAATTTTTCTATATCTTTTGGCGAAAAGAATTGAACTTCATCAACCAAAATAAATTGAGTGTCTGGCTTTGGTGTGTATTTATCCAGGCTTTGCAAGGCGCGCGCACTTGTTCTTATTCCAACGCGCGAAACAATGTCTGTCTTGGAATCGCGGTTGTCAGTCGTAGGTTTGATTGCTTCCCATTTGTTGCCTGTGCGATTGAAATTAAAGGCGTTTATACCAAGCATAGCTGATTTAGAAGAAGACATTACGCCATAATAGAAATGTAATTTTGCCATTTTTTATTTCCTTTCTTTTGTAATCTCTCTTCAGGCAAGATGAAAGCAAATTTTTATGGCATTGGTCAAGATTTATTTTTTATGAAATTTTACTTCGAAACTGCCGTTATTAAGTGGACGGAAAGAAAGTATGCGTGGGCTTAATACACTTTCTGTCGCCCATTGTTGAAATTTAGTCTTTAATATGCCACTGGCGCCTGTAATAACGGTTGCAGAACGTGTGTCTGACGCGGCAACTTGTGCCAGCATTTGCCACGCTTCTTCTTCGGTGTGATTGTGAAAGTCTATTGTTATGTGTTCGGGGGCAGGGGCATCTGGTTTGGGTATGCGTTTTGACAAGTGTAAATCATTTCTTACTGATTTTTTCGTGGCAATATCATCGGGGATGAAATTATCCCCGACCATATTTGCGATATCAAAATCACTTAATTGTTTCATGATTATTCTGCCAATGTTCCGACAGACATCGTTATACGACGTATGCCTGAACTGATAGATTTTTCTTTGTTAATATGCGCTTTGATAATTTCGCCAGTGTGCCAGATATGCGTTCCCCCACACAATTCACACGAAACATCGCCCGCAGTAATAACACGAACTGTATCGCCATATTTTTCGCCGAACAATGCCATCGCACCACGTTTTTTCGCGGATTCAATATCCATTTCTTCGTGAGAAACAGGCAAATCAGCGTTAATCCATTGGTTAACCAAATCTTCAACAGCTTGTTTTTCTTCCGCAGTCATTGCGCGACCAAACGAAAAGTCAAAACGTACAGAATCAGGTGCAACCTTGGAACCGCGCTGTTCTACATCTTCATTTAAAACTTTACGCAGTGCTGCTTGCAATAAATGTGTCGCAGTATGTGCGCGTGCAGTTTGTTGACGTACATTTTGGTTTATTTCTGGCATAATTTCATCGTCAACACTGATTGGCGCAGTCAAAGTTCCTTTGTGAATAACAACATTGCCAACACGATTTGTTTCGGCAACATTCATAATAACTTCAGAACCTTTTTTGAATACACCGCTGTCGCCAACTTGACCACCCTGTGTGCCATAGAAAGGTGTGTGATCTAATGCGATTTCAACTTCATCGCCAGCATCGGCAGATTTTACAAATTCTTCACCACGCAAAATTGCTAAAACTTTTGCAGGTGTTGCTGTTTTTGCTTCGTATTTTTCAATGTCCTTTGTATCAGGTAAATCATTTTGCGATTCCCATAATACACGCGTTCCGCGGGTGTCAGCACGTGAACGTTCTTTTTGTTCTTTCATACATTTTTCAAACGCTTCGACATCGACAGATATATTTTTATCGCGCAAAATCATCTGAGTCAAATCAAGCGGAAAACCATAAGTATCAAACAATTTGAAAGCAATATCGCCAGGCAAGACATTGTTATTGACCTTTGGCAATTCTGTTTCCAAAAGTTTCATACCGTTTTGCAACATGTCTGCAAAAGAGTTTTCTTCGTTTTTGATAATTTCAACAACGTGCGCCTGCTGTGTTTTTAATTCAGGATACGCATCGCCCATTTCAGCAACTAATGCAGGGTACAATTCGGACAGCAGGCTACCGCGATGTCCCAACATTTGTCCATGGCGCATCGCACGACGCAAAATACGGCGAATTACATAGCCACGGTCTGCATTGCTTGGTATAACACCGTCAGCGATAGCAAAACCAACAGCGCGCAAGTGGTCTGTAATAACTTTGAAACTTGATTTGTTTTCGTCCGTTTCCTTAACACCAGTCAAATCTGAAACCGCGTGTTTTAAGTTAACAAACAAATCAGTATCATAATTGTCCAGTTTGTTTTGCATAATTGACGCAAATCTTTCAAGACCTGCACCAGTATCAACATTTTGCTTTGGCAGTGGTGTCAAAACACCGTTCGCATCGCGATCGTATTGCATAAATACATCGTTCCATATTTCAACAAAACGTCCGCCGTCTTCATCGGCACTGCCTGGCAGACCACCTGGAATATCTGGACCAAAATCATAGTGCATTTCTGTACATGGACCGCAAGGACCTGTTTCGCCCGCAGACCACCAATTATCTTTATCAAGGCGAATAGCATCTTTGCCTGTAATCTTTTTCCAAATCGCAGTTGCTTCGTCATCGCTGATATGTGTAGTGACAACGATTCTGTCTGGGTCCAGACCAAAAACCTTGGTCAGCATTTCCCAAGACATTTCAATTGCGCCTTCTTTGAAGTAATCGCCAAAAGACCAATTCCCCAACATTTCAAAGAAAGTATGATGGCGACCATCGAAACCAACATCTTCCAAATCGTTGTGTTTACCGCCTGCACGAATGCATTTTTGAACGTCTGCCACGCGTGACGCAAACGCAGGTTCTGTACCTTGTAAAATACCTTTCCATGGAACCATGCCCGCGACAGTAAATAACAGAGTAGGGTCATTTGGTATCAGTGACGCCGAAGGAACGATTTTGTGTCCTTTGGATTCAAAATAATCTAAAAATTGTTTTCTGATTTCATTATAAGTCATAATATTTTCCTTTTGCAGCTCAATAATAAGATTAAAAGCAATAATATTCAATCATAAAATTATACAAAGTACATTTTTTATGATATAATAATACCAATGTAGGATTTCATATGAATAAAAAACCAGGATTACTTTTTATCGTATCATTATCAGCAATTATAATATTGGCTGCGTCTTTTCATATGGATTTGGGGGGCGGTGCACCTGTTTCATTGCCAGCGGGCGTGAATCCTGACGGTGTATTGTATGTGTGTCCGATTGCCAAAGATGGCACATGGACCCAGGTGGCATCTGCATTACATGGCGTTGGACGATATGTATCTTTTTTCTTTGCTTTTATGGTATTGGTTTTGATGTTCAGTTGGGGATGGGCACTTTATCAAAACTTGTTGAAAGATAAATTCAGCGCAGACGCATATAAAAACCCGTGGGAATTAACGAAAACCGTTTTTTGGGTGGCGGTTGCGTGCTTTATTTTGTTTAAAACACCAGATTATTTCAGACGCGTTGAAATACGTGGTCATGGATCAAATTGGACGCTGTGCGAAAATACTTCTGCGGGTGCCAGATTGGTCAGACCAAGTGCAGTTGTGCTTCCCAAAGAATAAATTTTTTGTCAACTTTCAAGGTTTTTCGCGCCTTTGAAAGATTTGTCTTGACTTAAAGCGCCGTTTTCTCTACGATTCGGGTAAGCAGTGGAGGCAATGTCTTTGGAATCTAAGATTTATAAAGATATTGTTCCAAGGGCATTGCCTTTGAAAACTGTCGGACAACCTTAAAAAACTCTATATGTAAAGGAGAAACATATGAACAAACAAGAATTGATTGAAGCAATTGCAAATGAAGTTGAAGTTACAAAAGCAACTGCAGCTGGTTGTTTGGATGCGTTCATCAACACAGTAACAAAAGTATTAAAGAAAAAAGGCGAAGTTCGCTTGGTTGGCTTTGGTACATTCACAACTGCAAAACGTAAAGCAACAACTGGTCGTAACCCACAAACAGGTGCACCAATTAAAATTGCTGCTTCTACACAACCAAAATTCCGTCCAGGAAAATCCTTGAAGGAAGCTTTGAACTAATTGTAGTTTGTTTACAAAGGTTAAAAAACATTCGCAAATCTGCGAATGTTTTTTTTTGGAAAAATTTCCACTGGAATTTATTTTTTTTAATTGCTAGAATTCATCCGTACAAAAAAAGGAAAGAAACAATGCCAACAAAAAAAACAATCAAAAAAACAACAGTTAAAAAATCTGCTCCTGTTATGGAAAACAAATGTGAATGTGGTGCACACTGCCATTGTCATGGATCTGCACATTGGGTAAAACATATTGTCGTTTGGGCAATAATTTTTGCTTTGGGTATGGTTTGTGGAAAAATGTTTTGCTGTGGCGGACATGGAATGAAAGGTATGCCAAAAATGCAACCAGTGTTTGTAAATGGATGTTTAGATATGGAATCTATTAAATGTCCAAAAATGGCTGAAAAATTAGCGGCTGCCGATGTAGATGCTAACGAATGCATTTCTGTTGAAGAATATAAAGCAGTAAAAAAAGAAATGAGAAAAGAAATGCGTGCACACAAAAAAGGCAAATTTGGTAAAAAAGAACCAATGCCAGCACCAGAAGCAGCGGAAACACCAGAAGCACCTGTCGCAGAATAAGAAAATAAAAAATCTTCGCAAATGCGAAGATTTTTTTAACCCTTCATAAGTCGCGATTTACTTCTTTCCCATTCGCGTTGTTTAATGGTTTCGCGTTTATCGACTTTGTTTTTCCCATATCCGATGCCCAATAATACTTTCAATTTTCCACGATTGTTAAAATACAATTTCAACGGAACAATTGTTGCACCTTTTTCTTGTAATTTTCCAATCATGCGGTTGATTTGATTGCGGTGCAGTAATAATTGACGCTGACGTCTTTCATCAAAATTGACTATACGATTGGCAGTTGGCAATTTCTGAATTTCTACGCCAGCCAAGAAAAGATTGTCGCCACGGCGCTGTACAAAGCCGTCAACAATGCTGACCAAACCATAACGAACAGATTTAATTTCTGCACCAGTCAATGAAATGCCCGCTTCAATCGTGTCTTCGATTGAATAAGCAAACCGCGCTTTGCGGTTTTCATTAACCATTCCAGATTTTATAATTTGTCGTACCATAGTGTAGATTTTACCTGATTTTTTACAAATTTCCAATATTTTTATTTTCTGTGCCAAGGACAGGTTGATTTTTCCACCATTTTATGATATAATATGAACACATTCAGACAGCGTTTATGCTGTCTTTTTTTTACGCAAACAAAAGGATTTACAAATGGAACCTAGATTTATATCGGCGTTTCCAGGAATCGGAACAAACAGAATGTATGTTGGAAACGATGGAAATATTTACGAAGCAAGCGGTGGCAGCAGGGCATGGCGTAATAATAACCCTGGTAATATAGAATATGGAAAATTTGCACGTGATAATGGTGCTATTGGTTCAGATGGCAGATTTGCTATGTTCCCAGATATTACGACAGGTTTTAATGCTATGGCAGATTTGTTGTCAACAAATTCATATCAAAAACTAACAATCGAAGGTGCGATAAACAGATATGCACCACCAAACGAAAATAATGTTGAAAATTATTTAAAATCTATAGAGCGCCAAACAGGTTTTTCACGTTCAACACCAATGAATAATCTTTCCAAAGATAATTTGTTAAAATTAGCAAAGGCTATGACCAAACATGAAGGAAATACGGTTGGGAAAAAACGTTTAGTTTCTAAACACGAAAAATATGTTTGGGTGACAGTCGGTGATGATAAAGTCAGACCCGAACACGAAATACTGGACGGAGAAGTCAGGACATGGTATGATACACTACATCCAGGTGAAGAATACGGATGCAGATGCCATGCTGAAAGCGTTGATTAAATATTTCGTTTTATTGTTATGTGCAGCATGTTCAAGACAGGTTGAATATACTGCCAATTTTTCTGATGGATTGCCGAAACCAGATAAAACCGAAGTTTTTGATTTGCCTGACAATTACGGGACAAAACAAGTGGATACTTTTTTTATAGATATAAATAATGACGGTAAAAAAGACACTATCAAACGTGGGCGTTTTATAACTGGTACGGCACATTCATACACTTTTTATGATATATATCTTGATAATGGTGAATTACTTGTGCATTTAACGACATTAGAAGGAGCGGATTGCATCTTGCGGGCTTATAAATTTCAAATGCAACCGTTTGTAATAACTGGCGCATCAAGACCTGTCGGAAAAGATTATGCTGAACCAACAAAGGCAAAAGTAGAAACATTTGAAATTAAAAATAATAAAATAGAATCTGTGTCAAACAAGAAATATCGTCCAATCTGTGATGTCAGATATTTATTAGACGGACAATAAGATATGTTTTTCAAATGTTTTTTATCTTTGGATAAAGTTTTTTAGTGTTTTCAAATAATATATTTTCTAAATCTTCGATTTGCAGGTTTTTGATTTGTGCCAAAACTTTTGCTGTTTCAACAATCATCGCTGGTTCGCAAGTTTTACCACGATACGGAACGGGTGCGCAATAGGGGGCATCTGTTTCGATAACTATTCTGTCTGTTGGGATTTTTGCAAAAGTTTCACGAATGGATTCACTGTTTTTGAAAGTCAAAATACCGCTGGCTGAAAAATAAAAACCACGATCCAGCATGACTTTTGCCAGATTCCAAGATGAAGTAAAACAATGCATAACACCATGATATTTGTTTGTTAAGATATTTGCCGTATCTTCTTCTGCTTCACGGGTATGAATTGCCACAGGCATATTGTGCGCGTATGCTATCGCCAGTTGTTTTTCAAACAGTTCGATTTGCTGTGGGCGTGTTTGAGGATTGTAATGATAATCCAGTCCGATTTCGCCAACACCAATTACAAGCGGATTGTTCAATAATTCGTCTGTTAAATATTCGTCTGGATTTTCATTTATATTATCAGGGTGAATACCAGTCGTCACAAAAATATTATCGTGTGCTTTTGCGATATTCAGCGCAGGAACAATATCTTTCGGGTCAGCAGTCGCACATATCATGGCGCCAACATTATTGGCTTTTGCGTGCGCAATAATCGTGTCTGCGCCACCTTCGTATTCGTCTGTCAAATGGCAATGGGTATCTATAAACATTTTTTTATTTCGTTTATTATTTTGAATATTGTTATATCTGGTTTTAAATTCAATCTGTTTATATCAGATATTGCCTGATTAGCAGCAGGATAAATATCCGCCAAATTTAAATAAGTAACCGCGTCCAGCACGATTCCGTAAAGGGCGGGCGAAACAGCAATTTTACTGGCAATATCCATCAAATCGCTGGCGTTGGAATGTTTGTTTTGCAGCGCTTCTAATAATTCTTCATAAATAATATCGCCACCAGTAGCTTTCAGATTTGCGATTTTACCGAAACTGCCGTTTGATAATTTTAATATTTCCGTGCTTATTTCTTCGTCAGGCATAAAGCGTACACACAATTCGCGCAGTTCTGACATTGTTAACGGGTGCATCTTTTCAACGCGTGCGCGTGAACGAACAGTTGGCAAAACATTTGATAACTGATGCGTCACCAATAAAAACAGCGTCTGTTGTGGTGGTTCTTCCAACAATTTCAGAATAGCATTTTCTGCCGCCACAGTTAATTCATCAACGGCATCTATCAAAACAACGCGCCATTGACCAGACATAGATGACATTTGCATCTTTTCAATCATATTTCGCACTGTGTTAACCGAAATATTCTTTGCGTCCGTTTTCAGATTGCCGCGGTCGTCAAGGTTGTGTGCTAAATCGATAATAAAGAAATCACCGACATTACCATAAACTTGTTTGGCAATTTTATAGGCAAAAGTTGCTTTGCCAATTCCGCGTGGTCCGCACAACATCCATACAGGATGAACAGGGTGATTGTCGCGATCATTCCATGCGTCCATAAATGCTTTTAATGTACTTTGATGACCAACCAGACAATCGTTGTCCATAGGATTTGGAAATTCAAATAATATTTCTTTTTTCTTAGCCGCCATATTATTTGCCCCCCAACATCACAGATATATTTTTAAATATACGTCCGAAAAACTGTATTTTTCTGACTTTGTTTTTTGCAACCAAAGGTATGCGTTTCACAATGTCGCCATTTTTTTCAATAACCACTTCGCCGATTTGTTGGCCTTGGCGTACAGGCGCACTGACAGGTTCTTCAAAGCGCGCCAGAACGCGAATATCTTTTAACACATAATCTTTGGGCAGAGTTATTGCCACATTTTCATTAACTGTCGCCTCTACAGTTGGTTTGACTCCGTACCATACAGGAACCTGAGTCAAGACATCACCAGAGTTAAAGAATATCTTTGTTTTTGTCGTTTTGTATCCATGATTTAACAACTTTTTCATTTCTTCGGCCAATGCATCGTGTCCACGTCCATGAAAACCGTTTATAACACCAATCAACCTGCGCCCACCAATTTTAGCGCTGGCGACCATGCCGTATCCGCCGTTGTCTGTGTGGCCAGTCTTTAAACCGTCTGAACCAGACATAGAAAACAACAATTTGTTATAATTCAATGTGTGTGTACGCGTCCAATCGTTGCACCATTCGGTTTTTGAATCTGCAAATTCAAAGCGTTTGGTTGCAAACATAGGATAAATATCAGGATATTCATCTATAATGTACTTTGCCAGCATACCCAATTCGCGTGAAGTCATTAAATTACTGTCGTGGGGCAGGCCGCTTGCATTTCCAAAAGTTGATTGTTCCATGCCGATTTCGCGCGCTTTTTTAGTCATTAAATCTGTAAATTTGGTTTCGGAACCCGCAAAGTGTTCTGCAACCACAACCGAAGCATCCCCCGCAGACAATACTATAATACCCAAAATTGCATCACGAACGGTTATTTTTTGACCTTTGACAAGGCATAATTTACTGGCAGGATACCAAAGCGGATTTTTATAGTCCGCGTTTTCAGAAACATCCAATAAATCGTCCATTTTCAAATCGCCAGATTTAACCGCGTCAAATAAAACAGTCAAAGTCATTAACTTTAACATAGAAGAGGGCGGCATAAGTTTATCTGCGTTTTTCGAAAAAATTTCTTCGTTGCTGTCATAATCGAACAGATAAACAGATTTTGCGTTTGTCTGAAAATCCGCCGCATTTGCAACAAAAGTGAATAAAAACAAGAATAAAATCAGGAACTTTTTCATCATAATGCCCAAATAATAGCAACAATAATGTTCTTTTCCAATATTTTTTTAGAAAAAAATACGCGGACTTTCTGTCCGCGCATTTATCTGTCTAACATGCTGAATTATCTTACTTTTTGTTCTGTTTTGACAATGTCTGCTCTTCCAGCATTGGCGATTGCCGCCAAGATTTTATTCATATATTCTGGGTCTTTTTTAGCATGTTTCTGTATGACATCTACAATCGCTTCTTCAAGCAATGCTAATTTTGCAGTGCTAGATTTAGGAGTCGATTTGTCTTCAGCGTATTTTGCAAAAGCCAATATTCTTTTTTGTTCGCTTTCTGTCAAGCCATTGCAAACAACAGCCGCAATTTCATTAAGTTTGTTGGAATCAGTTAATATAGAACTATATTTTTTCATTTCTGGATAGCGTGTAAAAAGGCTTCTTAAATAATGCATGGTCATTATATTTGCATTTTTTCGTACAACCATTGGGTATTTTACACCACAGAATACACCCATGATAACAGATACAGCCGCTACCACTAAGCAAATAAAGCATGTGGTTTTGCAACTGTCCACCAGTTCTTTTTTATCAGAATGTTCTCTTACCGTTTCAACTTCTTTTTCGGCAACAAAAGTCGTCACGCCTGCCATACCTATAAACGCCAATGACATAAGATAAGAAGACAATAAATGTTTGTTTATCAATTTGTTTTTCATTTCGTGTTCCTTTTATTTAGTGTTTTGTTTAATAGAATTTTTTTGCACCATGTAAATCATATCTGCACGAGCCATAACAGAATAAATATCACTGATGAATTCTGGGTGTATAGCCGTGTGTTCTTTAAGTACTTCTACGATTTTATTGCGTGCGGCACAAATAAAGACCTTGGAAGTTTTCAAAGAATCTATATCTTCTGCGCCATATTTTCTGTTGTTTCTTAAATCTTGGCGCACATCTAAAATAATTTGTGCAACGAGTTTTCTTTCGGAAGGGCGTAAACTGTTGAATACCAAAGTTGAAACATCTTGCATCGCCTTTGGATTAACAAGGTTCTTTTCGAATTGTTTCAATTCAGGGTGTTTTCCCAATTCTTTTTTCAAATATTTGCGCACGACCAATGACGAAAAGTTTTCGTGTTTCTTGTAATCAGAATATACATCTGCGCCAATACAAATTATCAATAATGCAACAAGCCCCAGCAAACACACGTTCTTAACAGATATATCTGCGGTTTCAGGCTTGTTTTCTTGTGTGACATAAATACCAGCTGTTGTCACAAAAGAAATAAGAACTGCCAATGATAGAACTTTTGGCAATAACACAGCGTTTATAACTTTGTTGCTTTTTATCATAAATCCACCCCTTTTTATGAGTATCAAGCGAAACTATACGCCAAAAAAACGATTTGTCAACAAATTTATTTAAAAATAAAACTATTGAAAGAATATAAAAAGAATTAAAAAGTCTGGGCGGGGCCATTTGCCAAAATTAACACGGTTTAAACCTGTTATTTTAAGGTTGATTTAATCATCGGTTTGTTATATATTTTCAAGTGCATTTTACGGGCTTATATTACATAATAAAACAAAGCATAACCAAAAGAAGAAATAATGTCAGAAAAAAAACCAAAAGTTTCTGTTCTAACACCAATTTATAATACAAATCCGCAATATTTGCGTGAAATGATTGAATCTATATTGAATCAGACATTTAAAGACTTTGAATTTCTGATTTTGAACGATAGCCCTGATAATAAAGAAATCGAAAATATCGTCAAAGAATACGCAAAAAAAGACAAAAGAGTTAAGTATTATAAAAACGAGAAAAACGTTGGTATTACACCCAGTCGTAATAAACTTTTAAAAATGGCAAAGGGTGAATATATTGCCGTTTTCGATCATGATGATATTTCGTTACCAGAAAGACTGGAAAAACAGGTAAAGTTCTTAGACGAAAATAAACATATTGGTGTAGTAAGCAGTTGGGTACAAATTTTTGGCGACAGTAATAATTTATCAAAATCACCAGAAAGAGATTTTAAAATACGCGCATGTTTAACAGAAACAAGTTGTGTTGCACATACGGCAGCAATGATACGTAAATCGATTTTAATCGATAATAACATAGAATACGAAGAATCATATACCCCATGTGAAGATTATAAATTATGGGCTCGGTTAATGGAAGTCACGTGTTTTTATAATATTCAAGAAGCATTGGTAAAATACAGATGTTTTAAACAAAACACATCAAATCGTTTAAAAACAAATATGTCTGATGTTGGAAAGATGATACAATGGCAGATTATTAGTAAACACCCATTATTGCATCAAACATATAAGAAACATTTTCACAGGGGTACCGTTTTCAAATTGCGATTGTTTGGTTTTGTGCCATTTTTAAAGATAAGAAACAATTGGGTTTTATTATTTGAAATTATCCCGTTGTTTAAAACAAGGTGGAAATAATGAAGATATGTCATTTCTTGTGTAATATTTTAGTTATATGGATACCTTTTCCGAAAATTCGAAGAAAAATTAGATCTTTTTTGTGGACTTTTGTGCAAACAATAAAATCAGATAAAAATTTAAAAAAAGAATTTCTGTCTGAAATGAGGATTTTTAATATAGTATCAGATGAGTTTTCTTTTAAAAAGAGTTCGAAAAATCCGACAGTTTCTATAATAATTCCATGTTATAATCAATATGAATACACAAAGAAATGTTTGTGGTCTATATTACAGAATACTAATGACGTTGATTATGAAATTATAGTTGCTGATGATTGCAGCAACGATGAAACAAAAGATATTTCGGAACATATAAAAAACATAAAAATTGTTCGTACAAAAACTAATGTGCGTTTTTTAAAAAACTGTAATAATGCGGCGAAACAAGCGCGTGGCAAATATGTTTTGTTTTTGAATAATGATACTCAGGTTATGCCGAATTGGTTAAAACCTTTGGTTGATTTAATCGAAAGTGACAAAAAGATAGGTATGGTTGGTTCAATGCTGCTGTATCCTGATTTTTCATTACAGGAAGCTGGCGGTATCATTTATCCCGATGCATCTGGATGCAATTACGGTCGCAACAGTCTTACTCCATGGGCAGACGAATATAATTATGTCAAAGATGTGGATTATATTTCTGGGGCCGCGATAATGTTATCTAGAGAAAACTGGGAAAAATTAGGGGGGTTTGATGAAACTTTTTCACCCGCTTATTATGAAGATACGGACCTTGCGTTCAGAATTCGTAACGATTTAAATTTACGTGTTGTATATCAACCTTTGTCAAAGGTGGTTCATTTTGAAGGAAAATCAAATGGTACAGATTTACAATCTGGGCAAAAGCAATATCAAGTTGTAAATGCTGAAAAATTCTTTAATAAATGGAAAAATGTTTTAAATAAAAATCATTGCACACCAGATGATATATTTCACGGACGCGACAGAAGTAAAAACAAAAAGTGTTTGTTATTCATAGATTTATTGTATTTAACGTATGATAAAGATTGTGGCTCGCGCGCATCTTTTCAATATCTTCAATTTTTCAAGAATTGTGGATTAAATGTGAAATTTTTATGCAAAGAAAGATCGGGACGTGATTATCATAAAACAGCTATAGAACAAATTGGAGTTGAAACTATTTGTGGCAATGATATACAAGAATCATCTGTTGAAAAATGGTTCAAAAAAAATAGTAAATATATCGATTATGTCTATTTAAATCGACCTGATGTTGCACAGTGGTGTTTGAAATGGTTGAAAAAATATACGAATGCCAAAATTATTTTCCAAGGACATGATTTGCATCATTTACGAATGATGCGCGAATATAAAACATTTCCAGACAAAAAGTTATTAAAAAACATAAAAATCATGGAAAAAACAGAAAAGACAGTTCTTCCACAAATGGATACGGTTCTTTATTTTTCTGATGTAGAAATCGAAAAAATTAAACAAATGGGATTGGGTGTAAAAGAATTAGACACAGTTCCGTTGTACATTTTTGATAAAAAATCTGATTTGAAATACAATGCATCTGAAAGGCAAGATATTATGTTTATTGGCGGATATTGTCACGCACCAAATAAAGATGCTGCAAATTGGTTATTAACAGAAATAATGCCACGTGTTTGGTCAAAGAATCCGAATATAAAAATACACCTTGTTGGATCAAATATGCCAGATTGTCTGAAAGAATTGGCCGCAAAATATCCAAATGTCATTGTTGATGGATTTGTATCGGATGAACAATTAAATGATTTATATTCAAAAATAAAAATGTCTTTTATACCTTTGCGTTTTGGTGCTGGTATAAAAGGAAAAATAGTAGAGGCGATATATAATAATGTTCCTGTTATAACGACATCCATAGGTGCCGAAGGACTGAATGCAGATAAAGATTTTCTGACTGTATTTGATGATGCAGATGATTTGGCAAATGCAGTGTTGGAAATGTATGCTGATAATAAAAAATTGCAAAAAATATCAGATTCTTCGTGGGATTATATAATAAATAATTTCAGTGAAAAAGCAGCTTTGCAAAAATTTAAAAAATGGATGGAGATAAAATGATAAAATTTCTTGATTTAGCAAAAATAAACAATCGTTTTCGTGATGAAATTGATGCACGTATTGCATCTGTATTGGACCGTGGTTGGTATTTATTGGGTGGTGAAAACGAAACATTCACAGCAAACTTTGCTAAATATGTCGGCACAAAATATTGTCTGGGCGTTGCAAATGGACTTGATGCTTTGACCCTTATGATAAAAGCATACGATTTTAAACCAGGTGACGAAATAATTGTTCCTGCAAATACGTATATCGCGACAATTTTATCTATTTCTGAAAATGGTTTAACACCTGTTTTGGTAGAACCAGACATAAAAACATTAAATATCGATCCTGAAAAAATTGAAGAAAAAATTACTGAACGTACACGCGCAATAATGGTTGTGCATTTATACGGTCGTGCTGTAGAAATGAAAAAAGTTTGGGAATTGGCAAAAAAATATAATTTGAAAGTGTTCGAAGATTGTGCACAGGCGCACGGTGCGATATACGACGGTTGTCGTGTTGGTAATTTAAGTGACGTTGCCGCATTTTCATTCTATCCAGGAAAAAATCTTGGGGCTTTTGGCGATGCTGGTGCAATAACAACTAATGATGAAAACATATATAATAAAGTTAAAACACTTGCTAATTATGGTTCGGACAAGAAATATCATTTCCTTTTCCGAGGAAGGAACAGTCGACTGGACGAAATGCAGGCTGCTATTTTGGATGTTAAATTACCATATCTAGATGCAGATAATGAGCGCCGCCGCGAAATAGCAAACTATTATTTAAAACATATAACGAATCCAAAGATTATATTGCCTGATATGAATGGCACAGATGAAAAATCTAATGTTTGGCATGTGTTCCCTGTTCGCATAGAAAACAGAGATGAATTTCAACAGTATTTAACAGATAACGAAATTCAAACAATTATTCATTATCCTGTTGCGCCACATAAGCAACCAGCCTATGCAGAATGGAATGATCGTTCATACCNNNCATACCCAATTACCGAAGAAATACATAAAACAATTATTTCTTTGCCTATATCACCAGTAATGACAGACGAGGAAGTAAAAACAGTTGTGGAGGTCATAAATGCTTACGATTAAAGAATTATATTTCAGAAACCGTATAAAACACAATCAGCGCACTTTTTTGCGCATGGAACGTGCTATTGCGCGCGAACATAATTTGATACAACGTTGTGCATTGGCTAAACAAGCGGCGGATTTTGCAGTTTGTCACACAACCGATGTTTTTTCGTCACCGATTGTTGAAGAACCTTTTATAACATTGGCAAATAAAATAAATGTTCCATTATCAAAAAAATACACTCCAAACACCACATTGCATGTGATGACAGAATCTTATACCAGTGGTGGTCATACACGTTGTGTTGAACGTTGGGCGCAACAAATGAAGAAATATAAACATTCATGCGTATTATTACGTCAGAATGATGAAATCCCAAAACAATTAGGACAAATCATGCAAGATTCTGGCGGTGAATTGTTTGTTTTCGACAAAAACGAAACGATTGTAGAAACTGCGAAACGCTTGCGTGAATTAGCATCAAATTATGAATTGATTGTTTTGCATATTCATATGAATGATCCAATTGCTTTGATTGCCTTTGGTACGACAAAATTCACACGACCAATAATATTTTTTAATCATGCTGATCATGCTTTCTGGTTGGGTGTTTCTGTATCTGATTGGATTGCAGATTTAAACCGCAACAGAAATAAACTAACAATCGAAAGACGTGATGGCAAAAGATCCAGTGTGTTGGGTATCCCTGCTGATAATTCTAAATTATTGAAAATCGACAAAACCGTTGCACGCAAGAAATTAGGATTGCCATTGGATAAAAAAATCATATTCTCGTCTGGTCAACCAACGAAATACGATCCACTTGGTCATCCAGATTTTTCAGACATAATAAGTGATATAATAGATAAAGATAAAAATATTATATTTTATGTCGCTGGTGCAAATAAAAACGCAATATTTTGGCCAAAAATGTTAAAGAAATATCCAAAGAATTTGTTCTTGCCTGGTCGACTTGATTATGCTACTGAATACCCTATGTACTTGGTAGCATCTGATTTGGTCATAGACAGCATACCTGTTGGTGGCTCAACGGCTGTCATAGATGCTGTTAAATCTGGCAAGACCGTACTGACATTGAATCATTTATTGCAAGAAGATTTCCTTACAGAATCCATCGGTTCTTGTCATAATTATACAGAATTATTAGAAAAATCTCATAAAATACTTTATGATAAAAAATACGAAAAAGAAGTCTATAACGATATATATTCCAGATTTATAAAGGAAACAAATTTAAAAGATTGGTGTAAACGTTGTGATGATATTATAAAAAAATTACCAAAAAAACATCACGTTTATGATTTTGAATCTATACCACCAAAATCTGTTATAACAGAATATTCTTGGTCAACAACACGTTGGACAGAACCTTTTACATTTTCATTAAAAGATTTACGTAAATGGTTGATTCAAATTCATATAAACAAGCATGAACCTGTTTTACGCCTGTTCGGAATTTATTTAATAAAAAACATAGGAAAAACTCATGAATACGACACCAAAAATTTTGAAATTTAATGTGTTGGGCGACGAACGTGGGTGGCTTTGCGTGGCAAATGCTGCCAAAGAGATACCATTTGACATAAAACGCGTATATTGGATATATGGAACCGAATCTGGTGTTGTGCGTGGCAAACATGCGCACAGACAATTGGCTCAGGTTTTAATCTGTGTTTCTGGTTCTGTTGATATATATTGTGAATGGGGCGATAAAACAGAAACGTTTACATTATCTGATGCGAATACAGGTCTTTTATTAAATGGACTGGTTTGGCATGAAATGCGAAACTTTTCACCAGATGCAGTATTGTTAGTAATGGCATCTGATTATTATGATGAAAGTGATTATGTTCGTGATTATGAAGAATTTAAAAGGTTAAATAATGATAAAGGTTGTTAAGTATTCACCCGAATATCGTGATACTTGGGATAAATTCATAGATAATTCCAGAACCCCGATGTTTATGTTTAATCGTGGGTATATGGAATATCATGCTGATAGGTTTACAGACGCTTCGTTGTTGTTTTTTGACGAAGATGTTTTGGTGGCGGTGATGCCTGCAAGTATTAAAAACGACACTGTATCAAGTCATGGAGGTTTGACTTTTGGTGGCATAGTCAGCAATACAAAAATGCACCAACATACTATGCTTGATATATTTGATGCAATGATAAGTTATTATCGCAATAATGGCGTACAAAAAATAATATACAAATCAATACCATATATTTATCAAGAATATCCTGCCCAGGAAGATTTATATGCATTGTTCAGAAATAATGCCAAGATATTAAAAATTGAACCATCATGTACAATTGACTTAACTAAGCCAATAAAAATGCCAAAGGGACGACATGCTCAAATTGTTCGGGCACGTCGCGAAGGCGTTGAAATAGTTGAATCAACAGATTTTTATTCATTTATTGAATTAGAAAATGCTGTCTTGAATCAGCATCATAATGCGACAGCCATACACACAGGTGACGAATTGGCATTATTAGCTTCTCGCTTTCCTGACAACATAAAATGTTGGAACGCCAAGATTTCTGATAAAATCGTAGGTGGTGGGATACTGTTCGTATATAAAAACATTGTTCACACACAGTATTTAGCAGCAGATGATACAGCACGCACTATTGGGGCACTCGATTTAATGATATATACATTGATGGAAAAATATCGCGACCAAAAACATTGGTTTGATTTTGGTTGTTCTACATTAGATGGTGGCAAAATATTGAATGCTGGCCTTATTGCACAGAAAGAAGGATTCGGTGGTCGTGTAGTTGCACACCAAACATGGGAGATAGAATTATGAAAATATGCGATTTGAATGATTGTACTGGATGTTCGGCATGCGCAAATGCATGTCCTGTTCATGCGATTACAATGCAAAAAAACGACGAGGGGTTTTTGTACCCACAAATTGATGAAAAGAAATGTATAAAATGCGGTTTGTGTCAGCGCACATGCCCGATGAACAATTTTGATTTTACAAACACAAAGTCGCCAAAATGTTTTGCTGTAATGGCAAATGATGAATTGCGTAAAAACAGTTCTTCGGGTGCTTTTTTCCCGGTGTTGGCGGAATATGTTATCGGAAATGGCGGCGTGGTATGTGGCGCAGTGTTTGATGACAACATGCAATTACATCACGATTTTGCCGAAACTGTTGATGATTTGGAAAAAATGAAAGGATCCAAATATTTACAGAGTAAAATTGGTGACACTTATTCGCGTATAAAAGACTTTTTGGAATCAGATCGTTTAGTGTTGTTTACTGGGACACCATGTCAATGTGCTGGATTACATAATTTCTTGAACAAACAATATGATAATTTAATTATTGCAGATTTAATTTGCCATGGCGTGCCATCTCAATCGGTATATGATAATTATTTGCAGAGTGAATTCGCAGGACAAAAAGTTTTGAATACTAATTTCCGCGATAAAAAAGACGGTTGGGGAAATGGATGCATTACAACTACTATGACCAACACAACTGTTCGGTCTTTACATGATGAAGAAGATTCTTATATGCAGGCATTCTTTGCGAACATATCTTTGCGTAACAGTTGTTATCATTGTAAATTTGCGCGTATGCCACGCGTATCGGATTTTACAATGGCTGATTTTTGGGGTGTTCCAAAAGAAATGGATGACCACAAAGGAACATCCTGTATCTTATTAAACACACCAAAATCAGAAAATATTTTTGATAAAATAAAATCATCATTTACAAAGATTAAAGAATATCCTTGTTCTTTACCTATATCGATTCAACCGCATCTTAAACACAGTGTGGCAAAACATCCTGCACGTGAAACATTTTTTCAGATGTTAACATCAAAACAACCATTAAAAAAAGCATTACAAGAAACTATATACAGCAACAAAAATGTTGGATTGTTAAACTTTCATTGGGAAAATGTAAATTTTGGCGCAGTGTTAACATCATATGCACTTAATAAATACTTGAATGACAATGGTTATTTTGCACGTAATATTGATTATGTGCCATCTTTTCCATGGATTGCGGAAGAAAAACCTAATAAGTTCTTCGATGATTTTCGACGTGTACATATGCCAATGACACGACATTTTTGTGCGGGCGAAAACATGTCTGAACTTAATGATGAATTTTCTCACTTTATTGTAGGTTCAGATCAGGTATGGCGTCACGAATTTATTAAAAATGATAAAGAAGCATACTTTTTTACATTTACTAAACCAAACAAAAATCTGATTTCGTATGCGGCAAGTTTTGGTGTTGATAAAATAAATGCAAATCCAGATGAAATTGAAGACTATAAACATATGTTAGAAATATTCGACCATATTAGTGTGCGTGAAGATTCTGGTTTAGAAATCTGTAAAGGGCTGGGAATAAACGCAACCAAAGTTATAGATCCTGTATTTTTATTAGAAAAATCTAAATGGGATGAATTGGCAGATGAATTCAAAGGCGATTTAAAATCCGAACAAAATGTTGTGTTCTATACCATCGATGAAGAAATCGAAAATAAAATTACTAATTTTATACAAAATAATATGAAAAAATTGAATGCAACTGGTATTAAAAACATAACATTCGATACATCTGTCCAGGAATGGTTATGGCGCATCAAAAATTGTAAATTCTTTGTCACAGATTCATACCATGGATCTTGCTTTGCAATTATATTTAACAAACCGTTTGTTTGTATAAATCCAAATAAAAGCACGACAACACGTATGCGTTCGTTGTTTGATTTGTTGAAAATATCTGGACGTTTGTATTCAGATTTCAATGATGTTAATATAGAAAAATTACCATCAATAAAATATGATGATGCGAATAAAATTATCGAAAAGGCACGTAAATCTTCGGCAAAGTTTTTATTAGACGCAATATCAAATAATACAGAACGAACAGAACAAAAGGAACGTATGCGTGCTGAATACAATACAGTATTGTTAACGCACGCCTATCATGACCGCCCTTATCTTAAACGCAAATATTATTTATATAAAGTTCTATCAAAAATCACGATTGGTAGATTACATAAAAAGTTCAAGAAAAAACGCATATCATATCGTGAAAAATACTATCGAGTAAAAGGAATTATCAAACAATTAGGAGAAACAAAATGATATATAAAAAAATACTAGATACGTTAGTGTATCCGTTTTCTCATAATGCACGAAATCGTGTACGTGCACGTAAAAACAACATCAAATTATTTATGACACTAGTAATCAAAGATGAACAAGACATTATTGAACAAAATATCCGTTTTCACCATGCCATGGGGGTTGATGGTTTTATTGTGACAACACATAATTGCACCGATAAAACCAATGCAATATTAGAAAAATTAAAAAAAGAAGGTTTCATTATAGAAATAATTAACGAAACAACACCCGACCATAAACACAAAATATGGGTTAATTATATGGTTAACATGGCACTTAAAAAATACGGTGCTAATTGGGTTATAAATGCCGATGCCGATGAATTTTATTATTCACAAAGTCTTGATTTAAAAAAATCTATTGCCAATGAACTATCTGGTAAAACAAATGTATTATGGGTTGATTCGTTGTTTCTGTTCCCAGATGATCGGCCAGACTTTCTGAATTGTCCATATTTTGTCACAAATCCATTCACAAAATTCAAAGCACAAGAATTAAAAATAGATACAGACCCGTTATTTGAAGATTTTATCGGTTCTCAGGGATGCACAAAGGTAATACATAAAACACATGGATTTAAATCTGTAGTTGACGGAAATCATGATGTTTGTATGCATCATCGTATAAAACATCAATCGGCGGATATACGTTTGTACCACTATCATATAAGAAATTACAACGGTTGGGAAAAGAAAGTAAAAAGATGGCAAAAATCTATCTTTTTATTACCAGATGGCCAGGGCGACCATATGAAACACATGGTAAAATTATTTGAATCTGGACAATTACGTAAAGAATATGATAAAAAATTTGGTAAAAAAATGCGTGATTTCCTGATTGAACAAGGTGTTGTGTCACGCGATTTGTCTGTTTCTGATTTTATGCGAAACAAGGGGATAAAATGCTAAATAAAAAGTATGATTTTGTGGTCAGTATTGGTGAAGATTGTGCATGTGCAGGTCATTTAAATAGTTTAGGTGTCCGGAAAGTTTCTTCTCCACTTGATTGGGTGGACGGTTCTAGTTTTGTTTTACGAACAGAATTATTATTAAATGAATTTAAAGATTATTTAAAAGCAGAATATTTGGAGAAATATACAAAAAAAGATGCTACTCATCCGATAAAATATATGAGATTAAACCCAGATGTCCCAAAAGATCAAGTGCACGAATCTTGGATAAATACATATTATGGTATTAAATTTCACCATGATTTTGTGTTTAGAATCCCATTTAAACAAAATATTATCAACGTTAGAGACAAATATAACCGCAGAATAGAACGTTTTATTCATTCTATCAATGATAGCAACAGGGTGTTATTTTGTTTTATAGCACGTCATAAAGAATCACCAAAGGTATTGGTAGAATGCATAAAAAAACTAAACCGTAAATACGGTGCACACAAAATAAATTTACTTTACATAGAAGATGATAAAACGTTAGGATTAAAAGATATTCATACAGATTACTATGATGACGTAACTGTTGTACATATTAATAATACACCAACCGACTTTACAACAGATTTTACAGTATTATTAGGAAATATACCAATTATAAAAAAAGTGATTTTATCGAACATTTATAATTATCGATTGTTTAAATTTAGAAAAATATTTGTTCATGTATTATGCGCTTTTATACCTATTAGGTCTTGGCGCAGGAAAACGAGAAAAAAATTATTAAAAATATGATTTTTTAATATTTGCAAAAAAAATCAAAAAACTTATATTTTCACATTGCCAAAGGTATTAAAACTTTTGGCAATGTTTTTTTATTATTATGCTTTGGTATATTTTAATGGATAATATTTTGGTCGTATAACAGACCCCCATGTCACCTTGGCAACATCTCCCGCTGACATAAACCATTTAAAACCATTCACACCAGATGCTGAACCACTAACACCAAAATAGCATATTTCATTATCATTAACAGTTAATGTTGCCTCGCCTGTTACTGCATAACACATACAATCACATGGTGCGGTAAAAGGAAACGATGTGATGCTTTGCCCATTAGAATAATCAGGTAAAAATAATGCCAGCATACTCTTGAATGAAGAAGTGTCTGGTATTTCACTCTGCTTTGCCAGAATTGTTCCGCCCGCTGTTGTTCCATCATGCACACGCAGTGTTTTATTTGTGGTGTCCATGGTGATTTCGCCAATTGCACCAGTAAAATTTGCATGTTTAGCGGCACTGCCGCGTCTTATTTGTATTTGTCTTGCCATATTTATTTCCTTTTTTTATATAAAAAAAGCCCGCGACATATGTCGTGAGCGCATGAAAAAACGGACAACATATGCCGTCCGCTGAATACACATATTATATCACAAATTAAGATTAAAAACAAGGGTTTTAATCTGGAGAGTGCTGATAAAAAAATGCCCAAATTGCAGAAATGCTGATTAATCATGGCGCAGATATTAATGCGCGAGATAATGATGGTAAAACGTGTCTCGATTATGTACAAGAACGTATTGATGCAGGTGAAAAAGATATGGAAATAGTAAAAAAATGGCTAGCAGTTAAAGAATGTCTTATGTTGCATAATGCAAAATAAATACCACAAAAATAAAACGCCCGATAGGGCGTTTGATTTTCGTGGCGGAGACGAATTCTTATCCTCGATACACAATAATAAAAATCTATAAAAACTCGTCATAACAGACCCCGTTTTTATGATTTTTTTAATTGTGTATTCTCGTATTCGCCATGCGCTTCGCTCTGGCGCATCCCTTCGTCCCACCCGTTAAAACCAAAAATCCGCCTTTGGCGGATTTTTAAAGTTTTAATCTGGCGGAGACGAAGGGATTCGAACCCTTGATACCCTTGCGAGTATACCACATTTCCAATGTGGCGCACTAGACCAACTATGCGACGTCTCCAGATTGGGTTATTTTTTTATTCTTCGTCTTCTGATGAATCTGGTGTGTCGTCTTCCGCTGTCGCGTCTTCTGTTTCATCAGCACTTTCGTCCATCAAAGAATTTTCCAATTCTGCATCGATTTCGCGCAACATAGGATCTTCGCTGGCAATTTCCAAAGATGTGTCTTCGTCGATTGCAGCAGGTGCATCTTTATAAGACTGAACAAATTCGTGACGTACATCGTTGACATTCAATTTACCGCTTGCGATTTCACGCAATGCAACAACAGTCAATTTGTCATGCCCTTTGTCAACGACTGCTTCTGCGCCACCGTTAAGGTCACGAACGCGTTGTGAAGCCAGCATTCCCAATTCATAGCGACTGTCTACATATGGTAAAGTATCAGAATTTGTTACACGAGCCATAATAAAATCCTTTGTTGAAATCGTTTTTGTCAGCGTCTATAATGCATTAAGAAGTCGAAAAAATCAAGAAAAAAAATGACAATAAAAACATTATCTTTTGGATGTCGCCTTAATGCAGTGGAATGTGAAAAAATTTCGGCACAACTGTCAGGCGTTATTGACGATGCGATTTTGGTTAACACGTGTTCTGTCACCGCAGAAGCGGAACGTCAGTGCGCCCAAACTGTTCGTCGCCTTTCGCGTGAAAATCCAAATGCAGCAATTTTTGTGACGGGCTGTGGCGCAACGCGCAATCCAAAGTTATTTGCAGACATATCGCGTGCTTTTGTTATAGACAATGCGGACAAAATGAATTTACGGGTGTATATTGCCGCACTTGAAAGTGCGAATTTTAACCCAAAAACATCAAAAATAGACATTTTTAAATCGAATGAAGCGCGTCTTTCTAAAAAATTTATTCGGGTTCAGAACGGATGCAATCACGATTGCACATATTGTATAACACGCTTTTTGCGCGGACCGAATATTTCTTATCCGTATGAAGAAATTCTGGCGGACGCACGCGCCGCAGTTGCAAGCGGTTTTTATGAAATAGTTTTAACGGGCGTTGATACAGCGTCTTACATGCGTCGCGAAAACGGAAGTTTGTTTATGCTGTCAGATTTGTGTGCGGCGCTTTTGCAAGATGTACCAGAAATGCAACATTTGCGCCTGTCGTCCATAGATCCTGCATCGCCCGAAGTCCCGAAAATAATCGCGCTTATGAAAAAAGACACGCGTTTTATGCCACATTTGCACTTGTCTATGCAGTCGGCCAGCAATCCGATTTTGCACGCAATGCGTCGTCGTCATAACACTGACAAATTGCGCGAACTGGTGCGTCTTTCAGATGGTGCGGTTTCGTTCAGTGCAGATATAATCTGTGGATTCCCAGGTGAAACAGCAGAATTATTTAATGAAACCGCTGAAGTGGTTCGTGAAATGGGACTGATAAACGTGCATGCGTTTCCTTTTTCCCCGCGCCCAGGCACAGTTGCGGCAGAACTGCCAAACCAAGTCAATCGTGCAGAATCAAAAAAACGTGTGAAAATCATTTACGACATAGTTGCACAAAATCGCGCAAAATTCATGCAATCACAGATTGGAAAAATAGTTTCCGTTTTGGTCGAAGAAAACAACACTGGTCGCACACCTGATGACATAGATGTAAAGATAACTGGCGCGCCGATTCCGAACAAAACAATATGCGATGTAAAAATCACAGGTATCGAAAATGACAAATTTGTTGGTTTATGCGTTTAAACCTGCAACAAAGCCACTGGAAAAAGCCCACTGTAAATTAAAGCCACCTAAATCGCCAGTTATATCCATAACTTCGCCAGCAAAATAAAGCCCTTTGCAAAGTGCAGATTCCATTGTTTTTGATGATATTTTATCTGTTGAAACACCGCCCATGGTCACTTCTGCGCTTTGAAAGCCGATTGCCGAAGCGTCTTCAATTTTGAATTTCA
>DEBV01000011.1:17432-34318 GCA_002348925.1 Alphaproteobacteria bacterium UBA2947 | reverse complement strand
GCGATTTGTCTTAATTCGTTGTCGCGGAAATCGGCGATATGCCCTGTGTCGTTGCAGAAAAAGTGCGCCAGTTTATTCGGCAGAATTTCTGACAATATGTTTGCGACTGTCTTTTTGCCGTTGGTCGTTTTTGCTGCTTTTAAGAATTCAAAAATGTCAGTGCGTGGCGCAAAGTTAATAATCATTTCTTGTGTGCCAAATAATGTTGCCCTGTACACCACTGGACCACCAATTCCAAAATGAGTAAACAATAAATCACCAGAAAGTTTGCTTTTGTTAACTGTGATTTCCACAGACAAAGAAATTCCAGCCAATTCAGATGAAAAAACTTTTGTTTTCATTGCGCAAAGGGCGGGGCGCACAGGTTCTATTTTATGTCCGAATTGTTTCGCGACAACATGTCCAATATTTGAAACATTTAAATTTGGATAAGAAACACCACCTGTCGCGATAATAACTGAATTTGCCTGAAAACCATTGTTGTTTGTATGAATAATGAATTTGTCGGCTGGTTTTTCAATACCAATAACATTTGTGTTAAATTTTATTTCTGTATTGCCAATGTCGTTCAAAAGCGCGTCTAAAATATCCCCCGCATCATCTTTGCAGAAATATCGCCCAGGTTCGCGTTCAACAAATTTAATTTTGTGTGATTTTGCCCAATCTAAAGTGTCGTGTGCACCCCATTGTGCCAGTGCAGACATTATAAAACGCGGATTCTTGCCGAAATAGTGTTTAAAATCTGCATTTGTGTTTGTGAAATTGCACCGCCCGCCGCCAGAAATCGCGACTTTGCGTGCAGGCGTATCGCCCATATCAAGAATCAGAACTGATTTTTTACGACGATTCAACTGCGCCGCTGCCATCAGACCAGATGCGCCACAACCGACAATAATGACATCATAATTTTTCATACTGTAATTTTATCGCAAGCCAAAAAAATATCAAATAATTTTGTGTTTTGTGGTATAATATCCATGATATAAAGGATTGAGAATATGAATGATTTTATGGAAGAGGCAATAAAATTATCAAAAAGAAATTTTAAAACCCATGATGGTGGGCCTTTTGGTGCGGTTGTGGTCAAAAACGGAAAAATAATAGGCCGTTCTGCGAATTGTGTTATAAAAAACAATGATCCAACGGCGCACGCAGAAATAATGGCGATACGTGCAGCATGCGCAAAAATCAAATCTTATGATTTAAGTGATTGCGAATTATATACTTCTTGTTATCCTTGTCCGATGTGTTTGGCCGCGATAATTTGGGCGAATATAAAAACGGTGTATTACGGGAACACAAAAAAAGATGCCGCAAATATTGGATTCAGAGATGATTTTATATATGAATATTTGAAAGTATTGTCTGACGGTAAACAAAACGCCAAAGTTTTAAAATTAAAACCTTTGAATCGTAAAGAGGCGATAAAAGCATTTGAGATGTTCAAAAATCAAAAAAACAAAACGATATATTAAATAAAAAAGCCGTCATAAAGACGGTTTTTTATTCTGTGGTGGGCTAAGTAGGACTCGAACCCACGACCAAAGCGTTATGAGCGCTCCGCTCTAACCAACTGAGCTATTAGCCCACAGCGAGAGTAATTATATATTTTTTATTTAATCTTGCAAGATAAAAATTAACCGTTCTTGCTTTTTGTTGTGAAATATGCGATTATTCGCCCATGGTCGAACGGGTTCCAATCTTAAATGAAAATCAAATGGCGGCGTTTAACACTATTGAACGCACGCATTCTAACATTTTGATATTGGGGCAGGCGGGTACAGGTAAATCAACTTTTGTACAATATCTTAAATCTGCATCAGCAAAACGCATAGTTTGCGCGTGTCCGACGGCTGTTTCGGCTCTTAATATCGGGGGGCAAACCATACATTCGCTTTTTCAGATTCAGCCGCGTGATTTTATCATGCCAGAATTATTAAAATTAAAGGCAAAGCCACGCAATATTCTTAATGCCACCGATGTTTTGGTCATAGATGAAATATCTATGGTTGCACCTGATTTATTGGATGCTATCGATATCTTGGCACGAATGGCGCGTCATAATAATGAACCTTTTGGCGGAATCCAAGTTGTCGCGATTGGCGATATGTTTCAATTGCCACCAGTTATAACACGCGACAGTGAACAATACTATGAAATGGCGTACGAACATAAAAACGCGTACTTTTTCGATTCTAATGTCTACAAGCGTGCGGACTTTATAAAATACGATTTTAATCAGGTCTATCGTCAGAGTGATGATGATTTACTGAAAAACCTGATGCGATTGCGTGATAACGATGCAACTGCTATCGAATTTTTCAATCAGTGCCACATAGATGATGAAGCATGTCGGAAAAACGCGGTTATAATCACACCTTTTCGTGCTGTGGCAGAGCGTATAAATGCCGAAAAACTAAATCAAATAAATGCGCCTGAAATAGTGTACAAGGGTGTAATTGACGGTAAATTTAATGAAACCGATGTGCCTGCGCCGATGGAATTAAAGTTAAAGCAGGGTGCGCTGGTTATGTTTGTCAAAAACGGCGACAAGTGGCATAATGGTTCTGTCGGTATAATTGAACAGTTGAACGCTCGTGAAATCATAGTGCAATTATT
Organism: Alphaproteobacteria bacterium UBA2947; assembly: GCA_002348925.1. Taxonomy (GTDB): domain Bacteria; phylum Pseudomonadota; class Alphaproteobacteria; order Rs-D84; family Rs-D84; genus Enterousia. The sequence continues at coordinate 31,699 of DEBV01000011.1, read as the reverse complement.
GGACGATGATAAAAATGATATCGTTGTTGTTAAACCTGAAAAGTGGCAAAAGATAGAATACTCTCGTGATGAAAATGATAGAATAGTCGAAAACGAAATCGGGTCTTATAAACAATTTCCATTACAGTTGGGTTATGCGATGACGATACATAAATCACAAGGCAAGACACTTTCCAAAGTTATAATTGATATTTCGCGTGGTGCATTTGCACATGGTCAAACTTATGTTGCGTTATCACGAACCAGAAGGGCAAATGATATGCATATTGTTAAACCTTTGACAGTGCGCGATGTGATTTTTGATAAAAGAATTTTGGATTTTATAAATGAATAAATTAAATGTCTTTGGACATCAAAATTGCGTCCACGCCATCATAGTATTTTGGTCGCAATCCGACCACTTTGAACCCTAAAATTTCGTATAATTTTTGTGCGGGGATATTGTTTGAAGCTACTTCTAAAAATATTTTATTAACCCCTTGAGATTTAATTGTTTTTTCAATAATTCCAATCATGGCAGATGCGATTCCTAAACGTCTTTTTTCGGGGTTAACACCCACTGTTATAATCTCTGCTTCGTCCAGTACAATTCGATACACGATAAAGCCATTTTCAGACATAATAATTTCACAACCTGATTGTTTTAATTCACGAAAATCATCTGCCGACCAGGGTTTGTTCGGAAAACATTTTTTATGAAGATTTGCTAATTCATCAAACATGGTTTTTAACGCGATATTACATTATGTGGCATACCATTTTTTGCAATATAATTATTCAACATTTTTGAATACATTCTTGCTACAAAATATTTATCAAAGAAAGATAATTGGCATGGCGGTAATGAATAAACTTCGTCGCCTTTAACATTATAGGTTATACCAAAATTAGTATCACCCAAATAATTTCTGTGCATATCTATTGAAATATAACCGTTGTTTTTAATTTTTACATTATGCATTCCTGTAGAATTGCCAATATCATAACGATACGTGTATTCAATATTATCTTTGTTTTTGTTAATGTGGTGTAAAATCGCGATTTTTTGAAAGATATTCATATTATATTCTTTTTATTTTTCGGCATAACTTGGTCTTAAATACATCGGAATCACAGGTTCAATTTTTCCATTTTTAATTTTACTTTCGACAATGTCTTTCGCATATTTAAGATTGTACGGTTTGTGTCCAACTGTTGACGGGCATTTCATTTGTTCTGTTTCAACTTCGTCGATAGTCATTGTGCATGGTTCGTGCATTTTGGATGCAACAAAGAAATCACCACGCCCAGAATCTATTGCCACAAACGCATCAGGATTCTCATAAAGGTACAATTCAAATAAATTAACACCAACAACTGGGATATTTAATCCAATCGCCAATCCTTTGGCATAGGCGATTCCCATGCGAATACCAGTAAAACTGCCAGGGCCAACAATAACGCCAACGGCGGTCAAATCAGACATTTTGACATTGTTTTGTGCCATAAAATCGTTAACTGCGTTTGGTAATGCGATTGCTTGTTTTTCTGCGTCAAAATGCGCAAACTTGTCGTCCAGCAATAAATCTATACCTTTTCCCGAAGAATTTATAACTAAAATCATTTTAAATGTTCCTTTATAAACGTGCACTAAAACCAATCTTGTTAGACATATTCGCGTTCTGGTGTACAGACAACAGTTCGTTAATTTTATCGATTGTAAATTCAGTTTTTACATCCATACCGTCATTTTGCAACAGGCTGCGACGAAGCAAGGCGGCAATTTCGCGTTGCAATTCACGAACGCCTTGTTCGGATGTAAAGTTGCGGATTATATGCGCAATGGCTTCATCTGAAATAACAATGTTGTTTACGTCCCATCCAGTATCTTCGGCGGCGCGCTTAATCAGGTGTTCGCGGGCTATTTGGATTTTTTCTTTTTCGCTGTATCCTGGGATTTCTATGATTTCCATACGGTCTTTTAATGCGGACGACATATTCAAAGAATTCGAAGTCGCAATGAAAAGAACATTTGATAAATCAAAATCTACTTCCAAATAATGATCGCGGAAAGATTTGTTTTGTTCTGGGTCCAGTATTTCCAACAAAGCAGATTCTGGATCTCCACGCCAATCGCGTCCCATTTTATCTATTTCGTCCAAGACGATAACAGGATTGTTAGATTTGCAACGTTTTAAAGCGTCCATAATACGACCGCATTGTGCGCCGATATAGGTTTTACGATGTCCACGAAAGTGTGCTTCATCAGATATACCACCAAGTGATATTCTGCAGTATTTGCGGGACAGGGCGTTTGCAATAGATTTACACAGTGAAGTTTTTCCGACCCCTGGTGCGCCTACAAAACATAAAATACTGCCACGGTTTTTACCTGTCTTTTTCATAACGGCAATGTGTTCCAAAATTCTTTCTTTAACTGGCATCATACCAGAATGTTCCGCATCCAAAACATTGCGTGCGGTTTTCAAATCTATTGGTGCGGTGTCAGATTTATTCCATGGCATCGCCAACAATTCGTCAAGATAAGTTTTTAACAAACCGCCTTCTTGGGACATTGGTGACATAGTGCGCATACGTTTAAATTCAGACATTGCTTTTTCTTTTGCCTCCATCGGCATTGCAGAATTTTCGATTCTTTTGCGCATGCTGGCAGTGTCCATTTCTTCGTCATCTTCGCCCATTTCTTTTTGGATTGCGCGCATTTTTTCTTGTAATATAGCCTGTCTTTGACCGTTTTCCATTTGGTTTTGAACACGACGATTTATATTTGCTTCAATTTTTTCTGTTTCAATAGACAGCATCAGTTGTTCCAGCAAAGATACTAATTTTTCACGCCATGTTTTCATTTTCAAGATTTCAACTGCGATTTCTGTGTCAATATCCGCCATTTGAATAACAGTATCTACAAATGCAGGCATAGGATAATTTTGAATAATCGCATGCAGTTTTTCCATCTTGAATTTATGATGGTTTGACAAGGTCTGCATTGCGTCGCGAACTTTGTCGCGCAAGGCGATGGTTTGTTCAAATTCGGAATCGTCCAAAATTTCAACAGGGGTTATGTCGCTCGAAAAAATACCGTTTGTGATAATAACATCTGATAAATCAACAACATTAGTTGTACGAACTATCGCATGAATAGCACCGTCTGGCATATGCAAAACCTGGGCAATTTCGCCGATTGTTCCAGTATTAAATATGTCATCAACAGTGGATGGATATGCCCAACTGTGTTGTGGACACAAAATAATTCTTTGGTGATTATTCGTCGCGGCTTCTATACACGCAACAGACAGCGGATTATCGACATACACAGGCACAGTAAGTCCTGGGTGTACGACTAAATCACGAACGGGTAAAATATATTCTTTCATAGCAAGAATAAATATAGAATATTTTATTCGTTTTTCAAGTTATAAAAAAATCCCCAGCATTTGCCAGGGATTTAAAAGTTCTGTCATCTATTAACGACGACGAAAACCATTGTTGTGGCCACCTTGAGCATTGCTGCTGGAACGTTTTGATAAATAACGTGCAGCAATCAAAACCAACCATTCAACAGACAATAATGCCAAACCAATAACTTGGTTTTCGTATCCTTCTAAATATGCCAAAACATATACAAATTGTGCGATATAAGACAAATACAAAACGCCAAAGACGCCTGTAAAGAACACTTTTTTAATTTTTCCAAACATTTTTTTCCCTTTTTATTTTATCTATAATATCGGGTTTCTGGTGCCAGGTACCCGATGAACCCCGCAAAAGCTAAACGAAATACATCAACAATTGCCAACGTATTTCAATGCCATCTTAGGCAGCCATTGCAAAGCGAACATTGTCGTTCGCAGCGATTCTATCGCCATTCAGTTTTTAGTTTGTTTATAACGGAACAACCCGGATTCAATCGATTTGCCTTTACTTCGCCTGTCGAAACTATGTCAGCCCCATAAAAATCTGGTGGAGCTGTGGGGTACCGCCCCCCAGTCCAAAACGATTATTCCGCAACGAATTCAGAATCATCACCACTTGCGTGGCAAAACACATTATAAATATTCGTACTGGAAATTGCAAGTTTTTAAGTTATAATGGTTAAAAAGGCTATAAAATGAAGTTCTTAGACAAAGCAAAAATTTATATCAAAGCAGGTGATGGTGGCAATGGTGCCGCATCATTTCGTCGTGAAAAATACATTGAATTTGGTGGGCCAAATGGTGGTGACGGTGGTCGCGGTGGAGACGTGGTTTTTCGCGCAGTTCCAAATGTGAATACTTTGATAGATTATCGTTATAAAACCAAGTTTGTTGCGCAACGCGGTCAAAACGGTATGGGTAAAATGCGCACAGGTTATTCTGGCGAAACACTTTATCTGCCAGTGCCAACGGGTACAGTAATTTTGTCTGAAAATGAAGAAATCGAATATGCAGATTTGAACGAAGATTATATGGAATATCGTGCCGCGCGTGGTGGAAATGGCGGTTGGGGAAACCTGCATTTCAAAAGCCCGACTAATCGCGCGCCGCGTCAGGCTAATGATGGTTTGCCAGGTGAAGAAAGAACGGTTATATTGCGCCTGAAACTGATTGCAGATATTGGTTTGGTTGGTTTTCCAAATGCTGGGAAATCAACGATATTGTCTGTTGTGACGGCTGCGCGTCCAAAGATTGCGAACTATGCTTTTACAACATTGAATCCACAGTTGGGGGTTATGTATGCGCACAATCGTGAATTTGTAATGGTTGATTTACCTGGGCTTATCGAAGGGGCGCATATGGGCGTTGGTCTTGGTGACAGATTCCTTGGACACGCGGAACGCACTAAATTGATATTGCATGTGATTGACGGTTCTGAAAGTGATTGGGCAACGCGCTATAAAACAATAAGACACGAAATGGATTCGTACGGTGGCGGTCTTTTGAATAAACCAGAAGTTGTTGTTATAAACAAAATAGACACACTGTCAGACGAAGAATTAAAATCGCGCATGGACGAATTTAAAAAGTCGTTTGGTCGCAAAAAAAAGCCAACAATTTTGACAATCAGTGCCGCTGGTCATATTGGCATTGAAAAAATGATAGATGAAATTGAAAAACAGATGCTTGCGCTGACAGAAAAATAAAGGATAAAAACAATGATGAATCCGTGTTCTGATTTTTTGAAACCTTTACCAAATGGGCTTGTTTTGACAGAAAATCAGGCAGAATTTGTAAAAAAAGCCGCTTTCTGTAAAGCCGTTCATAATGAAAAAGCAATCAGCGCAAACGGACGCAAAATAGTTTTGGGTGAAAAGGGGGCGAAGCTTGAAAACGTGGACCGTGTAGCAGGTCTTTGGCGTGTTCAAAAAAAGTTTCCGCATAAAATAACTCGCGTTCGTGATAGAGATNNGTGATCAAGAAATTAAATTACAACGAAAATACAAAGTTTGAATATTGGACGGCAAAATTGGTTGAATACAACTGTTATGGTCCGTTTATTATTGACGGCAATGGTGCAGATTTCATAGTTTCGCACTGTGTCACGAACAAAAATGAATTCTGGGGATATGGTACAACAATTGAATCTGCGCGTGCGTTCTTGGGGTTGAAAATATGGGACGAACACAGGGATGTTATACACGACGCTGTTTTCAATAATGCACAGCAGAACAAAATAAAATAAACGCTTTGATTTTATGGGCTTTATCTGATAAAATCAAGGCATCGACAAACAAAAAAGGAGAACATATATGGTATCTATCAAAGGAACCCAAACAGAAAAAAATTTGTTAATTGCATTTGCTGGTGAATCTCAGGCACGCAATCGTTATACTTTCTTTGCAAGTCAGGCAAAAAAAGACGGATATGAAGCAATCGCAAAAATCTTTGAAGAAACTGCAAATCAAGAAAAAGAACACGCAGAACGTCTTTTCAAATACTTGGAAGGTGGCGCATTAGAAATCACAGCGGCTTTCCCAGCAGGCAAAATAGGCGACACATTGGAAAACTTGAAAGCAGCGGCATACGGTGAACACGAAGAAAACACAGATATGTATCCACAATTCGCACAAATCGCTGCACAAGAAGGCTTTACCGCAATCGCAGAAGTTTTGAAAAACATCGGATATGCAGAACGTTATCATGAATCACGTTTTCGCGCATTGGCAGAAGCAATCGAAAACGGAACAATCTTTAAATCTGATAAAATCGTAATGTGGCGTTGTACAAACTGTGGCAACTGGCACATTGGAACAGAAGCACCAAAAGTATGCCCAGCATGCTTGCATTCACAAGGTTATTTCATCAGCGAAGGTGTTGTTTCGCGTTGTGATACCAGCGAAGGTTTCTGTGAATACGCAAAAATAGATTAAGATTTATTTATAAAATCAAACACCGCTTTTGCGGTGTTTTTATTTTTCTAATTCGTTCAAAACAGAATTTAATTTTCGTATTGAAGAATTTTGACAACCGCGACCGCGCCAAGATAATATTTCTTTGCCAGTTTTTCTTTCTGTTATAGACACATTAAAATTCCACCACCAAAATCCATTAAAAGCACACCATATTGGTCGTAAAATTTCTTTGCGTTCTTTCACAGTCACAACGTATTTTGCCTTTTGTGGTATATCAAAAGTTTGAAAATCTATATCTTCTGCTNNGCTTGTCTTTCAGTGCGCAGTGTTCCAACGTGAACATCGTAACCACGTTCTTCCATCGTCTGTTTTATGGATCTTTGCATCGAATAACCACCACGAGATGCATAAACAACCTGAGATTTATCCAATGTGTGTGGTTTGTAATAAACACTGTTGCAACCAGCCAACATTAAACACGATAAAAAGAAAACAGATACGCGCATAAGAACAAATTCCTTTGTTCAAATCATAGAACACATCGGATTTTTAAATCAAGCACAAAAAACCGCCCGATTGGGCGGTTAATTTTGTTTTATATCGCGATTAAATGCTGTCAGCGTTGACCCATTTGCCTGCTTTCAACAAGCCAGGTGCCATACCTTTGTCGCTGCGCAAAGAATCTATTACGCGACGTGCGCTTGCCGCATCCAAATCGATAATACGAACTTTGTACATGTCGCCTTCGCGAACAACTTTCGCGTTACCATAAGGTGCCAATTCTTTCGCCAAAGCATTTGCGTTATCTTCGCTGTAAACAGCGGCAACTTGAACGCTGTAATCGCCAGCCGCTGCTGCTACTGGTGCTGGTTCAGCAACCGTCACTTTTTCAACAACAACTTCTTCTTTTACTGGTTCTGCTTTTTCAACTTCACCCAAAGTTGCTTTTTTCACAGCGGTTGATTCATCAGCCAAAATTTGAATTTGAACTTTTGCAGTGCCGTTCATACCAATTTGTTGTGCCGCAGCCGCAGACAAATCCATAATACGAGTGTTCACAAATGGTCCACGATTATTTACACGAACAACAACTGAATCCCCGTTTTCCAAGTTTGTGACTTTCACAATAGATGGCAACGGCAATGTTTTACTTGTTGCGACCAACTGATTAGAATTAAAGATTTCGCCATCGCTGGTTTTTGAACCATTTAATTCCACAGGAACAATTCCTGCAACACCAGTTTGGTTATAAGTCAAATCTTCGCCAGGGATGTATTGTACATCTTCGATTTTATATGGACTGCCGATATAGTATTTTGGTGCCGCCGCCATCAAATAAGCGTCAGTAGTCAAAGTGTTTGCAGCAGGTGCTAATTGTTCTTCTTCGAAACCTGCTTGTCCATAAGTTGCAGCTTCGTTTTGGGAATTTAAATCCATACAGCCAGCAACCAAAGCGGTTAAAACTGTTAAAGATACGATTTTTTTCATATTCTCACTCCTTGTTGTGGGATAATTATTTTTATCTCATAATGATATTTTATCATAAAAAAGGGGTGCTTGCAAATCTTATTTTATTAAAAATCTGTCGATTACAAAAGCGGTTGGTAAATACAGCGCGCCAAATGCCGCCATCGCGATTCCCAGTGTGAATATGCTTGCGATACTTACCATAGACAATGCGTATCCCAAAGCCGCAGAAATCAACGCGAATATAAATATTGCGGCAAATGTCTTTTTTTCTGTTTTTACCAGACCACGTTTGCGACAAACGCGTCCCAATAAATAGTTTTTGACATAACCACTGACCACCACACCAACAGGGATGGATAAATAGCCAATCATTGGGAACAGTGCCAAATAAATCACTGTTGCAACACCTAATGATATAACACTGGTGCGTACAGGTGTATTAACATCTTGTGAAGCATAAAGGGTCTTGCTGTAAATCTGACTGATTAACATTGCTGGCAAGACCAAACATTGTATTTTTATCGCCAGCGCAACCGCATGTGTAGATTCTGGTGTCCATGCACCATGTTGGAATAAAATCCTTATGATTGGTTCTGCCAACACGAACAGCCCAACCATACAAGGGATAATCAGCATCATCGAACGACGCATAGACGAATTTTGTTGCAAATGGACACTGCGCATATTGCCGTCAGTCAATGCTTTTGAAATGGAAGAAATCAAAACTGTTCCAACTGCCAAACCTATCATCGCAAAAGGTAATTGCACCATACGGTCTGAATAGTAAAGCCATGATACTGCACCTGATTGCCAACTGGCTACTAATGTTCCAACTATAATAGTTATCTGATAAAATCCAGAACCAACCAAACTTACCCCAAAACGTTTGAACATACTCTTAATTTGACCGTTCCAATGTGGAAGCACTAAACGCAGACCAAAATGTTTCGCCCGTATTCGTTGCCAGAGTATAAAGAATTGTAAGATTCCAGATACTACAACCGTCGCGGCCATTACATAGATAATGTACTGATTGCCATAGAATACTGATGCAGCCAACGCGCCAATCAGCATAATATTCAACATAACTGGCATAAACGCCGCCAAAATAAAGCGAGAATGTGCATTAAGGACAGCTGATAAAAACGCTGCACCACAAATAAAGATAACATAAAAGAACATTATGCGCGCAATAGTCACTGTTAATTGCATCTTGCCAGGATCTTCTGAAAACCCAGGTGCCAGCGCCCAAATAACCAATGGCATAAATACTTCAAATACGATTGTCAGCCCCAGCAGTATAACCATTAACCAAGAAAAAACATTTTTCGCAAAACCTTCATCTTTCTTCATATCTGTATACATAGGAATAAAGATAGCGGAAAGTGCACCTTCGCCCAACAAATCGCGAAACAGGTTAGGCAATTTGAACGCGGCAAAGAAAATGTCAGACATACGACCCGCACCCAAAAAGCGAGCAATCAACATATCACGAATAAAACCAAAAACACGACTTATTCCAGTCATTGCCCCAACGCCGAATATATTTCTTCCTAATTTCATACCTATACCTATTTTTTTTCTTTTATTTTTTTATACCTTTCATTATACTGCGAATAGCAAAGGAATTTCAAGTATGAAAAAAATCGTTTTATTATTATGTTGTTTACCATTGTTGTACGCGTGCGGTGGCGGCGAAGAAATTAAACCCGAACGTCCACTGGAAGATATTTATGCGGACGCATACAAAGAATTTAACAAAAAGAATTATGAAGAAGCAGCGGAATTGTTCCAAACCGCTGAATCGCAGTATCCGTCTAATCCATGGTCTGCGGATGCGCTGGTTATGATGGCGTATTCGCGTTATCTGGATAAAGATTTTGCTGGGGCTATTTTGGCAATCGACAGATATATGCGTTTTCACCCTGGACATAAAGACGTTCCATACATGATGTATTTGCGCGGTATGTGCTATTATCGTCAGGTCAGTGATGTTCGCCGCGATCCTGAAATGTCCGCGTATGCACTGCAACAGTTCCAACAATTAACTCAACGTTTTCCGCACAGCGAATATGCTAAAAACGCAGAAAATAAAATACTTATCTTGAAAAATTATATTGCTGGCAAGGTTATGTATGCTGCGCGCAACGATATGCAACAAAAGAATTGGACTTCGGCGATAACACGTCTGCAATCTGTTGTTGCAACGGCTCAAGAAACAGTAATGACGCCCGAAGCAATGTTCCGTTTGACAGAATGTTATACAGCCATCGGCTTGCCAGAGCAGGCGAACGGTTATGCGACAATGTTGCGTAAAAACTTCCCAGATAACGAATGGGCCAAGAAATTGAAATAAAAAAGCCGCAATTTGCGGCTTTTTTTATCTTTGTTTTTCAACCAAATCTTTGATAAATGAATCAACAGGTACTGGTGCCGCAGGCGTTGGGCCTTGTTGACCATTATAATGGCTGGATGAATTTTTGTTGTATTGTTTCCGTTCACCACGAAATTCATCATAATAAATTTGACCAATACGCATAAAGGGGTAAACAACTGTTGGATGAAGAACGCGAATTTCCAGTGTCCATGTTCCGCAAAAACCGTCATCACCGCGACCCGCAGTATGATGATTTAATATAAAATTGCGTCCAATACTAGATTTTCCGTCAATATAAGGGAACAAATTATAAGTTTCTGTATATTCCACTGTGGATGCCAAATAACCAAATTGTGGATTTAAAATCGCACCAGTTTCTGGAATTTCAAAATCAATAGTTTCTTTTTCTTTTGTTGGGTCAATCAAGAAATTTGGATTACGAAAATCATATTTAAATGGTTTGTTTATATAATCTTTGTAATACGCTTCGTTACCAAACCAATCGCGCATAGAATATTTTTTTCCTGGTTCGTAAGGAATGTATGGCAACATACCATATGGTACAGTATCTTTATACACCTTGAACATAGGCGATAAATGTAAATCATAACTGTTGGACCCTAAACATCTTTCATCAAAAGGTTTAATGATAATATTAGGTCTGCCGTATTCGCCAGGGTTGCCTGGATTGTTTAATTTCATTTGTCTTAATATTTCTGGACCACTTAATTGCATAGTACACATCCTTGGTATGTTGGTCTCTCTCGCAAAGGAATAGTATTATAATATTTCGTTTTTTCAAGGTTTTTGTTGTTTTTTGCAAAAGTTGTGTTATCTTTCGGGGTATGACAAAGACTTATTCAGGATTTATAGCAATTATCGGCCCAACAAATGCCGGTAAATCAACCTTGATGAACCAAATTATGGGGCGCAAGGTATCTATTGTTTCGCACAAGGTTCAAACCACGCGAACTCGTTTGCGCGCGATTAAGATGATTGGCAACAAACAATTGGTTTTTGTTGATACGCCTGGTGTTTTTAAACCTTCACGCAGATTGGACAGGGCGATGGTGGGGGCTGCTATGTCTGCACTGGAAGATGCGGACGCGGTATTGCTGGTTATAGATGCACAAAAGGGTATTACACAAACTGTTCGCGATTTGATAGAAAAAATTAAAGCGCACAAGAACCTTTTTGTCGCGTTGAACAAAGTGGATTCAATTCCAAAAACAACGCTTTTGCCAATGGTTGCTGAATTATCAAACATGGCAAATTTCAACGAGATATTTATGATTTCTGCACTGAAAAACGATGGCGTTGAACAGATGTTAAAATCACTGGCAACGGTTATGCCAGAATCGCCATATTTGTTTGATGACAAAGATGCGGTTGATGTTCCAGATATGCTTTATCTGGCAGAATTAACACGCGAAAAGATATACAAATATATTCATCAAGAATTGCCTTATCACATAAATGTTGTGACAGAAAAAGTCGAACAAGATGACGAAGGTGTTCTTGAAATTTACCAAAAAATAGTTGTTCAAAATGCGGCACACAAAAAGATAGTTGTTGGTCGTGGTGGCGAACAATTAAAGAAAATTGGAACTGCGGCACGCCATGATATTCAAGATCAGTGGGGTGTAAACGCACGCTTGCATTTGTTTGTCCGTGTTGAAGAAAATTGGGAAGAAGTAGCCGAAAACTACACTGACCAAGGATTAGAATTTAAATAAAAAGGCAAAATATGAAGAATTATAAAATAATGGCACTGATTCCATTGCTTATGTTGGCGGGTTGCAGAAAACAGCAAGAACACAAAAACGTCATCACAGGTATTGTGTCTAATGATATTGAAGAAGCCGTTTTCTTGAAAAGTGTAGAAACAGGTCAAGAACGGATTTTATTGAATTTTAGAAAAAATAAAACAGACGAAATCTATAACTATTTGAAAACAGGCGATACAATATCGATTGTCACAGGTGGATCTTTTGTGCACGACAAAGATTATCAAAGGTTTTTGATTCTGTTTCTGGGCGATGTTGGTGTGAATTGTAATATGGATTCGCTTTATGCAAGGCAACAGCGCGAACAGTTTAATAAATTAAAAACAAACACAACAAAAACAAGATAAAATGTATCATACGTCAGATTTTGATTTTGAATTACCATCCGAACTTATTGCTTCGCATCCGTTAGAAAAGCGTGATTCTTCGCGTATGTTGGTTGTAAATGGTAAAGGAACAGAAGACAAACATATTCGTGACATAGTTTCTTTTATTAAACCAGGTGATGTAGTTGTTTTCAACAATTCGCGTGTTATACCCGCGCGTTTTGAAGCAAGTGGACACGAAATAACTCTGCATACAGCGCAGGATGATAAAAACTGGTGGGGGTTGTGTAAAAAATTCAACAAAATCAAGGTCGGTGATGTTTTGACTATGGTTGATGGCACGCCAATAGAAGTTGTTGATAAAGATGACGAAAGTGGTCTGTTGTTAAAATTTAATTGCAATAATGTTTTTGATTTGTTGAATAAATACGGAAAAATGCCACTGCCACCGTATATGAAACGCGAAGAAGAAAACGAAGACAGGGAACGTTATCAAACTGTGTACGCAGATCCGCTTGGGTCTATGGCGGCGCCAACCGCGGGGCTTCATTTTACAGATGAATTATTNNAAAAAAGATACAGGAGCAAATGTTGAGTTTGTATTATTAAAACAATTAGATGGAGATATTTGGGAAAGTATTGTAAGACCGGGAAACAAATTAAAACCGGGCTCTAAAGTTATATTTGGAGATGGACTTTTAAAAGCAGAAATTTTAGATGTTTTAGAAGATGGAACAAGTAAAGTTAAATTTGAATATGATGGAATCCTTAATGAAATATTAGATCAAATTGGATTAATGCCACTACCACCATATATTCACGAAAGTTTAAAAGAAAATGATAGATATCAAACTGTATATGCAAAACATACAGGATCAGCAGCGGCACCAACAGCAGGTCTTCATTTTACAGATGAATTATTATCAGAAATTGAAAAGGCTGGTGCAAAGATAGTGAAAATTACTTTGCATGTTGGCGCTGGAACTTGGATGCCTGTTAAAACCGAAAATCTGAACGAACACAAAATGCACAGCGAATGGTGCTGTATCACACCAGAACAAGCAGAAATTATAAACAACGCAAAACGCATTATTGCGGTTGGTACAACATCTATGCGAACATTAGAAAGTGCTTCGATGCTGGCAAAGTCTAACGGCGTAACAGGGCGCGTTATGCCCATTTGTCAAACCACAGATATTTTTATTACGCCAGGTTATAAATTTGGCGCGGTTGATGTATTGTTAACAAATTTCCATTTGCCTAAATCAACATTGTTTATGTTGGTATCTGCATTTGCAGGACTTGATGAAATGAAAGCCGCCTATAAACACGCGGTGGACGAAAAATATAGATTTTTCAGTTATGGCGATTGTTGTTTGTTATTCAAAAAGGATATTTAATGCTTACGGGAAAAGAAGTCACTAAAGAATATGCATATTTTGTGCAAAAGCGTTTTGCTGGAACCATATTTGAATTGGCACCGTGGTTCGGGGTTTGGTTCGATAAAAAAGAAATCGAATATATTGAAACAAAAATGCAAACAGATAAATTATATCAACTGGTTGGATCTACTGACGGTTTAACGAAAAGAAGTCCACATAACAGAATTTTTGAATTTCGACGTGTTTGGATGAACAGTTTTTTGCAAGACCCGTTTTTACCTGTCGGTATCCAAATATTTATAAAACATTATATTGCGCATGAATTTGGGGTAATGCAAATGAACGATCAGTTTTATGGTACGCAAAAATATAAAGACAGTATTGACTATGAATTTACTGCACAAAGGTGGTTGGAAAAATGTCGTTAAAATATAATTTAATCGCAAAAGATGGGAATGCAAGACGCGGCAGTGTTGAAACTGCGCATGGAACTTTTCAAACGCCTGCTTTTATGGCTGTGGGTACAGCAGCCACTGTGAAAGCGCTTACCATGGAACAGGTTGCCGCAACTGGAACCGAAGTTATTTTGGGAAACTA
>DEBV01000011.1:15589-17413 GCA_002348925.1 Alphaproteobacteria bacterium UBA2947 | reverse complement strand
ATGGGTGGACTTCATAAATTTGGTGGCTGGCATGGCCCAATTTTAACAGATTCTGGTGGCTTTCAGGTTATGTCGCTTTCGAATTTGGTTAAAATGAAGGAAGATGGCGTAGAATTTACTTCACATATTGATGGTGGAATTAAACATTTTTTAAGACCAGAAGACAGCGTTCATATTCAACATCAACTGGATTCTAATATTACAATGGTTTTGGATGAATGTTTGCATTTGCCGACCACGCGTGAAAAAGCCGAAAAAAATGTAGATATGGTAACCCGTTGGGCGCGTCGCAGCAAAGACGCCTTTATTGACCGCAAAGGATACGGAATTTTTGGTATTGTTCAGGGTGCAGATTTTAAAGACCTGCGTGAAAAATCTGCAAAGGCTTTAACAGAAATTGGTTTTGACGGGTATGCAATCGGTGGACTTGCGGTTGGTGAACCACAAAGCGTTATGTTCGATATGATTGCAACCGTCACACCGTTTTTACCAACAGATAAACCAAGATATTTAATGGGCGTTGGAACACCGCTTGATATACTTGGTGCAGTTGAACGTGGTGTCGATATGTTCGATTGTGTTATGCCTACGCGCGCAGGGCGCACAGCACAGGCCTTTACCAGACATGGCACAATGAATATGCGTAATGCTAAATTCACAGATGACGAACGTCCAATAGATGATAAATGTGGATGCCCAGCGTGCAAACTTTCGCGCGCTTATATTCACCATTTGGTTAAGTGTAATGAAATCTTGGGCGCGACATTGTTGACCCAACACAATTTGTGGTTTTATCAAGATTTGATGCGCGGTATTCGTGAAAGCATAGAGCAGGGTAAATTCCAAGAATTCAAGAATGAATTTATCAAAGAATATACAAAAGAAAATAAAGATGAGTAATGCAAATAAACCAGTCTTGACTTTAAATATGGATGAAAAAATATATTTGGCAGTTGCTAAACGCGATTTAGACAAATTGGCCTTTGTTTATACTTTGGCATGCTTGAAACAGAACAAAAATTCGAATTATTATAATGCTTTCCCAACACAAGAAATACATACTTTTAAAAGTAAAACTTCTGCTAATGTTTATTATGAAACAATATTACAGATGGTCGAATTTAACGAAAACGATAAAACAAAAAACTTCTTTTTTGAAACAAATGCGGAAGCCATAAAAAGATTTATAGAAAACACCAAATAACAAACCTCTTGAAAAACAATACCAAAATTTGATATTATATACGCAATGAACAAGGGGGATTTTATGGCTAAAAAACAAATCGAAGTTATAGATATGGGCGGACAAAAAACTGTCGCCAAAAAGACATCTGTGATTACAACAACTAAACGCGTTTTTGCAATAGTTTCTGTGATATGGTTGATATTTGTGGCATGGTTCCCATTACATGTAAAGAATCATTATGCAGGACCAATTAAAAAATCTATGGTTGTGTCTATGTTCTTTGATTTGCAACGCAATATCCAAGAACAATATCAAAAATTGTTGGATGGAATAAAAGATTCTATAAATCTTGAAAAACCTGTCGCTGTTGCGATTGAAAAAGTAAAAATTGTCGAAGGCGGTGTAAATAAAGTGACTGACACAACTGCCAAGGCAAAAGCACAAACAAATAAAGTCAAACAGGAAACAAACAAAGTTTCAAAAATAACAGGTTTGGCAAATAAATTCGGCTTTAAAACTGGCGAAATAGACAAGGCAGTAGATGAAACAAACAAAGCAGTTGCTGTCGCAGATAAAAATATCGCGAAAGTTGATGCTGTGGCGGAACAAGTGAATAAAAAACTTGATTCTGTAAAGAC
>DEBV01000011.1:14748-15573 GCA_002348925.1 Alphaproteobacteria bacterium UBA2947 | reverse complement strand
ATAAAATGATAGACGAAGCCGTCAAAAAACAACTGGATAAAAATTCTGGCGGTTTGGGAACTACTTTGTTGACTAATTACGGAATCAAGCATGTTTATCCGTGGCGTCCATCAAGTTGGCCTGTGGCAACAAAGATATACAATGATTTGGAAAAATCAAACTTGGGCGTTGTCCAAATCTTGACCAGTACAGTTAATAAATACTTTGGCTATGTTGCATGGGGCTTGGTGATTGCTGCATGGGTGTTAGGCTTCTTTATATGGGTGTTTGCTTTTGCAAAGGTAAATGCGTTCTTGAAACCTTTCTTGGTTTGCCCGCGTTGCGGTCATACCTATACAGACAAACGAACATTTATCGGTTTGTTAAAGGCTTTCCAGCCATGGAAATGGTTTTAAGCCATACCAATATAAATAAAAACCACCTGAAAAGGTGGTTTTTTTAATATGTTTTATCTAGATTTTTCTTGTTCTTTTGCACAGTCAATGGCGATATTTTTAAAGCGTTTATATTCTTTTGCCAGAAATTCTTTGTCATAAGTGGCGGGAAAATCAACGTTAATAACTTCTTTGCCATATTTGTTTGTGATAAAACCCACATTTAAACGCGTGTCTGCTTTTAAAGCCTTGTACAGCGGGCATTCTGATAATGGTTTTGAACAAACTTCTGTACAGAACATACCCAATGCAAATCCTGTAATAGGGTTAACTGCGCGGAAATTAAGGAATTTTTCGGCCATTTTTTCACCTCTTGTTCTGTGATAACATAAAACACCCTTTCGGGTGTTAAAACTTTGGTGCGAGCAAAGGGGCTCGAACCCTCGACCTC
>DEBV01000011.1:3014-14740 GCA_002348925.1 Alphaproteobacteria bacterium UBA2947 | reverse complement strand
TCAACCTTGGCAAGGTTGCGCTCTAGCCAACTGAGCTACGCTCGCATTGCCCGCATATTCTTACATAATTTTTTGAATATTGCAAGTGTTTTTTTATTATAATGTGTTTTGTATAAAAAAACGCCCAAAAGGGCGCTTTTTTAACGTTTCTTTTGATTTTGTTTAAACACAGACATCAGTGTTTGTTTTAATTCCTTTAAATATATCTTCCTTAAACTGCCTTTCCAGTGGCGTTTGATCAGGACTTCTGTTCTTCTGTCGATGTTTAACATTTGTTGAATGAATTTCACATCCAGATTTGGATTTGCAATCAGCAATTGTTCCATGATTTTATACCAGTCTGCTTGATCATTAAAATGACAATCTATCAGTGCAGATATTACACGTGCGCTTAACCTTTTAAACAATGCCGTGTCTTTCACTTTTTCCCCAGTTATGATGCTGATATAATCTTGCGTTTCTGGTGATAATTTTTCTTTTGGTGGAAATACATTATTTGCTTTGTTATCTCTTTTTATGTATGCGAATTCCAAATCGGCATCTGGCAAAGGCATTTTATTTAATAATGCCAGAGTTTCTAATGGTTTTACGGTTTCCATAACGGTTTTCTTTGCTGACAATTTTTTCAACAATTCTGGTTCGTATTTAAGGATGTAAGACAAAACTTTTGGATTAGAAGATATAAATTCTTCTTTCTTGTCTTCAAACAGTTGTTGCAACGCTGCCTTTGCCAACGCTGGTTTTGTGTTGGTCACATAGTCAAACACATTGTCATCCGTATTGAAAACAAGATCTGCTCTGTGTTCTTTCAAGCATAAATCAACCATCTGTTCGGTCAGATCATTTGAAAACAAAATACCGCGCTTATAGTTAGGATGTTCTTTTAAACGTTCAGCAATCCAATCTAATTGTTTTGTGTCAAATACACTTTTGACAATTTGTTTTGCTACTTCTGGTTTATTTTCCGACAGATAATTAAACAAACGTCGTTGTTCCAATATAAAAGTAAAATCTTTGTCGGCAACTAATTGGTTTAATATATACTCTAATAACTTAGATTGAGCATAAAACAAAGAGCTATCCATAAATCTTTTAATAATTTGCTTTGTAAATTTTGGTTTCATACAGTTTATAACAGCCCAAATTTTACAATCTTTATCGACAAGAGAATCTGTTTTTGACGAAAGAATATCTTCAACAAGTTTGCTGGGCATGTCATCTGGGACAGAAATATTATAGGTATGAAACATATCAACGATTTGTTGTAAATCTGTATAGCTGTTGCGTTTAATACCAATAGTGTACAACAATTCATATTTCACTTCATCTGTCAAAGTGCCGATTTTGTATTCTGAGATTGTTTTTACGATTGGTAAAAGCATAAAGACAGGTGTTCTTGCGGGTATGTTCCTTATAATTTTAATTAAATCATCGCTGGTTGCTTGATCTTTGTACAGATAAAACGTTGTTGTAGAATCTTGTGCAATGGACAGTATTTCTTTTTTACTTAAACTCATCGTAAACCCCTTGCTTTATACCGTTTTTGTACCATATCAAGCAAAAAAAGTCAAATTGCTAAAAAACAGTTGATAATTTGTAATATTTGTGTTATAAATTGTCCCAGATTTAAAACGGTATTTAAGTAATGAAAATGATAAAACGCTCTTTTGAATAAAACAGGTGCGACCATCAACAAATAAATGTGACGGACGCACTGAACTTGCGTCTGTTTTTTAATATTAACCAAGGGACAAAGAAAATGGCAGAAAACACACAGATATCAACAAACGAACTTGAAGCACGTTTACAAAAGGTTGAAAACATCAAACAACGTGATGGTTGCGTCTGGAAAGATAAATTTGATCGTTCTCATAAAATCAGCGAAGCGCGCGAATTGGCTGATGATACTCCTGTTGTGTTGTGTGGTCGTGTGACGGCTCTGCGTTGGTTGGGCAAGTTAATGTTTGGACGCATTTATGATATCGAAGGCGAAATTCAATTTTCTATGTCCCGCGAAGAATTGGGCGAAGAAACTTATAAGTTTATGAAAGCCAATGTTGATATGGGTGATTTTATTGGAATTACAGGTACTCTTTATCACACAACTGCTGGTGAATTGACTGTTCGTGTTTCTAAATATGAAATCTTGGCAAAGGCTTTGCGTCCATTGCCTGAAAAATATCATGGATTAACGGATACAGAAACGCGTTATCGCCAAAGATATTTGGATATTATTTCTAATCCAGAAGCACGCAATGCATTGCTTGGTCGTTTCAAGATGACACATAATTTGCGTGAATTTATGAACAGAAATGGCTTTTTAGAAATCGAAACACCAATTATGCAAAACATCGCATCTGGTGCGGCAGCAAAACCTTTTACCACACACCACAATGCTTTGGATGCAGATTTCCAATTGCGTATTTCACCAGAATTATTCTTGAAACAAGCCATTGGCGCAGGTTTTGATCGCGTTTACGAAGTTGCAAAAGATTTCCGTAACGAAGGTATGGACGCAATGCACTTGCAAGAATTTACAATGATAGAATGGTATGCGGCATATTGGGATTACAAACGCAATATCGATTTTACATGGCAAATGGTCCAAGAACTGATTCAAAAGGCGCGTGGTACATTGCAAATTGAATACCAAGGCACAATGTTAGATTTCAGCAAATACGAAATGATGGATTATACTGCGAAAATGAACGAATTGTTTGGTTGCAGCATACTTGAATTTGATGATGTCGATAAATTGCGTAAACAACTGGTCGATAATGGTATGTTCCCAGATGGCGAATTGGACGATTTGAAATCTATTCCAACATTAGTTGATTACGTCTATAAACGCAAAATCAGAAATCAAATAGTTCAACCAACTTTCTTGTATAACTATCCTACATACATGGTACCACTTGCGCGTCATAACGATGAAGATGATCGCAGACTGGATATGTATCAGTTATTGGTTGCTGGCGGCGAATTATGCAAAGGTTATTCTGAATTGGTCAACCCAATACAACAGTTGGCGGCGTTCGAAGAACAAGCCAAAAATATTGCTGGGGGTGAAGAAGAAGCGTTCAACCCAGATAATGATTTTGTTCGCGCAATGGAACATGGTTTTCCACCAATTTCTGGTGTAGGTATGGGTATAGACCGCTTGGCAATGATAGTGTTTAATCAACCAACAGCGCGTGATGTTATACTGTTCCCGATAATGAAATAGCAAAAGGATTTTTTATGTTTGCTACCAAAGATGATGACAGCAACCTCTTGGCTACAAAGTTGCATGATGAAAAAAATCTTGAAGCGATTGAAAAGGCTTTTGCCGAAGAACGCATAGACAGTGCCACGCGTGATTATTTGAACACTTTATATTCAGATTCCAAGGGCTGTTTTTACGAAGTGTTTTTATATATCGGCAAATGTTTTGGTGCGCCAAAGGCGGCTGTGCAAGCATATGATTACGAAACAGATTCGCCAGTGAATAAACAAATCACAATTTCTGATATTAACCCATTGGAACCGTATTTAGTTAATCACAGATTGGATGGCGACCCGATGCGCAATCAGTTTTTTGTTGCAACAAAGGGACATAAAATTGATTTGGCTGTATCGTCTATTGTTACAGTTATTGTTGGCGCACAAAAAAGTATTTCGCGTTCGTTGGATAAAATCACGGGAAAATATTATAACGATTATGTTAATGAAGTCGCCCAAACAGCGTACACTGTGATTGGTCGAACAAAGCGTTTGGCATCTGCGCGTGCAATATCTGATAAAATTCATGAAACTTTTTCGAAATCTTTTATCACAGATGCGTCTGCAAAAGTTTTGGGAATAATTGGTTCTGGACATGAAAAAATATCCGTTGAATTGGTTCGTGAATTAGATAAAATTCGTAAACCTTATGCCCGATTGGAAGATGTATGGCGTATAAAATGTTTGTTTGATTTGGTACCACAAGCGCGCACATTTATCGAACGCATTTGCAATATGTGGCCAGATAAAATAATCGCTGTGCGTGACAAGTTTTTTGATATAACAAATCCACGTGGCTATCGTGATGCTAAATTGATATTAAACATAGGAACCGCAGACAAGGTTATTCCAATGGAAATCATCTGTCAGGTTCGAACCTTTTTTGAATTTGAACATCAAACACATGGCGCGTACGAAAAGGCCAGAAAGAATCAAAAATCTGACGACCCAAAGAAAATCGTGGTTGGAAAATTTGAAAATATTACAGAAACCTTGCATCTTGAAGGAATCAAGAAATATAACGCAATAATTTGTGATTGTGTTGAAGATTTGTTCGACAGAATAGGTTGGAATATTTTGTACAGTGCTGGTAATGAAGATATGTTGTTTGAAGGCTTCCCAAAAATATCAACCGTTTATTATCCGCAGAAAATTACAGATATTATAATGGAAAAGGTTGACAATGCGGTTGAAAACGAAGTCTTTTATGTTCAAAATGCACCCGCAAAATTGACCAAAGACCAAGAAATTCGCATTTTCAGATGGATGGCAAAATTCATATTGGTGTCCGCGATGCCGTATTCTAATTCGAATTGGACGGTGAATACAGACACAATGTCTGGGAAATTCTTTAATTTCATCATGAAAGAATTGGAACGGTATTACAAAAAATAAATACCCAGGGGGATGATTATATCCCCCTTTGTTTTTCCTTGCGTTTTGTTTTGTATTTAATGTACAATTAGAACAGGTTGTTGACAGGGTTTCGCAACAACCATTAACCACAGCATAAAAGGATCTATTATGCGTCAAGGAAAGGTAAAATGGTATAACGGCAAAAAATGCTTTGGATTTATTGCCCCAGACACACCAAATGAAGATGGAAACACAGATGATGTATTTGTTCATTCGTCTGCTTTAAAGGCCGCAGATATTCGTTTTTTAAATGAAAATGATATCGTTGAATTTGAAGAAGAAGTTCGTAATGGAAAATTATCTGTAACAACTTTGAAACTGATACAACGTGATGAAGAATCTGCAAAGAGATTTCAAGAACGTCGCGCGGAACGTCGTCGCGCACGTGAAGAACGAAAATCCCGCGAAGAACACAAAGAAAGACGTGGGTTTGCGTTCTGGAAAAAATAAAGAAGTTTTTCTTTATAAATAACACCGCTTGATAGGGCGGTGTTTTTTTTACAAATATTTAGTTGTNNGAATTAAATAAATGTACTATTATTTTGTCAACCAAGAGGACAAAATGAAAAATATTTTTACACTTTCTTTTAAAATAACTAATTGGTGCGATTTAAATTGTGCCCATTGTTGCGAAAATTCTGGTCCAAAACGTCCAGGACGCTTTTTACCACTTGAAAAAACCGAAAAATATCTGAACGAATTCAAAGAATTGCCATATAATTTGTCAGAATATGTTGTAATAGGTGGTGGCGAAGGATTAAGCCCTTATTTGTTTGATAATTTTGATTATATCCCAAATTTATTGCATAAAATTAACAGCATTGGTGGCGTATCAACAATAAAAACTAATGGCGTTTGGGGAAATAATGCCAGTGTCAGAAAATTGATATTAAAAGATTTGGCGATTTTCGCACACAAAATTGGAAAAGTTGTCACATTAGATATATCTGTTGATGAATTCCACAATAATACAACAGGCGTGGCCAATATATTTGAAGAAATTTTATCTGATGAATATCTTGCCGTATCGATAAGACCAACTTTTGTTGGTTTTAATACGCCAGAATCAGCAAAAGCATTATCAAAATTAAAAGCAGAATTAACTGCGCGTAAAATATTGATAATTCAAACGTCAAGAGGTGATTTGTGCGTATATAACGAAGACGGTCAAGGTATGTTCGTTATCACAGATTACAACAGTGAAATTTTCGACCTTGGTCGTGCAAAAAAGAACAAGGTTTTCACTCATCATCAAACCAATCCAGGTTTGTTGCAAACAAACTGTATCCAGATTGACAACAATGATGTCGTGACTATGAATAATTTTTATCGTGAAAAAATTGACGGCCGTCCATTAAATACTGTTATTGACAGTTTGATTCAAAAGGCAAAATAACCCCGATATTTACGCATCGTCCCCATTTGCCATGGGGTGTGCGTGATTATAAGCATCCATAATTTCCGCCATGTTTACTTTGGTATAAAGTTGCGTGGTGGAAAGCGATGCGTGGCCCAATAATTCTTGTAAACTTCTTAAATCAGCGCCACCAGCCAACAGGGCGGTCGCAAAAGTATGCCGCAAAGCATGCGGTGTTACATAATCAGGTAATTGCAAATAGTGCCGCAATTTTTCAACAACTTTTTCCGCCATACGTGCCGACATAGGCAACCCACGAACACTGCGAAAAAGTGGTTCGCGCGGATTTTGTCCGTACGGATTTATCCGCATATATTTTTCAATCGCGACATGTACCGCTGGCAAAACAGGAACAATTCGTTCTTTGTTTCCTTTACCGATTATACGCAAAGATTCTGGCCTGTGCGCGACATCGCCATTTTTTAAAGACAAGGCTTCACTTATACGCAGACCGCACCCAAATATCAAAACCACCAACGCCCAATCGCGTGCGGCAATCCATGGTTCTTCGAAATCCAGGGAACGTATTGCTGCATGCATATCGGCGACATCTGTTGTTTCGATTGCTTTGGAAAGTTTGCGTTCGACCTTTGGCGCAGAAATCAAATCTATGGCATCATTTTGCATATTCTTTTGTCGTGCCAACCATTTATAGAAAGTTCGCAGCGAAGACAACGCGCGTGCTGTTGATTTATGGGTCAATTCGCGTTTTGCACGATCTGCCATCCAACCACGAAAGCCAAGGGTGTCGCAACTTACGACGCTTGCAACATCTACATCGCCATTATTGAATCGCGCCAAGAATTTAATAAAATCACGAATATCGTTTTCGTACGCCGCCGCAGTATGCGTTGAATAATTTTTCGTATTCAACAAATAGTCGATAAATTCAGCAATTATTTCGTTCATTTTATTTCAAAGGTTGCGGAAACATTAACTGTTATTTCAGTATCTTTGCCGACGATGCTGCCACTGGTGTCGAAAGATTCTGCGACTGCCATTTTTGCGCCCATTAAACGATAGTTTGCCACAGGTCTTTCGCCATAAGAAATATTATCATACGAAACAGACAATAATTTTCCAGCCTTTAAATTGTCGCCACTAACCAAAGCATTTGCGCGCGCACGTGCATCGTCCAGTGCGACAGATAAACATTTATCCAACGCAGGCTTCAAAGTTTCGCTGCTGGTAAACATGCGCAGGTTTTCTGTAAAGACATCTTCTTGTCCCGCGAATTTATTCAACACCGCTTCAATTTTTTCCATATTATCTGCGGACACTTCAACAGCAATACGTGTTTCAATTCCTAAATCCACAGATTTTTGCAGTTCGTGATTCCATTCTGTTTTTTCATAAGAATTAAATTCAGTGGTCTGCATCTTGACATCGGCAGTTTTCAGATAATCTGTTATTTCTGCCATCTTGTCAGTTGCCATTTTCATAGATTTCGCGGCGTTTTTATCCAAAGTCGTCACGCGCAAAGTTATCGCGGTTCTATCTTTTGGTACAGAAGTCAAACATTCCCCAGATACATTTATTTTGCGAACCTCGACTGGTTTTTTCACAAAATCGAAAGCCAGCGACACGACTGCGCCAAAACCGATAACAGATAAAATCCAGATAACATATTTTTTCATATTCTCTCTCCTTGTGCTTTATTAACCTAACATTTTCTTTTTTACTTTTGCGATAGTTTTTGCGGCGATGAACCCAGCGCGTTTTGCGCCTTCGGCCAACACTGCATCGATTTCAGATTTGTTTGCCATCAAGCGTTCGTATTCTTTGCGTGGTTCGCTTAACACAGAATCTATTTTTTCGAACAAAATAGTTTTTGCTTCGCCATATCCCATACCGCCGTCAAGAAACCGTTTGCGCAATGCAGCGATTTCAGATTCATTTGCGAAACATTTGTATATTTGGAAAATCGTAGATTCATCAGGATTCTTTGGTTCTTCTGGTGTCTTAGAATCAGTGATAATCCGCATAATTTTTTTCTTTAATTCATTGCTTGGCGCGAAAAGCGGGATAGTGTTATCATAAGATTTACTCATCTTGCGTCCATCCAGCCCTGGCAGAACACCAGTATCTTCGCCGATAACAGGCGTTGGCAATTTAAAAGTTTCGCCATAAATATTATTGAAATAGCCCGCAATATCGCGCGCGAATTCAACATGTTGTTTTTGATCTTTGCCAACAGGAACAATATCTGAATTATAAAGCAAAATATCCGCCGCCATAAGAACGGGATAGGTATACAATCCCATATTTACACCCGCATCAACATCTTCGCCAATTTCAGTATTTTTTTCAACTTTTGCCTTGTAAGAATGGGCGCGATTCATTAAACCCTTTGGTGTCACGTTCATCAAAAAGTTAGACATTTTATAGATTTCATCAACATCAGACTGACGAAAGAAAGCAGTATTTTCCAAATTCAATCCCATCACAATCATCAGTGCGGCGATTTCATAAGTATGTTGTTTAATTGCCTTGGCATCTCTTTCGGCATTAAGCGCGTGCAAATCTGCGATAAACATAATTGTTTTATGATTTTGCGACAAATCAATCAATGGCTTCAGCGCCCCGATATAGTTTCCAATATGGGGTGTGCCAGTTGGTTTAATTCCAGTTAAAACAATTTTATCATCTATCATTTTTTTTGCCTTTATTATGTCCAAGATAATAACACTTTTATATAAAAAATTCCAATAAAAAATCCCACATAGTGCGGGATTTTTCAATTTGCGAACATTTTCTATTAACGAGAATAGAATTCGACGACCAATTCTGGTTGCATTTGCACAGGATATGGAACGTCTGCGAATTCTGGAACGCGAGTGAAAGTCGCTGTGAATGCCGCGCTGTCGACTGTGATATAGTCTGGGAAGTTGCGTTCGCCAGATTCCAAAGCCAACACGACCAATGGCATTTGTTTTGCTTTTTCGCTGACAGTGATAACATCACCTGGGTTTACGCGATAAGAAGCGATTTTTACGCGTTTGCCGTTAACATAGATATGACCATGGCTTACCAATTGACGTGCAGAAAACACTGTTGGTGCCAATTTTGAACGATAAACGACTGCGTCCAAACGACGTTCCAACAAACCGATTAAGTTTTCAGGTGCGTCACCACGCATATTTTCAGCTTCTGCATAATATTTGTGGAATTTCTTTTCGCCAATATTGCCATAATAACCTTTCAATGTCTGTTTAGCACGCATCTGTTTTGCGTAATCAGACGAAGAAGATCCACGTGAAGTTGGACCATGTTGTCCTGGTTTATATTTACGTTTGTTAAACGGAGATTTAGCCTGACCCCAAAGGTTAACACCCAAAGAACGGCCAATTTTTAATTTACGTGTGCTACGTTTTGCACCAGCTCTTGCCATAATAATTTTCCTTTTGTTTTGGTTTTTCTTGTGCCGAACATTTCACAGAATCCTTATTTCAATCGGGACCAAACGACACCGATGATTATTCAGTTCTGGTTATTCAGCGTGTGGTATTTTATATTGTTTTTTTTGGAAAATCAAGCATTTTCTTTAAAATTCCCCATTGGTGTTTGGAAAAAGGTTTGACTCTGCCTGCGGGAATCAGGCAGAGTTTTTTTACGGGAAACTTTATTTATGGTTTGCATCTCTGCCTGCGGGAATCAGGCAGAGATTTTTTCGGGAAACTTACGGATTGTTCGGATCACATGTTGTGTCGTCGCACACATAGTATGTCTTGCCATTGTAATTCGCTTTGAATTTATGGCTTGAATTCACGTTCATATTTGTTTCTGTCAGTGTCATATTTGCATACCATGTCTTGTCGTTCCAGTTAACATTGAACGATGGCGTTGTCACTTTATCGCTGTGCAGATAGATAACATCGTTAAAGTCTGCGCCGTCAACGTGCATCTTGTGTCCGCATTGTTGGCTTCTGTAAGATTTCGCAGGTGCAAACAATCCTGTACCACACGCTGTGCGTCCGCCAACGCTGTTGTAATATACCTTTACAGAACCTGGGCAATAACCATTTTCAGCGCACCACACTTGATTGTTCTTGGCTGTTGCAACATATTTCTTTGCAGATGTATTCAAGAAGCAATCTGTTGTCGCGTCGCGTCCACTGTCAGAATTTGTATATTCGCTGGATAATGCGCTGCATGCACTGCGTGAACCAGTTGAACCTTGGGATATGGTCTGGCTGGCGGTTGAATAATAACCATTTCCAACACTGCTGCATGCTGCACGTGCAGAACCAACCCAATTACCCGCACTGCAAGTCGTCTTACAACTTGCTTCGCCAGCATGTGATGCGATTGTATCACCACTGTTCGCATAACCGTTGGTTGTGTTACAAGATGTACAACTGCTTGCACCAGCGACTGAATATGTGTTTGCAGCACAAACTGGGCAAGAATTACCAGATTTATAAGCACCCGCCTTACATGTTGCAACAGTACATAAATTCGTTACGGAATTATTAGAACTGTTCCATGTCTGTGTGTTCCAAGTATCCATGTTCGCGATAGATGAACAACTTGTTGCACATGTGGTGTTCGCATCGGTGCTGAACGCCGTACCAGTGCCAGATGTTGTCTTACCCGCTGGACATGCAGTACAACTGCTTGCGCCCGCACTGCTGTATGAACCCGCCGCACATGCCGTTTGAGTCAATGCATCTGCTGGTGAATAATATCCAGCGGTAGTATTTGTACAAACCTTACCCTTCATACAGTCAACACCTTTACATGATGCGTAATTGCCATATGAGAGCCATTCGCTTGCATTTTGGATTGTATTATATTTACCTGCCGCACATTTTGTTGGTGCGTATATTTGGCAAGCACTGTTCGTTCCACCATAAACACCATCGGTTGAGTTGTAATAACACAACGTAGAGAATGTAGCATTGTCATCAGAATCTGTGAAGTATGCATAGCAGTTATTGATGCTTGTATGAACACTTGGGTATGCGCCATACACACCTGTTGCACGACTTGCCAATGTGCCAGATACCGCTGGGCATGCTGCACAACTGCTTGCACCCCCGGTCGAATATGCTGGACGGCCAGTTGTGGAATCTGTTGTGCATTGACCGCAAGATTTACCACTTAAGCAATCGCTGCTGCTGGTTGGGGCGGCAACTTTACCACCACCGTTGGCGAAATATCCCGCTCTGATATTGCCAGTCACCGCACTTGTCGCTGTTTCGGCGATATTGCTTATCGCACTGCAATATTTACCCGCCGCACATACTTGGCAACCACCACCCGCAGTTGGGATATAATAACCAGCATCACAGCTTATCTTACAATCTGCTTGTTGATCGTGGTCTGTGTATGTTGTTGTGTTTGGTGTGTTATAACCAGTCGCACAACTCTTTACATTCGTGCCAGATGTCGAACCATACTTTACATTATGTGCAGATGTATACCATGCGTTACCTTGTGGTGTAGAACATGCCGCAGTTGTGCTTGCAACCTGAGTACCCGCAGAACATGCTGTTTCACAGTTGCTCTGTGCAGTTGTACCATTCGCCGCTTGATAATTAGTTGGACATGTGCTTATCGTACTTGTGCTGCCTTGGCTTACAGTATTCTGACCAATGTATTTACCTTTGTATGTAGCGTTCTGGATAGA
>DEBV01000011.1:275-2738 GCA_002348925.1 Alphaproteobacteria bacterium UBA2947 | reverse complement strand
GCAGCATTCGCACTTTGAACCGCATTACCAGCACTACATTGTGTTTCGCAGTTGCTCTGTGCGGTTGTACCATTCGCAACTTGATAATTAGTTGGACAAGTGCTGATCGAAGATGTGCTGCCTTGGCTTACAGTATTCTGACCAATGTATTTACCCTTGTATGTAGCGTTCTGGATAGATGTACATGCTTCACGTGCTGTTAATACCGCATTACCCGCATTACATGTCACCTTACAACTGCTTTCATTAGCATGGTCGCTGGCAGACGAACCGCTGTTGCCATAACCTTTTGCTGTCAAACAGTCGCTTATTGTAGATGTATTGCCATACTTTACATTGTGTTGTGCAGTATACTTGTTGTTGGTTGTAATTGCACTACATGCAGCATTCGCACTTTGAACCGCGTTACCAGCGGAGCAGGTTGTTTCGCAGTTGCTCTGTGCGGTTGTACCATTCGCAACTTGGTAATTAGTTGGACATGTGCTGATAGTACTCTTGTTACCATAGGTCACAGTGTTTTGACCAATATATTTACCCTTATAGGTAGCATTCTGTATGCTTGCACATGCTTTGTTTGCTTCCAATACCGCATATCCAGCAGAGCAGGTCGTGCTGCATCCCGCTTGACTGCTTGCCACCGCGCCAGTCTGATAATTAGCAGGGCATTGTGCGTAATCTGTACCACTTACAGATGTATTACCATATGTCACAGTATGTGCCTTTGCCCAATAACCTGTGCCTTGTGTTGTGCAAGCACCATTCTTGGTTGTAATCGCTGTTGTCGCAGAACAACTTGCTGTACATCCTGCCTGACTGCTTGCACCCGCACCAGATTGATAGTTCGCAGGACACTGTGTTTGTGCACTGTTGCTGCTCTTGTAATATCCGTTGCTTATATTCTTACAACTTGTCTTACCTGTTTCATTCTGATACTGTGTTGCACCACTACATGCATCACAAGATGTCTTTGTGTTGTCATTTGCAGTGTATGTTCCAGCACCACAAGTTGAACACTGTTGACCGTTCACATAACTTCCAGCATATGCAGTCAGTGCGCTTGCTATTGCACTTGAACCCCATGTTATCGAATCTGTTGCGTTCTTTTGCAATGTACCACTCTTACAGTTTGGTGCTGCCTTGGTTTCATAGCACTGTGTTACCGCAGACCAACCTGTACCAGAACCCTTTGCCCAGCCAGCAGAAGTTTCTGCCGATGGACATGTACCATCACAACTACTCGTGCTGCCATAGTTAACAGTGTGCGCCGCTTTCCATGTCCAGTTATCACATGTACCCCAGTTAGAACTTGTCTGACCAGATTCACCAATGAAGTGTCCGCCACTTACACTAATCTTACATTGTGTATTCGCAGTCTTACCGTTTGATGTATCCGCAGTATATCCACTTGGACAGCCCGAACAACTTGTTGCTGTTGATCCATCTGTTGCCTGATATGTCGCACCTGTGCATTGTGTACATGTTGCGCTGCTGCTGTTATTATTAGCAATCACATAACCCTTGCTCGCGGTTACACCGTATGTACTTGCAGGCCATGCAGTACCAGAATAGGTCACTTGTTGACTTGTTACGGTCTTACAACCTGTAATTGTCTTGGATGGTGCAGTATATTTACATGCTGTGTTTGCTGTTGAACCCGCTGCCGAAGTATATGTTCCACCAGTTGGGTTAACACCAGTCAATGAAGAACATGCTGTTGCCGCAGATACCTTTGCCACACAGAAGCTGCCCGCTGGACATTGTGTGCTGCCACCTGTTGTCAAATGTGAAGAACTGTGTGTTCCGCCATAGTAAATTGTTGTACCACCAGCACAGTATGTACCCGCAACGCAGTCTGTTTCACCAGCACCAGCAGTTTTAACATATTTCTTTTCGCTTGTTGTCAACGAACAGTTATTTTGACTGTCTGTTGCGGCACCAGTACGATAACCCGCTGGGCATTGTGTACGTGTTGCCAATGAACCATAACCGATAGTGGATGCCGCTGCATAATAACCAGTGCCAACACTGCTGCAAGTGCCACCAATTACACCAACATCAGGACCCGCAGTAAATGTGCCAGAACCAGCATTGGTCAGGAATTGTCCAGATACCAAATCCAACCTACCCAATACATTATCGCTGTTACGACGAACTGGGATACCGTCAAATACTAAGACATCGTTATTATACAGCTTACCATAATATATTTTACCTTTGAATCCAGTAGAATAAGGATGGCCTGCACTATTCAAGTTGCCAATATAGAACGGATAATTAACATTTATGCTTGTTGTATCTGTGTAGTTGTATGTTGTCCCGTTTATAATGGCTTTACCTCTAGTGGCACTTATAGTGTAATCGGCATTAGCAGATACAGTGCTTGAATTCTGACTGTTTGGAGCCGCTGCCCAATCTAAACGGAAAGTACCACCGATTAAGAATATGTTTGCAGATTGTGTTGTT
>DEBV01000011.1:0-232 GCA_002348925.1 Alphaproteobacteria bacterium UBA2947 | reverse complement strand
TGTGTTGTTATTGCTCCATCCACATTGCGAGTACCAAAAACACCATATGTACCACTAGTTTCTGTTGGGCTTATTTTTGTTTCGTATTTAGATGTAGTTGTGTTTATAAATACACCTGTATTAATATATTGTGTTCCAGTTGTTGTCAAATATTGCAACTTTGTGTATGTACCGCTTGCCATATAATTACCGGCAGAGCAGGTAGCCTGACATTGACTTACCGCACCTTTAC
>DEBV01000004.1:121442-128077 GCA_002348925.1 Alphaproteobacteria bacterium UBA2947 | reverse complement strand
ATGTTTATACACCCGAGCCACGAATTAAGCGGGATTCAGCAGATTCCCGCCTTTTTTATTCCCTGCTTTGGGACATATTTGGGACATACCAGATAAACGAATATAAAAACCCACAACACAATTCACATTAAACCATCGCACCAAACCATCGGATTTGTGGCAAGTTTTGTTTTCCATATCCCACCAGTGTCCCACAAATAAAATGGGACACGCAGGAACCCTTGAAATTCTGCTAAACAGACCTATATTGACAAACGGATTGTGATTCTTATTGCCAGAAAAACAAGACGAAACGAAGCAGAATTGAAAGACATTGTTTGGCACTGTTAGTCAGACAAACACAAAGGAAAGAACAAAATGGCGACAATAGAAAAACGACCATCAAAGAAAACCAACAAAGTTAGTTATCGTGCCAGGGTATGTGTATTTGGGTATCCAAAGGTATCAAAAACATTTCCAACCAAAACGGCTGCTGAAACCTGGGCAAAAATGACCGAAGCACGAATGCTGCAAGGTGCAAATTTTGCAATCATAGAAGCCCAAAAACACACAGTGGCTGAATTGGCCGACTTGTATGAAAAGCATTTGCAAGCAAACCCAAAG
The DNA here is from genome assembly GCA_002348925.1 of Alphaproteobacteria bacterium UBA2947. GTDB lineage: Bacteria > Pseudomonadota > Alphaproteobacteria > Rs-D84 > Rs-D84 > Enterousia. The sequence goes on along the minus strand of DEBV01000004.1, from coordinate 127,474 downwards.
AAAGCATCTGTTGACACCATCAGGCATATCAGAATGTGGAAATCCGTGCTGGGTCAATATGCCCTGTCCAGTTTGACACCATCCTTGCTGATTCAAGCACGTGACCAAATTTCAGAATCAAAAGATGCACGATTGCAAAAGAAAAAAAGCAACGCAACCATTAACCGTTATATGGCCGCATTATCTGTTATGTTATCGTATGCTGTCCGTGAATTGGAATGGTTGGAAAACAACCCTGTAACCAAGATATCCAAATTATCTGAACCACGTGGTCGTGTTCGTTATTTAAGCGACGAAGAACGTGAAAAATTGCTTGCTGAAACCCAGAAAGCAAACAACCCTTATCTGCATCCTGCTGTGTTAATTGGTATAACCACAGGGGCCAGACGAATGGAAATAATGTCGTTAAAATGGCAAGACGTTGATTTGAATGCGGGCCGTGCAATATTACAAGATACCAAGAATGGTGAAAGACGTTATATGCCATTGGCTGGGCCTGCATTGGCAGAATTGCGTAAATTATATACCAACCGCAAACCAAACGACATTTATGTATTTCCAAGCCACGATGGCACAAAACCTTTTGATATCCAACGCAGTTGGTATAAAGCAATGGCAGATGCAGGTCTTGAAAATTTCCATTTTCACGATTTGCGACACACTTGTGCATCGTATCTGGCTATGAACGGTTATTCAATGGCTGAAATTGCCGCTATTTTGGGCCACAAGACCCTGCAAATGACCAAAAGGTATGCACACCTATCCGATGAACATTCACAAACCATTGTGGAAACAATGGCCAATAAAATATTCGGGGAAACAGACCAATGAACGCCATTCCATTCAAGTTTTTACCATTAAGAAAAAGTGATTTTCAAAATCAGGTTGGATATAATGTCAAAACCCATTTGATGCCGACGTTTTCTTATTTATATTTCCCCAAAAAACGCAGTTATGCCGAATTGCTGAATAAACTTGGAGGGTATTTATTCCCAAACTTTAATTATTCCAATATAACCAAACCCCAGTTAATCAGATTGAATAAACTGATAAAAATTGGTTTTGAAATAATCGAACAATATATTCCACGTGAACAACACCAAAATATATGCGTTAATCTGTTCCCTTGGTATTTAGAACGGGCCATTGTTGAATTTTACAGACAAAACGCACCAGCCAAACATTTGGAAAATGCCAGAGCCCACCAAAATGCAAACGATAAAAGAAGAAAAATAAAATTTGGCCCATCCACTTATGCTAAACGTGTGGTGTTTTCTGCAAAGTTTGAACTTCCTGACCGACCATCGCATTATATACCATTTGAAACAGCCCTGTTTATGCGACCACGTTTTTTTCGTGCATTTGGTGCATACCCAGATGAAATTTTCACAGCGGTTATATTCTTTCTTATCCCGTATATTCTTGGTATCAGAAAAACCACTTGTAAATGCGATATCTTCGCAATCACTTCTGCGTTAAAATCTGTGCTTCAATTCCATAACAAGCATTTATGTGGTTTGGCCAATGGTGATAATATCAGTTTTGATTTTGTTGCTGAATATCTGGAAACATCTGGCAAACAATACACACGAACTGCTGACATAAAATCTGCCCTGAATAAAGATTTTGGTTTGTCCCGCAGACAGATAAATGCGTTCATCACATATTTCAACAACAAACATAACCTGAAACGGATTCGTGATTTTTGGAAAAATTCGTAAAAACACATTTTTTATACCAATCCTTGATTTCTGCGGGTTACAAAAGCAAAATCAGACAATCGGTCTGGAATCGTAACCACCATTGTTGTTTCTATATTTCTAGTAGTAGATGGTAAAAATCTGCGAAACAAATCAAAATAAGGAGCAACATTATGGTTGACAATAATACATTACAAACACCGCAACAATTCGTTGCAAATAACCCCGCTTTCAAAATGGGCGGATTGCGTAATCTTCTGTTTTTCAGAAATACGAACGGTTTGGTATCCAGTGGTGCCGTCTGCACCCTTGGTCGCAAACTGTTAATCAACGTTCCCAAGTTTTTGACTTGGTTGGAATCAAACCCGCAACCAAAGGGGGTGAACAATGATAAATAAAAAATGCGGGGCCACCGTATTAACGAATGGCTCCACTTGCTTCACCTATGATTATAGTATTGAACACCCAATTTTACAAGATAATTTTGGCCCAGTTCAATTGTATTTCACACAATCCAACACGTGGTATGTAACCAAAGGGGTGCAAAATGGCAGGCAATAACACCCCACAATATTCAGTGGTTTCACTGCGTAATCTGCTGGAAATGGAAATCCCAGAACGTGAATGGATTGCATATCCGTTCATTCAGGAAAAATCCCTGGCAATCTTATATGCCCAACGTGGTATCGGAAAAACGTATTTTGCAATGACGTTGGGAATGGCCATTGCAAGTGGAAAGAACGCATTTAATTTCACCATACCCAAAAGCCGTTCAGTGTTATACATTGACGGTGAAATGACAGGCAAAGATTTTCAAACCAGAATAACCAATTTGGGATTTGGAATGGATTTGTGCAACCCCGACACGTTTGATAGGTTCAAAATTCTATCCAATGACCTGTCAGAAAGCACGTTGCCCAATATAGGCACACCCAAGGGGCAAGAACAAATAACCGCACTGCTGGGTGATTGTGAACTTATAATCATAGACAACCTTTCTGCATTGTGTTCGTTTGGCAAGGAAAACGAAGCAGAAAGTTGGACACCAATGCAAAGATGGTTGATTGACCTGAAACGTCGTGGTAAATCAGTTCTGCTGATTGACCATTCAGGTAAAGACCCCGAACACGGCAATCGTGGAACCAGTAAAAAACAAGACATTATGGATGCTGTATTATCATTGGAAAAACCTGCATCATACAATATAACCGATGGTGCAAAATTCGTTATGCGATATCAAAAATCACGCAACGTTGCTGGTTCCATTCTTAAACCTGTTGGGTTCCAATTGGAAACTGTTAGTGAACAAGGATTTGTGTCTTGGTCGGAATTCAAAGTAACAGACACAGATAATCAAATCAAGAAAGACGCAGAAAAAGCAAAAAAACTTGAAAAGATTAGCAATCTGCTGTCCCAAGGCAAATCATACAGGGATATAGAATCAGAAACAGGTATCAGCAAATCAACAGTTGGAGAACTTGCCAAGCAATTAAAAAACATTGCTGAGCCAGCGCAAGCACCTTTTCCTGAAGAACCAGGGCCAAGAGAAGAAGATTTGGAAGATATAGATGCTTCTCTTTATTTTTAACCTTATGTCTGTCCGTCCGTCCTTTTTATTTATAAAAAGACGGACAGACGGACATTAACCTGCGGACACAGCACAGCAATATAACCACCCTATACATCACCCCTTTATACAACCCTTTACACCGTATGCTTTATTAACCAATCACTCCACTATTCACTCGAGTCACCCCACCCCCCTATAAGGGTGGTTATTTTAGTGTGGAAAAAAATTCCCATTTATAGTAAAATTACCAACAGAAACAAAAGAAAAAATATACCTTTGGAATTCTTTGGTGGGGTATTTGGTTTATACTATGAAAAATTTTGGTTAAAGGATGATGAAATGACCACTTTTACTGTATGCGCTATATTATTACCAATAATTTGCATTATTGAATGGTACTTCGTTGCAGCAAGATATGAGAAATTAAAACAGAAAACAACAATGCGACAAATATTCCATAAAGATATGCAGTTTTTATTAAAATGGATAGCAGATAACTGGTTTAAATTGGCTATCATTATTTTGTTTATGATGTTGGTATGTGTTTTACAAACAGAGTTAAGTGGCATAAAATCAGAACTGCATAACATCTATCGTTATATGTAATGAAATAAACATAAAAATGACCAACAACACGCAAAAGGGGTAACATATGGACAATCACAGTGCAAGAGCAGTATGTCACAATGCGGAAGCACAAAAACAGCAAAATAACATTATGGCACTAAAGGAACTGAAACAAGATAACTATAATGACGAAATGAAAACTATTGCCAAACAAACCCAGCGCATCGCAAATAAAACTTTCTGGGTTGCTGTGGTTTCTGGTATAATTGGCTTGATAACACTGATATTCAAATAAAGGAGAAACAAAAATGAAAGTAACAAACGATAAAGATGTCAAAGACCTGTTAAAACGTACAAACAAACTATTGGTTACTATTATTGTGTTGATGTCAATATTCCTTGTTAATTATGGTTGGGCTTCTTATCAGGCACGTTATCAAACCTGGGTTGGTTTTAAAGCCACTGTGCAAACTCTTGGAGATATTGATTCTGTTATTAGACAAATGAGAGTGTATTAATTTTATAAAAGGATGAGAAAAATGGAACCTACAACCGCATATTGTAAACATTGTAAATGTAACACACCCGTAGTAAATTCTATTCCGCCAAAATGGTGGTCCAAGCATATGTTTTGGATTATTTTGGGGGTAATTTGTTTGCCTTTGATTGGTTTAATATTGGTTGCTATTGCCGTTTTTCCAGGCGATAATCTCTATTGTGAAAAATGCGGTTCGTTTATTGGACACAAGTCGGAAGTAAAAAATAGATGTGTGTATTGTGACGCCATATTGGAACCAGGTGCGACATTTTGCCCGAATTGTGGTAAAAAATTCAAAGCATTAAAAAACTCTGTTATATGCAAAAAGTGCAAAACTGAAAACACAGTCGATTCCAAGTTTTGTTCAGGTTGCGGAGCAAAACTTCCAGTAACCAGCACACACAAATAAAACATTCTGTGTTGCCGTCAGTTCTGGGATAATTGGGTTGATAGTACTTATTATGCAAATAACGATTCAAATAAAGGGGGTATATTATGGCAAAGGGTGTTCTTTATATTATGACAACATCTGTATCTGGGGTGATAAAAATAGGCATTGCAGGCACAAAGAATTATCCAGAACGGATGCGGTATTTATCACAAAACGGTTATTCAAATGTTTCAGGGTTGAAACCTTACTTTGCAATTGAAATGGACAATTATGATGAAACAGAAGATTTGTTAAAAGATTTGTTCAAATTTATTCGTTTGGGTGATAGTGAATTATATTCAATGGACGCAGATAAAGCCAAGCAGTTGTTGTTGACCTTTTCTGGCAATGTAATTTATCCAAAGGATGCAACACCAAAGACCACGCAAATAAAACAAATTGCAAAAACCCGCAGACAGGGTCAATTATTCAATATGTTTGATAAAGGCATCAAAATCGGTGATATTTTGACATTTGTTGATGACCCGAATATCAAAGTTAAAGTCGTTGGAGAACGTGAAGTTGAATATAATGGGGTTGTTTATAAGTTATCACCATTAACACTTAAACTGTATGAAGATATGGGCAAAGCAAACCTGAGTAAAGCATACCAAGGAGCAAATTATTTCTTGTATAAAGGAACCAGATTAACAAAATTATAAATAATGGACAAACAATGGCAAAACCTGTTTTTTATATTATGACTTGTTCTGTCCCTGGGGTGGTAAAACTTGGGAAAACAGACACAGATAAATATGATGCTGAAATAAAAAAATTAATAAAGAATGGTTATCTGGACGTTTTTGGCTGGCAAGAATATCGCTATCGAGAATGTGACACAGAAGCGGAAATAGACGCCCATTTGCTGTCCCTTGAACAATATCGTTGGGGTAGCACCGAATTGTATATGGTAGGTGACCCAATTTTTGCAATACTTCCATATCCTATGAAACCACCATTCAATCTGTATAAACTTGGTATAAAGAATGGTGATGTTTTAACCTTTGCTGGTGACCCCAGCATCAAGGTCACAGTTGTCGGGGAACGTGAAGTTGAATATAATGGTATAAAATATACGTTGTCGGCATTGGCATTGAAACTTTATGAAGATATTGGAAGACCTTTCAAACATCGTATTATTCGTGGTGCGGCCCATTTTATGCACCAAGGGGTTCGGTTAACTGAATTGCCATTGAAAAACTAGGTGTCACCCCACCCCCCGCCCAT
>DEBV01000004.1:116353-121411 GCA_002348925.1 Alphaproteobacteria bacterium UBA2947 | reverse complement strand
ACATAGATGTCACGCTAAATTCTGGTGCCACATAAAAAGAATGCTTTTTTTATTGTATCGCTGTTTGTAATAAACTATAATAATGCGTGAAGCCAGACGGCAATATCCCAAAAAACATATTGTCGTTGAAACAGTGAAACCAAAGGACTAACAAAAGAACAAACAATTTTCTTGGGATACCAGTGGGATTTATCAAATCACAATTTATAAAAATTACTGAAACTTGATAAAACATAACCTGTTGATTTATGTGTTATATTGTGTGTTGGTATCTTATGTTTTTTTATCTGGCCACTGCTGTTAATCCGTATATCAGTTGAGCAGATAGAGTGGCAAATAGATGGTTTAAGGTAAAATGGGAGATTTTGCCTGATTTCTGCTGGGTTGACATATCTACACCGGATAACGCTGCAAAATCTTTTCAATACTTTTACCCAAACTAAGTAAATCTAAGATATCGCGTGTTCGACATATGCTTATACATCTGAGCCACGATTTCCGGGGCTTTCAAGACGTTTTGTTTTGAAGCCCCTTTTAAAATCCTACTAGAATCCAACTAATTCCATTAATTCTGGTTAAATCTGGTTAATAATCCTACCAATTTTATTGCTAACTCTTTAGGATTAAATTTACATAAATCTATTGAAAAATCCGCTTTTATACCTATATAAATAGCAATAAAAAGGTATAAAAAATGAAAAAGAAAGAAAGCACACTACAAGTAGATTGGACTAAAGATAAATTAGGCATCAAAGATAACGTCATTGGTTTTGCCAATATTTTAAAACAGGAGAAATATACACCGGACGGAGCTTCAAAAGTATATTCTATTTCTGCAGAATTCGGTATTGGGAAAACCTTTTTCTGCAAAAGATTACAAGATGTTTTAAAACTAGATGGTATACCTGTATCGATGTTGAATATATGGGAAATGGATTTTTATGAGAATCCGTTAATTCCTGTCCTGATAAAACTACAAGATATCTATATCAACAACAATAAATTTCGCGTTTGGGCATCTGATAAATTAAAATTCGGTATTAACTTAATATCATGGTTTATAAAAAAAGGCCTAAAATATTGTGGTTTTAATATTGACAAGCTTGCTAAATTATATAAACAACTAAAACCTTCTACAAGTGATCTTTATAATTCCTACATTGAATACGAGGAACAATTATCTAAAACAAAGAACTTTCTGGCATCTTGGGCAAAACGAATAAATAAACCTATTATTATCGTGATTGATGAACTTGATCGTTGTCGACCAGATTATGCTGTCAAAACACTAGAAATATTGAAACATTTCTTTGATATTCCAGGAATTGTATTTGTTTTATCCATTGACGAAGAACAATTAAAAAGTTCTGTAGAAACATTATTTGGAACAAAAAACTTCGATGGCTATAAACGTAAATTCATAAATAACTCGTTTATATTACCTGCACCAAACAAAGAAAAGTATACTGATTTCTTGTACATGCATTCTGGATTATCCGATGTAGTAAGACAAATTGAAAACAATAAAAAAGACCTCATTTTTAAAACTGTCATAAAAGACTCTGAGTTACGTCACTTTAACAATGATCCTTCCCTCTCCAAAGAAAAGGATTTTAATAAAAATCAAACATCAGAAAAAATCATTAAACGATATTTTACAGCATATAGTATATGGTTTGATTTTTCGTTACGTCAAATGGAACAGGTTTTTGATAGATTAGTCCTATTTTCTAAAAACATTCTAAGCAATAACGAATTATATTCCCCCGACCTTGCTGTTTTATTAGTGTGTTTACATGAATTTGATTTAAAAATATACGATAAATTCAGACTCTCTTCCTCCAAGGTTTACGGACAACATGGTGGAGTATTAAAAAATATTTACAATATTAGCAAAGCGGACAGCTCGATCGCCCGTTCTATTTACGGTGACAAAGCAGACACAATGTTTGGCACGTTGAATCGCAATCTTATTCCCAAAGTACCAGAAATACTTGGGTTCTCGACTATTGGTTCTTATGGTCAACAAAACATGGTTATAATTCATGACGATATTGATCGTTTCTTTGCTGCTGAAGAATCTCAACAACACCCTCTTACTTGGATTGCAGAAGTACAAAATCATGAAACTGGCGAGTATTCAATGGTGCAAAACAACAGAAGAGTAGCAGTAATAATTAATTCTAAACGTGATGCCGCTTGGAAAGAACCACCTGTAGACATAGACACAGCATCACAATTTGATCTGGCAGGTTTTAGAAAGCGTTATTTTGATAAAATGGATTTTATATCCAATTTTGAATAACATCTCTGGAACCTATTTATGAATTTCTTAGAAACAGCTCACACACTCTACCCAAATTAGTAAAATCATCAGGATTTTCGTCTCGATACGCGCGAGTTATCTCGAGCCAAGATTTCCGCAGATTTCTGGGGTTTTTCTTTGCTTTTGCTGTGGCAATTTGTTCTGGTATAAAGTGCCTAAAAATGCCAAAAATCGTAAAAAAACACCCTCTTTTTTTAAAAATTTTTATATATCAGCTATATCGGAATTTTTGAAACTCGTTTTTTTACCACATCGCAACAAGCGCAACATCAATAAATTCAATGCTTTCAAAAGATTCGCAAAAATCCCAGACACACGGAAAAATGTTATAGGCTTTGAAAAACAGTCCTGATTAATAATATATATCGATAGGGACGTTGTGACCTGTACAAAAATCTATAAAGAAATTAACGAAAGCAAGAACCTTTGGTGATTCTGCGATTTCTGTTCTGCATATGCATTGGGTTTCCATTTCATATTCAAAATCTATATTGTTCAGACAAACCAGATTTTTGCTGCTGTCTTCGAACCATGATGGGAAAATACTAATACCGTCCCCGTCGTTTACCAATCTGTATATCAAGGCCAACGAATCCGAAATAGTATTCAAATGCTTTGCACGTTTTATCATACTTTGACATTCTGGCAGATTCATATAGCGATAAATCATGCACAACTTGTGGTTTTCCAGCAAATCATTTATATTTTTTGGGGTACCATGTTCTTCCAGATACTTTTTACTGGTATAAAATTTTAGATGAGTTTTGAATTTAAACAAAACTGTTCCATGAATATTTGGGTGTAATTTTGTTTTGATAATCAAAATATCCATATTGGATATATCTGGTTCTTTTCTCATCAACAACTCTAGGCGAAGTTTTGGATATTTACCATAAAACTCTGACAAATCTTTCATGATAAAACTGCCCAAAAGTCCCTCTTCTGTCCAGACGGACACAGATCCAGACAATGCATCTACATCTACAAAATTTTCGGTAATTTTATTCAGCAATTCTTCTATGCCACATATATCGTTATATATGATTTGAGCAGAATTTGTTGGACAACTGCCGTTAAAAGTTCTGTTGATAAGTTTAGTATTAAATCTGTTTTCCAGATCTCTAATCACTTGTGACATATTGGAATTTTTAATTCCGTTTTCCCCAGCAGCGATTTGAATACTGCCCTTATCAACAACTTCTTTAAGAGCCAACAGCCCTTTTAATAAAAGTAATTTTGTTTTTAAAGTCGACATGTTTACAATCTTATACGTATAATATTTTTTGTAAACAAAAATTTACTCGTAAATACATTTCGTAAAATTTTCTAAACTGTCACCTGTGGCATTCAGTATTTTTGAAATGCTGTATGTTGAAGGCCATCTTGGTTGACCATATTTTGACCAACGTTTACTTTTGTTAAAAGTTGTCGCGTCTAAGCCAGAAATTTTTGCTAAACCAGAGCAAGACATGTTATGCTTGGTTGCAAAATTATCTATTGCCTGCCATATATCTTGATGTGTCATGTTCTTCTCCTTTTTTCTGTTATGACAAGATTCATTATATTTATTTTTCAAAAATTTATTTCATACTGTTTTTATGTATCGGACTTATAAAAAGGGGTATCAACGATTCAAATCCTTATAATTCGTGGATTTTTTTAATTCATTATGGTTATTTTTTCCTATTTTTATGTTTCAAAACTTCATTATTTCTGAATTGATTTTCTTTTGTGTATTTGTTAAACTGTTTTTATCAAAAGGTGGATTTAACCTGACTTGTCCTACCTCTAAATGGACTAAACAAGGAGTTGATATTATGCAAATTTTCCGTATCTTTATGGTCGCAATTTGTGGTGCATCTTCTGTATCCACCTTTGGTTCTTTACTAAAAACCAAAGGAGTGAATTATGCAAAGAACAGCAGAAGCGGTGTCGCTTGGACACCCAGATAAAACAGCCGATTATATTTCGAGTTTCATACTGGATCGAATAATTGAACAAGACCCACAGGCAAAATACGCCGTTGAGGTCTTGATAAAAGACAACCATGTCGTACTTGGTGGCGAAGTTGCCACATCTGCCACGATTGGTGATTTGACTGCATATATTAAATCTGCCCTGTCAGAAATTGGGTACGATGACCGATATTCAGCAATATGGGGCAAATATGCCGTTGACCCAGCGCAAATAAAGGTCACCAATTTGATTGGCGTACAATCGGCAGATATTGCCCAAGGGGTTGACAATGATGGCTGGGGTGACCAAGGGGTGTTTGTTGGCTATGCCTGTCAAGGCGACGGCAAGATAAATCGGGAATTGTACTTGGCACGAAAATTAAACAAAGCCCTGTATGATAAAGCTCGTCAATCTGATAATCTTGGCATAGATATCAAGACACAAATCACTTTGAACGATGACAAGATTGAAACCGCCATTATTGCAATTCCAATGTTGCATGATGAAGACCTGACAGATTTCATCATCAAAACATTGGGTGCAAAGCCAGAACACATCATAGTAAACGGCACGGGACGCTATACATATCATGGTTCTATTGCTGACTGTGGCATTACGGGACGAAAATTGGCATGTGATTTTTATTCTACCGCTGCCCCGATTGGCGGTGGCAGCCCATGGACCAAAGATGCCAGCAAGGCAGATTTAACCCTTAATGTATACGCCCGTATCTTAGCCTGTGAAAACCTGGCCGACAATGACGAATGCTTTATCCG
>DEBV01000004.1:106402-116303 GCA_002348925.1 Alphaproteobacteria bacterium UBA2947 | reverse complement strand
GCTTTATCTATTTGTCTTCGTGTATTGGGCGCGCCGAATTGCCAAGTGGTTTGATAAAAACAATAAAGAACGGCATTGTTTCTTATCGTGATTTGTGGTGCAACCAAAAGCCAAGCACCTTAATCAAGGCATATAAATTAGACCAGCCGATTTATACAAAACTATGTAGCAAAGGTATATCGGGAATCTTGAACTAAAAAGGTGCCTTTCGGCACCTTTTTGTTTTATAAATAGCATTTTTATTTAATCAAAGATAAAATATACAAAGTGTATAAAATCAAGAAAACGAAACCTTCACTTCTTGATAATTTTCGATCATTAACAAAGAATATCCACAATAATACAGCCGCGATTATTCCCCACACTGCATCCAGTAAAAAAGCATGTTCAAATGGTATCGGGCTTATCAAACCTGCAAGTCCCAAAACAAACAGAACATTAAAAATATTCGAACCAATTATGTTTCCAACAACTATATCAGAACGCTTTTTAATGGCGGCCACCACGCATGTCACCAATTCAGGCAAACTGGTTCCAAATGCAATTACTGTTAAACCTATAACCCGTTCAGAAATATTTAATGCATGCGCGATATTAACAGCAGAATCAACTGTTAATTTTGCACCAAACACCAGTGCCGCGATACCAAGTATAACAAACAGTACCATTTTTATTGACGACATATTTTTGGTTTCTGGCATGTCATTTTTTTGCTTTTTGGCAAGTCCAAACAAATAAACCAAAAACGCCAAGAACAGAGCGAACAAAATCAGCGCCCCGCCCCGATAAATAGTTCCATAACACCAGCCCATAAACATCAACAACACAGATACAAACACAACAAACGGTATTTCATAGTGTGCCGTATTTTTTTGAATATATAAATTTGTAATCAGCGCGCTTATTCCCAATATCAAAAAAATATTTACAACATTTGACCCCAAGACATTTCCAACCCCCACCCCAGCGGCACCATGCAAAACCGAAGAAATGGATACAGCGGCTTCGGGCGCACTGGTTCCACAAGCAACGATTGTAAGACCTATTATAATTTCTGGAATATTAAGTTTACGCGCAATCGCAGACGCACCGTCTACCAAAACACCCGCACCTTTGGCCAAAAGCACAAAGCCAACCATTAAAAGTATTATGCTTAGTATCGTTTTTCCGTCCTTTTATTTAGAGCAATGGTAAAATAAAACGCCTGATTTAATCAAGCGTTTTAATAACTTATTTTGTTTTTTGGATAAGACCTTTGCCAATTAAGGCAGCGCGCAAATTTGGATAATGTTCAACCTTGGCACGCAAATCGTGATTATAAAGTGTTGAATTATTGCTTATCATCACAACAGGTACAGATTTTTTAATACATCCCTTTATAACATACGGAGAATCATCAAAATGTATATCTGGACGCAATTCTTTCAAAATATCAGATTTAAGACCTGGTTTGTCGATTACTTGATCAAAAGTGCATTTTATGCCAGCGCGTCTTAATTGTTGGAAAGATTTTTTGGGTTGTTTTAATAAACGTTCTGTCACAAACAAAACTTTTATATCTTTTTGCGCCATTAAATTGTTCAAAATTTGTGGTATTTTTTTATCTAAAACAGGCATTTTATACAAATAATCGCTGGTCCACAAGTTAATCAGATTACAACAAACTTCTTCTTCATAAACAGAGTCAATATCCCATGAAGTTTGTTTTTTATATTCTTGTCCTGCCTGGCGAAAAGCCTTTTGATAAATTGGTTTCATATTAAAAATAACATTGTCTAAATCAAGAGTTATAAGCATTTTTCATTCTTTTGGTTATATTATTGAACTGGGGAAACTTTACTACCACAAATTGCAAGTGTCAAATTATCTTTTTCTTTAAAAACCTAGGTATTTAAACAATTTGTTCCAAAAGCAACTTTTTCGCATAATTTGTATATGAATTTGGGTATTACAAACAAACATTTTGTTTTCCAATTCAAACACCAAATAAAAAAAATACCCAAATTCATAATTTTTTCTTGATTTTTGTTTTTTTATATGTCAGAATTCCCCCCGAACGCAAAAAAGTTCAGTTTTGGAGGCATAGCTCAGTTGGTAGAGCAAATGACTTTTAATCATTGGGTCCAGAGTTCGAGTCTCTGTGCCTCCACCAAAAAAAATTAAACCGCTTTTTGCGGTTTTATTTTTTTCTGGCACAGGACGAGAACGACAGAGTTTATGGTTGTCTATAAAAAAATGCTTAACAATTCGCGTTTTTATGCTATATCTGTATTATATAAAAACAAAAAGGAGCCATAATGACAATTAAAGATTATATATCCATAAGCCGTCAAGGAATCTTTGTAGCTGGAAAACCTGCCGACAAATACAATGGTCAACCAATTGCCAATGTTGATTATATTTCAAAACTGTTTAAGTACCAAGATCTTAAAGACATCTCTGAAATTCGCGCGTTGCAATCAGACACACGTGGCACAGTATTTGAACCTGGCAACCCAAATCCTTCAAAAACAGGTCAATATGTTTGGATACAAGTTGTCACAAAATATGGAACATCACCTTGGTTTTTCCGTGTAGATAATGGAAATCTTAAAAATATTGCATCTTTGTGTGCATTTCAGTGTGCGTGGACACTTGGTCAATATCCAAACTGGGTCAACCGCTTGGTGAATGCGGCAAAAGCAGAAAACATTGCACAAAAAGCACAAAACACTGTAGTTAATGGCGTTTATACTCGCTAATCAGTATTTTGTTATAAAAGACCGCCGATATTGGCGGTTTTTGTTTTTATAAGACACTTGACAAAGTGTATTTTTGTGCTATACATTATACAACAAAAATAAAAAAACAAAGGATGTCTATATGTCACAAATATCGAGCGCGCATAAAGTAGAAAATATGAACAAAACAGTTTTGCAACAATTGCAAACTATCTTAGATTTTTGCGAAAAAAACGGCCATCAACCAGAACCAGCCAGTGAACTTGGCGTAAAATTGACAAACGTACAACATCTTATTCTTGTTCGCGGCACAAAAGGCATAGCCATACCAGAAGAAATAACATCTTTGTTTGCAAAAATTAAAAATTGTCCGACTGCTGGCAAACACAAACGCAAAGAATTAAGAATCAAAGAAGCGGCCGAACAAAACGCACAAAAGTTGGTGCTCAAGCAAAAATTTGACAAGATTCAGAACTTGACTTCGCACAATCTGAACATCTTTAAATTTATTTGTGGTGACAAAAAATTTGAATCTTTTTTAAATACAAACATTGATCCGATTATCACAAAGACTGTCTTGGATTATTTTTACGCCATTTATTACAATCCAAAGTTTTCTCTTTTTATAGGAAAATCTGTTTTTTCCCTCAGGGCCCGTTATTTCATAGAACTGTATGTAGGTGATTACACTGGTAAAAATGTCAACTATTTGAAAGAAGCCCTGAGCAATCGCAAAAAAGAAAGAGACATGTCACAAATACCAGAAAACGACTATCAACAACTGGTCACTAAAATCGGAAACAAAGAACCTTTGACTCAGAAAGAAATTGGATATCTGGCTTGTATGGCATATGTAAACGTAGGACGCATTATGAAAGGTGCGCACAAAGATTTTTATGATACTTTCAAAAATTTTGAATCTTTGCTGGATTCATACATAGAAGGTGATGCATCTGCTGTTATGTCAAAAATTCCTGCAAGATTTGCGGTCCTGCATAAATATCAGCAAGATAATAATCTGCAAGAAATTCCAACCGATATATTAAACAGCACAGGAAAAGCCTTGATGGAATTTTTTGCTGAAAACATATCCACAAAACAACATTAAAAACAAGAACCACCAAACTTGGCGGTCTTTTTTAATTTGGATGATGGGTTTTCTTTTTGCGGGTTGTGTATCCTGTGGCATAAAACCAATCATCTATCATTGACAAAGTTGTTTCAATGTATCGCGCGATTTCTTTGGGTGAATTGTGATATTTACATTCGTTCATAATCTGGTTTAATTCTTGGGCAATAAAAGACAAAATTTGTGTGTGTTGCGGATCAAGAACTTCAATTTTGTCTGATTTATAAAGCAAATCTTCCAAATTATTTAACTGTGTGCGGATTGCACGCAGGTATTTTTCATCAAGATTCAGTTTCTTGTAATTAAGGTTTATATCTTGCATTGGGACTTCGATATGTTTAAGGCCAATTATATTTTTCATTTCTGATAAAATCTTTAACAAATATCCGTCCAGAACACTTATAACCGCAATGTGTTGGTGTTTATGCATGCGTCGCGTTATAAGAAAATTAGAATAATCATAAAACAAAAACACCAACGGAATCGCCAACAAAGATGCCGCCACATTGTTCATTAAATCTATCCAATTTGGGTCATGCAGATAATCTTTGGACAGGTCAAAAACAATCACCCCGCCGGCAATAGATAAAACATAAGGTATAGATTTTAAAACAAAATGCATCAGAAACATGCGTTTTATTATAGATATTTTTTACATTTTTAACACAGGAACAAAAGCCCACAAAAAAGCACCATGCCCCTTGAATTTCGGCATAAAAAGCGCTATAATTATCATGTTGGGTGGCGTATAACAAAGGTCAAGACAATGGAAAATTTGCAAAAGTTTATAAAAAATTATTTTCGTCTTTTGAATTTGCGAAACATGCCAGATGCCGTGTTTGACCGCTATAAAAAATACATCAAAGACAACGACTTTCCAAACAAAGATGTAAAATCATGGAAAGATTTTATAGACCCCGCCACAAACACATGGAAAGATTTACCAAATTTTTCAACGTTGTCTGATGATGAAATCGATTTGTTGTACAAAGATTTGTTGCAAACTTTTGATGCGATGAATTCGCACAAACGCTCTTTATCTGAAGATTCTAAAAATTTTGTAGATGCATATTTTGGAAAAAACAAAACATTTTCTGTGCCGAGCATTCCTGCCACAGAAAAACAACAAATTATGACGTTGTTGACTTTGGTAAACAATGACGAAGTTCCTGCGTATCTTAATTGGGACGAACAACCTGTTATACAAGAAGTATTGGCAGGCAACAAAGATGTAAACAACGGTACAGTAAAAAGAATTGTTTTCAGCATTATCAACCAAATAAAGCAAGCCCAACAACAAGGCAATCTTTCGCAGGAAGCCGAAAACAAACTGGCGCCACTTAATTTAAACAATCTTCAAAATATTGTTAATCAGGAAATTCAAGTCACGGCCGCTGACAGAGGGAATTTACGCACTAACGGTGCAAAGATATTCAAAACTCTGTTTGATAAAAAGAAAGTTTTTGAAGATTTTCAAAAATATGAAACTGGTGAAAAATTTGTTTCTGAACAAATAGAAAATGCACTTTCTAGCACTGATTATGCTGATATAAACGGTAAAAATTATGTTCCGGCACAATACAAAGACGATTTAAATTTCAGACAAACGGTTGAAAAAAAATTAAACGATACTTATAACGACGTTCTGAAGAAATATTTAACTCTGCATCGTGCAAACCTGTTTATAAAACCAGAAGCCAAAGCCATATTTGATGCATTAGACAAAGCAAAAATTAAACCAACCGATGGCATTGAAAAAATCTTGAAAAACGCAGGTGACATCAAATTAAAAGGCAAACAACCTTTTGAAGCCGCAGATCATTTCAAATGGATGACCGATAAATTGTCTGATTACAAAGATCATGGCATGGGCAAAGCAATCGAAGGCGCTTTGCGTAACGGTCATCAGATGAAACACATTATTGAACAACTGATTCTTGATGCCGTCAAAGAAGGTAAAATCAAAGAAGCCAAAACCACAATGGAAGTTTTGTCTGTTATGCAATACGGTTTGTTTACATCTCGCACTATGGATGCCATAAACAAAACAGATATGACAATATTTTCCGACAAAGGATTATCTTGGAATAAAAACGAAGGCATCAAAATGGTCACTGGTGCATTCGATAAAACTATAAAATTCGGAATTCAAGGTATTGGGTACGCAGCAACCGCTGCGACAAATAAAATTCGTCGTATGGGACGCACTTTTGACCATTCTGGTACAGTAAACGATAAATCCAATGCACGCAAAACTGAATTGGTTCAACAAAAAGCAGATTTTAACTCTGAAAAAGCCAGAAAAGATGCCGCGTTTGATGCAGAAATCACTGCAAATGAAGCGCAAAGAACGGCAACCGGAATAACAGATTTAAATGCATCAAAAAATGACCTTACAAATGGCGAAGCATTGGAAGCCAGACGCAAACAGATTCTGGATGGTCGTCAGGCAAATTTTGATACAATGGACAAAATTGAAACCGATTATAATAATCGTGAAAATCTTAAAAATGAAATAACTAATATACTTAATGACGCAAATGTTTTAAAAAACACTTTGCAGGCCATGCCTAATCCTATGGCGAATCAATACGATCAAGTTTTGGCAGATAAAATCCGTAAAGAATTTCAAGAAAAAGAAGCAGAAGCCAGAAAAAAGATAAATGAAGTTCAACAAATAGAAGCAGAATATACTACTATAGGTTTGACTTTGGATGCAGAACATAACAGAATTCATACCATTACACCACCTGCGACACAAGATCTTTACGATTTAAATCGTATGAAACGCGACAATGCGCAAGCAGCGTACGATGCACAAAAGCAAGATAATGATAATCTGAGACAAAAAATCGACGAATACGAAACAGCGACGGAAAATATAGATACTGCACAAAAACAAAAACGCGAATTGCAAAAGGCTGCGGATGAATGGGATGATAAAAACAAAAATGATTATTTGGAACTGATGGCGTATTGGGATTTCTTGCAAAGCGGAAACACGAAAAGCCTGTTCCATATCAGCACCAAGAAACTGCAAGCCAAAATGAATGCACGTCAAGCATCTGGAAAAACAAAAATGGAAGAAGCGTTATTACAATGGAGCCAACAGCATTCCTATGCGGCTTGATTTTTGTTGTGATTTGTGATATAATAAATGCAATTCGGACGGTGTAAGACCGTCCGTTTTTTATTTTCCAAACATTTTAAACTAAAAGGATTTGATATGACACGAATTCTGCAGATTCGTCGCGGCACGTCCGCACAAAATGATAATTTTACTGGGATGGCTGGTGAAATAACTATGGACACAACGAACAAAACCGTCCGTATACATGACGGGGAAACGCTGGGCGGAATTGCCCTGGCGCGTGCTGATGAAGTAGAAGCAGCCGCCGAAGAATCGTCTTTTGATATAAACGAAGTATCTGCTGATTTTTGGCAGACGCTTTTTGCGACTTACCAAACAAACACAATTCACACAAAAACCACAGATTTAATGCTGGTTGCAAACAATGTGACTTTTTATGATGATTCTTTTAATGATTTGACTGAATTGCCATTATTTGCGCGCGCGATTTTGGTGTGTCAAGATAATGATGCTGGATATGTTACGGGTGATGAAACCGCCGCTTTTGGTATTGGTGATTATGTTTCACCAGCGGTTTATACTTATATCGGCGATTATATTTTGCATGTACGATTGTTTTCTGGTTGCCAAACATTTTGGGTACCACACAAAACCACAGGTGTAAAGGCCAGCCTGACCCCAAACAAATGGAAGTTAAAAATCACAGTTTATTATTGAAACAGTTAAAATTGTTTGCTATTCTTTGCGCGTAAAAATAATCTAAGAAAAGGATAAAATATGTACATACTTGCTTTGAATTGTGGTTCATCGTCCCTGAAATATCAGGTGTTTGATGCAGATACTAAAACAGCCGTTGTTGGTGGAAATGTTGAAAAAATCGGTTTGGCTGATTCTTTTGTGACACAAAAATATCCTGATGGTCACAAGGACAAAAAAGTTACAGAAATGAAAGACCACAAAGAAGCATTAAGTGTTGTTATGCAAATGTTGCGCGACGCGTCTATCGATATGAACGAAATCGGTGGTGTTGGTCATCGTGTTGTTATGGGTGGCGATAAATTCGCTTCTTCGGTCGAAGTGACTGACGAAGTTATCAAAACTTTGCGTGAATTGACCCCATTGGCACCATTGCACAACCCAAGTGGTATTTTGGGCATTGTCACTGCACAACAGTTGTTGCCAAATGCAAAGCAAGTTGCGGTTTTTGATACTGCATTTCATCAGACAATGAAACCTGTATCTTTCCGTTATCCTGTACCAAAAGAATGGTACACAGAATTGGGCGTACGCAGATATGGCTTCCATGGAACTTCACATTTGTACGTTTCTAAACGCGCGGCGGCGATGCTGGGTAAACCAGCCAGTGAATGCAATTTAATCACTGCACACATTGGTTCGGGCGCATCTATCACAGCAATCAAAAACGGCGTCAGCGTAGATACATCTATGGGAATGACCCCAACCGCAGGTTTGATGATGGGAACACGTTGCGGTGATATTGACCCATCTATTCCATCTTATGTTGCAGACCGCAAAGGTTTATCCATTGAAACAGTTCAAAACGAATTGAATAAAAAATCTGGCCTTATGGGCGTGACAAAATGCTACAGCGACGGTCGTGATGTCAAAGAAAACCAAGACGCTAATGACGACTGCAAACTGGCGTTGGAAATGCAGGCACAAACTGTTAAAAAATTCATCGGTGCATACATGGCAGAATTGGGACATGTTGACGCATTGGTATTGACCGCTGGCGTTTGTGAAAACGATGATTATATGCGCGAAAAATTCTGTGAAGGATTGGAAGAATTGGGCATAAAAATGGACAAAGAAGCCAACAAAAACATCAGCAGAGATGTTCCAGAAGCGGTTTTAAGCACACCTGATTCACCAATCAAAATCTTTAAGATTGCAACGAACGAAGAATTAGTTATTGTTGAAGACACTTTGGCGATAATGAACGGCACTTATAATGCCGACCATTTGAAAATGGCGTATTCGTTTGCAAAATAAGTTGATTTTATCAAACACAGACCGACGGGTTCCCGTCGGTTTTTTTATTGAATCTAATTATCTTTTTTTGCTAAATTTGTGGTATGGATAATGAAATCTTTGATTTTTTTAATACTGACCTGCAATACATTCATGGCGTGGGGCCTGTGTTGGCTGCGAAGTTTAATGATGTTTTGGGCGGACGGCGCGTTCTTGATTTTCTGCTTCATATTCCGTCTTATGTTCGTCCGCGCGAAATACTCGATTCAGTGGTTGGCGCGCAAAACGGCGATTCGATTACTATTTCATTACAGGTAAAATCTCACAAAAAAGGTGGTGTTTTTCGTGGACGACGCACGCCCAGTCAAATCGTTTGTGCTGATAAATTTGCCGCACCTGTTATTATACAGTTTTTTAATACTAAATTTCTTGATTACTGGATAGAAAAAATGCCAATCGGCCAATGGCGCATTGTCAGTGGCAAGTTAGAATTTAACAACCGAAACGGTGCTGTTATAAATCATCCTGACTTTATCGAAACACCAGAAAACGCTGCAAAGATTCCAAGACACCAAGCAATATATCCGTCTGGCGAAGGGCTAAGTCAGAAAACATTTTCCGCTGTACGCGACCAGATTTTCAACATTATGCATGAACGCATAGCCGCATATAAATTAAGTGAAAGAATGCTGGAATTTCTGGATAGCCTGGAACATGTACACTATCCAGAAACCAATGACGACCTTGCACCGAACAATGAATATATTGCAAAACTGGCTTATTCTGAATTGTTCGCGCACCAAAGTGCGATTGCGATAAATCGTCGTGCGCGGTTAAGCCACAAAAACACCCGTCCGCCACGCATTTCGACTAAAAATTTGATAGATAAGTTCTATGAAATATTGCCGTTTGAATTAACAGGCGCACAACAACGAACCATAGACGAAATCTTTGCAGACTTCCAACGCG
>DEBV01000004.1:105523-106373 GCA_002348925.1 Alphaproteobacteria bacterium UBA2947 | reverse complement strand
ACTTCCAACGCGACGTGCCGATGATGCGATTGGTCCAAGGCGATGTGGGTTCGGGGAAAACCATGGTTGCGATGGCGGCGGCGGTAAAGATGGCTGAAAGTGGCGCACAATCTGTATTACTGGCACCGACAGATACACTGGCACAACAACACTTTGCAAAGATAAAACCAATGTGTGATGAATTGGGTTTGGTCTGTGATATTTTGACTGGACGCGACAAGGGTGTGGCACGTCGCGAAAAACTGATTTCGTTAAAATCAGGTCGCACTAAAATTGCGATTGGAACACATGCCCTGTTTTCCGATGATGTAGAATATAAAGATTTGGGATTGGTCATAATCGACGAACAGCACCGCTTTGGTGTAGATCAACGAAGCGCCATGCGTGCCAAGGGCAACAATCCAGATATGTTGGCGTTGTCTGCGACCCCTATTCCGCGCACATTATCGATGACTGTTTATGGCGATATGGATATTTCGATTATAAATGAAAAGCCCGCGGGTCGTATGCCGATTAAGACATCTAAATTGCCAATCGCGCGGACAAATGCACTGATTGAACGCATTGCCCCACAGGTGCAAAACGGCGCAAAAATATTCTGGGTCTGTCCATTGGTTGCGGAATCTGAAGTTTCAGATATGACCGCCGCAGAACAACGTTGGGAAGAATTGAAAAAACACTTTCCACACACTGGTCTTTGTCATGGTCAAATGGATAAAAAGCAACGCGACAGCGTTATGGCGGAATTCGCGGACCCTGATTCAAAAATGCGAGTGTTGGTTTCAACAACTGTTATAGAAGTTGGCATAGATGTACCGTCTGCAACAATTATGGTGATTGAAAACGCAGA
>DEBV01000004.1:105052-105387 GCA_002348925.1 Alphaproteobacteria bacterium UBA2947 | reverse complement strand
GAAACCGAAGACGGCTTTGTTATCGCAGAACAAGATTTAATGATGCGTGGGGTTGGCGAATTATTGGGCACGCGTCAGAGCGGTTGGATACAATATCATTTTGTAAACTATCGCGAACATCGGGATTTATTCAAATTGGCACANNATGAATAATAATAGCGAAGACGAAGATTGGGCGCGCACTTTGCGTAAAATATTTGACTGTTCAACTGTGGCGGGGGCATAGATGAAAAAGTTATTTGCGATTTTGTTTTCTGTTTTTCTGGCGTTCGATGCGAACGGTGCGACGCTTATTAACGATACGGAAATCGAAAAGCAAATTACTGAGATTATAA
>DEBV01000004.1:97857-104989 GCA_002348925.1 Alphaproteobacteria bacterium UBA2947 | reverse complement strand
CGAAGCCCGTCGCAAACGCTGCAGACATTTCAGAAAAAAGATTAAAAGTTTACATTGTAAATGACGATGATTTTAATGCCTTTGTTCGTGGTGGCGAAGATATTTTTGTTTATACGGGCTTACTAAAACAAATAAAAAATCCAAACGCACTGCGCGCGGTTATTGCACACGAATTGGGACATACTATCGGCGGACATATGGTGCAGATGTCACAACGCATGCATGACGAAATGGTGCGAACTATGGTGATTCAGGCATTGGGTGTTGGTTTGATGGTGGCGGGCGGAAATCCCACGGCTGGTGTTGGTGTTATGGCGGGTGCAACAGGTATTGCACAACAATCTATGTTGTCTTTTTCACGTGATGAAGAACGTATGGCAGACGATATGGCTGTCGATTTAATGGTAAAGGCAAATCAAAATCCAAACGGACTGGTTGAAGTATTCGAACAAATGCGCGATATGCATGGCGCGATTGAAAGCAAAGCAAATCCAAGTCGTATAAATCACCCATTAACCAGCGAACGCATAAACAACGCAAAAACAAAAATATCTAAATTGAAAAAAGTCCCGACAAAATCAGCGGGAAAAATTGCGAACGAAAACGCAAACTATGAAATCTTGCGTGCAAAGTTAATTGGATATCTGGACAAAGATAAAAATGTTATAACTAAATATCCCTATTCCAACAAATCTGATGCGGCAATTTATGCACGTGCAATTGCGAATATGCGCGGTGGCGATTTAAAGACCGCAAAAACAGGCACACAAACACTGATTAAACGCAATCCGAACAATCCTTATTATTACGAACTGTTGGGTGATATAGAATACCAATTCGGCGCATATGACGACAGTGTAAACGCGTACGAAAAATCTTTGACACTTTCTAAAAATGCACCACAAATTGAAACCGCATTGGCATTGGTTCTAAGTGAACGCAACAAACCAGACGACAAAGCGCGCGCAGTTGAACTTTGCAAACGCGTTATTTTAACAGAACCCGCACCACTGGCTTATTGGATTTTGGCACGCGTGACAGACGGCGGGGAATCAGATTGGGCAATGGCTGAATTTTATAACATGAACGGCGATAAAGCGAATGCGCGCAAATACGCTAAATTGGCACAAAGCAAATCTAAAAAAGATTCGCCCGAATATATTAAATCTGACGACATATTGAAAAAATAAAAAACTTGCAAAATGATAAGATTTGTTTCACAATCGTTTCGTGTAAAAAACACAAAAGGAGACACTATGAAAAAATTAATCTTGGCATTGTTTGCTGTATTAACATTGGCTGCCTGTACAGGTTCATACAAATCTGGAAATTGCGAATACGATTTCTTGTTGCACAAAGATATTTCAATTTCTAAATTGATTGGCAGCTGTGGCAAATAATTAAAAAGCCATAAAAAAACCGCCGTTTTGGCGGTTTTTTAATTTGATTATCCAACCAATTTTTTCCACAAAGATTGTTTTTTCTTTTGTTGTTTTTTGATTGGTTTACGATGACGTGGCGCAGTTGTTGTGACACGTTTTGCCTCTGTATGCTGTGCGTTTTTCTTTTTCGCATCGCTTGAAGGTTCATGCGCGTCCAAAACATCGTCTGTTTTCACAGAATCTGCCATAACACGTTGGATTGAATATTGATCGATATTCATCAAACTGTCATCGCCAACAATAACGATTTCTGTTTCGAATTCTTTTTCCATTGCCGCCAATTCAGCGCGTTTTTGATTTAACAAATAAATCGCAACATCGCTTGGCACTGTCATAATGATTTTTTGTGCCGCTTTTGCCAGCAATTTTTCTTGCAAATGACGGAACAAGATTATCGAAGCCGTTTGAATACTTGGTACAACGCCCGCCCCCATACAGTGTGGACACACGACATACGAAGATTCAATAAACGAAGAACGCAAACGCTGACGTGACAACATCAACACACCAAAGGCGTTGATTTTCGCGACCTGTGTGCGTGCGCGGTCGTGTTTCATAACTTCACGCATTTTTTGTTCCAATTTGCGATTGTTCTTTTCTTCTTCCATATCGATAAAGTCAATCGCAACAATTCCTGCCAAATCACGCAGGCGTAATTGTAATGCAATTTCTTCTGCCGCTTCCAAATTAGTATTCAGTGCGGTTTGTTCGATATCTTTTTCTTTAATCGCACGTGATGAATTAACATCGATTGTCACCATTGCTTCTGTTTGGTTGATAACTATCGAACCACCAGATGGCAGAACAACGTATGGCCCATGCAGACCTTCCAATTGTTTTTCAACACCCGCCTTGGTCATCAGTGGCAGTGCGGTATCTTTGTATTGAACCAACTGTTTACGTGGTGCACGACCATACATTTGTTGGAAATATGTTTTTGCTTCATCAAATGCTTCTTGACCTTGGACATACATAACATCGTCTTTGTCAGAAATAAAATCACGAACAACACGACGAAGTAAAGAATCTTCGGTATGAATTGTGACAGGCGCAACCGATTCCAGTGTGGTTTTACGAATATCGTTCCAAAGAGATGTCAAATATTCGTAATCTTTTGTGATATCTTCCGCAGATGCATCTTGGGCGGCAGTACGCAAAACAACCGTCATGCCCTTTGGTATTTTCAATGAATGCAAAATATCACGCAAGCGTGCACGTTCTGCTTTGTCTGAAATCTTTTTAGACACACCATAACTGTTGCGCTTTCTGGAATTAGGCATTAACACAGCAAAACGACCCGCCAATGACAAGTAAGTTGTCATAGATGCGCCCTTTTGTCCGCGTTCTTCTTTTACGCCCTGAATAAGCAAGATTTGCTTTGGTTTGATAACATCTTGAATTTTGAATTCGTGAGCACGTTTCAATAATTCTTTGTTATCTTCGCCAGCACTGTGATCATCGTATTCTGCGACTTCGTCTTCTTCATCATTCGGATCGTCGTCGTCGTCAACGATATTAGCATGTGCCAATTCAAGTAATTTTTTCTTTTGTTCAGGTGTCACCTGATAGTAATCAGGGTGAATTTCTGAAAATGGCAAGAAACCATTTTTACCAGTACCATAGTCAACAAAAGCCGCCTGAAGTGAAGGTTCAACACGAATAACCTTGGCCAGATAAATATTTCCTTTTATCTGTGGTTTAGTCGTTGTTTCCACGTCAAAATCAGACACACGATTTGTCGCGCTGTCGACCACCACCACCCGTGTTTCTTCTGGATGTACACCATCCACATATATCTTTTTTGACATTTAATAATCCTTTTGTGTTGGGTTTGTATAAAACAGACGCAACTTGTTCCCGTGGGGCAATCCCGCCCATGCCAAGGAAGCGCACTGCGATAACCAAAAGTGCGACGCAAATTACAGTAAAAAGCGATAAAACTAACAACATTTTACCCCATTTTATACAACGATTTTTATGATAACAAACGCACGTTTCAAAGGCAAGGTATTTTTATTTTTGAATTTTTTCTTTGTGCTTTCTGTGTGGCAAAGACGGCAAAGTTGGCAAATGCGGCATTTTTTGTTTGGCTTCTTCAATCCACCTTTTCATGCGCGCACGCAACCAACGTTCATAAATAAAGAACAAACCGCCCACCCCGATAAGTGGCAATACATAATAAATTATTCTGTACGCCAACAGGGCACCAAAAATGCTGGCTTTATCAACACCTTCTGGCAAAGCCACCATAAATATAGATTCAAAAACACCGATACCGCCTGGAACCTGACTGAAAACGCCAGCAACATTTGCTATCACATATAATCCGATAAATACGCCAAATGGCATATCTATAAACGGACTGATACAGAAATAAAGAACCAAACCCGCACAAACAGCGTCTGCGATTCCCAAGATAGTTTGGATAATTGCTTCGCCAAATGTCGGAATATGGAATTTTATTTGACCGATACGAATACTTTTCCCGCTTAACATGGTTGCCGTTGCATAGTATGCCAATATCACAGACAAACAAACAATGAACAAACCATTTATACCAAACGACATACCCACAGAATTTGCAAACATATCATCTGGGACAAGAAAATAGCCAATTACCGCAATCGCGGCATATCCAAGAAAGAAAGTAAAGCCAGAAAACATTAACATTTTTACAATGTCTGATGCTGGAACACGCCAACGCGTGTACAAACGATACCTTATTGCGCCACCACTGACCACTGCGTGTCCTGCATTATTAGATATTGCGAACCCCAGCATTCCCGCCAGCATCCATTTCCACCAAGTTACTTTACGTCCAACATAATCCAACGCCAAATAATCATAAAGCGATAATGCCAGATACCCAAACAAACACGCAACGCACGCCAACACCAAATTCATAAATGGTATATGCCAAAAAGCGCGCGCAATATCCATCAGCGAATAATTACGCAACTGCCAATAAAGCATGCCCGCAGCAACTATAAAAAAGAATATTCCAGCATAACTGATAAGTTTCTTGAAAAAACGTTTCGCTTTGACTGACATAAATTATCTCTTGCGGGAAATATCTTAGCACCCCATAAACCAAAAAGCAAATTAAATAAATAATGCATTGGTTTTACATTGAAAAAATGATATAATATGTCCAAGCTAAAAAGGAACAGGCATGAAAAACAAACAAACACACTACAAAGACGAAATACTGAAAAAAATGGAAGAAGATATTATTTCTCTTGATACTTCTATATACGAATATAAATCAAAATTACGTGATGAAAAAGAAAAAAACGCAAAACTCGCAAAAGAACTGGCCGAAGCACAAGAGCAAATAAAGCAACAAAAAGCATTTATAAAAAAACTTAAAATGAAGGCAGCATCTTTAAAAATGGGTATATTTGGCAATGGCAAAGAATTCCAAACATGGTTAACCCAAGAATTGGATAAACAAACACAAAAATAAAGAATGCACCGTTTGGTGCATTTTTATTTTTCTTGTAAAAATCCGCCAGATTGCATTTGCCACTCTGATTTTAATTTACCGTATAAAACAGTACTGTGATGGGTTCCATCCATCCAAGTATTTTCTTCGCGCAAACATCCTTCATATACATAACCATGTTTTTCAGCATGTTTTTGTGTTGCTATATTTTCTTTGTCTGTCCATATTGTCAATTTATGCAAATCATATGTTTCAAATGCCAATTTTTCTATTACTGGCAATAATTTGTCTATAACCCCTTGTCCGCGCGCAGATTTTCTTAACCACCAACCGACTTCCGCGGTTTGACGACGGGTATAAATACATCCCAAACCTATTTCGCCTAATAATTCATCGCCTTTGAAAATGCCATACATCGCATATTTACAAAAACCTCTATCTTCATTTTTGTGCTTATATTCTTCCAGAACCTCATTTACATCTTTGTAAAGACCATATTCCATCCAGTATTTAAAACTGTCTGGATCTTCATGAAATATATCAAATATTTGTTTAGCGTATTCTTTTGTTGCTGGAATCTGCTTTAATGTAAATTCCCCGACTTTTATTTCTGATGGTTTTTCTGCATTAACATTCATGTTTTTACCTCTGTTTCACTATTTCGTGGAAAATTGTGGCGGGTAATGTGCCCCCCGTAATCTTTGATGACATTGGTTTGTTATCATCACGACCAACCCAAACCCCCATAACATAATCAGGTATTGTACCGATAAACCATGCGTCCCGATTATCATTACTGGTACCTGTTTTTCCACCAAAAACATCGGGGGTATATGCGCGTTTACCAGTACCTTTGGTTACGACTTCATACAATAATTCTTTCATATATTCCACCGTCTGTGGTTGCAAAACAGTCATTTCTTCGGACGGATTGCGTTCATAAAGAACATGTCCCCCCGCATCTGTTATTTTGTTAATAGAATAAGGATGTACCGATTTTCCATCATTCCAAATCACAGAATAAATCGTTGTTAAATCTAACAATGTCATTTCAGATGCGCCCAAAACTGTTGAATATTCGCGTTTTAAATTATTACCAACCCCAAGTCGCGCAGCCATTTGCAACACTGAATCTATGCCATATTCTTTTGTTAATTTTAACGGCACAGAATTAACACTTTTTGCAAATGCAGTTGCCAGATTTATTCCGCCATAATACCTTTCATCATAATTCTTTGGGTTATAATCGCCGATTGAAAACGGTGAATCATTAACATAAGATTCAGGCGTCATTCCATTTTCCAGTGCAACCAGATACACAACAGGTTTAAACGCGGACCCTGGTTGACGTGGTGCCAAAACACGATTGAATTGACTGACACTGTAATCATCGCCACCAACCATAGATTGTATCGCGCCGTCTTTTGAAATTGCTACTATTGCACCCTGATATTCGCCAATATTCGCCTGTAAAGTTGCGGCAACCCGTTTCTGTAAGTTTGCATCAAGGGTAGTATACACATACAAATCTTGATTTATTTCGCCTATTCTTGATTCTATTTCATCACGAACAAAATCCGTCCAATAACGATAGATATTTTTGTCCTGTGGTTTGGTCGATTGTTTTAATTCAGACATCGCCTGCCTTGCCTGTTCCATAGTAATATAATTTTGACGCGCCATTTCTGCCAGTACAACTTTGGCACGTTTGATATTGCGTTCTGGATTTTTCATTGGGCTGTATGCACTTGGCGCTTTTAACATTGCGGCAATTTGTGCAGATTCCGCCAAAGTCATATCACGCGCCCCATGCCCAAACAGCGCGTCTGCCGCGGCATCAACACCACGCATTCCGCCGACCAAGGACACCCTGTTCATATACAAATCAAGTATCTGATTTTTTGTAAATCTGTTTTCCAACCACCAAGACAATATCAACTCTTGAATTTTTCTGGACATCTTTTTTTCACTGGATAAAAAGATATTCTTCGCAGTCTGTTGGGTTATCGTTGAACCGCCCGCGGCAAAATGTCCATCAAACATATTTACAAACATTGCACGCACTGTTCCACGATAAGATATTGCACCATGTTCAAAGAATCTTTTGTCTTCGATTGCAACTATGGCCTGCCATACATGTGGTGGCAGATTATCAACCGATACCGCATTTCCCATTATGCGACCATCTGCGCGAATTTCGCGCCCGTTTTTGTCTAAGAATATAATTGCTGGTTCACGCGTTTCA
>DEBV01000004.1:90613-97830 GCA_002348925.1 Alphaproteobacteria bacterium UBA2947 | reverse complement strand
AAAAATACAAACAAAATATACAATCCTGTCAAAGCGACCAGAACAAGAATCACATTTATAAAAAATCCCAACAGACGCGCTTTGAATGAACGCGGCTCTTGTTGTTTTTTATCACGCAAATTTTTTTGCACGAAATCCCCCTACTTTATCGCATTTTCGAAATCGTCTTCGCTCCAGATTGTTATGCCTAATTTTTGAGCGTCCGTCAATTTAGAACCCGCAGACGCACCCGCAATAACAATATCTGTTTTTGATGAAACGCTGCCACTGACATTGGCACCATGTTGTTCCAAAATTTCTTTGGCGCCGTCGCGCGTGTATTTTGAAAGCGTTCCAGTCAACACGACACGTTTACCATTTAACAAACTGTTTTCTATGGTTTTATTTGACGGATTTTTTACATTTATATATCGCAATAAATTATCCAGTGCGCCCACCGCATGTTCATCACGGAAGAACGAAACGATTTCATTCGCCATAACTTCGCCAATACCGTCTATTTCAATCAGGCGTTCAACACTTGCCACACGCAACGCATCAAGTGATTTAAATTCACGCGCCAATATTTTTGCGGTCACTTCACCAACATCTGGTATTCCGATTGCATAAATCAAACGGTTTAAATCAACATTACGCGCGTTGTTAATTGAAGCTTGTAAATTAGAAACTGATTTTGCACCGAACCCATCCATACGCTTTAATTCATCGCCATGATTTTCAATCAGCGTGAAAATATCAGCCGCTTGTTTTATCCAACCTAATTTAGTGAACAATTCAATTTGACGTGCACCGATGCCCTCTATATCAAAGGCATGACGCGACACAAAATGTTCCAATTCACCACGAATTTGTGCTGGACAAGACAATGAATTTACGCAACGACGTGCAACCGCGCCACTTTCTTGCACCACCGCGCCACCACACACTGGGCAAACGATTGGAAAAACAAAAGGAAGTGCGTTTTCAGCTGTTTCCGCAACTGCAACTATTTGTGGAATAACATCGCCAGCGCGTTGCACAATAACTTTGTCGCCTATTTTCACATTTAATCGTGCGATTTCATCTGCGTTATGCAGTGTGGCACGCGACACGACAACACCACCAATGTTTATTGGTTCCAATTCCGCCACAGGTGTTAAAACACCTGTTCGTCCAACCTGAATTGTAATGTCGTTCAGTTTTGTAATTGCGCGTGCCGCAGGAAATTTATAAGCGATTTCCCAACGCGGACTGTTTGCACGCGAACCCATTTTTTCTTGGGTTGCGATTGAATTAACTTTTATAACAAGGCCGTCTATATCAAACGGAATTTCATCACGATGAAGCATTACATCGTTATATATTTCTTGAACATCGGCAACACTTTTTGCGTTATGTGCCCATTGACGCGTAGTTTTAAATCCCCATGATTCCAATTTATCAAAAAATTCAGATTGCGTATTCCAAGTGCGCTCTGACAAATCACCATAAGTATAACCAAACGCACTTAATTTACGTGAAGCGGTTATCGCAGGATTTAACTGACGAAGCGACCCCGCCGCCGCGTTACGCGGATTTGCGAATTTTTTATCAGAAGTTTCGTTCAATGCGATAAAATCAGCGCGCGCCATATAAACTTCACCACGCACTTCAATTACAGACGGAAATTCGCCACTTAACTTCTTTGGAATATCAGGTATGGTTAATAAATTCGCGGTTATGTCTTCGCCCGCAACACCACTGCCCCGCGTGAGACCACGCACAAAAACGCCATTTTCATAACGCGCAGAAAACGACAGACCGTCAACCTTTAATTCAACAAACAAATCTTTGGTCTGTAATTTATCAAACCAATCGCGCACTTCGTTTTCATTAAAAACATCAGAAATTGAAAGCATTGGCACAGTATGGGGGAAAGACTTGAATTTTTCACTAACTGCCGCGCCAACATGTGTTGAAAAACCGTCTTTGGCCAATTCTGGGTATTCGTTTTCAATTTCTAACACGCGTGATTTCGCCGCATCATAGGTTGCGTCATCAACAATCGGTTCATCATTTTGATGGTAAGCAATATCCCACGCGTTTAATTTTTTCATTAAATCTGCGTGTTCTGCGCGAATAAAAAGGTCTGCTGTTTTTGCCATGTTTGTATTATAGAAAATCAGAAAAATCAGTGCAAGATTTTATTTGTCTGCCAAATCTTTTATCGATTCAAAGAATATTGTTTTCATACCCAGTTGTTTTGCAGATTCAATATTATTTTCATCATCGTCTATTAAACAAATATCAGAAAAAGGTACATTCAATTTTTCTTGAATTTTTATAAAAAACTCAGGTTCTGGTTTTGCGGCATCGATATTTGCAGGTATAAAAACGTCTTTAAACAAATCACGCAGCTCTTTTTTATGTTGCCATATATAATCCATACGAATAATGGGCTGATTTGATGCAACATAGAAATGGTCCCCGTCTGCATGATGTGTACGTATCCAATTTAAAACATCCATATTTATGCGACAATCCCTTGAAAGCCAATATTCCGAAAATTCTTCTGCAGACATATCAATATTGTGATTTTTTAAAAACATATTTATATGTGCGCGCAAATCTGTGCTTGTCCGCAACATCGTCAGAAAAGGTTCACAAAACAAATCTTTCAATATGCGTGGTGATTGTCCAAAGTCTTGCTTAAAAGACTCTGACCAATAAAAATTCACAACACCATTTTCATCTATAAAAAAAGTATTCAATAACGTGTTGTCCAAATCTACCAAATAATGCATCGGTTTTTCCTTTATTTGTAATATACAAAAACCTTTATAAAAAACAACAATAAAAAAACCGCCAATTTGGCGGTTTTTTTTATCTTAAAAAGAAAGTTATAGTTGAAACCACACGAACACGTTTGTTAATTGCCTGTCTTTCGTTATCAGACCACGCATCGACTTGGTCGCGTGCAGAGATACTGAAAGTTCCCTGATTTGCGGTCTTGATTTTACCCAAACTTGTTCCCGCATCTTTTGCAAATTGTTCGCCCGCAGCGGTTGCGTTTTTGGTTGCCGCTTCTATCATTTTGATTTTAATATCGTTAAGACCATTAAAAACATAAATTGGACCAGTATAATCTTCACTTACCGTTACACCTTGACGCACTAAATCACCCATTTTACGTGATACAGAATCAACCAAATTTACAGAATTAGAACGCACCATAACACCTGTTTCAACGACATATCTGTCATTGCTGGTTTGGTCTTTTCTTTCTGCTTCGCTGTATCCAGCATATTTATCACGCACAGTTATACGCAGATTTTGTAATTCGTTTTCTTCAAAGCCATTATCCATCAAAAATTGACGAGTCTTTGCCAAATCAGAATCAACATCAGATTGCACCCGTGTCAAATCGCCACCAACACGACTGAATTTAATATTCCAAACGGCAGTATCTGCGACAACGTCCATTTCTGCCAATCCCTTGACAGTGACAGTGCGTGATGCCAAAGATTGATAAACACCATTGCCAATAAAGAAACCACCCAGCGCAACACCAAACGCCATAATTACAACCCAAACTGTTGGTAAATTTTTGAATTTTTCAGATATTTTCATTATCTTTCCCCCTTTGTTTGTGTGAATTATAAACACAGCATAAAAATATTGCAAGGGGGAATATTTTAAGTTTTTTATCTTTGCTTGATTCTTTCAATCATTATTTTGAAACTGCCGATTTTAAAGGCAGAAATTATTTTACTCTGCTCTTTTTGTTTATTTTCTGTATTTGTTTCTTCATCTTCCTTGGCAAAAATCAACATTGCCGAACGCAACTCGTCGTAGTGTTGAAAACTGTTACAACATTCGGATATACACCAAATCATGCAACCAACATCCGAACGGTATGTATCACAGAACACCCAAGGTCCCAAACGTCCGTCAGACAATTTCACACGCGCCCAAGCATATTTTCCAAAAATTCCATAAGGGCTGCCCGTTTCCGCAAAAATTCCCATTGCTTCGAATGAGCCAGCATGAAATTCTTGCACTTCTGGGACCAGTCTTTGTATTTCAGCAAAATCTGATTTTAGGCTTTTGAAAAAGCCTATTTTTTCCCCATTATATGTCGTCGCAGGTTCACCGCCTACAAAAACACCATCTTTGTTCATTGTAATATATCTTGTGTTTGGAATATCTGTCATCGGCTTTATGTTAGCAAATTTCAACATTTCCGAACGCATATAACCACAGTTGCTTGCACAGTAAGCCGCGCAATCAGAAGCCGAAATGTACGTACCGCATAACACCCAAGGCCCCAAACGTCCATCAAATAATTTCACACGTGCCCAAGCATATCTTTCTAAATTTACAGATTTTCCAGAGGGATTACCCGTTTTCGCAAAGATTCCCTCTGTTTCGAATAAGCCAATATGTAATTCCTGCACTTCTGGGTTTTGTCTTTGTATTTCAGCAAAACATGATTCTATTCTTTCCATAAATTGTATTTTATTCCCTTTATATGGAAATCTATATGCCCTTGCGGGTTCACCGCCCACAAAAATACAATCTTTGTTTACTGTAATATATCTTGTGTTTGGAATATCTGTCATTGTTTTTCTTATCTTTGTTTATCTTTGTTAGCAAATTTCAACATTGCCGAACGCATAGCAGAGTACAAACGAACGTTATTACAGCAACGATGTGCACAGTAGAACGCACAATTAGCAGATGTTTCATACATCATATTGAACACCCATGGTCCCAAACGTCCGTCAAATAATTTTATGCGTGCCCAAGCGTTTTTTCCAAAAACTCCCGAAGGATTACCTGCCTTCATAAATCTTCCATTGGTTTCGAATGCACCAACATGTAATTCTTGCACCTCTGGATTTTGCATTTGTACATCAGTGAAAAACACCCTTGTATTATCTATGAAGCCTATCTCTTCACCATTATATGTAGTAGCAGGTTCCCCGCCCACAAAAACACCATCATTGTTTATTGTAATATAGTTTGTATTCGGAATATCTGTCATTCGTTGTTTTCCTTATCTTTGCTTATCTTCTTTTATAAATTTCAACATTGCCGAACTAAGAGCAGAAATGTAACGAGTGTTGAAACAGCAACGGTGCGCACAACCGCTTGCACAAACGGAAGCAGAACTGAACACATAGCAGAACACCCAAGGGTTCAAATAACCATCTGACATTTTTACACGAGTCCAAGCATATTTTCCTAAATTTCCAGAAGGGTTGCCTGTTTTCGCAAAAATTCCCTCTGTTTCAAATGCGCCAACATGTAATTCTTGCACTTTTGGATTTTGCTTTTGTATTTCAAGAAAATTTGTTTTTACACCATTTATAAAACGTATCTTTTCACCATTATATGTCGTTGCAGGCTTGCCCCCCACAAAGACACCATCATTGTTTATTGTAATATAGTTTGTATTTGGAATATCTGCCATCGTTTTTTTATCTTTGCTTATCTTCTTTTGTAAATTTCAACACCGCCGAACGCATACTGGAAAAATCGCAGACATCGATACAACAGTTTTTCGCACAAAATCCTGCACAAAAAGAAGGCGGATAGCAATCTAGACAAAATACCCAAGGTCCCAAACGACCATCAGACACTTTTACACGAACCCAAGCATATCTTCCAAATTTCCCAGAAGGATTGCCAGGTTTCGCAAAAAATCCCGCTGTTTCGAATGCGCCAACATGTAATTCCTGCACTTCTGGTCTATTTCTTTGTATTTCGGCAAATTGTGATTTTACTTCGTGGATAGAGTATATCTTTTCCCCATTATATGTTGTCGCAGGTTCACCGCCCACAAAAATACCGTTTTTGTTTATTGTAATGTATTTTGTATTTGGAATATCTATTGTTGTTTGTTCTTTTTGTGTCTTTGCGTCACAAAACGCAAAGTTTTCAACAAATAACTTTTTTATCTTTGTAATATATTTTTCTGTCATTGTTTGGCCTTTTTGTGTCTTTGTACCACAAAACACAAAGTTTTCAACAAATAACTTTTTTATCTTTGTTTGATTCTTTCAATTGTTATTTTGAAACAGCCGATTTTAAAGGCGGAAATTATTTTATGTTGTTCCTTTAAAGGTTCTTTTGATTGCGCTGTTTTTTTATTTTCTGTATTTGTTTCTTTATCTTCTGTAAAATTCAGCATTGCCGAACACATATCAGGTCTGCTGCGTACAAGATAAGCGCAGTTATACGCACAGTTTTTTGCACAATCGGTGGTCGAAGCATATGCATTTTGGAAAACCCAAGGCCCCAAACGACCATCAGACATTTTTACACGAACCCAAGCATTTCTTCCAAAAACTTCCGAAGGATTACCCTTTTTCGCAAAGAATCCCGCTGTTTCGAATGCCCCGATATGTAATTCTTGCACTTCTGGGTTTTGTTTTTGTATTTGGACCAAACCCGCCCTTGAAATATCTAAAAAGTATATCATATATCCGTGATATTCTGTTGCAGGTTTTCCACCAACAAAAACACCGTCTTTGGTTATTGTAATATATTCTGTATTTGAAATATCTGTCATTGTTTGTCCTTTTGCACTTTTTACCACAAAATAAAAAATTGTCAATTAAAAATCGTTTTCTTGGCATTCTGTTATTCCCTTGCAAAACTTTCGTATATTCTGTATGTTACAAAAAGAAAGAGGAGAAATTCATGAAAAAATTATTATCTGTTTTAATGTTGGTATGTGCGATATTCTCAAATGCAAAGGCAGAAGAAACTAACGACAAAATATTGGTTGCGTATTTCAGTGCCACTGGAAACACAAAAGTTGTTGCTGAAAAATTAGCGGCCGCAATAAATGCCGATTTATTTGAAATTGTTCCAGAACAATTATACACAAGCGACGATTTAAATTGGCAAAACAATCAAAGTCGTTCTTCCATTGAAATGGGCGACAAAAGTTCACGACCACAAATCGTGTCAAAAATCGAAGACATATCACAATATAACATTGTCTTTGTTGGATCACCAATCTGGTGGGGTCGCGAACCGTCCATTATGGATACTTTCATTGAAAGTTATGACTTTGCCGACAAAACAATTATACCTTTCGTCACATCGGGCAGCAGTAATATCGGCGATTATGGCGCAAACCTGCAAGCACTGGCACCAAATGCGAAAGTTCTGACAGGCAAAAGATTTCCAAACGATGTCAGCGCAGAAGAATTAAAAGTTTGGGCTGATGAACAAATGCAATGAAA
>DEBV01000004.1:48224-90581 GCA_002348925.1 Alphaproteobacteria bacterium UBA2947 | reverse complement strand
AACGTTTCCCCAGAATATCTGTGGAAACGTTATCCAACATATTGCATTTTTCGGCATAAAAACAACAATAAATGGTTCGCCTTAATCGGCACTGTTTCACGCAATACTTTGAAATTGTCTGGTGATGGTGATGTTGATATTATAAATCTAAAAACAAGCGATGCAGATTTTTTTCGTGGTGTCAAAGGCATTTTGCCTGCATATCACATGAACAAAAATCATTGGATTACGATATTGCTGGACAGAACATTACCGATAANNNNTAGAAAACTCATACGAATTAACTTAGTTTTACAAATCAGTTTGTCGATGTTAATAATATTGTGCAATTTTTAATCAATTGTTTTTTTATTTTTTTCAGAAAATTTTCAGAATAATTTTCTTTATTTTGCAACAAACGAAAAGATACAGAATGACTGAACAAACATTGGGCCTGAATATATGCAGTTTGTTTATCTGTATCAGTCGCTTCAATTATCAAATTTACAAATCTTTTTTGTAAAGGTTCCTTTATTTCGTTGTATATTCTGTCGCCACCAACAGATTTATTTAACAATTCACGAAATAAAATCATAACCATAGAATTTGATATTTTATTTGAAAATAAATAATCAAAAAATTCGCTGATTACAAATGTTATTTTATCCATGGCAGTGATATTTTTTGTTTTATATTCATCTATCTTTGAAATAAAGTTTTCTTTAACATTATCAACTATGCTATCAATAACCGCATCATACAATTTTTGTTTAGAACCAAAATAATAATTAATAGAACACAAATTTACCATGGATATTGTAACCAAATCACGCGTAGACACCCCATCAAATCCATGTTCTGCAAACATTTGTGTTGCACTTGCTAACAATTTTGCTTTTGTTGGCGTCATAGAAAAACCTTTATTGTTGCTGATTATGTTATCACCCAGCAGATAATAAGTCAATATTTCATCAAAACATCTCAGGCACAGATTGTGCAATTAACAACGGTTTTGCCATTGCTTTGAATAGAAAAAACATTATCATAACAACGGTAAACTTTTAATGTATCCCCTTCAAATGTTTGATTTGCATATTGAATTTCAATTGCCGTAATAGGTATTTTTGCACATTCTGCGGCATTATATTGATTGCAAAGGTATTTTACATAGGCGATATTGTTGGTATGATTATTAAAATCGATATCAGAACTGCGTACAACAACCGTATCTATCAATTTAGACGAAGAATAATTAAAACCTTCAAATATTATATCTGTTTCTGGTGATTCTGCGATAATTTTTTCGTTGATACCAACTGTACAAGTACGCCGAATTTTGTTTGTTTCTTTGTCTAATGCACACAATTCTGCACGTGATACAACAGCAATTTTTCCATTGGTTTTTATAATGGTGTCTATCTTCAATTTTGCACCACCAATTGACGATATATAAGATTCAATTGTATATTCGTCTAACCAATGTATTTTATCACGCAATTCAATACGATTGCGAACATATACCCACATTCCACCGTATTCACGCAAACAGGTTTCGCCATCCAAATGCAACATTCCCATCATTTCTGTGGTTGCATCCTCTACCAACTGAAACGCCCCCAGTATAGATAAATTTGCGTTAACGTCGCATAAACTATATTGCAATCTGTCTTTTTTTATCAGTTTCATATAAAAACCTTTCCATTTATAAAACCAGCACATAGTATCATCATATTTTATTTAAGTCAATCGTTTGATTTAATTTCCTAATAAAAAAAACATCCAGTCCGACCAGATTGCTTCGCTGTCGCTACGCGCCCTTGGCTCGTTCGCTTTGCGAACCGGCATACTTCCGTCTGCATCTCGCCTGCGGGTCGAACTGGCTTCTGCCCGTTCAATATCTGGTCAGTCGTCTTAGTTAAATAAAAAAATGGGCCTTTCGGTCCATTTTTTGATTTAATGGGGCGGGTGACCAGATTCGAACTGGCGACATTCGGTACCACAAACCGACGCTCTAACCAACTGAGCTACACCCGCCATAACTTTTGTGTGGGTTATCCCACTTGACTTCTAAATGGTGGAGCTGATCAGACTCGAACTGACGACCCCTTGCATGCCATGCAAGTGCTCTACCAACTGAGCTACAACCCCATGCGAGAGAGTATTCTATATTTCTTCTTGCAAAAAGTCAAATCATTTTGCTAACCTTTCCTTATCGAATATATCAACAGGAGTAAATTATGGATTATTCATCACTGAAAAACGAAGTCGAACAAAAAACCGCTCAAACACTGGAAGTCTTGCAAAACGCGTTCGCGGGCCTGCGCACAGGTCGCGCGTCTGTGCATTTACTGGACGGTGTAAAAGTACCTGTTTATGGTTCTGAAATGCCATTAAATCAGGTTGCAACAGTATCAACACCAGACACACAAACTCTTTCTGTGACTGTTTGGGATGTTGCAAATGCGCCTGCGGTTGAAAAAGCGATTCGTGATTCAGGATTGGGTTTAAATCCTATGACTGCGGGTGGTGTTATCCGTTTGAATCTGCCACCACTTACCGAAGAACGTCGTCGTGAATTGACCAAAGTTGCTGGGAAATACGCCGAAGAAGCAAAAATTTCTATGCGCAATATTCGTCAAGACGCAATGTCCAAGATTAAACGCGCAGTCACAGATAAAGAAATTTCCGAAGACGATCAACGCAAATACGAAGAAGATATTCAAAAAGTTTTTGATGGTCGTGGCAATGAAGTTGACGCTATGGCAAAACAAAAAGAAGCCGACATTATGTCGGTCTAATCAAAGAATAGGAAAGGAATCACTATGTTCAATATCTTCAAGAAAAAATCTGCTAATACAGATACACCTATTAAAATACCACAACATATTGCTTTCATTTGTGATGGCAATCGTCGTTGGGCTGAAATGCGTGGTCTGCCACCACTGGCTGGGCATCAGGCTGGGATTTCCAACTTTGAAAATTTGGTTGATTGGTTTATTGCACGCGGTGTCACGACAATCACTTTCTATATCTTTTCAACAGAAAACTGGAATCGTTCTGATGAAGAAGTTAACTTTTTAATGGATTTGTTTTACACAGAATTAGACAAAAATATGCAACACGCGATTGAAAAAAATCTGCGTTATCGTGTTCTTGGTTCACGCGACAGATTGCCGAAAAAATTGGCAAAACTTTGTGATAAATTGGAAGAAGTTTCTGCTGAAAATACGGGTGGCACAGTTGCGTTCGCATTGAATTATGGCGGACAAGACGAAATTATTCGCGCTGTAAATTCTGCAATTGAAAACGGCAAACCTGTTGATAAAGAATCTTTTGAAACATTTATGGATACTGGCGATTTGTTGCCTGTTGATTTGATGGTTCGCACCAGTAATGAAAACAGAATTTCTAATTTCTTGCTTTGGAAATTGGCGTATGCAGAATTGTTGTTCGTTCCAGAACATTGGCCAGATTTGGTGAAATCTGAAAAATTGTGGCAACATGTTCTGGATGAATACCAAAAACGCAACCGTCGTTTTGGTGGTGGTAAAAAGAAAAACTATTCGGGGAAAAAATAAAATGAAATTGTCTGAGTTATCTAATACAGGTCTGCGCATTTTGTCCGCGTTTGCAATGTTGGCAATATTGGGCATTGTTGTTGCTTTACAACATTGGTTTCCACAAATATACCCTGTACGCATCTTGAGTGTTTTAATTGTAATTGGTGCAATATATGAAACAATAAAATGTTTTAAAAGTGCGACCAGTGAAACATTTTCTAAACACTCTGTTTATTTTACCTTGTTTTTCTTGTGGTTGATTTTGATGTTGCTTTCCGCATATTTCGTGGGTGCGCGTCCATGGATTATGTTATGGCTGTTGATGATTATCGTTGGCGCAGATGTTGGCGCATGGTTTTTCGGGAAAATCTTTGGTGGCGATAAAATGTGGGAAAGATTATCAGAACATAAAACTTGGTCTGGACAAATTGGTGGTATTTTGTGCGGAACTTTGATGTCGATATTGTTCTTCTTGTACATAAAACCTTTTGGCAGCGATGTTGTTTTTGCAATACTGATGGGCATAAGCATATCTTTGCTGTCACAGTATGGCGATTTAACCGCCAGTTTTATCAAAAGAAGTTTAGGTATCAAAGATTTTGGCAAATTGTTGCCTGGTCATGGTGGAATATTGGACAGATTTGATGGCTGGATTTATGTTTTGCCGTTAATGTGGTTTTTCATAGGATAAGGAGTTGGGGTATGCATACCATTTTAACGATTGTCGCGTTGTTAATAGTACTTGGCGTTGTCGTTTTTGTTCATGAATTTGGTCATTTTATGGCTGCGCGTTGGGCGGGTGTTCGTGTTGATGCTTTTTCTATTGGATTTGGTCCTGCTTTAATCAAGTGGCACGATAAACACAATACAGTTTGGAAATTATGCTGTTTGCCATTGGGTGGATATGTTTCTATTTACGGTCAAGAAGATATGTTCAACCGTAAAAAATATCAAGAATTACCAAAAGATAAAAAAGTTGGGCATTATTTATCTGTACCTGCGTGGAAACAATTTATAATTATTGCCGCTGGTGTGTTTATGAATTTCTTGTTGGCGTGGGCAATTTATTCTGCTGATTTTATGTTCCGTCCGCGTAATATTCAACTGCCCATCGTGGGGCAAGTTGTTCGCGACAGTGTTGCTTTCAAGGCTGGCGTTAAACCAGGCGATGTCATTATGAAGATAGACGGTGAAAACATTGAAAATTGGGGCGAGTTAATTCTGGCCAAAGAAATAGCCGACAAACACGATGCAGATGTTTTGATTGCACGCAACGACAAGTTAATAAAAGTGACTTTGACACCTGCAGAACGTTGGGGACTTATTGCCGATGGCAGCAAAACTATGTTCCGCAAAAAAGGTGTTTTGGGCGCAATGTATTTTGGTCTGCGCGAAACATATCACCAATCAAAAACATTACTGATTGTGTTGAAACAAATTATAACAGGCGAACGTTCTTCAAAACAACTGGGGTCATTTATAACTATTGCCCAAGTTTCAGGTCATGCACTGGAAGCAGGATTCTTTATCTTCCTTTCCATAATTGCCTTGATTTCTGTTAATTTGGCTGTTATAAACTTGCTTCCACTGCCTGTATTGGACGGCGGATATTTACTAATTTTAATCATCGAAGCAATCACGCGTCGCAAACTGGGTGGAAAAGCAATGGAGATAACCATTGTTATCGGTTGGATTTTAATCCTGTTGCTGTTTGCTTTTACCATGTGGAACGATATTGCGCGCGTGTTTGGCTTAAATTAAAGGACTTGATATGAATAACAAAACTCAAAATTATGATGCAGAACCAGGAACAAGCGTCAGAACAGCAATAGAAAAAGCAATTATTATGTCGCGTGCCACAGGCAAGCCGACTGTTGTTAAATTAAACGAAGCGCGTTTTTGTGTTCATCCTGATACAAAATTGCAACACGCAATCGATGTCTATCTGGAAGTGAAAAACAAAATGTATGAAACAGAACAACAATTGAAGCAAAAAGCACTATAATGAAAACGATGGATTTTGTCACAGGACTTACGGTTGAGCAAGCATTATTGCAAGCGCGCAAAAAAGCTTATATTTATAATGATGCCGTACTGGCGACGATAAACAATATTGTTATGGTTGTCTATAAAGGCACCGATATAAAAAAAGCATTGGCAGAATACCAAGATAAACTGCAATTCAAATACGAAATAGAAGAATTAAAAAAACAAATGAAAAGAACAAAATGAAAAACAAACTATCGAAATTTTTATCATTATTCTTGATTGCGTTTGTTGGTTCTGCAAATGCGTCTGTGATTTCACGTGTTGATGTAAAAGGCAATCAGCGTATGGATGCAGAATCCGTTCGTATTTTGGCAAATGTAAAGGCTGGGGATAATGTCAATTCTGAACAAATAAACAATATCGCCAAAGATTTGCAAGCCAGCGGTTATTTCGAAAAAGTTGATGTTAAATTAAATGGTGGCGTTTTAAAAATAGATGTTGTTGAATCTCCTGTTGTGAATATGGTCACTGTCGAAGGCAACGATGAAATCGACACAGAAGATTTAAAAAAAGAAATAAAAACAAAAGAACGTGCATCATACGATAAATCTGTGATAGGTGGTGATGTTCAACGTCTTTTAACTCTTTATCAACGCAAGGGCTTTTTTGGCACAAAAATTAACCCAAAGAAAATAGATTTAGATAACAATCGTGTAAATGTTGTCTTTGAAATCAAAGAAGGACACCCAACCTATATTCGTGATATAGATTTTGAAAACAATAAAAAATTCCGTTCAAGCACTTTGCGCAAAGAAATTTTATCGCGCGAATATGCTTGGTGGCGCTTCATGACACAATTTGATGTTTATGACGAAGATCGTATTCAATACGACCAACAGTTGTTGCACCAATTTTATATGCGAAATGGTTTCCTCGATTTCCGTATTACCGATGCAAAGGGCGAATTTACCGAAGACAGAGAATATTATTCTGTGAAATATACTGTGGACGAAGGCGAACAATACAGAATTGGCGAAGTTTCAATCGACAACCCCTTCGTGGACGTTCCAGACAAAGAATTAAAACGCGCTTTAACTGTATCTAAAAAAGATATTTACAATATTGACGAAATAGATGCAACTATCACTGCATTGCGTGGCAAAGTTGCCGACCATGGTTATGCGTTCATCAGCGTAGAACCAATTCCAACAAAACACGATGATACGCGCACAGTTGATATAAATTTCAAGATTCAAAAAACAAATCGTATTTATATAAACAATATAAATTTGCTGGGTAATGTGCGCACTTTCGACAGTGTGATTGAAC
This sequence comes from Alphaproteobacteria bacterium UBA2947, assembly GCA_002348925.1. Taxonomy (GTDB): domain Bacteria; phylum Pseudomonadota; class Alphaproteobacteria; order Rs-D84; family Rs-D84; genus Enterousia. The sequence continues at coordinate 83,724 of DEBV01000004.1, read as the reverse complement.
ACCACTTGCCTATGCGTGAAGGCGATCCTTTTTCCCTGCAAACAATTGAAACAGGCCGTCAAAATTTGATGCACACCCGTTATTTCAAAGATGTTCAAATGGTGCCAACACGTCTGGCGGATGCAAATATGATGAATTTGGATGTAAAGGTGGAAGAACAACCAACTGGGGAATTGTCTGGTGGTTTTGGTTGGTCAACAATCAACGGTTTTATGGTTGACGCTGGAATCACAGAAAACAACTTTATGGGGCGCGGACAAATCGTACAATTAAAGGGTTCGCTGGCACAATATCAACGTCAGGCATTGTTCAGTTTTACAGAACCTTTCCTTTTCAATCGTGAATTATCTGGTGGATTTGATGTATCATATACGCAATACCAATATTCTAAATTGGGTGGTTATGGATACGATCGCGATTCATTTATGGTTTCTGGTCGTTTGGGTTGGCGTTTGACAGACCACTGGACCCAAACAATGCGTTTATCTGCAACCTTTGACCAAAACTATGATTTGAATCTTGGTGGATGGCAAAAAGCAAACCTTTATACACTTGGGACAAATTTGCGTTATTATAATTTGAATACTAATTTTCAGCAAAACACTCATACAGGTATTGTCGGAAACATAGGTGTCGCATATACAGGTTTTGGCAGTACAAATACATTTATGCGTTATAATGCGGACATAACAGGTCTTGTAAAATTCTTTGATGACCGCTGGCAATTCCGTACAGGTTGGGATTTTGGATATTTGCAATCGCTGGAAAGTGACGATTATATCCCACGTGTTTATCGTTATTTCTTGGGCGGCGAAAGTTTGCGTGGATTTGATGTCGCAGGTGTTGGTTCACGAAATTGGTTTTATCGTTCTTATTCGTTGGGTGGACTTTGGAAACTTAATGGTTCAACGCAAATCAATTTCCCAATATTTATCCCAGATGAATATCAGATAAAAGGATTTGTGTTTGCAGACTATGGTATTTTGGGTCGTCCACCAAAGCAAGAATATGTTTACCCAAATCCGCCGACCTCTTATACACAGAACAATATAATCGATCAAGATTGGCGCACATCTGCTGGATTTGGTATTTATTGGAATACACCAATGGGCCCAATGAACTTTTCTTGGGGGTGGCCATTGCATCTTAATGAATATGATGACGAACGCCGTTTCTTGCTGTCGTTCGCAACACAATTCTGATATTGTTTTGGCTTGACGTGGGGGATGAATTTTTCTTATACTCAAAGAAAGAAAGGAGAAAGCATGAAAAAATTTTTGGCTATACTTGCGCTGATTATCATTGGTTTTTCGATGGCTGGTTGCGGTCAAATTTATGATGCCGAACCAGTAAGCATTGGTTATGACAATAACGAATTGAAATTAAGCCCTTGTGCCTGTGTTTTGGTATACCGCGCTTAAAAAAATGCTTTATACAAGGGGGGATTTAATTGGATTATCCAAATGGTTTTGACATAAAATCATTTCCAGCGGGCAAGACTATCGCGCTTTCCCGCACTTTTGCCGTTTGGATTTCGATCTCCTTTTTTTTAATTGTGGCAATGTGCGTTTTTTTATTGTTGGGAATACATTTCAAAAAAAACTATCCTTTTTTAATATCGGTTGACCCGTTTACAGATGAATGGAGTGTTATTACTTATCCTGGGAAAAGCGAAAAAGAATCTGTTCGCCAATATCAAATAGTTCAAGAAAAATTGGTTCATGATTTTGTGGCAAACTGGTTTACAATTTCTGGCAATACGCAAATGGATAATGCGCGTTGGCAACAGTGTGATACCGAAGAATGTGCACAAAGCGAACAATTTAATCCTGATAACATAACATGTGCGATATCTTGCAAATCTGATATGTCTGTATTTGAAGAATTCACAACAAATGTATTACCTGATTATCATGCTTATGCAAATGCATCTGGGAAATGGACTGTGGAACGTATGCTGATTACGCCGAATACCGTTAATGAAAATTCTGGCACATGGCAGGTTGTTGCGTCTATTCGTCCGTCTATGTCGGCACCTTTTAATGCATTAGTGTTTATAACAATTGAACAAGATTTAAACAAATATCCTGCAACGTTGGGATATTACATAAAAACCTTTAATTCGTACAGAATAGTCAATGAATAAGATATTGTCATTTTTATCGGGCTTGCTGTTGTTGATAATAACTTTTATCATCGTGGTTTTGGTCGCATTGGTTTATCGCGCAAACGAAAGATCTTCAATAAAATCTTATATTTTTCAAGTAAACAATATGGCGAACCAACGCGTTGGTGAATTGCAAGATATAAATGATATTTCTGCCGAAGATTTGCGAAACAAACTGATTAAAAAATATATATCTGAATATTTTAAGGTTATTCCTGGCGAGGCCGACGTTGAAAATCGGTCTGTGTTAGAAGAACTGTCTACTGCCAATGCATATAAACAGTGGCAAAACGGGGAAGCAAAAACGATTGCAAAGATGTCAGAACAAAACATGTTTCGAATAGTGCACGTATATGATGACGGAATCGCGACTTTGAATCGTCCTGCGGATTATAATTACAATGACGAGACATCACAAAAAATATATTATTCGGTGCGTTATTATACAGAAACGTGGACAGAAACAAATAAAATGAGCGCAACACCAATACAAGACCAAGGAACTATTTATATCGAAGCCCGCTTTAAACCAGGTATAAGGAAAGATAAAGATGTACAAAAATATTTACAAAAAGGAGAAAATCCAGTAGAATTATTTAGGTTTGAAGTATCAAACATTGGAAGCAAGGAATCATAATGATTAAAAAATTATTCCTTTTGTTGTCTTTATTTGGTTTGGTGATTTCATCAAACGTTTCTTTGGCAGACGATTTTGACAGTCTGGATTTTGATGATTTTGCGATTGTTGACGACGAAGACAGCGACATGACCACAGAAAGCGTGTCTTTGAATTCTGGCGCTGGTGTTGTTAATGTAAAACAATTCGATATCGCGGGCGTAATGTTGGGTATGAATTATGACCAAGTGAACGATTTGTTCTTTAATGGTTCTGGGCTTTATGCGCCGCGTCAAAAAAATAGTGTCATTTATACAATAAACAAAGAATGGAAATATAATCTTGATTATGAATGTCGTCAGAATAATATTTTTGTTCCAGAACAACTGGAAAAATGTATAAATTCTTTGGCAAAGAATCGCGGTTTGTTGTATGTTTCTGAAATTCATCTTGAACGTGCATTTACTGGCGAAACTGTTGATATTTATTTTACCAGCAACGCAACCGATAACTTGGTATGGAAGGTTGTGTATAATAATGATGTTAATACGATGGAAGGTGACAGCGAAAAATTTGAAAACCAACGCGAAAAGAAAATTTTGGCTTTCTGGCAAGGTGTAGTTGATAAATACGGTATTCCAAATTCTGATGAAGATAAATGGATTTCTTCTGAAAACGCATATGACCCGATGATGCAGGCTTTCTATGGTCAATTGGTTTTACAAGACAAGGGACTGGACGCAACAGATTCTTCTGAAAACATCCAAAAGGCGCGCGAAAATTTCCAGGCAAAACCTTATGCTTTTTAATAAAACATCTTACACTGTTGGTTTATATTCTGAATTTCTGGCACGTATGTATTTACGATTTCATGGGTATCGTATATTGAAAAGCAGATATATCACTGGAAAAAATACTAATCGTGCAGAAATAGACATTATCGCAAAACACAAAGACACTATTGTTTTTGTGGAAGTCAAAGCACGAAAAAATATTCCTGCGGCGTGGGACGCGATAACACCAACACAATCGGCGCGCCTGCGTCGTGCCGCAGAAACTTATTTGATAAATAAACATTGGACAGGAAACGCCAGATTTGATGTGATTGTTGTTTGCGGCCATAAAATATATTGGGCAAAAAATGCAATTTAGTTTTTTATAACCGCGCTTTTAATTAAAGTGACGTCTTCTTTGATTCCGTCTATTTTTAATTGCAGTTGCCCGATACCAGATTCCAGAATTGTTGTTCGATTTTCCAACGATGTTATTCGTTGGTCTTGACGTTCGATTTCGGACAAAGAAGAATCTTGACGGGCAACCCAATAAACCATGCCTGCGACAAAGGCAATTAAAAACCAACTGTCGCGCAGCATGTCGATAAAGTTAAATATATTTTGTTGTTTTGTCATAATTAAAAAAATAATTTACCATATGTTTATGTTGGATTATTCCCCCTTTTTATAAGATTTTCTATTTGGGAAACCAGTGCATTTTGTGACGCCCACCAACGCAGTTCTTCGTTTGTGGCATTTTGCCCCATAACACGTTCTTTGGTTATCGTGCGCAAATGATTCAGCACTTGTTTCCCAGATGGCGTATTAAAAACACGCGCATAATGTTTTTCGATTTCGTTCATATTTATTCCTTTATATAGACATTTCTTCGCGTGCCATTTGTGCGATTGGCGCAATATATTTTAATTCCGCATCAGAATGCAACGATATAGGGTCTATCAACCCACGACGCGACAATATCTGAAGTCCACGTTCACACAAAGGTCTGATAAATTCATGCAAAAGCCGTCCATATGTTGCACCCAAAATACGAACCATATCACTGTTGCGTGCCAATATTTCTGTGGCGGTCATTTCTTTATCAGAAAGCAAGCCCAATCTGTCTGCCAAAAGTGTATGACGAATGCGATCACGTAAATCACGCAATACTATTTGCGACACATCAAAATTAGAACCACTGGTTAAAGGTGTTAAACCAGAACTGCCTACTGCCTTTGGTATAATTGCGCCAGGTGTCAAGTTTATGTTCGACAAGTTTATAACACCATCATCATCTGCCTGCCATATACCACTTACCGCGATAGTCGCATTTTTTAATACCAGTTCAACAACTTTGTTGGCGGTTTTAATATCTGGCAACGCACGCAATACAGGACCACGTCCGTACAATTCACCACTGACCAACGACCAACGGAATATGATATACGGATTAGTTTCAAATGTTCCACGTGCAACAATATTATTTTCAATATCACCACCGACATCAACCCATGCTGTAAAATCTTTACCAATTAAAGATTGAACCAATCTGATTGGTGTTTGCGGATTATTTTTTATACTGTCGCGCATATTTGACGGGAAAACGAAATTCGGATATTTTTCCATTAAATCACACGCGGGCAAAGAAGTTGTATGGAATACTGCACCTGGCAATATCGCAATATCTTTCATTGGTATCGCAGTAAACGAAAAAGCAGAATCTGCGCCAATCGGATTTTCCGCCATAAACAAACACGCTGTGCCAAGAACAACTAAATCTAAATAACACTGATGCACAGTTGTATAAAAATTAGAATCGTTCAAATGCGCACGCAACATAGCGGTTGCAACATCAGCATCAGGTGACAAATCACTTTCACGAACAAGATTTATCCATAAAGATTCTGGCGGTGTTAACAGAGAATACATCGATGCCGCCAAATTATCAACAGCATCTGCCGCGGTTGCATCAAACAAAGTTGCAGATTCTGTATCGTCTGTGGGGATTGTATAACGCATTGCGTCTTTCCAACGGGGCAACCATACTTCCCTTTCATCCAGCGCACGTTTATATAATTGCATAAGATTTTTTTGCATTTGTTATTCCTTTTGTTTAGTTAAACTTTAAAGTCCGTATTTGCACGAATTTGTATTGTTGGTTTGTTAAATGTTCTGATTGGGGTTGGCATCATAGATACTGCCCCAGCCAGCGCATCTAAACCATCATCGTGCTCTTTGGAACCAACTGGTGTAAAAGCCAACATTTCAGACAACAACATTGTCTGTTTTATTCCTTCATGCATATAAAGGTGGCCCGTAGACAACAAGGGTTCCAAAGCATTCAAAATTCTCGTTTCTTTATTAATATGATTTGAAATTTGCGTGATATTTATATTTCTTTGCTTTTTATTCGCGATATCGCGCAAGATTTCCGGTAACGCATTGCCTATACCGTTTGTTTCAATACCTATTCTGGTCAAATGATGTTTTTGCATAAAATCCAAGACATCTGCGCACTGATTTGCCAAAGGGTGAACATCTTCATCTTCAACAACCATGTACATAATATCATGCACAAAAACATTTCTGTTTTTATCATCACGATATATCAGGGCGCATACACTGCCGTCACGATTATGTCGCCCTGATGACGGGTCCCAATAGAACGCAAGACCTGTGATATTATTTTCACCGATTCGACAAGATAAAATATCGAAATCATCCGTATAGAAATGAATTGCACCTGGGTCCAGTTGGACACGCTCTTGTGCGACATATTCCAACATCATTTGGGCTGAAAAATGTCGCGGACCGACAATGTCCGCCAATTCATGTATTTTTTCAATTGGAAACATCTCTGGCCATGCTGGATTTCCAGCATTATCCATTATTGGTATCTTTAATTGCTTATAACCTTTTAAAAAAGGTATTGAATTCTGAAAATTTTCGTTTAATCTAATGGACATGGACTTCACTCCGAAAACTTTACCTACTAATTTAGAAGCCGAACAGGCAGTTTTGGCCGCGGTGTTGATGAACAATCGCGCCCTTGAATCTGTATCAGACTTTCTTTTGCCAGAACATTTTTCGCATCCTGCACACCAGGAAATTTACAGATTGGCAATGCGCCAATTTGCTGTTGGGATTCCTTTCGATATAATTACCGCGAAATCGTATCTGGAACAGCAAGGAACACTGGAAACTGTCGGTGGCGTTGAATATTTATCTAAATTGGCGTCTGCGGGTTCTACAGTTGTAAATGTTGAACATTATGGTCGTATTGTTTTTGATAATGCCCGTCGTCGCGATTTAATTCAACTGGGGCAAAGCATTATTGACGATGCCTATACCGAAGATTTAGATAAAACAGTAAATGTCCAAATAGAATCAGCAGAACAAAAACTGTTTAATCTGGCATCTACTGGCCAGACAGAACGCAGCATTGTATCGCTGGCTGACGCGTTAAAAAGCGCACTGCAAGAAGCAGAAATCGCATATAAAGCCGACGGAAAACTGTCTGGACTTACCACAGGATTGGACGATCTGGACAAATCTATTGCTGGTTTACATAACTCTGATTTAATCATTATCGCTGGGCGTCCTGCTATGGGTAAAACGACATTGGCAATGAATATCGCTTTCAATGCCGCAAACGCAATATTGAATGGACGCGCAAACGAACAATATCATGGCGCGGTTGTTTTCTTCAGTTTGGAAATGTCTTATTCTCAATTGGCGGCACGTGTGTTGTCTTCGCAATCAAAGATACCTGCTTCGCGTATACGCGATGCGAACTTCACAGACGAAGACATTACAAAAATGTCCCAATACACCGAAGCACTGTCAAAAATTCCTATTGTTATAGACGACACTGCAAATATGTCTGTGGCGGCAATAAAAACACGTGCGCGTCGTATTGCGCGTCAATATAACGGATTGGCACTGATTGTTATCGACTATGTTCAGTTGATGACTTCCCCAGGTGGCAAACATAATGATAACCGTGTTCAAGAATTGTCAGAAATCACACGTGGATTAAAGATTTTGGCCAAGGAATTAAATGTTCCTGTTATCGCATTGTCACAGTTATCACGAAGCGTTGAACAACGTGATGATAAAAGACCTATATTGTCCGATTTGCGCGAATCTGGTTCTATCGAACAAGATGCTGATATTGTTATGTTCACGTACCGTGAAGAATATTATCTTGAAGGACGTTCACCTGATAAAAAATTATCTGGAACAGCGTCCGAAGCGTCTGTACAAAACTGGCAAAAACGTTTAGATGCCGCACGCAACAAAGGTGATGTCATAATCGCAAAGAACCGTCATGGTAAACCAGAAACTGTTCATTTAAGTTTCATTGGCGAATATTGCTTGTTCGATAATCTTAACCAATACACACAACAACCAGCACCTGATGTGGCATTTGAAACCCCATATACAGCATCAACAAATGACACCAGCGCACCAAGTGTTGCCGATATTAGTGATTTTCCTGACGATATGATTTAATTTTTACTTGCCAAAGTTTTAAAAATTGACTAGAATTTTGTCAACATATGTATTCAGGAGTCAAAAATGGCACAAGAAGAAATCATTTTTCCTAATAATATCCGTAATATTCGCGCCAGCAAAGGCATGAAGATGACGGAATTGGCACGCCGTGCAAATTTATCATTGTCTGCGGTATCAAAGATTGAAAAAGGTGTTCGTCGTCTTAATCAAAAGCAGCTGTTAAATGTATGCACGATATTGGGTTGCAAATTGTCAGATATATTTATTCACGAATCTGATTCTGTTGCACAAAATTGGCAAAATGAAATCAAACGTCGTTTAACAGACAACGAAGACAGCGGATTAAAAATCTTTGGTTCTGGGCTTCGTAAAATTCGTCAGCGCAGCGAAAAGACAATTGCGCGTGCTGCAAAAGACGCAAAAATGACTCTGTCCGTGTACCATAAAATCGAAGTCGGACAACGTGAAGTTTACGAAAACGAAATCGATGTGTTGGCTCATGCTTTTGGCTATACTGCATCAGAATTGTTTGATGAAATCGCAAAACTTTACAAGGCTGGTGAACTGACAAAACAAATCGACAAAGTTAAAGAACGCGTAAAATCCGTTTTGGAACCAGTTAACCCAATGTCTGGTTTGGATATTCGTGGCAGTCTTTACGGCGCACAATTGTATGATAATGCACGCAAAAAGTTGGTTCCTGTTTTTGGAAAACCTGCTGGCAAAGCCATCAAATTGAAAAAATCTGATGAAACTATGATTATCGCACCTACTGCATTAGAAGGTCGCAAGGGAATCTATGCTGTTATACCTAATTCCAAAAGACTGGGCGGTTTTATTCCAGAATCTTCATATGTTTTTGTCGATTCTAATACCACGCCAAGCGTTGGTGATTTGGCAGTCTGTATAAATTCAGATTTTGACAAACTTTCATCTGAAGATGTTGTCAATGCACAAATTGTCGTTGTTCGCCAAGACGCACATGGCAAAATGTTTGGGCACATTTCGAATCCAGATGAAAAAGTTTCTGGCAAAACATTACATAAAGTTGTTATGATAGTAATGCAATAAGAATGCATATTGAATCGTAGGGGGGCAACATGCAACAACAAGCACACACAATCGCACAACGTTTATTAAACCTTTATCGCCAAGCACACGTTATCGACGGTGGCTGGGCTGCGGTTAACAAGGTTTTTATTACAGAATCTAACGATTCCAGTGTTATTGCAGAATTAGAAAACCTGCCTACTGGGAAAAAACTTGTTGCACATATAAACAACCTGCGCAGTGGGAAAACCCCTATGGATTCCATAGATAAAGATTTATTGCCGTACGGTGGTTTAATGACTGGTGTGGTGGCAAATGCATCTTTGTCCGAAGAAGACATAAATCTTTTGAAACAAGCATTAGACAACTTCCAACCTAGCCCTGAAGATTTAAACAAAATTAAACAATTACCTTTTGTTCAAAAGTTCGGCAATGAATGGATTCAAGATGTAAAATCTGCAATTGCATTTGATCATGCACTGTTATCTAAATGGAATACAGTTGCACAAACAGACAAGGCCTATCGCGTTTGGGACAGCGCAAAAGAATTGTTATCAGAAACGCTGACGGAACGCAATCGCGCACAAATCCAAGCAGATATGCCTGAATTCGAAACATATTTACCAATGTTTGGCGACCGGGGTAAAGAAATGCTTGCTAAACTTCGTACGTTTATGTCATCGCTTTCATAATTTATTCGACTTTATATATTGTATCTTGGGCGTGTGGTGTTCCAATAAATATCATTGTTCCATTTGGCGATAGAATAAAATCTAACTCTCGTAATCTTTCACGCAAATTTATTCTTTTTTGTACAGTATTACAAGTATTGGGCACTTCTACGTCATCACATATTATCAAATCAGATCTTAAACCCGTTATGTTGCCAGAAATACCCTGACAGATAACAGATGGTTCGCGAATACCGATTGGTCTGTTAATAGTTATTTTGTGACTGCCCCACTCTTTTTTCACATCAGGTACAATGCCTTCGCACCAAGGATGATTTTCAATAATGTTTTTTATATGCGCAACCATACGCGAAGCCAGACCAGATTCCGCAGACAATATTAAAATTCTGCTGCATGGTTTATGATATAACACACATGCCGCAAAAACACCAACCACTGTAGATTTCCCAGAATGTCTGAACGCGTTCAACAATCCACGATGTGGTACATTGTTAAAAACATCAACCAGAAAATTCATTATCTGTTTATGGTGTTGCGGTGTTTGCAACCCAAGAACTTTATTCCAGGCATCCAAGAAATCAAATGCTGCCGTAGTCGTCATTGTGGTCGTCTGCATCTTCATCCACATAACCATAATCGTTTATCATTTCTGCCAATACTGATATTAAATTGTAATACAGTCCCAAAATTGCGCCACCTGACATTTTGTCTTCTATCGTCGATATAACATAATCGATTTTTGTTAAAAGAGTGTCGTGAATATTTGCCCACTGTGACAAATCAATATCTATGGCGTTAATATCTTGTAATGCCGCCAACAGAAAATTAAAATCCACATTTAAATCTTCTGGATCTATTTTTGCAGTTGGTTGATAGTCAATCACCCGTGATAAATCTATCTGACGAAATATATCTATGTTTTTACCTGTTTCTGGGGCAGAAGAAAATACAACTATTCCGCCAGAAAAATCATCATTTGGGTTAATATCATATTGCGTTGTATTTAACAGTACGTTATCAACACTAACTTTGATATCTGCTTCTTGAAAGAAAGGGAAAGAAAATGAAAATTCCGTATTTTCGCCATCCCCAACATAAGAGATTTTGTACATTTTTGCCCTCCCCTGTTTTATCCTGCGATTTTATCTATACCAGACAACCATGTTTTAATAATATTTGGTTTCTTAGTTTTTATTTTGTTTATTTTTTCTATGTTTTCTTTTCGTTTTGTTTCATAGGGTTCCACTGTTTCATCACGCAAACGTTTTAATACAGCGTTTTCAGACATACCTTTGCCCGTATTTCCTGATGCGCCGTATTTTGCACGTTGCGCCGCCAGTGCTTTTTTTATCAAGTTTGTTTTTGTAGCTTCGTCTTCAGCCATTTGTGCCAATATTTTTTGACGTTGATTTTCTGCTTCTTTCTTGGATTCTTTGTAATCTAAAACTTTGGTTACATCTGATACTAATTGTCCCATATTTTAATCTCCCTTGGTTAAATCAAATACCAACCATCCACTGTGACGGATAATATTGTTGCGCTTAATTGTTCTTCGCTGGACACCGTCCACAAAGGTTCCATTGTGTTAATTTGTGTTCCCAACAAATTCATGGATAAATCGCCGTTATATCCTGGACTGTCTATTTCATAAACAGTGTTCGGAATTTCCACACGATAATTATTTATGAACACAGTTTTTGTGTCTTTGACGCGCAAAGATATTTTACGCGCCCGAATTTTCTTTGGATTATGTCCATTAACTATCATTGGCAATGCAGATACTTTGTATGTAAATTTGTGAGCGGTTGCATCTGTTAAATATGCGTCATCAAATTTTTCCAGATAGTATTTATTGCCACGTTTAACAACTACATATGTCGCATTATCAAAAACAGATACATATTTAAAAGAACCGTCTGTTATATACTTGCCCCATGCGCTGATATCTGTATTCGGATGCTTGTTAAGCACGGCCATATACCCATCAGACATAACAACAAACAGTTGATGCGTTAATTGGTTAAAAGCAATACTTGTTGGATTTTTCATTAAATGTTTAGACCACAAACACAAATCATTGGCGTTGTAATGTTGGCTTAAATCGTCTAAATCTAATTCGCGTACATCTTTACCCGATTGCGATACAAACACAGTTGCCCCTTCTATTTGTTGTGGTGGCAAGTAAACATTGGTAATACTGCCAACAGAAGTGTGCTGTTTGATATTAACATTTGATGGTGTTAATGGCGAATTTGAAATTGCCCATTCGCCCACAGAAGTCAATATTTGCAAATTATCACTGCTGACTATCGTAGATATCTGGTGGTGTTGAGATGATAACAATGTTGTAGAAATCGCGTCGTCATCTAGTCCGTCGCCAGCGTTAAAATTGTTATATTCGCCAACTTTTGACATCCATATATTATTCGGTGCAGATTTTGTGCCACCGAAAACAAGTCGATTTTGATGAAAAGATACAGCGCTTGGCCATCCGCGCATTTCACTGAATGCGGCAACATACCAATCATAAAGAGCATATCCAGGGCACGAAAAACCATTGTTTGTGAATACTGTTGCAACACGCGCACTTTGTACAGATTGGACGATCCATTGTTTATCGTTGACCAACAATCTTTCCCAAACCCAATCGTTCGTCCATATATCTTTATTCGCAGTAAAAACAGCATGATTGTTATCTATATCACTGTTTGTAATCGTGATAGATACATCTTCCATGTCATCAAATCGCATAAATGGTATATCCCAACTTACATCTGTATTAACATGAAAAGTAAATTGGTTGATATGAAAACCTGATGCGTCTTTTGTAAAAACCTGCGGACAAAAATCAGGATGAACAAAAAAGATTTTATTGAATCTTTGTGCATACTGCAGTTTTTTCAAATCAAGATTTGTCCAATTGGCATACAAAGATTCTATTTTTACATCATTTTGATAAACATCTATTACCCGCCCATATAAAACAACCAAATACTTTTCACTTTCACTTATTTTAAAAGGTATCAAAATCGCATTGTCTGGTATTTCGCTTATTTGTTTTAATCCTGGTCTGCGTTTCAAAGCCCCAGATTGCAAAACATCCATATTTTCAAGGCATGACAATCCGTTAATATTATTTATCGCATAAAATTCTGGCGACACTTCACCACAAGAAAAAACATTTTGTGTTTTAAGAAAATTTCCCATATAAAAACTCCCTTTGCTTTAAAATCTGGAATCTATCAAAGAAAAATTTCCAATATTTGATTGGTTTGATGTGGTACTGTCTATAAATTTCGCAGATTGGTATTCTGATTCATATAACGCAGTCATCATTTTAAAAACATTTGCATCTCCAATAAGCGGAATACAAAATTCCATTGCTAATTTTGCTGCAACCAGTGTTGCGAAATAGCTTGGAAACATTTCTGGTTCTGTTTTTACAACGGCTGTTATTTTTATTATACTGTCAGACGCTTTTATTCTGTTGCCGATGATTTGCCCGTTGCATTTTAAGATTCGCAGAACTTCACTTGGAATTAAAAAATCATCATCTTGTGTTTTGTTTAAAACCAATTCTTTGGTTGCAAATCGCCATGGAAACAACGACAACAAAGTATTTACAGTTGGTTCAAACAATGTTCGTGCCAATTGTGCACTGGCACTGTCTTCGCGCCATGATTGAATTGGCTTTTCGCCCAGTTTTAATAACGCCATCGAACATAAATCTATTTTTGTAAACATATCTCGCACCTATTTATTAAAAAAATCAGGGGATATAAATACCCCCTGATTATGATTATTAAGATAATGCACCAACGGTCACAACGCCTTCGGCAACTGTAATAACTTTAATCGCAGAACCATTTGAACCATTTATTAAAATGATGTCGCCTGTGTTCATCAGATTTTTTAAACTGGAAAAATATCCAGATGCAGTTATTGTTGCCAATGTAGCGTTTTCTTTATAATGCCACAAAGTAAAACCATTTGCGTACGCAATAACAGATAAATTTTTATTTTGAAAAGCCATCGTTCTTCCTTTTAGTTATAAGATTTATGCGGCGTCATCATCGCATTTGATACGGACGATACCTTCGTTATCGATTAACACTGCACCTTGGGACATGCTGTTGCTGATAAAGTGCGCAGCACGTTCGCCATGCCATGTAATATCTGTTTTTACTTCTTGACCGCATGCGTGACCAATACTGGATGCATGATACATAAAGCAATCACGATCATCGTCGGTTAAAGGTAACGAATTGCACAAAATCCAATTCACACCCAACCATTTGCGTGATTCACAACCATCAACCAATGGTGTTGCACCACCAACATAGTCAGCAGAAACAAATTCATCCAAAGCCAACAATTCGTTCCATTGGTGAACACCAACAATGGCATATCTGCGACCATCATCTGGCACATCGTTAGCATTTAATTTTTCCAATGCTGCCATAATCAACGCTTTTGTTAAGCCAGTTGAATAATCGCCAACATATTGTGTTGCACTGTTCATTGCGTTAATGATTAATTCATCTGTTTTGCGACCCAAAGCATACGCCCCAGCAGAAGCAACAACACGACGTTCATGNNTCATCAACATTGGTTTTCAATTCATCCAAAGAATCAACCCAATCGCCTGCATAGTAATCTTGCAAAGTACATTCAACAGGTGTGTGATTCAAATTCATCACAGGAACAATTCCATGACGTGATTTTGTGCTGGCGATACCTTTGCCAACTTTCTGGAAAGTAGTGGACGCACCAACAACCCCAGATTTACTGCGGATTGTAGAGCGCAATTTTGTGCCCATTTGCTGATAAGCCAAATGAACATCTGCTTCAAATTGTTTTANNAAACACTTGATCTACAGACATAGACATAAGAAATCCTTTTTGTTTAAATTAAAAAATGCCATACGGCATGATTTGAAAAAATTTTGATTTGTGGTTATGCGACGGATCGCGCCATAAATACAAAACAACACAAAAGGGTCCAAAAAAATTGGATTATCCAATAAAAAATTCAGTTAGACTTTTTACATCTAACTGAAAAATTCATCATAAAAAAATCCCCAAAACAAGCGCCTTGGGGATTTTTAAACTTGTGTGAAAAAATTATTTTTTCTTAACAACTTTTTTAGCAGCTGGTTTTTTTGCAGGTGCTTTTTTTGCAGCTGGTTTTTTAGCAACTACTTTTTTAGCAACTGGTTTTTTTGCAGCAACTTTTTTTGCAGGTGCTTTCTTTGCAACTACTTTTTTAGCAACTGGTTTTTTTGCAGCAACTTTTTTTGCAGGTGCTTTTTTTGCAACTGGTTTTTTTGCAGCTGGTTTTTTTGCAGCTGGTTTTTTAACAGCAACTTTTTTTGCAGGTGCTTTCTTTGCAGCTGGTTTTGCGCTTGCACATTTTTTCTTTAAACCGAACATGATTCTCTCCTTTTAATATTTTTTGGACAGAACAAAATTATTTTGTTCTTAATTACATTTTATATGAATCAAAACAAATAGTAAAGAATAAAAATAATTTATGAATATAATTTTTTAAAACCGTTTTCAATTTTACGAACATATTCTGGATCTTTATCACGCCAATATTTTGGATCGCGCATCATGTTACGCAACATATCATCTGATAAATTTTCTGTTGCGTTTTTATCTGTTAAAACATTTGGTTCAAGCGATTGCATCATCTTGTATATGCCTTGTATTCCCTGGGGTGTAGAACACAACTCTTCAAATGCAGATGCGGGTAAATACTTTTGTCCGAACGCATTTATTTCACGCAACGCATCATTCATTTTTTCTGCTGACCCAAAAAAATTTTTTAATTCATTTATTGCATTTGTTTCATTTTGTAATTCAAATAAATTTTTTATTGTTGGTGTTAAAAATTCTTCTGCGATGGAATAAATTTTTTCAACTTGTTGTGAAGTTAATCCAATTTCATGAAATTTATTGCGAACCGATTCGTCATCAAACAAATCATTTATTGGATATTCAGATGCATTATCAGGCACACCAATCGCATGATTAAATTTTTGTTTTGCATCAACATCAGCATCATCTTTTGGGACAGAAATCATACCGCTCATCTTTTTTTCTAATTCGCAATAAGATTTAACCAACGCAGATGTATTTAATTCACCATTTTCATCAAGAAATTTTTCTGGTACTTGTTCCATTATTTTTTTCCTTTGGTTGAAGATTCTTGTTTAAGAAAATATATACCGCCCAACATAAATATAGTTTGCATCATTGTAAAAATATCTTCATCACCAATCAGGTAAGCCCCAATGGCAGACACAATACCAACACTTGATACAACATAAGTTTTTTTATCTTTTAAATAACCGCCTTTGATTATTTTTGTCATAAGTAATCCTTTCTTTTACAAATAAAACAAAATATCTTCGCATTCTGAAATATAACCGCGCGACATTGCCCACATTGGAATAACATTTGCGTGATGAAATTTTGTCGCGCCAAAAACAGTGTCCTGCAAATTGCCACGCATCATTGTTTTTACAGTACGCAAACACATTTGAAATTTCCTGTCATTTGCTGATATGTTTAAATTTTGATGTCGCGATGATTTTGGATTTAAACATTCAAACAAATCCGAATCTTTTGAAATAGATTCAAAAGATTTATTATGTTTGAGGTGAATATTGTTAATCATAGAAGCCATCGCTTCCGCTATTTGAAGTGAAACACCGCCAGTTTCTGCAAATATTATGCGTGCCAATTTATATGATACGATTTGGGTATCATCATTGTTCTTTATTAAAGTAAGTTGCATGTTTTGACCTGTCTTTTTTCGTATAAAAAAAGCCCGCACAAAAATGCACGGGCAAAAATTAAGAATAAAAAAAGCCGCAAATCTTGCGGGCATAATTTCTGTTCTTGATGCTCTATATAATATCACAAATTGACATAAAAGTCAAGAGCATTTAAATACTGATTTCATCACCGTATGTTAAAACATAGCGTGTATCAAAGCGCAAGACCAATGCGCCGTCTTCGTTTATACCAATAAGTTCTGCCATTTTGCCTTGATATTTTACTGGTTTATTTATGCATATAGCCAATTCCATCCAACGTTCACGAACATCGTAAAAATCTGCTTTACGCCACTTGTCTAATTTTTTCATCAGCGCACTTAAAACCTCTTCGATAGATACATCTGCGTATTTTTTTACTTTTGTTGTTTGGTATTCTTTGACGGTTGGACAAGTTTCAATATTTATTCCAATGCCAACTATCACAAAATTTTGTGCGTATTCAATCAACACACCACTGATTTTTTTACCATCTATTAAAACATCATTTGGCCATTTTATCTGCGGTTTTAATCCAAACGAAATCAGGGTTTCTGCAATCGCCACTGCCACTGCATAAGACAATCGCGGATCGCGTTCAGATGTTTTATAAATAAACGAAGCATACAAATTTCCATGATGCGACACCCATGTGCGTCTGTATCGTCCGCGTCCCGCACTTTGCGCCAGCGCGGTTATAACAGTTTTATCAGTTGCTTTTTTTTGGGCGATTAAATCATGCGCATAATCTTGGGTAGATGGAATTTTATCAAAAGAAATCAGTTTATATGCGCCCAATTCTGTATCCCCCATTTTCGTTTAAAATGAAATCATGTCCAAAAGTTTTGCGCAACTGATAGATAGCGTTTTCCACACTGTGCGTTGCAATGTCAGGCATTACGCCAACCGCCAACTTTAATTCACGCATTTGAATATTTGGATTTTTATAAAGCGCGACAACAATTTTTCTTTGCAATTCAGGCAAAACCATATCACGACCAAAAACACTGATGATAATATCATTTTTGTTGAATTGGTTTAAAATCAAACTCTGTAAATCGTCAACTGAAATGGGCGCGTTTATTTTAATATCGTCAAAAATAACATCTGCGCAATCTGGGGATTCAACAAGATTCGCACCCAAATCAGCGAAAATGCTGTGCCAGTATTTATCCGATGTATAAATTTTTATATTGTCCAACATACAGATACAATACCGAATAAAACAGTACTGTGCAAGATTTTATTATCACATAGTGTGCTGTTCGTTTGACGGAATAAATTTAGTAAAATCTTCCAACGAAGCACCTGTTGATGCCAAAATTTTAGAAATACTGTTGGTCGACGGCCATCGTGGTTGACCTTCTTTGGACCAACGTTTGCTTTTATTAAATGTCGTTGGGTCTAAACCGCTGCATTTTGCCAAGCCTGAACAAGACATATGATGTTCCGTTGCAAAATTTTCTATCGCGCGCCATACATCTTCGTGTGTCATGAATTCTCTCCTATTTTTTAGCAGTTTCCCAATCAAACAATCTAATAATACTTGATATACACAATGAATTCAATCTTTGATTATTGGTAAAAATCCCTAAAAAAAGCCGAAAAAAGCATTCAAAATAAAAAAATCAAAAAAAATTTGACAAAATACTTGACAAATTGCATTTTGTGTATTACATTTCGATTCGTCAAAGGATGAAAATCGTTTGACTTTATCGGGCCCAGGGTTTTCAGACTCCCTCCTACATTCTCTCTCCTCTGGACTTTGGGCCCAAACACAAGTTTAGGATGGCCGTTTCTTTTTCTCCTTTCCTTCCTTTCTGGCCATCCGGAAAAAGCCACCCTCGCGGGTGGCTTTTTTTATTTTTCAAACACGCTGAATATTTCCCAATGTGTTGAACCAACAAATTGGTCAACAGGGATTGCAACTGTCATTTTATATCCGCCGCTTTCAAGAATTTTTTTATCGCAAACAAAAGTCGTTGGATTGCAAGAAACATAAACTATTTTATTTATGTTTGATTTAGATAATTCTTTGCTCTGCTTTTCTGCGCCTGCACGTGGTGGGTCCATTATCACAACATCATACTGATTCAGATTTGCAGATGTCAGTGGCTTTTTAAACAAATCTCGTTTTATACCATTGCCAACAATATCAAAACCTGTCGCATTTGTTGCAAAAGTAAAATTACCCAAACCACAGAATAAATCGGCAACGCGCCCCGTCCCATCAACATATTTAACAACTAAATCACGCAAAATTTGTTCTGTCTCTGTCGTTGGCTGTAAGAAAGCGTTCATTGGATATGAAATAATTTTATCATTAAACTTTATTTCTGGGTCAACATATTTACGAACAACAGTATCATTCCAAGTAAATCGAATTATTTGTGGTGGCAATTTTTCAACCGCGCTTTTAAAGTCAGCACTGAAATACGGAACATCGCTGTTCACCACAATATCTATTCCGTTTTCACATTTTGTTATCAGCACAGAACCCGCGCCACGCCATGGCAAATTCGCAACACTTGGTAACACTTCATTTATTTCAGGAACTGTGTTCGGGCAATTTTTTATATCAACGATGTCTTTTGATTGCGCCTTGAAAAAACCAAAGCATCCGTCAACAAACGCGAAATCCGCCCGCCTGCGCGTGCCAGCCACACCCCAAATTGCGTCGTGCGTAAATTCTATTTTTGGCAGTTTTTTCAGTTTTTCCACGCGATAATTTTTATCAGCAAAATCAAACTGACAACCACCACATATACCAAACAAAGGACATTTTTTATTTTGCATAATTTCATCTTAACATAAATTCTGTCTTGATTCCAAGTGGTTTTAAAACTATCATTAAAGCATGATGAAAAAACAAGACAAGAAAGTCGCCCTTTTTGCTGGTGCATTATCTCTGCCGTTTCAAACACGCGATGCGTTGCGTAAAAACGGATGGGAAGTTTATGTGGTTGGGCTAAAAAATTTCTACGACCCTGCCCTTAACCCTGATTTAGTAATAAGATTGGGAAACGGTGGACGTGCAGCACGTGAATGTAAAAAGCGTGGAATACACAAACTGGTTTTCGTGGGTGCGTTGGGGCATATAAATTTGTCTGATATTCGTCCTGATTTTTGGTCGATTTCTGTGTTATTAAGCGTTCTTAAACATCAACGGGGGTATGATTCGATGGCTGTTGCATTTAACAAAGCATTGGAAAAACGTGGCTATGAAATTGTGGCTGCACAAGATTTGGCACCTGAATTAACTTTTGAAAAAGCGGGAATTCAAACAAAAACAAAACCGTCCCGCGATGACGAAAAAGATATTGCACGCGCGATTCAAGTTTCACACACTATCGGAATCGAAGATATTGGCGCATCAGTGGTTGTCGACAAACAAGTTATCGCTGTCGAAGCCGCAGAAGGTACTGCGCGTATGCTGGACCGCGTTGTTGAAATGCGCAAAAATCGTCGCAAAAGCGGTGGGGTATTCGCCAAGATGACCAAACCTGGCCAAGATTTAAGAATAGATATACCTGCAATCGGCGTTGATACTGTACGTGCTGTGGCTGCAGCAAAATTACATGGAATAATAGTAAACGCAAAAACTTGTTTTGTTATCGACAAACAGGCAGTAATTGCCGCCGCAAACAAAGCAAAGATATTTATAAAGGCAATATAAAAAAACCGCCGTTTTGGCGGTTTTTTTATAAGTTTCTAAATTATTTTTGGATTTCTTTGATTGTGACTTTGAACACAACATCTTTACCCGCAAGGTTTGGAACATAATCTTGTGGGAAAGTGATATTTACATCACGTGTTTCGCCAACTTTTGCACCAATCAATTGATCTTCAAATCCTGGGACGAATTGACCGCTGCCCAATTTCAATGGAAAGTTTTCCGCTGTTCCACCTGCGAATTGTTCTTCACCTAAAAATCCAGCAAAATCGATAATAACTGTATCGCCATTTTTCGCGGTTTTATCACACGCACCCAGCGCAGCACACATTGCCAATATTCCAACAAATTTTTTCATTTATTTTTCCTTTGTTTTAGTTGTTGTACACACATCTGAAACCATATTCGCGCATAGATTCGCCTTCGGCTTCGATACGATAGTCAAAGAAGGTCGTAGGACGCATTACTTCGAAAGATGGTCTGTCATAAACGATGACGATGCTTTCGGCATTACGGCCACAAA
The DNA here is from genome assembly GCA_002348925.1 of Alphaproteobacteria bacterium UBA2947. Lineage (GTDB taxonomy): Bacteria > Pseudomonadota > Alphaproteobacteria > Rs-D84 > Rs-D84 > Enterousia. Next base: position 62,888 of record DEBV01000004.1, on the reverse strand, counting down.
CTTTCTTCATTTCATAATCAGCAACATGTCCCAACACAGTTCTTGCATCCGCATCTATATCTGCACCGTCAGCATTTTGCATCAAACGCAAGCGCATTTCACGAATATTGCTGTCCCCCAGCAAAATTTCGATACGAATCATTGTGCCTTTGTATTCTTGCCATCTGGTTTCTTTGCGTGCAGTATTCCAATGCTGTGCAATTTCTTCGCGTTCCTTCATAGAACGTGGTTCATACGAATCGATTTGCGCATATTCATTTTTTTCCGATATGTATTGCGCAGTTTGTTCATCATAATATTCGCCACTTTTTCCAGAATATCCGCCATTGTCAGTAGTACATGCAGAAGCCATCAAAGCCAGTCCTAAAACAAAAAATAAAGATTTTTTCATTTTTTCTCTCTTGTTACTTTTTTTCATTTTAACAAATAAACAATTTTGATTCAAGCCACGATTTGTGATAAAATAAAAAATATGACTAATGTAGTACTTGAATCTTTATTGAAGCCACTGGAAGAATTTTATCGTCCGTCCTTTGTGGAAGAAATCGCGATAAATCACGCGGGCGAAGTATGGATGCGCCTTAACGGTGGCCGCGTTCCATGGGTTTCGTATAATGCAGAAGTTTTGTCTAAACAGTACTTGGTTGATTTAATTCATACTGTTGCGAATATTTACGAAAGACCTTTTGATCCGATTCATGGCATACCTGTTGTTTATGCAACTTTGCCAGGCAACCATCGTTTTTCTGCTATTGCGGGTCCAAATGTTCAATATGATGAACGCGATGTGACTGGCGGCGTAGCATTGAACATTCGTGGTGGCGGTGTAAATGAAACCAGTTTTGAAAATTATCATCTTAAACGCGGGGAAAAATTGTTAAAAGTTAAGCCACGCGAAAATGTAAGACCTGATGATCCGTATGAACGACTTATGTCCGCAATTAACGACGGCAGTCCGATTTTGATTTCTGGTGCGACATCAACAGGTAAGACAACTTTCTTGAATCATATGTTGACACTGATAGATCAAAACAGTCGTGTTATCACTGTCGAAGACGCGCGCGAAATTCGTGTCCCACAAAAAAATCGCGTTCACTTCGTGCTATCCAGAACCGAACAAACAAACGATTTTAACTATGCGCGCTTGTTGGATTTGGTTGTGCGTATGACACCTGATGTTATTATCGGTGGTGAAATATCAACAGATAATGCGGCGGTACTTTGGGAAATGTTGGGCACTGGGCACGACCATTTTTATACGACTATTCATGCAGAAAGTGCCGAAGCCGCCTATGCTGCATTCGCAGATCGCATATTACATACTCAACCTGCGTACGACAGAACCGATTTAATCGCAGAAATGAAAAAGAAAATTCGTGTAGTACAACTTTCGCGCGACGGCACCTTACGCGCAGTAACGGAAGTTGTATAAAAAAAATTTAACACAAAAAAAAGGAAGTCAAAATGTATATAGATACAGAAAAACAATTAAACAAAATTACAGACGGTTTAAAACAAGAATTGCTGGCCGCGAAAGCAATAGATGAATCGGGCCACGCAATCGATGCAAAAAAGTTCAATGAAATAATCGATAAAAAAATTGCACAATGTAATAAAATACTGGCAGCAACTGAAAAAGACGGTGTTACGATTGACCAATATGCTGCAAACATTGCATTTACACGTATTGACAGATTAAACAGAATGAAAGAATCTGGCATAATCACACCAGAAGCAGTATGGAAAGGTAAAGAAAAAATTGCGCCAGAGAAACCATCGTCTGAAAAAGACAAAAAAATCGGCGCTTTTAATTCAGGTATTTCAAAACTTTTCGCAAAAATTCAAGCGGCATTCAGACCATCAAGAACATCTGAAAACAACAGATAAAAAAAGCACCGCGAAAGCGGTGTTTTTTTTACATAAAGTTTTGTGGATTTACATCGATTTTTATTCGAACATTCGCGGGTTGTTTTACTTTGTTAATCCATGCGCTGACTATTGGTTGCAAATTCGCACGCGAATTTCCAGAAACCAAAAATCGCATACGATACCAATTCCTTATCTGATATATTTGTGCCGCAATTGGTCCCATGATTTTTCCACCATTTAGTGTTGGTGCCGCGTGTGATAATTCTGTGCAATATTTTTTAAGTGTGGTTTCTTTGTTGGCTTCCACAATAACAGCAATCAGTTGCCCAAATGGCGGCATTTGCGCGGCACGTCTTGATTCCATATCGCCCGCCATAAATTCATCCCTGTCACCCGCACAAATTGCACGAATAACAGGGTGTTCTGGTTGAAAGGTTTGCAACAATACGCGCCCAGGGAATTCACCACGCCCCGCACGTCCTGCGACTTGGAACAGTTGTTGAAAAGTATGTTCACCTGCACGAAAATCTGTACCAAACAACCCCATATCTGCATCAACTACACCAACCAATGTCAAATTTGGAAAATGATGACCCTTGGCCAATATCTGTGTGCCAATAATTATGTCTATTTCGCCATTTTCCATTTTGTGAACGATGCGTTCCAGTGCTTCGCGCGACATAATTGTATCGCTGGAAACCAGCGCAGTTCGCGCGTTTGGGAATTTTGCAGCGACTTCTTCTTCTATTTTTTCCAGACCCGCCCCACGCATTGAAACTGTATTTTTACACTGTGGACAAAGCATCGGCACTGGTTCCATACGTCCACACATGTGACATACCAATTTATTTATATGCTTGTGATAATTATACGACACAGAACAATCAGGACATCCCGCAACCCAACCACATTTTTTACACTGAACAATCGGCGCAAAACCACGACGATTTATGAACAGCATTATTTGTTTGTGGTCTGATAAAGTATTTTCAATTTCACTGCATAATTGTGGCGACAAGTTGCCCGACTTTTCTTCTTCGCCGATTTTATAAGATTCAGGGCGACTGCCACGCATATCTATTGTTTCAATCTTTGGCATTTGCGCGCCACCAAATCGTGATGTCAGACGAAGCCGTTTATACTTTCCCTGTGATACATTATGCATTGTTTCAAGTGACGGCGTTGCAGACGCCAAAACAACAGGAAATCCAGCAATCTTGGCACGCAAAATCGCCATATCGCGCGCATGGTAATTGCCCATGTCTTCTTGCTTATACGAAGTATCATGTTCTTCGTCTACAACTATCAGCCCCAAATTTTGCCATGGTAAAAACAGCGCACTGCGTGTACCAACTACTATACGAATATCACCACGCGCAACACCACGCCAGATATTACGACGACGCGCGGCGGTCAAATTGCTGTGCCATACAACAGGTGGCGCACCAAAACGTTTTTCAAACCTGTCCATAAACTGTGCGGTAAGTGCGATTTCTGGCATCATCAACAAAACAGATTTTCCCGCATTATACGCACGCAGAACACTGTCAAAATAAACCTGTGTTTTACCAGACCCAGTTATACCGTCCAACAAATGCACAGAAAAACTATTCGCACTTAAAGCGTTTGCAATCGTATCTGCCGCACTTTGTTGTTCATCGTTTAACACAACGGAACAGGTGTCAAAATATTTATAATTAAAACTGTTATCGTTTATTTCCCGCGCATCTGCTGGGCATAAAACGCCTGCCTTTATCATCGTTTTTACAACAGCATTACTGACATGCGCGATATTCACTATATCATTTATCGACATCGCTTCGTTATCATTGGACGAAAACGCATCAGCAACACTTTGGCGCGCATCAGTCATCTTGGCAGTCGTGTCAAAATTAAAAGTGTACAGTTGTTCCAATTTTGGTGGATTAAACGCTTCTGGTACATTAAGAATCAGGCGCAACACGCCCCCAGGCGCCATCAGTGTCCAATCAGACATTTTATATATCCAATCTATATCTGACCCAGACATTTTTCCCATATTGCAAACTTCGATTATCGATTTGATTTTTGATTCATCCAAACCACTGTCGCCAGCGCCAACTATCACACCGACATATTGCCGATTCATCACTGTGACCCGCACAAAAGCGCCAACATCTGCGTTTTCATTAAGACGATAATCATACCCCCGATTTATAACATTCGGCACCAAAACTTTCACAATATCGCCAGATTTAAACATATTCTTAAGTTAGCCATTTTTTTTATTTTTTTCAACAGGCAAATAAATATTGACAATTTTATATTTTGTGCTATACTTTGTTTAAATACAAACCAAAGGACACCCAATGGCAACATCTAAAAAACTTAAACAAAAACACGCTGCACAAGTGGCAGCCGCCCAAGTTCAATTTGAAAACTACAAAGATTTTATTGTGAAAGAACTGGTTGAAAAATTTGGTGGTTCTTACCAAACAGCCGAAACAATGAAAGACGTTTGGCGCGACAGTTTTATATTTCACCCAGAATGCGAAAAATTCTTGATAACCAAAACCCAAATGTTCCTGTTTTTATTGGAAGACAAACACAACAATAAAAGCCCTTGTTTCTTGAAAACCCTTATTGGTTTAATCAGTGAATATTTGGCAAAATATATTTGCAAGAAAGGCATTTCTCGTAATGATTGCACACAACAGTTGATAAAAGTTTTGTTTACAGACAACCGCTTTATCCAAAACAAACTCAAAAGTTATCAAAAAGAAGTTGCTGGTCCAAAGAAACCAAAACAACCAAAGGTACAAAAAAATCAAAACTGTGAAAAAGTAGCAGAAGCAGTTCACAGAGTGACCAAGGAAAGAGCAAGACAAATTATAAATTTGAAAATCTATGTTTCTGAATTGGTAAAATAAAAAATTATAGTGCAACAATCACACGTTCCAAATCTTCGTCATTTGGAACGTTTTTTATTATTATGTCTGCATCGTATTGGCCATTAAACCAAGTACGTTGACGCTTGGCATACTGATTAGTTTTTACTGTCCAATTTTCGATTGCCTCGATTTCAGAAATTTTTCCACTTAACATATCACAGATTTGCACTGCACCAATTGCACGTGTTGCGTCCAGATTGTTTTTAAGTATGTTTGCACCCTCTTCCAGTGCGCCACCACGAATCATTTCTGGAATACGCGACGCAATTCGTTTTAATAAAACTTCGCGTTCTGGTGCAATTAAAATTTTCAGCGCATTTGGTACCAGTGCACCTGCACGTGGCATTTTTTGCCAATCGGTAATATGTGTTCCTGTTTCAAAGAAAACTTCCAATGCGCGCGCTATGCGTTGCGGATCGTTTGCGGAAAAATCGGACGGCAACATTTTTTTTGCACCCACAATATCTTTTTCAACCAGTTCACGTGCGCGGTTACGATTTTCAGAACTTATTTCTGGAATTTGTGAAATACCATTTATCAAAACATTTATGTAATAACCCGTACCACCAACAAAGATTGGCGTTTTACCCATTGCAACAACTTCATCAAATGCTTTTTTGGCAAGTGCTAAATAGTCTGCAACGCTGATATGTTCATTCAGTGAAAGAATCGAAAACAGTTTATATGGCACGCCATCTATTTCATCAAAAGTGCCTGATGTTTCCGCAAAAGGCGATGCAGATATATTTTCAATTCCACGATAAATCTGCACACTGTCGCAGTTTATAATTGCACCATTGACCCGCTTTGCCAATTTGTGTGCAAAGTCAGATTTTCCTGATGCAGTTGGACCTGCGATAATAATTGCGTTATGTTTCATGGGACTATTATAAAATCGCAAACCAGTGTTTGCAAGGAAAGCCCCGAAAAAAATCCAACTGTATTTTTTTGCTTTTTATGATAAAATAGCCCTATACAAAGAAAGGAATTCAAATGAAAAAAATTCGTGTTGCAATAAATGGGTTTGGTCGTATTGGTCGTTTGGTTTTGCGTGCTGCATTGGAATCAGGACGCAAAGATATAGAATTTGTCGCGGTAAATGATTTAGCGCCAGCCGCAGAAAATGCTTACTTATTACAGTATGATTCTGTTCATGGCAAATTACCAATGGATGTAAAATTAGATGGCGAATACATTATTGTTGGCGGTCAAAAGATTAAATGTCTGTCTGAACGCGACCCATCTAAATTACCGTGGAAACAGTTAAAGATAGACATAGTTATGGAATGCACAGGCCTGTTTACATCTGCGGACAAAGCACGCGTTCATTTGGACAATGGCGCAAAACGCGTCTTGGTTTCTGCACCGTCGAACGGCGCAGATAAAACGATAGTTTTCGGTGTTAACGAAAACAAATTAACCAAGAAAGATTTTATCATTTCAAACGCTTCGTGTACGACAAATTGTTTGGCACCAGTATTAAATGTATTGGATAAAAAATTCGGTATCGCAAACGGTTGGATGACAACAGTTCACGCTTACACTGGCGATCAACAATTACTGGATAAAAACCACAAAGATTTCAGACGCGCACGCGCGGCAAATTTATCTATGATTCCGACCAGTACAGGCGCGGCAAAGGCTATTGGTTTGGTATTGCCGAAACTGGACGGCAAAATGGACGGAATTGCAATTCGTGTTCCAACCCCAGATGTATCAGTTGTGGAATTGACATTAAATGTAAACAAACGCGCAACGATAGAATCTGTAAATAAAGCGATGAAAGCGGCAGAATCTGAAATTTTGGGCTATAACGATTTGCCATTGGTTTCCATAGATTTCACAAACGACAAACACAGTGCGATTTTTGACGCAACACAAACACGTGTTATCGACGAACATTTAATACACGTGACGGCATGGTATGACAACGAATGGGGATTTTCGAACCGTATGTGTGATACAGCCGTTGCGATTGGAAAAACTCTGTAAAAACAAAAACACCGCGGTTGCGGTGTTTTTTGTTTAACCGAAAGAAAAATATTATTAGAACAATTTAAATTTATAATTTGTTCCAGCGCGGAAAGTCATTTGTGTTTTATCTCCGCTTGCGATACCTGCACCGGCATTAACAGACCATCTGTCTGACAATCCCATTGCCGCACCGAAAGCCATTGCAGATTGGCTGTTATAATAACCATAGCCACCACCAACAGACACTTCGCCTTTCTTTACATTGCCCACATTAACCGCAGACAACGCAGTTGCAGCAGCAACACCACCAGACATATTCTTTTCCAACGTATTAACTTTTGAATCAGTATAAGAATTTGCTTTTGACAAGGTTTGATAATCTGCCAATGCAATACTCTGGTTAATTTGGTTTTGCAATTGCATATCTGCGTTTTCACGCGCAGTTGCTTCATCTGTGATTGCTTGTTGCAAACCTGCCTCTGCAGTTGTCGCGCGAGTTGTTTCAGCGTCAATATTTGCCTGCAAAGCAGTATCGGCATTAGCACGAGCAGTTGCTTCAGCGTCAATATTTGCTTGCAAAGTAGTATCAGCATTCGCACGAACTGTTGCTTCATCGTTAAGATCAGAACTGTTTGCCTTCAAAGCCAATGCCGCATCAACATCTGCATTGTTTGCTTTTGTATCTAATGCTGTCTTGATAGAGCCAGAAGCGACAGAAGTATCTATCGCATTATTTGCACGCGTATCGATTGTTGTTTCGATTGGAGCATCATAAACAGCCAATGCATTTGTTAAATCAGCGCTGTTTGCATTATATGTATTTTGTGCTGTGCTTTGATTTGTCTGAGCTGTTGCCAACAAATTTGCAGCAGTTTCATATGTTCCCCAACGAGTATCCAAAGTTGCAACTGTAGCAGAATCTGTTGTAAACGCTGCTTCTGCTGCGGCAAAATTAGTTTGTTCATCTGCCCATTGTGCAGCGGTTGTTGTTTCTGCAGCGCCAACATTTGCAACATCGGTTGTGTACGCCGCTTTCATCGCATTAAATTCTGTTTCTAAAGGCGTACCAGCCGAAGGGGTCACTTCGATATCATGACTGTCCACCAATTTTGTACCGTCTGCAGACAAATGATATGTTTCGCCAGAAACGGTTGCAGAATATAAAGTACCATCAAATGTGGAACCCGCTGTACCATTTGTAACCGCAATTTGTGTACCAGATGTGTATGTTGCATCCAAATCAACATTTTGAATCATATCTTTTGCGGTTGTTCCCAATTCTACAGTATCTCCGTTACCACTGGTGTAAGAATAGTTACTGCGGTCAACAGTTGCACCAGAAACAATTTCTTGTGTTGTAGAAACTACACCAGAAGCAGATGTTGTGCCAGTAAAGTCAGATTGAACTTTTTCGCCAGATGATAAATCTGCATCATTACCATCTTTGTCGGTATATGTAAAATCACTTAATGTTGGATCTGTGGCTTGGCTTGCTACGTTACGAGTAGAACCGTCCGATTTTTCATATGAATACGATTCTGCTGCAACTGCATCAGCAACATTTACTGTATTACCACTTGTATTGGTATAATTACCAGAAAAAGCAACGTCTGTAGCAGCACCTGCAACACCGGTTGTTGCAACAATTGCTAACAAAGATGTCAAAATTAAATGTTTTTTCATTTTGTTTCCTTTTTTATTTTTAATATTAAAAACTGTAATCTTTGAGATTACATGGTCAGATGGTACAAAAACCAAGGTTTTTTAACCGCACCCACAAACACACAGTTACAAAACGTTAAAATCATTGCTTTTTAGCCAAAAATTATATTTTTTATTCTTTACAAAAAATGGTTGACTTTTAACCTTGGTTTAAATTGAACCACTTGAAATATAAAAAAAATCGATTATATCATTAACATAATCGACAGGCATTGTGCCTGTTTTTTTATTGTAAAAAAAGAAAAAGGAGATTTTATGATTTATGGATATTGTCGTGTTTCTACTGCACATCAACACGAAGAAAATCAACACTTTGTCATCGAAAATTTCGCAAAACAAAATAATTTACAAATTGATGCTTGGGTTGAAGAAAAAATTTCCAGCAGTAAAAAATTACAAGACCGAAAACTTGGTCTTTTATTAAACAAACTGAAATCTGGTGATATTTTAATAACAACTGAAATTTCCAGACTGGGACGCAGTTTATTGGAAGTCATGGGAATTTTACAAACGTGTCTTGAAAAAGATTGCCAAATTTGGACACTGAAAGAAAATTTCCGACTGGGGTCTGATATACAATCAAAAGTATTGGCTTTTGCCTTTGGTTTATCTGCAGAATTATCAAAATCTTTATTACAAGAACGTGTTCGGGAAAGTTTAGCACGATTAAAAGCATCTGGGAAAAAACTGGGGCGCCCAATCGGTGCAAAATCAAAAACTTTAAAATTAAGCAAAAATAAAAAACGCATAAACCGCCTTGTTGACAAAGGTATCAGCAAAAATGAAATCGCACGCATTATGCATGTTAACAAAAGTACTTTATATAAATATTTACGGAATAATTAAGATAATTTAAGCAATTTTGTGTTTGATTTCACGGATTCGAGCCAAAATTTCCCGTAAATCTTCATCACTTACTGTTGGGGTTTGATTTTTATTTTGGATTTCATCAACCAAAACTATACAAAGTGTTGCCAACAAGGCATTTTCTTGAAGAGGCCCTATTTTATCCAAAATTTGACGCGCACGCGCATCGACTATGCGCCCCAATTCAATAAGACGCCCTTCTTGGCCGTCTTCACAGCCCATCGGATAATTGCGATTAACAATAGGTATCGAAACAACACTCATTTCTTTAATTTCTCTAGGATTGAAACAGATTTTTCAATTAGTTGTTTAGCGGCTTCGTTCCTTTCACGCAGGTTTTTGACCTGTTTAGTCAAAATTGCGACCTCTAAATCCGTCTGCTTACTGGCAGATGCGGCTTCTGCGCGCAAATGCACTGTCATTGTTTCCAGTGAATCCAATTCTTGAAAAATTTGTTCTTTGATATTCGCCATATTTTCATTTTAAGACATTTTTTATATGCGTTCAACCTTAAAATGTGGTATAATATCCCTGTTAAACGGGGGAGTGTGTTTTATGAAAACCAAAATTGTTTATATTTCAGGAAATGAAGTTTTTGATATGGCCGATATTCGCGCCGCTTTTGAAGAAGTTCGCATGGCGCTTAACCTTGATAAAGAAACAGTCTTGTTCGGTGTGCCAGTTGATGCAGATGACGCAGGATTAACAGCAAACGAACCAGAAGCAACCGCACAAATTGATACTGTCGTTGCAGATTTAGAACCTGAAATCGAAGAAATCCCAGAAGAAGAAATTTCTGAAGAAATCGTATCCCCAATTCAAGATGAAGTTATTGCAGAACCTGTTGTTGAAGAACAACCAAAAAAACGTGCACGCAAAGCAAAAAAAGAAATTGTTGAAACAGAATCAGAAGCAACAGCCGAACAAGAAAAAACCGAAGAAAAAATTGTTCCGATAATGTCTATTCTTTCTGTGAAATCTGAAGAAGAAGCTGCCGAACCAATGGTTGAACAGGCCCCAGAAATTATCACACAAGAAATTGAAATTGTTCATGAAATCTCTGAACCAGAACAAATCACTGAAACAACAGAAGAAGAAATCCCAGAAGAAACAGTCGAAGATATAGACGAACAAGAAATCACAGATGAAGACGGCGAAGAAGAAGTTGATTTAGAAAAACTTTTATCCGAAATGACACCTTTGCATGAAGATATTATAGAAGAAGAAAAACTTCCAGAACCAACACCAGAACCAGAATATAACGATGACATTTCTGTTGATGCAACATTGGAACAACTGGCGACAGAATTCGCAGAAACCCAAGATAAAATCGCGACTGAAAAAACTTCTTCGCGCAGCAAAATCGGAAAATTACGCAACATTTTGCCGTTCAAACAATCTAAACACAAAGACCAAGGAATTGGCGATTTGTTTGGCTGGGCGGGCAATGCTGCTAATGACGAAGATTTTTCTGTCCCAGGATTTTTTACAAATGCCGCATCTAAAAAATAAAAATGGAACAAGATACTATATATAATTTACTTACAAATTCTGGATTTGAAAAAGTCCTTGTTGATTCAGATTTTGTTTATTTCCAAGATCCGTCTTGTATTTTTCCTGCGTTTGATACATTACTTGAATACGCGTGGATTGCGATATTGGTTTTCATCGCAATAATGCTTTTTGGCTGGGGCATGCTTTACATAAAAAACGGTATAAAGATAGATACATTATTCAATAATGCAAAAACAGTTATTCTTATCTTGTGTATTCTGGGTGTTGTAAAACCTATCGTGAACCTTGTTTATGGCGATAATTTATTCGGACAACAATGCGAAATAAAACAAGTGTCACGCGCAGCAGTAAACGAATTACTGGAAACGAGGAATAAAAAACTTGGTAAATCCGATGCAAATTTATTGTATGAAAATTTTAGTGTAATCGATTCTGGGCCTGTTTATTCGGACGAATCTGTTGATGTTTTAAACGAAGAAGAAATCGAAACTATTAACCAAGAATCTGAAACAACTGGATATAAAGTTTCTGATATTGCAGGTGTCGAATCTGGTAATGGTTATGTTGTTTATATAAAAAAAGACGGCACAAAAATTAAACGCACTGGTGGCAGTGTATCATGGCGAAACAATAACCCAGGCAACATTATAAATTCAGAATTTGCCATGACAAGTGGCGCAGTTGGCAAGGCAGGCAGATTTGCAGTGTTCCCAAATGAAGAAACAGGATTACAGGCAACAATTAAATTATTACGCAGTAAAAACTATGTCAACTTAACCCTGAAACGCGTGTATCAAAGATGGGCACCAAAAGGCGATGGAAATAACAATCCTGATGCATACGCAAATCGTGTAGCAAAAATTTCTGGCGTTTCTCTGGATAGAAAAATAAACGAACTTAGCAACGAAGAAATTATGCGCGTCGCACGTGCAATGCAACAAATCGAAGGTTGGTCTGTTGGAAAAGAACAAAGAGTATAAAAAATGAACAAAATCAAAAATTTAATATGGATTTTAACTATCGCGGTATTGTGCGCACTGTCATATGTTCTTTATATCACCTATACAAAACAAAAAAGCGAAACTGCATCCACACCTGTTTTCAGTGATGAATTTGTAAATATCTCTTCTGGTTTTTCAGATGGATTAACAAACCCTGATTCTGTTACAAAATATCCACTGGACGAATATAATGTTGGCATTGCAGAAAAAAGTATTTATTTTGCAGATATAAACAACGATAATGAAACCGACAGAATAACTAAAATATTTTTTGAAACAGGTAATGCGCATTCTTACTATGAATACAAAATTGAATTAAAACAAAACGGTAAATTTGTTGATATAACACCTGAAAATTTCAGAACTGTAAGCGGCGCAGATTGTGATTTACAACAAATACAATTCGTTTTTAAACCACAATTCAAAGTAATTTTAATTTCTCGTGATATGGGCGAAACATGGGTTGATCCAACCGTTGCAAAAAAACAAGTATTTAAATTTGTTGAAAATGCACTGCAAGAAAAAGAAACAAAAACTTTGCGTAAAATTTGCGATGTCAAAGAATTATTTTAAACTTTTGTCTAATAAATGCATATTGCGCGCAGAATAGATTATATCGCCAGATACAAGCAAATGGTCGTACAAGCTGATTTTTAATTTTTCCAATGCTGTTTCCAATTCTTGAGTTATCATAATATCTTCTGTTGAAAAAGAAGTATATCCACTTGGATGATTATGCAACATAACAATACTGTGCGCATTTACATCCAATGCCTTTTTTACAATTTCACGAATATATACCGCCGCCCAATCTATTGTACCACTGCTATGTAATTCATCCTTGATTAACTTATATTGACTGTCCAGATAAAGCACATGAAATTCTTCAACAGATTTACCGACCAATAATGTTCTGCAATAATTTTCCAATTTTTCATAATTATGAAATATAGGCGATGTGTCTAATGCCGATTTATATTCTAATTCCATCAATTTATGCAACAGTTTGAAAAATGTCGCTGTATTTTCTTTGATACCTTCGTTATCTGTTAAAGATTCCATTGGTGCAGATAACAAATTTGGTATTGTTCCATATTTTTTATAAAGTCGTCTTGATAACGCACGAACATCCCTGCGCGGAATTGCATAAGTTAACAAGGATTCCAAGATTTCATATTCTGTTAATTGACCGTCAAGAAACTTTTTACGCAAACGCGCACGATGTCCGTTTTGTAAAGATTGCAAATCTTCCGCTTTAGTCATGCGTCATTTTTTCTGTGAATATAATCACACCGTCTTCGGTTATTCCCAAAGTGTGTTCCCATTGCGCAGACAAACTGCCGTCCGCTGTTCTTGCGGTCCAACCGTCTTTTTCATCTATTTTACATCTATGGGTTCCGACATTTATCATTGGTTCAATAGTGAATACAAAACCAGGTTGCATTATCAGTTTATCGTATGCCTTGTCATAAAAATGTAAAATGTTTGGGTTGTCGTGCATAACTTTACCAATACCATGTCCGCAATAATCTTGAACTATCGAAAAACCATGTGGCTTTACAACGCTTTCTATGGTTTTACCAATTTCAGAAAGAGGAACCCCAGGCGCACATATCGAAATTGCCGCATTCAAAGCATCTTGGCAGGTTTGTACCAATTCGCGCGCTTTGTTTGACACATTACCAATCATAAACATACGCGAAGCGTCGCCATGAAAACCATGATATTCAGCGGTTAAATCAACATTTATAATATCGCCATCTTTTAATATAACATTATCATTTGGAATACCATGACACACAACATCGTTTATGGAAGTACAAATACTTTTTGGATACCCCATGTACCCCAGGTCAGACGAACGCGCACCGTTTGCTTTTAAAAATTCTGCGACCAAGCGGTCAATTTCACCAGTTGAAACACCAGCAACAATATGTGGTGTAATATAATCAAAACAACGCGCAACTAAATCACCAGACGCACGTAATCTTTTAAAATCTTTTGGCGCATACACAGACGATAACATTTTTATTTCCTTCGTTTTAAAGCCAACTTTGCGGCACGAACAGATAATTTTAATGAAAAATCACGTATTAAAATTTCTGGATTCATACCCTTAGTCCTGCACATTTTTTCCAAATCATTTAATTTAGATAACACATTTACAATTTCGTTTTCAGGCCAAATTTTCACAGCCATATTAAATTTATCTGCGACTTTCCAAAACAGTTTTGGCAATTGTCCATCAACAACAGCTGTCAATAATCTTGTAAAATGAATATACAACATTCGAACCAGCATATTTGCATCAGCCCCAGCATATAATAACCTATCCAGCGCAACCATAGTTTGATTTATATGTCCCGCGGTCAAAGAATACATATAATCATCAGCACTGCTTGCCGAAGTATCAGGCAAACATTTTTCGACATCTTCCAAATCCACAACGTGTTTATCAGAAACATATATCGCTATTTTTTGTAAAAAACTGCGTGTGATTCCTCTATCGCCCCCCATATGAGATAACATATAAGACATTGCATCAGGCGTTATTTGACGAATACCAGATGCCGCGGACAATTCTTTGCGAATAAGCGCTTCTAAAGTTTTTGTATCATCTGAATAACACGCAAGCGCTGCAATATCAGATTTTGCATCTTCAAATAATTTACGCAATGATGCAGGGCGCAAATCACCCGCTGTCACAATAACAGTTGCACAAAGTGATGACGATGTTACCAAATCAGAAATTATTTTACTGTCGCTGTCGCCTGCGCCAGATATTA
>DEBV01000004.1:42999-48144 GCA_002348925.1 Alphaproteobacteria bacterium UBA2947 | reverse complement strand
TGCAACTTTCTGCGAATACTGCATCTTGTTTTTCGCGCAATTCATCTGCGTCCAAGACCAGTAAATTATCTTTTTCAATTTCCAGTTTTTCGATTGCTTTGTCGCACAATTCATCAACCAGACCCGCATCTGGCCCGTATATCAACACAGCGTTGATTTTATCGATTCCAGAATTAAAATCTGATTCTTTCCACTTCATTATTTATTTTCTTGTTTTTGAATTTCAGTTATCACACGCATACTAATCTTTTCAGACAACTGATGAATAGTGTTCATAACCGCATTATTATACGAAGCATTTGATGCAACCAGATAACGCACAAAAGTATAACTTTCTGCGGCAGATTCTGATGATGCGGCAATTTCTTTATCGCCCTGCTTTAAAACATAAGACGCTTTTAATTTAACTTCTTGCCACACAGCATCGCCAGCGCGTTCAAACGCTTTATATTGTGTTTCTGGTTCACTTAAATTAACAGTCAAAGTATATTTAGCATTTTGATCGTGTATTCCACCAAATTGTGCATTCAAAGAATTACGCAATTCGATACCGTTAATACCACTGATTGGTGCGACATATACATCTGTTTTATCACCCGAAAAAACAGGTTTAAAACTGCACGCCGCCACCATTAAAAGCAAAATCAATTTTTTCATGTCTTTTTCCTGTTGAACTTTACAATAATATTAGCTACACTTTTTATAAATCGCAAGGGGGAATCTTGAATATTTTTTTAATTCTTTTGTCCGTAATAATTATGGCGGGGGATTATGTTATATCTTCCCCCTCCCAGCGAATAATCGAACACGAAACCGAATACGCCATAAAAAAGGCAGATTTGCGTTCCATTGCAGAATGCCTTGTATCCGCCCAAAACGCCGCAATGTACGGTGAAAATTTTGACGATATATGCGTTGAAAATTACGAAATCATCAGTCAATATATCTGTATGAACAATGGTTATAATATTGTTTCATGCGATATGGAAAACGCAAAAGCGCCTGCATTTAACTTTATCATTACAACATCTTATGTCTTGCCAGAATCAGAATATAACAATATGTTAGAAATCCTGGAAAAACATTATCCTGACGCTGGGACATTTGGTGTATTTGTAAACCCAGATTTAATGACCGCGGGAACTGTATCGCGTCGCAGTATCCCCAAAAAAATTATCGAAGCCGCAAAATTACAAACGGGACAGCTGGTGTACCTTATGCAATATAAAATACCTGATAAAACCATAGATTATCCTTTGGTAGACGGATCGAATATTGTTTGTCCAACTGGCACCATGAAAACTTTCCGTTTTGGGCGTTGGCAATGCATTTCTTACAACTATAAAATATCTTGCACAGGCGATACGATTTGGGACCCTGATTTGCTGGATTGCGTTGCAGATGAAAGTCGTAAACCATTGTGTTCTAACAATCAAACAGCGGTTTTAGTTGATGATATATGGGAATGCGTAGATCCTTTTTCAGACGTTGTTTGCCCTGAAAATATGATTGCGCGTCTTAATTATTCCACACTGACATGGGAATGTGTGGAAAACCCGAACACCACAAAAAATGTAAAGAAATGCGACCATATCGCGAAAATGCCAAAAACACGTGGCGCAATTGGCGCAACTTTGCGTGTTCGTTCTGTATCGTGTACAGATTGTGAAACAGCCGTCATAGACGAAGAAACTTGTGAAACTTATTGTATCCCAGACATAAACAAATTAAATGATCCGCGTTGTTATGATGGTGACGTTTCAGAATGCACTGGTCCAAATCGTGGCTTGTATTTTGGTTTTTCAGCAAAATCACGCATTGACGGAATATCAGTACTTGAAAATGAAACCATTATATTGGACCGCACACACAGCCAAAACAGAATGTTTAACTGTATGGATTGTGGCGACGGCATAATAGATACCAAAGAATCGATTCCACCATATACCGCAATTTGTAAATAATTGTTCGTTTGTATGGTAAACTTAATTTTGTTAGTACTGGTAAAAAATGTCTTTTATTATTTTTGATACAGAATATACATCATGGCGCGGTTGCCAAGAACACGGATGGCGCGGAAAACAAAAACGCGAAACAGTACAAATCTCTGCTATTCGTGTATCAAACGATTTGCGCGTATTGGATACTTTTAACGTTTTGTTAAACGAATGGTATAAAAGCAGATAAAAAACGTTCGTAAATGTGGTTCCTCTCGGAATTTCCTTGGCTAAACGCCTGCGGAAGTCAAATAAAAATTCAAACCACCCGTTTGGGTGGTTTTGTTGTGTTAATAATTTTCTTTAATCTTGTTATAATATTTTCTGTATATATCAAAAGTCAAAAATCTTTTTATATTCTTGTCCCATGGTTTCAAGTTTTCAGCATAATGAAACATTACTGGATGCTTTAAATCACGATATTGTGGTAAATTCATTGTTTTCAAAAAACTGTATCCTGCGGCAACAATTACATTAAATTTTCGTGACAGTGGTATTATGCGTCCCTTGCATACATTGTTCAACATATCTTGATCAGGGAAGCCGCTTTCATTATTTTCAGCCCAACTTACCATTTCTGGATATTTGTTTTCCTTGCGCATTTGTGCAATATTCATCACAAGAAATCCGCTGTTTATATATGTTGCACTGTCAAAGCACCCTGCCAGTAAATTTGTTCCCATTTTTAATTCGTTTGCTTCCCTTAAATCACGAACAAACAGCACATCAACATCTGCATAAATAATACGTTCTACAGTATCTGGCAATAATTTTGGCAACATACAACGCCACCATATCGCACGTGGCCACCAACTGCAACGTGCTTGATTATAATCTTTATTTGGTTTCAAAAATATTATATTACCATTGGAATAATTCGATGAAATATAATTTAATATTTTTGTTTGTGATTTTTTTGTTATATCAGATACACAATAAATATCGTATTTGCACCCAGGTGAATTTTCCAGCAACGAAGAAATAGCCGTCATTGCAAGGGCTACATAACCTTCGTTAAAACAAAATGCAACATTTATTATCTTGTTATATTTTGTTATATCTGGTTTTATATTAAATCTTGGGAAAGTTGCCCATGACACAAAGTTTTTCTTGCTTGCTTGTGATGGGAAGAACAAATCAATCACGTGTAATAACACACGTTTTATTTTCATATGTGTCAAAAATAATTTTTCCATGAAACACCGCTTTAGTTTTCTTTTAAAGAACACCATTTATTGTACCACAAAACATAAAAAAGGCAATAAAAAGCATATCTTTTAAAACTTTGTTTACAATTTAAATATAAATCATACATAGTCCTTCACACGCCAAAACAAGCCTTTTTCTTGTTGATATCACAGAAAAAATTCCTATACTATACTCTGTATAGAGTATAACACTGGATCGTATAATAGGGATTTTAAAATGAAAATTTTTGAAAAACGAACAGGTACAAACGGTCGTACACACGTATATTTATGTGGCATAAAGATTGCAAGTTATATGAGCAATACCAGCGAAAGCCACCGCTATGTTAAAACATTGTACGGAAAATTGTTTTTTCCTTATTATAATTTCGCGATTTTACCAAGCAATAAAGAGCCTGAAATTTATAACAAAGACGGGCAAAAAATGCGGTCTTTTTTCCTGCGCGACAGACACTTTGATTATTGTTCTGCCGAAGCGTCAAAATATTTTATATGGGACAAATTTAATATCGGGTTAGACATGCATTTTTATTCTAATGATGCAATGTTAGAAACAATGGGAAATCCAAAACATAAATTTGGCATGTTTGTAGAATCAGAATCGATAGTTCCAGAAGATTATAAAATATTTGAAAAATATCCTGATTTGTATAAACAGTTTGATTATATTTTTACATATTCTTCAAAGATTTTAGACACAATTCCAAACGCAAGATTTGTTCCTTTTGCAGCGGGTGTATGGGGCGAACCATGTGAACCAGATTTATATAAACACAAAAACAAAGTATGTTCTTTTATTTCTTCTGACAAACATATGTGCCCTTTACATGAATTCAGATATAATTTAGCACTTAAATGCAAAAAAGAACATTTATGTGATACTTTTGGTAATTTTGATGGTGGCCCACGCGTTAAACATTTATCAGACACTTATCGTGATTACATGTTTTGTATTTGTTTGGAAAATGATGTAAATAAATACTATTTTTCAGAAAGATTTACAACGGCACTGGCAAACCAATGTATTCCTATTTATCTTGGGGCGACAGAAATAGACCAATTCTTTAACCCAGACGGCATAATTAAAATCACGACAGAATCTGACATAGAACAAGTTCTAAAGATGTGTACACCTGAAGAATACAAACGCAGATTGCCTGCAGTTCTGGATAATTATGAACGGGTATGTAAAAAATATTTAAATGTTTGGGATTTTATGTACGAAGAATATTTATCCGATATTGATTAAATTGCTTTTTTAAGATTTTTCTGGATTACCACTTATTATTCGCCATGCGCTTCGCTCTGGCGCAATCCGAGTGGTGCTGTTTAACCAAAAATTAAAACCACCCGTTTGGGTGGTTTGAATTTTTGGCAGCCCCACTCGGATTTGAACCGGGATTCTCGCCTTGAAAGGGCGGTGTCCTAACCATTAGACGATGGGGCCATGGACTCTTAGTAAACCGCCGTTTTATCGGCGGTAAAATCTCTGGCGGGATGTAAGGGGCTCGAACCCTCGACCTTCTGCGTGACAGGCAGACGCTCTAAACCAGCTGAGCTAACACCCCAGAGCAGAGATATAATATAATGAACAAATTCAAAATGCAAGTGTTTTTTCAAATATTTTTTGTTTTTGTGCAGATTTTTTTGAGTTTTACTGTTGACATTTTGTATTTTTTGTCTATAATACACACAACAAACGATAAAAAGGAGGCAACAATGTTAGAAAAAATTAAAAATGCTTTCACAAAAGAAACACCAAAGGTGGCCGAAACAAAAGCTCCTGTTGCAAACCGTATTCCAAAATCGCAATACAGTTTTGTTGAACAATACGTTATCGCAGACCCAAACAAGCTTATGAATGGGGGTTATGAATTGTGGAGTTTCTGTGAATTCACACCTGTTGCGTACGAAGAAAAAGAATCTTCGGGATGGCTGCC
>DEBV01000004.1:42655-42970 GCA_002348925.1 Alphaproteobacteria bacterium UBA2947 | reverse complement strand
CAATTACCAACAAGTTGGGTGCAACCTTTCTTGAAACACTTGAAACAAAGCGCCCCTGAAATTCGTAAGGACCCAACACAAAGACTGATTTCAGTTATACATTTGGCGGACGGTCACAAATTGTACATCGTGCCGAATTTAAAAGAAAAACGTGGTTCTGTTCTTTTGGGCGAACACAGCGATGCAAAGCGCAGAAACGATTGGATGTACTATGTCACACCAGAAATAAATCGCGCCATCGTAGAACAAGCAAAAATCCGTTCACGCGGTTAAAAAAACTCTTAAACCCGACCGTCTGGTCGGGTTTTAAAATTT
>DEBV01000004.1:42295-42592 GCA_002348925.1 Alphaproteobacteria bacterium UBA2947 | reverse complement strand
GGTCGGGTTTTAAAATTTGACAATATCTGCAAACAGCCTTATAATAAAAACATGAAAAAAATACTTTTTTTAATTTGCATGGTTTTGTTATGCGCAATAGTGCTTGGCGGGTGTGGCGTAAAGTCTGAATTGGCACACGAAAGCGACTATCCACGCAATTATCCAGTATATTAAAATAATGCGGGTATGGCGACTACAAAGTGCCGCCTAGCAATTTCCTTGATTCCAATGAAAAGTGTTTATATAATGAGTCCTGTGTTTATTTTACGCGGGTATGGCGAAATTGGCAGACGCGCT
>DEBV01000004.1:41864-42182 GCA_002348925.1 Alphaproteobacteria bacterium UBA2947 | reverse complement strand
GAACGAATTTTATTCTGTGTGAAGCGCGCATCCTTGCTATTTCATCTAAAACTCGTTGCTAATAACGCAACTCGTCAAGATTTCTTTACGCTCGGATTCTCTTTACCCGCACCAAGAATAAATAATAAAAAAGTCGTGGTTTTCCACGACTTTTTCTAACGAATTTAGTTTGATGGTTTCTCAAACTTCCAGCCCAAGAATTTTTGAGCCAATGTGTTTGGATTCATCACAGCCGAAGGTGTTGTAATATCACCACCGTAATTAACAGTTGTAGTTAATACGCCGTTGTTACCTGAACCACCAGCACTTGCCGCAACA
>DEBV01000004.1:0-41801 GCA_002348925.1 Alphaproteobacteria bacterium UBA2947 | reverse complement strand
AATGTTGTATTTGATGTTTTGTTCCAACTACGTGCACTAGCACCAGTAGAGGTATAATATTGCGTTCCGCCTGTTGTTGCAGATGTGTCATAATATCCCGCAAAAGTATATCCTGTACGCGATGGCAATGTAATCGGTGTTGGCATAGCACTGCCATAGGTTGCTGTTTTGGACGTAGTACCAGCCGTTGCATCAGATGCATTTTTATCAAGCGTCACTGTGTATGTGTTCGCTGCTTGCCCTGTACATGCCTTACTTGAAGAATTACATCCTGTTGTATGATAACCTGTGCTTACAGGCGTACAACTGCTTGCACCACCAGTGCTGTACGTATCTACGTCACATGCTGTCTGTGTATCGCTTACACCACTGTAATACCCAGCGGAAGTGTTGACACAATGTCCACTGCCCATATACATTCCGCCTTTGCAAAAACAATCATTTGTTGATGTTTTTCCCGTACCTGTCGTAGTTGTATTTGGAATATAATCGTCACACTTCAATTGAGAGTTGTTTACACCACTGAAATATCCTACTTCTGTTGCTACACATGTAGTACCACTTAAATACGTACCAGCTTTACATAAACAAGACGAGGTTCCTGTACCACCGCTACCACTTGTTGTTGTGTTTGTGCGCCAAGCGCTGCATGCACCGCATGTATTGCCAGAACCTACACAACTGGTGCTGGCTGGTGTTGATATTGTTGCACCACCACTGCTGTAATAACCAATACTAACAGCACCTGTACCTTGAGCAGTTGTTGCACCACCTGTACTGTACCTACCTGCAGCTACTGGTCCGCAATTGAGACTGTTTGTAGCCAAACAACCATTGCCACGTTCAGTTGGTGTTGCAGATGTTCCACCACCACTGCTGTAGTATCCAGCACTTACCTTTCCGCATTTACCCGCAATACAACCGTTCATACCATTGGCAGTCGCACCACCAATGGTGTCATTTGGTGTCGCACTCCAACAGCCTCCTTCACAGAAATATCCAGCGGACACTATTCCACAACTGGAACCACCAACACAACCGTTACCTGATCCAGTTGGGGTCGCGCTTATACCGCCACTATAGCTGTAGTATCCAGCGGCTATATTGCCTGTCACACCTTTTGCAGTACCGTCATATTCAAACGTTCCGCCTTCACAATATTGTCCCATTGGACATAGGGTGTTACAATTTTCACTGTTCGCTTTTAAATAATACCCAGGATCACAGGATATGCTTTTCGCAGTCCATTTGGCAGTTAAGGTAAGGTCGTTTGCAAAATCTCCACTGCCACCAGTTAAAGCAGCAATGAAATAACCTCCTGCGGCTTCGTTACCAGCGGAATTTATCACTGTACTGCCAGTGCTACTACTGCTAGGCTGATAAAGATAGCCACCAAATGTATAACCTGTTTTTGATGGTACAGATATAGGCCAACTAACCGCTGTGGTGCCAGTATTATTTGAATAAACTCCTGTGCTGTTAAAGTACAAATAACTCGTACCACCGCTTCCGCCGTCCTTGTCAAGAGTAAGTGTTTTAAGAGAAATCCAGCGGGCATACAATGTTGTATTTGATGTTTTGTTCCAACTACGCGCACTGGCACCAGTAGAGGTATAATATTGTGTTCCGCCTGTTGTTGCAGATGTGTCATAATAACCCGCAAAAGTATATCCTGTGCGTGATGGCTTTGTAATTGGTGTTGGCATCGCACTGTTATATGTTGCGGTCACGGATGTAGTACCTGCCGTTGCATCAGTCGCATTTTTATTAAGTGTCACCGTATATGTGTTCGCTGCTTGCCCTGTACATGCTTCATTCGATGCATTACATCCTGTTGCATGATAACCTTCACTTACATTGCTGCAACTTGTTGCACCACTGCTGCTGTATTTACCCGCAGCACAAACTTTTCTTCCTCCACTAGACATGTAGCTATATACTATTGTTGAAGATGGACAGTAATAACCCGCAGTACATGTGGCACAAGCACTGCCCGTCCAATATGTTCCAGCCGAACAATTGCTATTTCTTTTCCAAAGGGCGTACCATGTCGTATTTCCAGTTAAACTTTTTGCCGTGTTTATACCATCTGTAGTTATATAACCACTGGAATTAATATACGTTGTATCAATCCCATCATTATAGTATCCCTGGAATGTCCAACCTGTTCTTGTTGGCAGCGTTATTGGGTGTTCGGTTGTTGACATTGATTGGCCCTGAACCATCGCACCAACAGGAGTAGAATCAAGAGAAGATGTTCCTTGGCTTGTTGCAGAAGAAGCATTCAACGTAATCGTATATGCCAATGCTGTACCCGACACAAACACCAAACACAATGCGAAAAATGCACTTTTTATAAAGTTAAAAAATCCCCGTTTTCCCACCATTTGCGAGCCTTCCCTTTTTTTACATATTTTCATTATACAAAAAAACAAAAAAAACGGTCAAGCATATTATGTGATAAAAATGTTATAATTTTATGCCAAAAAAAGTCGTGGCAAACCACGACTTTTTTTAAACGAATTTATAATTTTATTTTTCGAACTTCCACCCCAAGAATGTCATCCCTGTTTTTGAGAAACCAGCCTGTGGGGTTGTGATGTTGCCATTAAAGCTTACTATCGATGTATAAGCATTGGCTTCACCAGAAACCGCTGTAAATCCAGAGCCAGCCGTTCCAACATCAATCCATTTGATTGTAATTGGATTTGCCGTCTTACAGGCATAGTATGTACCAGTTGGGTTCGTAAAGCTTGTAGCACCACCGTCTGAACAATTTTCTGTTTTTGACCACTTGCCAGTAAACCCATATCCATCTTGTGTCAAACCAGATGTGCTTGGGAAACTGCAAACTTCGTCTTGATGGCAAGTAATCGCTGCATTGGTCGTACCACCGACAGGATTTGAATAAACTGTTATATCACCGCTTCCACCATTCTTGTTCAAAGTGATAGATGCAGTACACTGATATTTACTGTTATGATATTGGGCATTAGTTCCATTATCAGATATACCATAACCACTTGCACATGCTGTACATGATGCCGCACCTTCGCCACTGTATGTATTTTTACCACAAACAGTTATACCAACATTTTCTTGGTCTTCACTTGTATAGGTACCACCTGGACAGTAAGATCCAGCAGAACACGTCATACAGTCACCATACAACCCCACCAAGAACGTACCCGCCGCACATTGCACATTTGATGTTTCAAATTGTGCATACAATTGGTGGTTTGTCGCATTGGTTGAATAAGGATCTGAAAAATAATTCGACGTATAGAAACCTTCCAAGAAGCCCTGTTGGACATATCCTGTATTGGAAATTGCATTCGAACCACCAGTTGAATTAGTATAAAAACCTTTGAAAGTATGCCCTGGCCATGTTGGTATGGTTATTTGTGTACTGCTTGTCACTTCAGCCCCAAGTTCTGTACAAGGTTCAGGATCATTAGGGTTAAGATATACCTTGGCAACAAGTGTACCTGTCGTAGATGGCTCATTAGTACTGTCTTTTCTATACAATTGATAACACAAACTTTGTGTTCCTTTTTTCACAGTATTACCATTGGCAATAACGGTTACAGGTATTGTGAATACCGTTGGTTTTGCACATGGGAACAAAGAATCAGCACCACTAGTAGACACAGATGTATTTGCCGTAAAACTAGCAGTACACGGTGAAGAACTCGGCTGACTTTGTTGTGACCAACCTCCCAAAAATGTCCAACCATCCAAACTTAATTTACTAGAATCAGGCATATAACAGTTTTGACCCTTGGTACAAACTAATTTGTCATTCCCACTACCGCCAGATTCAACTGACCCTGCAGTTGTTGTAAGCGTGCCTGTTGCACCAAATCTCCAAAGTGTAAAGTCTCTTTTACACATATTTTCAGCCGATGCACCAGTAGAAGCAGTTGTATAACCAGAATAACCAGTTGAATTACAATCTGTACATGCACTTGCACCACCTGTACTATAAGTACCAGCACTACATATTGTCTGAGTATTACTTACACCACTGTAATACCCAGCAGAAGCATTAGTACATGTAGTACCACTTAAATACATACCAGCTTTACATACACAAGCGGCCGAACTGGTCGAACCTGTACTTGTCGTAGTTGTGTTTGAACGCCAAGTGCTGCATGCGCTTCTGTCATTGCTTATACCACTGTAATATCCTGTTTCTGTTGTTGTACAGACATTACTGCTGTTCAGGTACATACCCGCTTTACATAAACAAGACGATGTTCCTGTACCACCAGCATCTGCGGTTGTCGTGTCTGTGCGCCAAGTGTTGCAATAACCACAGGTACGGCCACTTACGCAATCACCGCTGCTGGTTGGTGTCGCAGATGTTCCACCACCATTGCTGTAATATCCCGTTGATACCTTTCCACAACTATAAATATGCAAACATCCTTCATCAGCATTTTTTGGTGTTGCGGATGTTCCACCACCTGTGCTGTAATACCCAGCAGACACCAATCCACATCTACCAATGACACATCCATTCATGCCACTAGCATTCGCACCACCAACTGTTGCGTTTGGGGTAGCACTTATCGCACCGCCTGTACTGAAATATCCAGCACTTAGCATTCCACAAGATTTACCACTTATGCAACCTTCCCCGCTCGTTTGTGGTTCGGCCTTTATTCCGCCACCATTGTTGTAATAACCCGCAGATACTGCCCCACATGTTTGACCACTGATACAGCCATTGCTGCCAGTACCGCTTTCACCACCAGCAGTGCTATTAGGGGCAGACTTTGTTGCACCACCAGTGCTGAAATATCCAGCGCTGACCTTTCCACAACTGTAAGTACTTATACATCCATTACCATTGGCAGTTGGTGTCGCAGATGTTCCGCCACCTGTGGTATAGTAACCAGCAGATACAGGACTGCAACTGCTTGCACCACTTGTACTGTAGTATCCAGCAGAACATTCTGTCTGTGAGTTGTCTACGCCACTGTAATACCCAGCCGAAGTTGTAGTACATGTAGAGCCACTTAAATACATACCGGCTTTGCACAAACAGTCACTTTTTGACGTTTTTCCTGTACCATTTGTTATTGTGTTTGAACGAAAACTTGTACACGCGTATCTTCCTGCCCCGTTGGTAGTATGATTGTACACAATCGTAGAATTTGGACAGTAATATCCCGTTGTACATGTAGCACAACTGCTGCCCGTCCAATATGTTCCAGCCGAACAATTGCTATCTCTTCTCCAAAGGGCATACCATGTTGTATTTCCAGTTAAACTTTTTGCCGTGTTTATACCATCTGTAGTTATATAACCACTGGAACTAATATACGTTGTATCCAGCCCCTCATTATAGTATCCCTGGAATGTCCAACCTGTTCTTGTTGGCAACGTTATTGGGTGTTCGGTTGTTGACATTGATTGGCCCTGAACCATCGCACCAACAGGAGTAGAATCAAGAGAAGATGTTCCTTGGCTTGTTGCAGAAGAAGCATTCAACGTAATCGTATATGCCAATGCTGTACCCGACACAGACATCAAACATAATGCGAAAAATGCGCCAGTAATTACATGAAAGAAATTTCTTATTTTTAACATTTTTATACATCCTTCCTTTTTACATGCACTGCATATGCAGAAAATACGTTTCTTACACCGTAAATTAAATCACTTAAAACGCGCAGACTTCCCGCAAATTTTGCCTTTTTCCCCTTACTAATATTTTCATTATACCAAAAAACAAAAAAAACGGTCAAGCATATTATGTGATAAAATTGCCATGTCCCTGTAAAAAAAACTTGATTTTACATAAAATATAACATACAATGCCCGAAGTATTTAAAAAAGGTTATGAAAATGGCATCTAAAAAAGGCAGCAAGGAAGTTGTAAAACTGGAAAATAAAGAAACTGGTTTTTATTACACAACTACAAAAAATACAAAATCTGAAAATACTCAGGGTAAAATGAAATTCCGTAAATACGATCCAAAATTACGTAAACACGTTGTATTTACAGAAGCAAAAATGAGCCACTAGTTTTCTCAGGCAGAAATTATTGAAAAAACACCCGCGATTGCGGGTGTTTTTTTATCTGCCCAAAGGGCAAAACATTATTTTCCGAATTTACCACTGCGTGGGAAACCAACAGGTATTGTATGACCCTGAGATGCGCGTTTTGCCAGCCATGGTTTTATATCGTCTAACTTTGTCGTACCACGACCTGTTGTCCAACCAAATCCATCCGACATGTTAAAGAACATCGCGTCGATTGTGTAAGTGCGTTCCGCATTGTATTTCTGCAAGATTACACCTTTGCCACGTGTCATTTCTGGAATCTGTTCTGTTTCAAATATCAACAGTTTATCGTTCGAACCAGAAAGTGCGACCATATCACCATCAACACGAACACACAGCACCGCTGGGTTATGTTCGTCAACGTTCATAACCTGTTTCCCATTTTTAGTTTGTGCGACGCAGTTTTCACCCGCGACTATAAAGCCAGTACCATGGCGCCCAACAACCAGATATTTTGCGTTTGTATCCAATACAAATGCTTTTACTATGTTTTCTTCGGCACCAATGTCCGCCATCATACGCACTGATTCACCAAAGCCACGCGCAGACGGCAAATCGTTTGCAGACAAAGTAAACATTTTTCCGCCACTTGCAAACAAGTTAATTTTATCCGTAGTTTGTGCATGGAAAGCAAACTGTAATTCATCGCCTTCTTTGAATTTCATATCAAGATTGTTCAAATCAAGGTGTCCCTTGGCCGCGCGTATCCACCCCATCGCAGACAAGACAACTGTGATTGGTTCTTTTTCGATAAATTCATCTGCGTTAACAACGATTTCTTCGCCAACACATTCCCACTGTGTACGGCGACGACCAAGTGCTGTATTTTTTGCGTACTGTTTTTTAATATCGTCAAACCACGCGTGCAATTGTGCGTTTTGAATTTCTTCACTGTCAAGAAGCGCTTGCAATTTTTCTTTTTCCGCGCGCAGTTCTTTGTCTTCGCGTTTGATTTCCATTTCTTCCAATTTACGCAAAGAACGCAAGCGTGTATTCAATATAGATTCAACCTGAATTTCTGTTAACTGAAATTCCGCCATCAAGACCGCTTTTGGATCGTCTTCATTTCTGATAATTTCAATTACCCGATCCAAATTTAAATAAACGATTAACAATCCACCAAGAATTTCCAATCTGCGTTCTATATTGCCAAGACGCCATTTAGTGCGACGAATTAAAACATTTTTCTGGTGCGCGATAAATTCACGCAGCACATCACCAATCGGCATTACACGTGGTGCACCGTTAGAATCAACCACATTGAAATTCATGTTGAATTTGTATTCTAAATCAGTCATCGCAAACAAATGCGCCATCATTTTATCGATTGGAATATTACGATTCTTTGGTGTGATAACAATGCGAACATCTGTCGTAGATTCATCAACAATATCTTCAACCAACGGCAATTTTTTGTTGTCGATTAAATCAGCAATTTGTTCAACCAATTTAGATTTAACTATACCATATGGAATTTCAGTGATAACTACCTGCTCTGCCCCACGATCAAGTTTTTCCACTTCCCATTTTGCACGAATACGAAACGCACCGCGACCTGTGTCATAGTTTTTGCAAATCGTTGCAAAATCGTCAATTAAAACACCACCTGTTGGAAAATCTGGACCGACAAGTTTTTTCATTATTTGTTCGGTCGTTGCCTGTGGCTTATCAACAACCAGATTCAGCGCATCCATAATTTCAGAAACATTATGCGTTGGAATATTGGTTGCCATACCCACAGCAATTCCCATACCACCGTTTGCCAGCAAATTTGGAAACGCGCCAGGCATTACAGTTGGTTCTACTGTCGTCCCATCAAAGTTTGGCATCATATCGACACTGTCTTCGTCAATGCCTTCCATAATCAGCATCGCAGCCTGTGTCATTTTTGATTCAGTATAACGATATGCTGCCTGCGGGTCACCGTCAATATTACCAAAGTTTCCTTGACCATCAATCAATGGATAACGCACTGAAAAGTCTTGCGCAAGACGCACCATTGCATCATAAACCGAAGAATCCCCATGTGGATGATAATGCCCCAACACATCACCAACAACCGTTGCGCACTTACGAAAAGCAGCATTTGGCGACAATTTCTGACGCAACATAGAATACAAAATACGACGATGCACAGGTTTACAACCGTCCCTTACATCAGGCAATGCGCGGTCCACGATAACAGACATTGCGTAATCAAGGAACGATGTTCGCATTTCATGTTCAATTGGCGAAGTAGGTACTTTTACTTCATTTATTTCATTTGTTTCGATTATTTCAGACATACTTATTTTCCCCTATTTTTCGATAGTAAAAACATAGCAAAATTTTACCGTTTCGGTCAAGAAATAAAGCAAAAAAATCGGCAAAAAATGCCTTTTGTGCAAAAATTTGACAAATCAAACATAAATGCTAGAATACTCTAGGATAACAAAGGGCCTAAACGATGAAATTTTCAGGCATATTTTTACCGTTCGCACAATTATTAGCATACATTTTTGTATGGTATTTGTGCACAGAAGCAATGAAAAAATGCGGTTTGATAAAAAGTAAATAAAATAGTTGCGTTTTGCAAAAACATATGGTTAAATAGAGCAAAGTTAAAAGGATAAAACAAATGGCAACAAAAAGAACATATCAACCATCTAAGACACGTCGTGTTAAAACACATGGCTTTCGTGAAAAAATGGCGACAAAATCTGGACGCGATGTTTTGAACCGTCGTCGTGCATGTGGTCGTAAACGTTTGGCAGTATCTGCTGTTAACTAAAACGATGGTTTTATAAGAAATTAAAACACCCAATTGGGTGTTTTTTTATTTCAATAATTACGGTTATTTACTTGTGTTCCCAACGGCACACTATTTTCGCATGCTCGATTTCATCTGTCATAATTTTGTGATATGTTGTATTGCCATCAAAAGCAACCTCTATACGCACTGTTGGTGTATTTGGGTTTATTTCGTGTTCAAAGTAAACATCTATGCCACGTAATTTATGACTGTCGCGATAATCAAAGCCAACGCTTTCCGTTGCCCACACAGTATAAACAGCATTATTTATATGTTGATTAACATCTATATCATCAAAACGGCACGCCCAAACACTTGATTTAGTAGGAACAAAATCTGCCCCTTTGTCAAATTCGCGATTCCAAACCCGTTCTGGCAAACCTTCCCAATCTGGCAAAACATCTGTTATGCGCACTGGACGACGCGTTTTCAAATCTATCATTACCCATTGAGATATTGCACGAATTTTTAATTTACCGTCTTTGCCCCGTATTTCAAAATCACGTTCACTGCGCAACACACCCGTTTGAGATGGCCATGTTGAATAAACCAGTTCTTCTTCGGCACGTGGCATATCAACAATATCTACAAACATATGGGTCAGAACCCATGCAACACCACGCGAAGAGCAATAATCACGTCCTGCACCCAACATATCGGCATGCATTCCAGCCAAACCCTGTAATTTATTCATCAACGCAATGGGACGCAAATAACCATAACGGTCACACTGATAGGTCTTCAGTTTTCTCTCTTTAACCAATTTTGATATCATTGGGGCCCCCTATTGTCACCATTATACATTATTTTCCGCAACAATAAAATCGATTTCTTTACCCAAGACGATTTCATTTGCACGCGCCGCAGATTTTATCAGACCATGCAAAATTTCTGGTGTATCTGATGGTATTGTAAGCGTTTCCAGCTTTGCACCGTTTCCAACTTTTCTTTCGGTGCGAAGCCCACGAACATTTTTCAAAATATCCAGTGCGATATCCATTTGCGAAACATCTGTATCATATTCAGATTTTACTTCTGGATATGCAGTCAGGTGTAATGTTTCACCACCCTCAACATCTTTGTAAATCTTTTGCCATAATTCTTCGGTAATAAATGGAATAAATGGCGCATACAAACCGATTATTGCACGCAATACTGTGTACAAAGTCCATTGTGCAGACAATTTAGATTCCGCGCTGTATTTTTCAGGGGACCAGAATCTGTCTTTGATAAATTCCAAATACTGATCACAGAAAATATCCCAAAAGAATGTATCGATTGCACTGCGTGAATTATAGTTATCGTATCTGTCCAAATTCTTACGCGTTTCTGCGATTGTTTTATTCAATTCAGACAACACCCATCTGTCTTCGATAAATCTTTCGTTTACAGGAACTTCTTTTGCATTCGCTGGTTCAAAATCAGTCAAATTCATCAAAACATATCTTGATGCATTCCACAATTTTGTTAAAAGTTTTGAACCACGTTTAACTTCGTCATCACTGTATCTTAAACTTGTTCCGATAGGCGCGGTTGCAATCCAATAGCGCAACGCATCAACACCAAATTTATCAACCGCGGTTAATGGATCTGTACCATTGCCTTTGGTTTTTGACATCTTTTGCCCCTTGGAATCTAAAACAAGTCCATGGAAATTAACAGTGTGGAACGGAACATCGCCCATCACGTAAATTCCCATCATAACCATACGCGCAACCCAGAAAAAGATAATATCTGCACCGGTATACAACAGGTCTGTTGGATAATATTTTTTCAATTCCAATGTGTCTTCTGGCCAGCCAAGTGTTGAGAATGGCCACAAACCAGACGAGAACCATGTATCCAATACATCGCTATCACGTGTTAAAGTTTTACCCCCAGATTGTTTGATTGCTTCGCTTTCGGTTTCTGCAACATAAACATTGCCTTCACTGTCATACCATGCAGGGATATGATGTCCCCACCACAATTGACGCGAAATAGTCCAAGGACGAATATTCTTCATCCAAGACATAAACAAATTATATCTGTGGTCTGGCAAGAATTTTATTTTACCTTCTTCTACTGCTTTAATTGCAGGCTGTGCAAGTTTTTCAGCATCAACAAACCACTGTGTCGTTAACATTGGTTCAACTGGCACATTACCGCGTTCTGAATAAGGCGTTGGTATAACCCTGTCTTCGATTTTTACCATTAAACCCGCGGCTTCTATATCTTCTACTATTGCTTTACGCGCAACATATCTGTCCATACCACGATATTTTTCAGGAACAACACTTTCATTGTTCAACTTTGCATCATTCGTCAAAATGCAAAGTGGTTCAAGGTTATGACGAAGACCAACTTCAAAGTCGTCAAAGTCATGTGCAGGTGTAATTTTCACCGCACCTGTACCTTTTTCAGGATCCGCATGTTCGTCACCAACAATTGGTATTTCAATATCTGTTAATGGAATAATTGCTTTCTTTCCAATCAAATGTTTTAACTTTTCATTTTCAGGATGTACCGCGATTGCTTTATCACCGAACAATGTTTCAGGACGCGTAGTTGCAATTTCAACAAAGCCACCATCAACCAATGGATAATTGAAATAATAAAATTTACCATTTTCTTCGCGTGTTTCGATTTCCAAATCAGAAACAGATGTTTGTTGTTTTGGACACCAATTTACAAGACGTTTTTCACGATAAATCAAACCTTCGTTGTACATTTTCACAAACAATTTTGTAACCGCGTTTGATAAACCTTCGTCCATAGTGAATCTTTCGCGTTTCCATACAGGCGTCACACCAAGTATGTGCAACTGATTCATAATTTGTCCGCCCTTGTCTGCTTTCCATTTCCATGCGGCATCTAATTTTTCCGTCAAAGACAAACTGTGTGGATTTATGCCACGTTTAGACAAATCGCGCTCCACCAATAATTGTGTCGCAATTGAAGCATGGTCTGTACCTGGTTGCCAGAGGACATCAAAACCCGCCATACGTTTATATCTGCACACGATATCAGTCAAAACATTATCCAACGCATGCCCCATATGCAAATTACCAGTCACATTTGGTGGTGGCATCATAATACAAAATGATTTCTTGGTTGAATTAACATCATTTTCCCAAAAATGATTATCATCCCAGAATTTTTGAATTCTGGATTCCGTTTCATGTATGTTTGTATTTTTTTCAAGATTGATATTCATGTGCTTAAACCTTAAGTGTTAAATTTACCAAACGAATTTTACACTATAAAAACACAAAATCAAATAAATAAACGAAAAACGTTCCTAGTGCAAAAAGCACCCTGAGCGCTTATAATTTCTGTAAAAATCCGGGGGAAAGAATGAATAAAATTATCAAAATGCTTGTCAAAGAAACTATTCACAATAATCGACTTGTTCGGACATCTGTACCAATGGGGGAAAAATACACAGTATTTGATAAACAAGGACGCGAAATTCTGTATATAATAAACGGATGGGCAACGAATAATTACAGCATATCTGTGAACAACAAAAATATTCTGTCTGTGCGTTGGGACCAAAGCAATTCTAGACCCTTGAGTTCTGAACAAAAAGATATGGTTGATATAATAAACGCATGTAAAGAAAAAATAGACCTGCAAGAAACAGCGCAAACAATGAACGGGCACGAATTAGAACTGGCAAATTTTTTGCAACAATCACTGTGTCCTGTAAAACACTAAATCGCATGGACAACACGACAAAAAGAAACAGCGTATACGGCAGATGCCCCTGCTTTGCGTAAAACGCGGTTTAATTCATAAAAAGTTGCGCCACTGGTCATAACATCATCAACAATTAAAATCTTTTTGCCACGAATATTATCTTTGTTTTTTATAACGAAAACACCACGAACATTTTCACGTCTTTGTTTAGAACTTTTATGCCCCATATCTTGTCTGTATTTGCGTGATATAGAATCTATATCTAAAACTGCATTAAAATATTTGGCAATTGGTCGCGCCAACAAAGTTGCCTGATTATATCCACGTTTGAACAATCTTTTGTAAGCCAATGGAACAGGCAAAACAACATCAACTTCTAAATTCAAATCACGCAGACAATTTATCATTGCTTTTGACATCAAGGATTGATATTTCAGTTGTGACGCATGCTTAAACGGCAACATTATATTTTTTGAAATATCATCATACACACATGCAGAACGAATAAAATTTAAATCGCATTCACCAGATGCACAATGTGGACAAAGTGGTTTTGGTCCCAAATCTAAATCAGCAGGAAACGGATAGCCGCATTTAAAACATTTTGGATTTGAAATCCAATTAAAGCGCGACCAACAAGTTGCACACAAATTTCCATGTGATTCAACCAAGTCGTTGCATACAGGACAAATCGGTGGATAGATAAAATTCAATAAAGATTTAAATATTTTTACCACGACATACTTTTGTATGTTTTTGTAGATACAGTATCACCAAACATATTGCGTTTTTGTTCACGCAAAGATTCAAATGTATCCCCAGAAATTACACGCAATACAAACACGTCATCATCGCGTTGTGATAACACAGGAACAATTCTTTGATCTGCAATTCCTGTATCGCGCAAAACCTGTTCAACAATAGCTAAACGTTTAGCCGCTAATTTACGTGCATCTTTTGTATGCGTTGCAGATTCTGGTATTGCAATTTGAATTGCACGCTTTGGATTATTTACAACTATGGATGCTGTTTGTGTCAAAATATCATAATTATCACGTGATAAACCGCTGTCACCATTAAGGAAAGATATTTTTATTTCCATTGGGCGAACACCACCTTCCATTTCAGATAAATCGCGTGCAGCAGTGAAACCTTCGGTATCAAAAGACATATCACTTATTGCGTCAAATTTATCATCTATTTGATATGTTGATAAATGTTTGTTTTCTGACAAATAAGTTTTCTTGAACGCTTTTTTCAATTCGTTTGGCGTCATCTTTGTCATTTCATTTTTTACAGATGCAGTTTTTGGTTCTGCAACATTATTTACGCTGCGACTTGCAATCTGTTTTGGCGTATCCATAGAAACAACATTACGACGCACATTTACTTCGCGTGCAGTTTCAGAAACTTCTTTTGGCGCAACATTTGCAACACCTGCGATTGGCGTGCGCACAGAAATAGGACGCGCATTTGCAATTTGAGATTCTTGTTGCATTTTTGCAAGGCGTGCAACCTCTGCCCGTAATTGTTTTAATTCATTTAACGCTTCATCGCGTTGAACAAATGTTTCGTTTGGCTGTTGTTTTACCTCTGCAATTTTTACAGGTTCTGCCATCAAAGATTCTTCTGGCAATAACGCTTCTGATTTTATCACAGAAATTTCGTCCATACGTGGCATGCGAAGAGAAACTTCAGAAGTATTGCGTGCCCACAAATCAGAACTTGGGCGGTTAGGTTTTAAAACATCAGCACTCGCAATTGGCATAGTTGTTTTTTTCGCAACACGTGCAACAACTTTTTTTTCTTTTTTTTGAACAGGTGCAACCGCAACCGTTTTTTCAGGAACGATTTCTTCGCCAAATGCCGCACGTGCAGACACACCACCACGTGACACATCAACCACTGGCAAATACGCACAAATCCCAGCATTTACACAAACAAAATATGCAATCAAAGATGACGAAAAATATTTCATTCCTTTCCTTCCTTGTTTAATCATAGAACAAATTACGAATCGTGGGCAAGTAAAAAATGCCCAAACGGGCATTTTTTATTTTGTGACTGTATCTGCTATTTTTTGAACAGCTAAATTTGGCACATATGCTTTCTTTGCCATCTTGTCAAGACGCGTTGGATTATCAAACAAATCGTCCAAAGTAGATGTTAACCATTTTGCTGAAAATTTACTCTGTTCAACATCAAACCCACCGCCCAGTTTTGCAAAAGACGCTGCGTTTGCCGCTTGGTCTGGATTTATGTTCAAAGGCACCAGTATCGCAGGTCGTCCGATTGTTTCCAATTCTATAACAGTACTGGCACCACTGCGTCCAATAACCAAATCTGCATCAACAATAGATGTTGCCATATCACGAATAAAAGACAAAACATTAGCGTGAATCTTGTGAGATGCATAAAACTGTTGCAATTTTTCTACATTTTCAGGACGCGTTTGATGCGTTATAAATATTTTTTTATTTTTCATACCAGCAATTGCCAATGGCACTATTTCATCCAATATTTGTGCACCCAGTGAACCACCAGTAACCAAAATCTTGTTTTCATGTTTTAATTTTGCATTTGCGTTTTTTATAAAATCTTCACGCACAGGCAAACCAGAATAAACAACACGAACATTTGTTTTCTTTGGCATACCTTCTACATTTTCAAAACTGGTCATCAAAGTTTCTACCCAACGCATTGCGAATTTGTTTGCACGACCAATCGCTGCGTTTTGTTCGTGTAAAAAGGTTGGTATTTTCCAAACATGTGCAGCAAACACAGCGGGTACAGATGCGTATCCACCAAAAGCAACCACGCGTGCTGGGCGTGAAAAAGCAAATCTTAATATTAACGCAACTGCAGATACACCTATTTTACCCAGCGCAATCATTTGTTTAATCTTAGATTTAGCGCCAACACCTGCCGCCCAAACAAAAGCAACATGTGCTTTTTCAGGTTTACCGTCGCGTACCATTTTCATAACACGACCGTCTGTTGAAATAGTTATTTTATGACCACGCTTTTCCAATTCTTTGGCAACGCTTAAAGCAGGAAAAACATGTCCTCCCGTACCACCTGTTGCAATCCATATTTTCATTTTTGCCCCTTTTGGTTATCTGTTCCATGTATCTTCACGAATAAGTGCTAAAATTATCCCAAACAATATACAAAATGTTATAAAAGAAACACCACCATAAGAAACAAATGGCAATGTCATACCTTTATCTATAATCAAGTGCAATGCTGTCATCAAATTAAAGCAAATTTGTCCTGCGAACACTGCCGCCGCACCAGTAATCGCATAAATCACAAAATCATCACGTGCGGATACCGCGTGTCGAATTAAATTATTGAAAACAAAAAACAGCAACACGACCAGCGCACACGCACCTATGGCACCCCAATCTTCCGCTATCGAAGCATAAACAAAATCGTTAATAGATTCTGGCAAAACATCTTTGACATACGCTTCTTCACCGCTGCCAAAAAGACCGCCATGCTTGATAGAATTTATTGAATACCACGCCTGTGTTCGCGGAACTATATCAAAAATATGTGCTGCACGCGAACGAATATGCGGCATAAAAGTAAATGCTGCGACTATCAAAGCAACAACTGCGCCGAATATAGCTGGCATAAACTTCCATGGTAAACCTGCCACAAAAATCATCACCACCAAAACACTAAAATACAATGCCGCAGTACCAACGTCTGGGTGTTTAAAAATCAACACCATACATATTAAAAATATCACCAAATACGGCCACCAACTTTGCCATTTTGCACGCCATGCATCTTTATTAAGGAATATATCACCACCATACAATTTATGCATATATGCCAAAAACCATGCGGTTAGTACTATGAAAAATGGTTTTAATATATCCGCAGGCATAAACTTTAACCCACCAATATTAACCCAACGCGCCGAACCATTTATATAAACAGGGTGAACAAAAGTAAAAAGCAATGCACACACACCAACTACTGCGCCAACTATTGACAATTTTATTATTTGCTGTTTGTTCAACATACTGAAACCAAACAAACATATTAAACCAAATGTATATGGTACAAAACCTTGTTGAATATAATGGAACCAAGGTCGCCCAAGACGCGCAGCATCAGCAGATCCAGCAGTTATCATCGTAAACAGCCCGATTGCGATTAACAACAGAATCATTCTTAATAAATTTCTGTCTATTTCGTAATACCAACTGGTTAATTTACTTTCATCACCACGCGTTATAAATCTCGACATTTTTATACCCTATGCAAACTTTAACAATACCAATGCCAATCCCGAAAACAGAATTGAAATTATGAAGAATCTGTCCACTATTTTGGTTTCTGGCCACCCCAGTTCTTCAAAATGATGATGAATTGGCGCACGCAAGAATACACGTCTGCCCGTACCAGTTATTTTACGTGTTATTTTAAACACCATTGTTTGTATAAACGAAGACAATAAAATCAAAACCATCATCCCAGCGGCAACACCCATTATAATTTCTGATTTCAGCAACATTGCAACTGTTCCCATAAAACCACCCAGTGCGAGCGAACCCACGTCGCCCATAAATATACTGGCTGGTTTTGCATTAAACCACAAGAACCCAAGAACACCGCCGAACACCGCACCCAGTACTGCATACAGTGCACTGGTTTGTGGCAAGAATATAACAGCGTCCATAAAACCTGTTCTGGTTGCACCATAAAGTGCGACGACCAAAACAATTAACACTGGCATATAAAGTTTAGACAACATACCATCTAAACCGTCTGTGATATTTGTAGCATTTGCAGAACCACATATCACAAAATATGCAAATACATAATACAAAAAACCAAATGTTAGTGGAATTCCACACAAATAACCAATCTGCCATGAATCCAAAGGTAATTCCATAGTAGAACCCAAAACAATGGATAAATTTGGAACATATCCTGGCATTGTTTTATTTATAAAATACGCCAAAACAGCAACACAGATTGCTTCCAAGCCCAAACGCATTGCTGGCGATAAACCATTTGACGCTTTCTTTGATTGGCTGGTTATTTTCTTGTAATCATCTGCAAAACCAATTGCCCCGAACATTAACAAAGAAGACAAAGCAATCCAGCCTGTTATATTATGCATTGGCATAAATAACAGCGATGCCACAAACACAGCAATTAAAATCAACACACCGCCCATAGATGGTGTACCTGCTTTCTTTTTATGTTCTTCAGGGACATTTTCACTGATTGGTTGACCTTTGCCTTGGATTTTATGCATCAATCGTATAAAGCCACGACCAAAAACAATCATTATCAAAAACGCCATACCGAACGCAGCGGCAAATTGCGTCCAACCACTTGCAAAAAATTGGTAACCACGGCTTATTAAAAAATCAGTCAGCATAAAATTCTCCTTTTTATACTGACCATTTTATCATAAAAAATTCCCAAACATAAAGAAGAAATATATATATTTTAGAATATACCACCAACCACCGCCTGTTCGACTTTGGTTTCGACATTTTGTGGTTTATTTGGAGCTTGTCCTTCCTTGAAAAATTCGTTAACTATGATGCCATTTGGGTCCTGTGATGCCGCAACACCATTGCCACGATTTACACGAACAATCGTAAGGCCGTCTGGCACAGAAAACGGCTGATTGCTTTCATCTTGTAATGCAACACGCATAAAGTCTGCAAACACACGTGCTGCCATGTGCGAACCCGCACCCTTGCCCAGTGATTTTGGTGTATCATATCCCAAATACACACCTGCAATCAGGTTCTTTGAAAAGCCGACAAACCAAACATCTTTGACATTATTTGTTGTGCCTGTTTTTCCAGCAATCGTGTGTCCCGCAACTTGTGCTTGTTTACCTGTCCCGCGTTCAACAACACCCTGCAGAATAGAAACCAGTTGATATAAACTCTGCGGATCAGAAAGTGGTTCTGATTTTTCTTCGTCCACAGGCGGCAAAAGTGTTTCATCCCATTCGATTTGTTTATGTTTTTGTCCGCTAAGTAAATTCCCATATCTGTCTTCGATATAGTCAACCATCTTTGGTTGAATCGCGCGTCCACCGTTTATAAATGCAGAATATCCCAACACCAGTTTTTGCAAAGTCGTTTCACCACTGCCCAGCGCCAACGATTCGTTCATTTGTTTTAAATCTTTTGGATAAACACCGAACCTTTGTGCTGTGTCAATCGCATCACGCACGCCAATTTGTTCAACCATACGAACCGCTGGCACATTACGTGAAGTTTCCAGCGCAAAACGCAGTGGAATATTCCCCATAAATTTTCTGTCGTAATTTTCAGGGCGCCACTCTTTGTTATTTTCACGCCACCCAACAATAGGTGCGTCCAAAATCAAACTTTCTGGACTGTATCCTTTTTCCAGTGCAGACAAATAAACGAAAGGTTTTATTGTTGAACCAATCTGGCGATATGCCTGTGTTGCACGATTAAAAGAACTCTCTTTAAAAGAACGACCACCTGTCATTGCTAAAATGCGTCCAGTGTGTGGATTCATTGCTATAATTGCACCCTGTAATTTTGGCTCTTTTGCAGACTTGTTCGCATTAAACGCATCCAATTCTTTGTTCAGCGCAGCAGCAGCAGCCCTTTGCAATTCTGGGTTAATTGTTGTTTTTATGTAAAGCCCCTGATTATACAAAGTATCACGTCCAATATTTTCCAGCAATTTACGACGAACATCTTCTGCAAAATATTGAAAATCCATTTCCATTTGCGCGGTAAAGCCAGAATTTATATTCAGTGGTTCTGCCATGGCTTCATCTGCCATTTCTTTTGTTATATAGCCATCATCAACCATACGTTTTAAAACATAATTACGACGTTCAATCGCACGATCGCGGTCATTTGGCGCCTTTGGCAAGGACGCAAGGAAAGCACATTCTGCCAAAGATAAATCTTTGACTGGCTTATTAAAATACATCAATGCCGCGGATCCAACCCCATATGCGCGCGCACCAAGGAATATTTCATTTAAATACAGTGTCATTATGTGTTTCTTGGAAAAACTGCGTTCCAGACGCAACGCAAGGATTGCTTCTTTGACCTTGCGCGAAATGGTTCTGTCAGAAGTTAAAAAGAAATTCTTTGCAACCTGTTGCGTGATGGTCGAAGCACCAGTAAATTTAGTATCAAATCCCAGAACACGCATACCGTTATTAAGTGCGGCACGTGTAATTCCCTGAACATCTATCCCTGGGTGCGTCCAAAAATTTTGATCTTCTGCGGCGATAAACGCGTTAACAAGTTGCGGCGGCATATCGTCAAAGTCGATAAAAACACGTCTTTCTTCGGCATATTCGATAAGCAGCGAACCGTCCGAAGCATACAAACGTGTTGCAACTGGTGGGGTATAGGTTGCCAAGTTTTTATAATCAGGTAAATCGTGCCCATAAATCAACACCAATGCCGCCAAACCCGCAATACCAGCGACAATACACCAGAAAATAACATTAAGAAAAATCCGCAAATATTTTTTAAATTTCATAGAAATTATTTTATATCAAATATTTGTAATGTGCAAGTTAATGAATTAAAAAAACTGGCAACGCCAGCTTCTGAAATCTTATAATTCAACCTTGCCATTGGTGGCGATTATGTCGCCTGTGTCCATTGAAAACTTTCCGCCAGCCTCGTTAATCAGTAATTCGCCCGCGGCAATTTCAGCATAATCGATTGGATCAGACACAAACGCATCAAGTTTACCCGCCGCAACCCATGCTAAATCAAGTGCTGGGCAACCTGTTTCACGGGCATTGCCTGCGATTATTGGACGAATGCCGTTTGTGTTATATCCGATTGTTAAATCTGCTGGTTCAACCAAATTAGAAACGCGAATCTTTTCAGAATGGTACGCAGAAAACACGTATGCACCCTTGCCTGCTTC
Source organism: Alphaproteobacteria bacterium UBA2947 (assembly GCA_002348925.1). Taxonomy (GTDB): domain Bacteria; phylum Pseudomonadota; class Alphaproteobacteria; order Rs-D84; family Rs-D84; genus Enterousia. The sequence continues at coordinate 21,328 of DEBV01000004.1, read as the reverse complement.
GCCATAATACAATCTTTCATCTATTGGGGAATAAATCAGTGCGATTTTTGTTTCGCCATTTGAACGTAATGCCAATGAAATTGCAAAATGTGCGTTTCCACGAACAAAATTTGCCGCCCCAGACAAAGCCAACACAAATTCATCGCGACCATCGCCGTTCTTGGAAACATCTGGTGTTAACAAACCAGCCGATGGACGAACCAACTGCAAATCGTTAAGAATACTTTCTTCGATTCGTGCGGACGCTTTTGCGACAAAATCACGTGCGCTTTTAAGCGATTGCTGCAAGTTTTCAACTTCCCCAAAATCGTGGCGCAGACCCATTGCAGTGTTCTGCAATGCCGCAAACATTTTGTTTAATTCTGTTGAACCTTTAATCAGCAAATCCATAATGGCGCCTTTTGGTTTAAAAGATTATTAGAAATTAAATCCAGCAAATTTGCTTTTGAATTCAGCGGCACGTTTGCCCTTCACGCCTTCGTTGCTGCGTTGGCCAGTCCATGCAGGATGATTCAAATTGTCTGTTGATAAAACCAAATCTTTTTTAACAGAAGAATACATTTTTACTGTTTTTCCGTCGGTTGTAGTCACGTTAATTTCGTGATATTCTGGATGAATTCCTTTTTTCATCGTATTGTCCTTTGTTTTAGGTTACATATAATAGCCCGAAAATTATAACTGCTTTTTTATTAAAATCAAGATAAACTTGTTGTTTTTAGATTTAATATTGACCGATACAGCCCAAATATGAATTGCCAGTGCTTTCAATAACATTTATAAACTGATTCTGGTTTTTCCCAGAAAACAAAGCCAAAATGGTTCCTGCGTCCGTTGCCAACATATCAGAAACAGTAGCAATAGACGAATTCATTTTCTTGAAAAAGCCGCTAGAAGGTCTGATTTCTGCGGCCAATAACTGATTTTTCCCACGAAGATTTGCGACTTCGGATGGCATAATAACCATTAACTGACATTCTGGAGAAACAATTATCTTTTCAACGATGACGCCATCGCCACCCAATAATTCGCCCCACCAGCCTGTTGATTCGCAAAACACAGGATAATAAATAACCGCGTCTTTCTTGTCTGCAAAAATTCCACTTATATCCAAATCGTCCAAAACAACCTCTGGCATAAGGCCAGTCAGACTGTTTATAACCTTGCGCGAAAGTTGGTAATCGTTATTACCTTTCGTTTCGTGTGGCCAGTAAAGAATCGGAATTTTACTCATCACGATGAATTATATCAGATTCGGACGCGATAAAAAAGAGCACTTTGTTAAATAAACCACTTGATTTTTTATTTTTTTATTGCGGACGCCCATTTTTTCATGTTTTCCCACATTATATCCAAGTCTTTTTTTGCTGTCTGATAGTATTTATCTGATATTTGTATCTTGAACAACATATTTGTCAGTTGCGGTATCATCGTCATAAACATCGCCAAAAAGATACCCATCAAGACCACTGTGATAATGCTGCCATTGTGGAAAAGCAAGCCGTCCATCAGTATTTTCGAATCGTTATTCACAATTGCTTGTTGCAAAATATTAACACCTTCGATACTGCCAAACGCTGCATTAAGAAACATTATCGAAAATGCTAGAAATACCACTGTCAGTGCAATTCCAACCACAGCTTTGATTACATCATCTATCATTTGGCGAATCGTTTTGCCACCTTTTGGGAAAATCGCAAAGTTTTCATCATCAAACATCCAAGACATCAACATCAGTGGTAACATCACTAAATCCAGAGCCAATTTTACAAACACTTCCAAGAAATATAATGGTATCGGCAAAAGCGCATAAAAATATAACGCCAATATCAAAAGTCCCACAAAGAAAATCGGTATATTTGGAAAGATTGGGATATTCGCCAATATTTTATGCATATAGTCTGCATTAAAAGCCATATTCATTATTGTCCAACCAATACTCATACCAAGACCTGTTATCTGGTGAACATTTGCGACTTCGCATGCAAGTTGGTGTCGCAATTTTGGCGAAAACGCCCCATATGCAGATGCATCCGCAGAAACAGATACAGGATCTGCGATGGCTGTTGCAACCATACATTCAGAAAATTTATTATTATCCGAAACAACATAATCAAAAGATGTACCAACAACCAGCGCAGGTTCAATAAACACATTTGTTATCAACCGCGGCAACGGCAATGCCAACAATATAACTAAAACACTTAATCTGAAAATATGTGTTCCAAAATTCCCCATAATTTTAGAACCACTTTCCATCTTGTTATTCAGCGCATTTGACAATAAATTCCACGCAATAAATATCGCCAACAAAGTCGCAGACATTGGTATTATAACCTGACCCAGTGCCGCATAAACCTTTGGCAATAAATTAGACATAGAAATCATAACATCTGAAAAAATCTGACATGTCCAACACGAAGTAAAGAAATCAAGCGCGCTTGCCATATCGACAGGTGCAGCGGTTCGCCATATTGAAACCCCGATGATACCAACGCCTACCGCTGCGCCCCCCAATACAAATGGCGCGACACCCCATGCTGAAAATGGCAACAGTGCAACAAACCACAACCAAAAATTTTTTAACGCTTTCATAATTTTAATTATACCATAAATTATTCTAAATGTGATATAATTCAGTAAATAAGAAATAAAAAGAGAGAATGTATATAAAAAAAGCCCTGTTATCACGCTTGTTATCGTGCACCAGAATATTGTTCAGTGCGTTTGTGCTGTGTGCTTTTTTTGTATTGCCTGCACATGCAAACATATTAGACGCATATAATTTGGCACCATTTGTTCCACTGGTCTTGGAAACAATGATGAATATCGCAACATCTTTGTATAACTTTTTTGTGGGCAAAGGCGACGGAATCGTATATTTGTTCATCTATGCGTTTCTGGCTTTTTATATTTGCTTGTATTTGATTAAGATGCACTTTCCAAAAGATTGGCTGTCGTTTCTTGGATTTTCAGACGGTGGCGAAATGGTTGATGGCAAAGCGGACCCTTGGAAAATATCAGAAAATGTTTTGAAACCATGTATTCGTGCGATTGTCGCGGGGGTATTGTTGTTGCAAATAAAACCTGTATATGTGACAGAATGGCTGGTTAACCCATTTTTGGAATTCGGGTCTATTTATACAGAACAAATTTTGGTAAATATTAACAAATCGACAATCGATGCAAGCGACGCACCTGCGTGTCCTGCTTCCATTGAAGAATCTGGATGGATTTCAAAACGCAGTTGTGATTTCTTGGTAAAACCTGTCTATATAATCTCGCAAGAAAACAACAAAGTTATAAAATACGGTTTTGATTTTCTTAAAACTGGATTGCGCGGTTTAATGACAATGATACCACATGGTGGCGAAGATTTATTAAACATAGTCAGCGGGATATTGTTGCTGTTCGCGTTTATATCAGCCAATGTGTTTATGGCACTTTTGATAATTCAGGCCATATTTGATTTTTGTTTATCGCTTATAATGTATCCGTTTAATGTGTTGGCGTGGGTCGCAAAAAAATCAGACAAATGGTTTGATATATTGCCTGTGTTTTCACAAATAATAGATGCGTTGAAAAATCTTATTATCACGATGATTGCATGTGCGTTTATATTGTGTGTAAATATTGCACTGGTTCGCGCACTGTTTAATTGGTCTTCGTCAGTATTTGTTGTTGCGGCTGGCGGTGTTTCAACTTCTAATGTGCCATCTATCACAAACAGCGCTATGAATTTTGGCCAACATTCTATATTGTGGATATCTGCATTGCTAACTTTCTTTTTAATGCACAACATTTTCGACATGACCCGTCAAAGATTAGATATGTATACAACCAAAGACCACTGGTTATATAACAAAGTAACAGGTGATGCAAAAGTTATGTGGGGCAAAGCGAAAGCGACACCTGGGGCAATAAAAAAGATTTTGGAAACTGCAGGAAAACTAAAGAAATAAAAAATGCAAGAATTGGCAAACTCTTTAATAGATTCTGGTGTTCAATGTTGGACATGTCCTGTGTTTGACAATCTGTTCGCCATTATTTCGAACACTGCCGCCGCCGCATATCAACGCCTTTGCATTTTCAGCGTTCTTATATTCTGTGTATTGCTGGCATTTTACATATTAAACATCGTATGGCAGAACATCAAAACAGGCGCAAAAGATTCTTTGTTTGACAAAGCAATCCGTCCATTGTTGGTAAAATCTTTGATTGCGTTGTCGTTGTTAAGCATGGGTTTAATAGTCCCGCGATTTATTTCAACAATTACTTTTGAACCAGTGGCTGTAATGACTTTGCAATATTCAAAAGCGATGTTGCCAGCAGATTACGCGATACCAGCATACGAAAACGCACTTCAATTGGGCAACAACGGTTTCTTTAATCCAGAATTACGCGACACAATAATGCAAATACTGGAAACTTCTGTTGCAAACTTCCAAGTTTACATAAAAATCGGTATTGGCATTATAGACGCAGCGTTTGACCTTAAAGCACTGCTTGGTATTGGTGCGCTTGTAAAACATATCATTATTTGTTTTATTGGAATATTTTTGACTTATAATTTTGCAAAATTATTTATTAAATATTCTTTCTGTTTTATGGATGTTATTTTCGCAATGGCAATGTTTGCGTTCTTTTTCCCGTTATCGCTTGTGTTGTTTATATTCAAGGGCGCAGCAGATGCACCTGGTTGGATGAAAAATTTAGGTTCTAATCTTGGTGGTGGTCAAATAAAAAAACTTATAAACGCCATTGTATCTGTGGTGTCTACAATTTTAACATACACTGTTATTATGTTAATTATTCGTGGCTTTTTAGATGCAAATGGTGTAGATGCGGATTCAATACACAATTCAAGTGAATCTTTGTTTGATTTTGATTTGGAAAATTCCAGCGCGATGCAGATAACTTTTGCTGGTGCAATCGTGTTGGTGTATGTTATAAATTATATTGCAGATCAAGTTCCAAAAGTGACCGAAAAAATATTATCTGTGTTTAATATAAAACAGGAAAATCAACTTTCCAAAGAAATGGGAGAAAATGTATTTCAATTAACAAAAATTATTGCGAATAAAACCAAAGAAATGGCAAAGATAATTATTAACCCTGAAAGCGCAGATAAAGACAAGAAAGATAAATGATAAAAAAATGGCTTATCTTAAACGGCTTGAAATTTTTGATGGGCGCAATCGCGTTGGGTATTGGCATTTGGTATTTAAGTCATTCTTTGGGTGGTGCGTCTCTTTCATACACCAGCGTTGATGCGTTTATGCAACAAATAGGCAGCAACAACGGTGATGCTGCATCTGTTAATGGCTGTTTCCTTTGTGCATATCTTGGTGATTTGTTTGCTGTACTGGGCCGTGCGACAGAAATGTTCTGGAACGGCATTGTTCATAATTTATGGATACTGATGGCGGTTGGGTTTGGCATATTTTTAATTTTTCACACACTTTCTTTCTTTCGCGAACAAGCCGCATCCAAAGATATAAAAGATTTAACAGATAATGAACCAAAACTCGATTTTAAAAAATGGTTTGAAAAAGTTTGGAAAACAGGTGTACGCGTTTTAATTGCGGGCGCTTTAATTGGTGCGTTAAGTTGGAGCGGAACAACAACATTGAAAGCCGTCACAAATATAACTGTGACACCTGTAATGTATATTGGAACAAATCTTTCCATGATGGCAACAGGTGTTATAAGCGGTGCAAAATGTGAAATCCCAGAAATTTCGGATAAAGACGAAGATATATTTACACCTGTATTACACCCATTTATGTGTGTAGTCGGTAATTTAAATACTGTTATGTTGGCTGGTGCAGGTGGTGGTTTTGCCCTGATGAATTATTCATGGCTGGATTTAAATGAAAAAGTCGGTGGTATGTTTACATGGCTGGCTGGATTTGCTTTGGTTATAATGTTCCTGATTATTGGGTTTGATTTATTCTTTAAGATATTAACTGTTTTCTTTAAATTAGTTTTCATCATTATATTTATGCCGCTTTTAATTGCAGCCGCTGCATTTGAACAAGTTTGGGGACTGGCCAAGGGCTTGTTAAATTCTGGCATAAAAATGTTGATAGATTCTGCAATTAGCATATTAAAAATCAGTTTAAAAATAGTAATCATATATGCGGTCGTTTATTTTGCTGCTGATGAATTCTATCCAGGCCCCGAAGATGGTTTTACCAGCATATTGCCACCACTGCTTTCTGATGTAACAAAACAAAACATGGACGCAAAAACAATGTCTGTTATGAATGTGTTTTCGACATGTGAAAAAGTGTCTTTGATTGACGGTGAAATGGACAAAGAAAAATTCACAGCATGTTTTAAAACTCAGAAAACAATTGTTGAAAAAAGATATCCTGGGGCTTTTGATTTCATGGATGACGGATTTGAATTCTTGTTATTTATGTTTGGCGTATTCTTCTTGTACTTCTGGGTTGTGTCACCAAAGGTAGACGAAATATTAGGCTCAGAAGGCAAAGAATCTTTTGATTATGGTCAATGGGTAAAAGACTTTGGAAAAACCGCTTATAATGCGCCTGTTAAAATATATGAAAAAGTTCGCGAAAAAATGGACAAGGAAAAATAAAATGCAGATTCGTAAAATTTTGAAATTTTTATTAGTTTGTATTTTTTGCGTGACTGCATTTGTTGGTGCAACATACGCGGCAGGCAACGTTCCAAATGGTGATGTTGGCGAATACGGCAACTGGATGACTTTGGACAATATGAAAACTTACAATAATGATTTGTCCGATGATGTAAAAAATTTTCAACAAACTTTTCAAACAAATCTGCATTCAACAAATTTTGTTCCTGTGGAAGTAAAACTGGGACTGGTATTTATGAAGGCCCTATCTTCAATCGATTATGTTTTACAAATATCTTTGGTGCGATTCGTTATATGGTTTTTGTTTGTTATGTATGCTTTTTGGATAGCATTGGAAGCATACAGAATGATTCGCGAATCAACAGATTATAAAACTGTTTTATATGATATATTTATCAAAGGCATAACTATTGCAATTTGGGTAATTGTGTTAAATTATGGACCTGCAAAATTGTTCACAATGGTTATAACACCTATTCTGTCGCTTGGTGTGTATTTATCTGATTTTATTTTGGGTGCTGTTGCACAAACTTATAATGTTAATATTCCAGATACTTGTGCAACAATTCATCAGTATGTTAATGCAAACACATCAGATAAACTTTTAATCAACCCAGACGCTGCGGCAAATATAATGTGTTTACCATCACGTTTGTCTGTATATTTCTATCACGCAACTGCTTCTGCATTTGAATGGATGATTAACGGTTTTGGACACAGTGCGACTATGGTTATCGTCGGTTTGGTTTGCATGGTTATGTTTATCGGTTGCATTTTCAAATATGCGTTTATGACGCTTGGTGTTGTCGCAGATTTGTTTTTAAAACTTTTGATGTTGCCTTTTACCGCATTGGCAGAATCTATGCCTGGCAGCAAAGAAACAAATTATGCAGGACAAATATTTTCTGGTCTATTAAAAGTATTTAACACAAAAAAATTATCAGATATTATATCTGCATTTATAAATGCGGCAATTTATTTTGTATCGCTGGCCATAGTTATTGCGATATGTGCAGCATTATTAACAAACATAATATCCATAGACAGCAATAACACTTATGCAGTTGGTTCAGCAATGACAATGATATTGTGTGGTGCTATTGTTTTCTATCTGGGTGGCAAAGCAGACGAACTGGCAAAAGGTATTGGTGGAAAAATAGATAATTCTTTTGGTGAAAAATTGAAAAACGACACCAAGACAGTTTGGGGCAATGTTAAAACTGTAAGCGGTAAATTATTTGATGCGTGGTTAAAGAAAAAATAATTTAAATAAACTTTACAAAATCACGTGCAACATTTTTAATACCACGTGTTTTAAACGCAACTGTTAAGGTCTTGTCGTTTTCCGCAATAACTACCCCCGTACCCATTTCACGATGCGATACCATTTTTCCAACGACAGATTCATTTTTGAATTTTGGTTTTTGGGGTGCGCTTGGCGCAGAATATTTTGGTTTTTGATTGCCGTTAAAACTTACAAATCTGGTATCTATTTCATTTATGAAACGCGAAGGCATTTGGTAAAGACGTTGACCAAACACTGTACGCACCATCGCATTTGTGATTATTGCACGTTTACGTGCACGCGTAATTGCAACATAGGCAAGTCGCCTTTCTTCTTCGATATCTGAATCGTTTTTCTTTTCGTTTGGGAATATACCTTCTTCCCATGCTGGTAAAAATACAGTATCAAATTCCAAACCTTTAGCAGCATGGATGGTCATTATAGAAACCAAATTTTTCCCGTCCAATTCACTGTCGTTATCATCTGTCATCATCAGTGCAGCATGTTCCAAAAATTCAGGCAATGTATTATACTTTGCGACAACCGTATTTATAAGTTCGCGAATATGTTCCAATCTTTCGGGGCTATCTGTATCTTTTGAATTGCGCCACATTTTAAGATAGCCACTGTTTTCCAACAACTGTTGTACAGCTTCTTTTGGTGCAACACTCTGCCAATCAAAATCAAATGCAGATAAAAATTCATTTGCCAGAATTTGTTGTTTTGCTGATAATTTTGTTGTCCGCAATGCATCCATTAAACTTTTACCGCTTTCGCGTAATTTAGTTATTGCAGCTGGTCCAATCTGACGCGACGGTTTAGATATAATACGTTCAAACGAAACATCATCAAATGGATAAACCAATAAACGAATATATGCAATCGCATCGCGAATTTCCGCCCTGTCATAGAATTTTGTCGCACCAACCAAACGATAAGGAATTTGACGCGATGTAAATTCTTCTTCAAACGGACGCGACAGCGAACCCATACGAATTAGCACTGCAAAAGCTGAAAAATTATTGTTCGCGTTCCGTGTTATCGTATCGGCTATAAAGCGCGCTTCGTCCCAATCAGACGGCACAGTCAACGCATAAACAGGTTCGCCATTATCAACACCTGGGGCCGTACGTAACTCTTTGCCAAGGCGTCCCATATTGTTTTTAATCAAAGAATTTGCCGCCCCCAGAATATTTCCTGTACTGCGGTAATTTGTTTCAAGGCGAATTATCTTTGCATTTGGGAAAGTCTTTTCAAATTCCAAAATATTTCTTATTTCTGCGCCACGCCAAGAATAAATAGATTGGTCATCATCGCCCACACAGCAAATATTTGGCACATCTTGATTTTGGGTTAACATTTTTAATAATTTCATTTGTGCCGCATTAGTGTCCTGAAATTCATCGACCATTATGTATTTGAACTGATTTTGATATTTGCGCAAAATTTCTTCGTGAGAAGCGAATAATTTTAAAACGAACAAGATTATGTCCCCGAAATCAATCGCGCCCAGACGGGTCAATTCTGCGTTATATTCGCACAATATTTTCTGCGCGACGGGTGACAAGTTCGTTTTATCAAAATCAAATTCGCCTTTGTCTTTGATATTTGAAATTCTTTCCACCCAATCAGACGGATTAAATTCCTTGGTATCCAGCGCAAGATTCGTTATAACACGTTTAAGAACAGCCTTTTGGTCGTCTTCACCATAAATCAGAAAATCACGACGAAGTCCAGCCGCTGCATAATTAGACCGCAAAATTCGCAAACATATTGAATGAAAAGTTCCCATCCATAAATCGCCACACAAATGCGCAATTTCAGAATATTGCGCCACACGAAAGCGCATTTCATTTGCCGCCTTGTTGGTAAAGGTCAACGCCAATATCTGCCATGGGTACGCCACACCAGAATACAAAATATGCGCAACACGCGAAGTTAAAACGCGCGTTTTGCCTGTTCCTGCACCAGACAATACCAAAAGAGGCCCGTCAATTGTACAGACAGCCAATTCTTGTTGTTCGTTCAAACCAGACATATAATCTATGGACATTTTTTCAATTTTCCGTATTGTAATTTATAAAAGATTTCTATACAATCAAAAAAACCAAAGGGAAGGATGATGGCACGAATAATTTGCTTTGATATCGAAACGACTGGATTTGAATATATGCGCGGTGACCGCTGTATTGAAATTGGGGCGGTCGAATTGGTTGATGGCAAATTGACAGATAATACTTTCCACGAATACATAAATCCCGAAGGCAAAATTATTCCACCTGAAACATATATGGTTCACAAAATATCTAATGCGTTTTTGGAAGACAAACCAAAAATGTCTGTTATTGCACCAAAGTTTCTGGAATTTATTGGCGATGCACAAATTGTGGCACACAACGGCCTTGATTTTGACTTTCCGTTTATAAATTACGAATTGGAAAAACTGCATTTAAAACCGATTCCGCGTTCACAAATGCTGGACAGTATTGTTATCGCACGCAATCGCGTATTTGGACCCAAAAGTTATACATTGGACGCATTGGCAAAATGGTTTGGGGTATCATTAACCGCACGTGCAGACGCACACGGCGCATTAATTGACGCGGAAATTTTGGCACACGTTTATACAGAACTGGAAAACACAGCACCTGCGATAGATATAAACGAACTTATCAAAGAACAACATGACGCATTCTTAAAAACCCCAAAGATTGGCACAGAATTTCCACACAGAAAATTCGAAGTCCCCGCGGAAGAACTGGAAATTCATAACAAATTTATGGAAAATTTGATGGCAGAATAATTAAATCAGAAAAAACAATAATTTTATGGTTATTATTCAGGCCATTCCATTGTGCCATATTTTCCAAAATAACGTCCTAACATGTCTTCATCTTGAAAATAACCTGCGGCTATATCTGGGCACTGGTAATAAAAATCCGCCTCTCCCACATAGACCCAGTCACCTCCTAACCCATATACAACACTATTCTTTGAATGATATTCTATTATCTTAGCATAACAGTCATAGTATTCCTCTTCGAAAGGAACATGATTATAACCATAAGAAGTTCTAGTACGATGTTCCGCCTTCGTTTTTCCATAAACATCACCATATTCAAAGCTGGCTACAATCGGAAAATCTTTATTACATATTGTAGAATTGCCTTCCCAACCAACACAAACACCTTCAACTTCTGCAAAATAAAACGCATTACTAATTTCTGAATGTACACTCAACAAACATTCATTATTTTTTTCTATCATACCAGTTGGACATTGTGCAGTACATGTTCCAAAAAGCTTCTTTGATTTATCAGTCGGACAAGACACCACACACTGTCCCCCAGAAACCACATACCCTGCCTTGCATGCACACCTGTCGTTAACCATACCAGCTGTAGTTTCTGTAACATATTCAGAATTATCCGGACATAACATGGTTTGATAGAACATTTGTGAAATACCGTCTATAAGTTTTAATTGTTTATCAGATTCAGGCAATGAAGTATCGCTAATGGCATTGCCCATTTCTTTATCATACGCAAAGACCGCATAACCACAGGTTAACGCGGTGCTGTAGCAAGTTCCTGTTAAAACTTTATAGATATTGTCTATCGTTGCAGCCGATGTCCACGATGTAATCTGGCTGTTTTGTTGGCTGTAGCAATCTTGAACATCAGACATACAATTCGCTGCATAATTCGAAATTATCTTTGATTGTGCAGATTTTATATTTACCATTGCGCGTTGAATATAATTTACAATAACATCATTGTACGGATTATATGTTGATGTTTTGCCGTTTTGAACATATGTGTAATCTTGACATTTATCCAATACTGCGCGGCAAAGCCCACCGTCTTTGACGGTTGCCCCTGTTCCAATTTTCGTCAGTAAATAATTCACAACACACGCACCATCATGGTTAGCACAAGTTGTATCACCAACCGAACTTTTGATAAAATCTGCATTTATATTTGTGTTGTTATACGCAGTCATTGAATTGGTTATGTTTGCAATATTGCGTCCCAATATAACCTTGCCATTTTCATCAATAAACATCTTGGTTGGATCTACGCATTTTATGTAATCATCGCCACAAACCATGTCGTCCAGCATACAATTTTCCAGCGCAGCCACACATTCTTTGATTCCGTATTGGTTTTTATTTTGCAACACCGCAAGGCGCGCCTTTTGCAACATTAAATTCGCACTGCGCACATTGTTTTTCAATGTATCATTTAATTTTTCCAAACCCTGTTCATACGCAACACAATCTTTATCAATTGCCAAATCATAGTTGCCAGAAATTTGACTTTCCGTACCGCCTGCATCTTTGCAGCGATTCAAAACAGTTTTGCAACGTTTTTTTGCTTCGTTATAAAGAGCCTTGCCACGTTTAGAAGAAATGTCTGTGTTTGATGTGTTGAAAATATCAAGCGAAAACAAATCTGATGAATCAGATGAAAAATCCAAATCCATATCCAACAAAGAATCCGCAGTTGTTGACGAAGTCAAAGTTGTAGAAGAAGTTGGGTCTTTCAACATTTCGGCAATGTCGTCCAACATAGAACGGGTTTGCGTACTGTCTTTTGTCTTGGACATTTCCAATTCCGCCTCTGTTGCAGACATAATCGCACGAATTTCATCAGCAGACAAACCAACATAACGGATACGTTGTGCAACATCGTTTAATTCGGCATTTGCATCTTCCACCGCCTTTTGAACTTTGGAATATTTAGACAAATTCGCAGAACAAGAACATCTTTTTTGGTTTGCATCTACAACCGCACAAAACTGGTCCATACATTCGTTGTATTGTTGCTGACAAGTGTTATTCAAATCAGATGTTTTTTCCAAAACGTCTTTTGCATTTGCCAAAGATTCCGCGGTAATATTTGTTTTTTTACCGCCCCCAAATATAGACGCACGCGATTGAACACCACGAACTTGTTCATCAATATTAGAACCTGTTTGAATGCCTGTATTTCCAATTGTTGCACGACCACCAACTTCCGCAGTAGACGCACGCAATGTCACACCTGCACGACGAAGTGCTGGACTGCTGTTAATACTGGCGGCATCAGTACGTGCACTGCGCCCAACAGTGTTTACTGCCGCCCCCAACGAAGAACCAGTATTATTTTTACGATTATTTACACTGCGTGATACAACATTTACCGTTTTAGTGGACGATTTTGTTGCATTTGGTGCGGTACGCGAAACGGTACGCGCGCTGCGATTTTTTGCAGTACTGGTTTCAACGCGTTCTGTTGCATCACTTGCATTTTTATTTGGAATTGTGCGGGATATAGAAGACTCTGCCGCAAACACGTTTGTTGCAGCGAAAGCAACCATGAAAAAGAATAACGAAAATCTTCTCATTTCCTGCCTTTAATTATAACATAAAAACCACAATAAAAAAAGCAGATTTATAAAAAAACACCGCCCGATTGGGCGGTGAAAATAACAAAATATTTAAAAATTATTTTGCTTCGGTTTCTGGAACAACAGAAACTGTTTTTCTGTCGCCGTTGCCACGTTTGAAAGTGACAATACCTGCGATTTTTGCAAACAGTGTGTGATCTTTACCCATACCAACATTCAATCCAGGATGAACCGCAGTTCCACGTTGACGAATGATGATATTGCCTGGGATAACGCGGCTGCCACCAGATTTTTTAACACCCAATCTGCGTCCAGCTGAATCGCGTCCGTTTGTTGATGCAGAACCTGCTTTCTTATGTGCCATAATTAAACTCCTTAAGTTCGTGGGTCCGTATTAGGCCTTGATTGATTTAATTTTCAAAACAGTGATAAACTGACGATGACCGGCAGTTCTGCGATAGTTTTGACGGCGTTTTTTCTTGAACACCAAAACTTTGTCATCACGTTTTTGTTCCAACACGTCAGCAACAACAGTTGCACCTTCGATAAAAGGTGTACCAACTTTATCACCAACCATTAATACTTGGTCAAAAGTGACCGAACCAGTTGCATTCAGTTTTTCAACTTTTACAATATCACCTTCGCTTACGCGATATTGTTTGCCACCAGTTTGAAAGATTGCAAATGTAGCCATTATACTTTCTCTTTTGGTTATTTTGTTAACTTAAAATTGTGCATCTGCACAAGATTTTATGCAAATTGTACATTAAAAATACCAAAAGTCAACCATTTTGTCGAAAAATTTATGCAAATAAATACAACATTGTCATTATGAGCGAGTGAAACGAGCGTGAGAATCTATATACACCAAATCTTGTGCTTTCGTTAATGGATGCTCACGCTTCGCTCAGCATGACACTGAGTTTTTGACAATGTTATTACCCAAGAATTTAAAATTAAAAAAAACACCGCCATGGGCGGTGAGAAAAAGATTTTAATCTCTGTATCTGCCTTGTCTTTTAGCTTCGCGATCTAAATTTTCATCATCCAGTTTAATCAAACCTGCGTTATAATACCCAAGACAAGCCCTACATTTATCGACTGAAGAAGTATCTGTACATTCTGTCACACCATTTGTTAGCAAACTATTTATTAGACCGATGTCTGTCTTTAATTGTGCCTTGGCTTTTTTATCACATTTTTTATTGTTTATTTGATTGGACAAAGCCGCATAATTCTGACGCAAACAATACAAAGTACTCTGAATATCTTTACCAAAACAATCTGCATACTGTGAATTCTTAGACGAAGAACTGCCCAGCAAACCACCAGATGAAGAACCGTCTTCGGATTTAGCACCTGCGGCTTCCAATGTTGCGGTCAGCGTCGCCTTTTCAAGTTGAGTTTTAAGACGACGCAATGTCGCATTAAGGTATTCATACTGTTTATACATCTGTTGTGAAATCACAGTGGTTTTAAGACCAATAATTTCTTTCATTTCTGCAATCTTATCAGAATTCAATTTCTGACCAGCAGGCACATTAGCATTATACTGATGCGTATCACAAATTGCGTATATCGGGTTTATGTACGGGCAATTTTCGTCTTCTTTTGGTCCTGTGCCCCCCACGTCTGAAACACATAAAGCCTGATCCTTAACTATATTTTTACCCAAAGCCGCCCTTGTCAAAGCATCCTTTAAACTTGACAGCACACCACAGTAATTTGTGGGTTTGACAGACAAATCTGTATATGTTTTATCAATTCCAACCTGATGCAACCAAGTGTCCAGTTTATCTATATCAACCAAGCCTGCGCCATTTTTGGTTTTTGTTCTGCGCGCAAACAATTTCGAAGAATTCAATGCACCTGACGCACACGCAACAACAGTCGTATTACCATTGTCTGTTGAATATTCGGCATCTACCCAACCCGCATAAACAGCATCTTGGTCGTCTTGGCTTTCTGTTAAAACCTTTACCAACGTACACGGACGACATCTTTTACTTTCATCCCCTCCTTCACAAACCTTTGGTGAAGTTTTTTGTTTTTTGTCAGAATCAGTATCAACATCAGGATACACAACAATTCCATCTTTCATCTGCGGACAAAGGTATTGCCCCCATTGGTTACATGAATTGTTAAGCATCATATAGATTTGCGATAAATCAATCCCCACTGTTTGAGCAATAACCAGCGCATCATAGATTTTATCGATTGTGTTATCGTATGGGGCTAAAAATTCAGTTGCCAATTCGCGCCATTTTTTTACACGTTTTGGACCAGAACAATTATTTCCACGCGCATCACATTTCGCATATTCAAACGCGTTATTCATTGCAACTTTGACTTCTTTCAACGATACTTCGGCGTTTTCAATTTCGGTCATAATTTGACCTGTGATTTTTTGACGCTCTATAACATCTGCAGAAATTCCGCGGTCAATTGCTTCTTGTTGATAAGCCGATACACCCGCTTCGTTTTCTTTGGCAGCATCTGTTGCGGCAGATTTCATACTTTCCATCGCAGCCGCATTTTGTGCAGCCTGTTGTGCCAACGCTTCTTGAAGTTGTTGTGCGCTTTCAGCCTGCTGTTGTGCCATTTGTTGTTGCATCTGCTGCATCTGATATTGCATTTGCTGCATCTGCTGTTGAGATTGTTGTTGCGCCGCTTCTGCTGCCGCATTTGCCGCAGCCGCTTGTTGTTCGTTTATCTTTGCGTTTGATGAAGCAACCAGTTGTGCAGTCATATATTGAACCAAATCATCGCCATACTGTTTACAATTGGAATTGGATTGCACACACCCCTTTACAATCGCAGAAGCGATAGATGCCTCTGAACAACCGCCATTACTGCATTTTGGTTGTGCACAGCGCAAAATCAACGCATTACAATTTCCAAAATCTGCCTTGGCAGTTGGGGCATTTGCCGAATCATAACGTCCGTTCGACATAGTTGCCCACTGATTATTATTGGCATTGCTGGGGTTAAAAGCAGTTAAATTAGACCCCGCAGTTGTTGCAACAGGCGCACCCGATGCGTACGCAACAGGCGCAAAGCAGAGTAATACTGTTAAAATGCGCGATAAATTCTTCATCTCTCTTTCATTTAATTTTATCATAAAAAAGATTTGCTGTAAAGTGGCAAGATTGGTTTACAGAATTTTTTTGAATAAAAAAATACCGCCCGATTGGGCGGTCAATTTAATCAGATGTCTTACGCCAGTCACGCAAGCATCCACCTTCGTCAGAATATTGCGCACCAGTACCGCAATTCAACGCTTCTTGCAAGCATGCTTCACGAATACCCGCAGAGTTTCCAGATGTTGTATTTGATGAAGGCGCAGTACCTGTTCCATACAAGATTTCGCTTATTGTCACAACGTTACGGCAAGTATCTTTTCTGTAATCATATGCTTCGCCGTCTTCAACAATTTTACAAGACGATACATCTGGTTTGTCCACAACCGCGATATATTGCGATTTCAACGGAGAACAAATCATAGTTTCATAACAATGAGGAACTTGTGAAACTTGTGAACAATATGCCTTGATACGTGCAGTTGTCCATTTGTCTTCGTCTGCATAATCTTCGTAACAATCCCAAATTTCGCTTATACATTCGTTAAAGTTGTTGATTGCAGTTGTTGCGTTTGCCAAAACAGATGCTTCTTCTTCTTGTTTGAATTCAAGACGTTTTTGTTGCAATGCCTGTTCTGCCGCAATCTTTTGATAATTTATGTTTTGTGCTGTTTGTTTCAAAGCACTGCCATAAACATCACACGCTGCATTTGCGTCCAACAAGTATTTTTGCATTATGCTGCGACGCGCATCAGCAACAGGTCCACGCAAAGTTGCATAAGGATCTGTGGTTGTGGTCGTACTTGTACGTGTTGCGGTTGACGATGTTGTCGTAGTCGTATAACCAAAACATGCCGCAGTCGAAGTTGTTGTTGTATTTCCACTGTTGCGTTCATTTAATTTAACATCACCTTGGTTGTCACCGCTGGTCACAACAGAAATATAACTGTTGTAATTAAATGGACAACTGGTTGTTGCACCGTTTGCACATTTTGTATGCGATTTACCATCAGAATCTGTCACGCTAACTGGTGTGCCACAGGCTTCGTAAATACCGTTAAAGCAAGAATCTAATACACGACCACAAACATTGTTGTGCGCATATTCAAACAACTTGTATCCCCATTTGTTTGCCAAAGAATCTAACGAAGCTTCATCCAAATCCGTAGAATCATTCAAACCAACCAAACCATTTACAACACCTGAAATAGTTGTGTATTTATTCAACAGACCGTTTGTATCTGACATTGTGTATTCTTTTGCCAAATCTTTTGCGTCTGCCCATGCTTTCAATTGGGACAAAATATCAGACGAAGAACCATCTATGTTCTTGATATCAAATCCGAAATCATTAGATGTACAATAACTTGGCATACCGCAAGATGCAGCTGTACCAGAATCTGTAAAGGTTGGATGTTCATCACACCATGCCTGTTTATCTGTTGCTTCTTTGTAAGAAACGCAATTCATAACTTTTTCTGCATCTGTCAAAGAAAACGCAGCAGACAAATCATCACCTTTGCCCTTGGTAGCAATCAAAAGAGATAATTGACCAGATAATTTTATAAGTTCTTCATTGGCTTCTTCCAATGCTGTTTCTGCCGCCAAGAAATTGGTTGCACGTCCAGCGCACGAACAACGACCCTTGGTATCACTTCTGGCTGTGCAGATTTCATCCATACATGTATAATAACTTTCCATACAATTTGAATATGCGTCTGCTGAAATCAAACCTGTACTGGAATCGATTATGTTCGAATAAGAACCAGTGTACAAACTGCTGGCCAAATAAGAATAAGAAGTTGAAGTGCTTGCGCGACTTCCTGCCATCATTGTACCTGTTGCACTGACACGTGATGGTGTTGTGCTTGTTCTGGCACGCACAGCACGATTTGAACGGGAATTTTTTACAACCTGATTACGCGCTGTGACACCACGAGAAGACGTTGTTGTTGTGCTTGTTGGGCGCGTGGAAACTTTGCTGCGCGAAGTGACAACACGATTTGCAGAACCACCACGTGAAGTTGTTGTTCTGCTTGCGTCTTGATTTTGTGCAACCGTGGTGCGTGCTGTGACAGCACGATTTTCAAGTGCTGCACGTGGGCTGGTCCGACCAGAACGCCCAGGCAATGTATTTGCTGGGGCAACTGGATCTGCGAACACAGAACGCATTGAAATCAGTGTCGAACATACGAAAAACGCAGCCGCCAACAAGAACATCGTTCCCATCGCATTTTTTAATGAATTCGTATTTACGCGAAAAGTCATGGTTTTCTCCCGTTTATCTTTATACGTAAAAATGCCCTGATTTCAGGTTTTTTACGCAAAATCTTCCTTTGCTTAAGGAAATTATAACATTTTTATAGAATTCTGTAAACAATAAAAAACAGGTTCAGGCATAAAAACCAAACACATTTTATTAGACA
Source organism: Alphaproteobacteria bacterium UBA2947 (assembly GCA_002348925.1). Classification (GTDB taxonomy): domain Bacteria; phylum Pseudomonadota; class Alphaproteobacteria; order Rs-D84; family Rs-D84; genus Enterousia. Next base: position 2,521 of record DEBV01000004.1, on the reverse strand, counting down.
CACAATAAATAAAAATACTATAATCGACCATGAAAGAGGTTAAAGGATGAAAAAAATTGTTCCCTTTTTATGTGCAAGCATATTGACGCTTCCTGTCATGGCAGAAAGCAATGTGTTTTTTGGCGACAAAATAAATTCTATTACCGTTTATGGTGCACAGAGTACTGGTTCAGGTTCACTTTTAAAAATGATTCAACCTGGTATTTGGGATATCAGTCCACAAACCTTTGTTATGGCACAATACAGCCAACCAATAAAATTCTTTCGTCTTGATTCAAGATTAAATTTAAATGTCGGACAAAATTTTGCTTATAATTCCAGCAGGGGTTTATCTTTCTTTGGTATTGGAATTTCTGTAGACAGCGCACTGTTGCAGTATGACGGCTGGTACATGGGTATCGGTATTGGGCCTTTTATGCGCGACCACATGGATTATTGGGTTGAAAGTCGTCTGGTATTTGAAGAAAAATTCTTTATCGGAAAAAATATAAACGAAAGATGGAATATTGAATTTGCCACAATACATTTTTCAAATGGCAATTTTACAGATAAAAACGAAGGATTTAATTTTGCAGGATTTTCCTTCGGTTATAAATTCTAAAACAAAAATAAGAAAACGTACCTGTGGAAATCACAGCCAAAATAATAAATAATGGTATTGTTCAGAACACAGCAGGTATATAACGAAGCCTGAGTAACTGAACCCAGCAATACCCCACATACTGTGGAAAGTGGTGTTGCAAAAGACCGCCCGTCTATAAGGCTCTATTCCCGTAATTACGCGCGGAACAAGGCTGACTTCGGGCGGTTTATTTTGTATTAATTGCAACCATGATTACATGCTGGTTTAACACGAGTGTATGTTGTTGTTGGAACATACTGTACAACAGGTTCGTATTGTTGCACTGTTTCACGAACAAAATATTCACGTTTTACAACTTCTTCTTTTTTGTCGCAACCACAACCACATGGTTTAACAGATTTTACATTGTATACTGGTTTTTCCATTGTACGAACAACGCCATTATCACATTCTACGATTGTTATAACAGCACGTTTTTCAGCGGCGGCTCTGTCAAGTGCGGCACGCATTTCGTGTTCGTCACAAGTATTTACACTTTCACGATAAATATCTGCAACTGCAACTGTTGAAAACAATGACGCAACCAAAGATAAAAGAACAAATTTTTTCATATTAAATACCTTTTTTTGCTCTCTCTCACAATTCATCATAGAGCATATTTTCTTATTATCAACAAAATATTTTGATTTTATACCTGTGGCAAGGTTTGAAAAAATATAATAAACAAATAACTATGTTTAAAGATTCTAACTGCAAAGGCGCAATTATTTTGGGTATGCATGATGCGATTGTATCCTTAACAGGACTTATCGCTGGTCTTTCCATTGCTTTTTCTGATGCAAATATAATTATTATTTCTTGCATTATCTCTTCAATCACCGCCAGTTTATCTATGGGCGCTGCAAACTATCTGGCAACAAAAGCAAAAGATAGCAAAATTGCGTTAAAATCTGCTTTTTATACGGGTGGTGCATATATGATGACTTGCGTATTTTTAATATTACCGTTCTTTGTATTTAATAACCGCGCGACAACATTAACAGCAACTGTTTTTATGGCAATATTTATAATATTTGGGTTTAACAAATGCTGTTATCGTGGCAAGAAATTTTATCATCACTTTTTTGAAATGCTGTCCATTTGCACAGTTGTTTCAATTGTTGCTTTCTTTATCGGGGAAATCGCCAGTCAAATATTCGGGATATAAAAAACGCCTGTATTGGCGTTTTATCTAACTTTTTGTAATGCAGTTGCATGCTTTTTTATATTCTGTACTTTTTCAGTTTTTGCAGTTGTTTCTTTTTGCGTCATATTTGAACATTTTTTATTTGCAGAAATTACGAACAAAGTACAAATCAACGCAATTCCAACTGTTTCAAAAGTATCTTTAAATTCTTTTTTTGTCATTTTACTCAACCTTTTTTCCATAAAAAAACCGCCTGCATCGGCGGTCAAAAACGGTTTTTATATCGATCTGGATTTAATTCTGGCGACGACCTACTCTTCCGTGGCTTAAGCCAAAGTACCATCGGCGATACGGCTTTTCCCTGTCTGGTTCGGAATGGAACAGAGGGTTTCGTCCGCTCTATAATCACCAGAATTAAATCCAGCGAACATATAATAATCTAAAAATCTTTGATGTCAAGAATCTTTAACACTCTCTTCAAGCATATCGTTTGAAATAATCAAACGATAAGATAAAAAGTCAATGGTTCGATTAGTAATGGTAAGCTAAACCCCTCGCAGGGCTTACACCGCCATCCTATCAATGTCCTAGTCTAGAACTGAACTCATGGGGATATCTTATCTTGCGACCAGCTTCCCGCTTAGATGCTTTCAGCGGTTATCTGTTCCGAACATAGCTACCCTGCGGTGCCGCTGGCGCGACAACAGGTACACCAGAGGTTCGTTCGACCCGGTCCTCTCGTACTAAGGTCA
>DEBV01000010.1 GCA_002348925.1 Alphaproteobacteria bacterium UBA2947 | reverse complement strand
GGGCATTCCTTGGCGAGCTGCTTGCCCATCTTGCGGCGAATCTTGTCGCAGCTCTGTTCGAAAATCTTGGAGTCCGGGCGGCTAAAGTAGATGTATTCGAAAATGCAGTGGGCGAGGCGGTCTTTTTGCGTAAAGCGTTCGGAATGGAGACCGTTCTTGGTGATGGTCAAGAATTCGCCGGGCTGAATATCGCGAACGTAGTTCGCGCCGAGCAAGTCGAATGCGCAAGTTTCGCTAGCGACGCACCAAGATTTTCCCATGCGGGCAATCGAGAGCGGCCTAAAACCGTAACCGTCGCGGGCGACGTACATCGTGTCTTTGCTTAAGAATACGAGGCAGAAGCTGCCGGTAAATTTGCTGATGGCAATCTTGATGGCTTCGCCTAAAGTGTCCGCCTTGGTGCGGGCGATTTCGTGCAGGAGAATTTCAGAATCGGATGTGGTCTGGAAAATGTGACCGTCGGCTTCCATCTCGGCGCGGAGTTCGGGAGCGTTTGTGATGTTCCCGTTGTGGGCGACCGCGATTTGCCCCCATTTGCAGCTGATCAAAATCGGCTGAGCGTTCGCGAGGGTCGAGGCTCCGGTCGTGCTGTAACGCACGTGTCCAATGCCTGCAAAACCTTGCAGTTCGTCGATATTGTAATCTCTTAAAAGGGTGGANNGTGGAAACCAGACCCATGGACTTGCGGACTCGGACTTTGTCTCCGTCAGAAACAGCGAACCCGGCACTTTCCTGGCCGCGGTGCTGCAATGCGTAAAGTCCCATGGCTACATTGCGGGCAACATTGTCACCGTTATAAATACCGATGACGCCGCATTCTTCATGCAATTCTTCGAGCATAACGCCTCTTTGAAGTGGAGCCTCCCTTGCCTCGAGGGCCTTAGCTCACCCAAACGGGTGCAAGCGGGGAAGCGGACGCCGCGGATTAGCAAAATATGTGCCAATGATAAAAATTGCGGTTCCCGTAATACGTGTTACAAAAACTGTAAAACAGAAAATGTAAAATTTTACGTAAGATGTAAAAGATGCGCTTTGCTCATCCAAGCGAATTGAATGCCCTAAAATGAAATTTGTTCATTGACGACAATTCATGGTTGAATGTATATTTCGTGCTGTTTTGGGAAATATTATGTTGTGTGCTTTCTTGGCAGGATAAATAGGACGTTTCTATGGATAGTCTTGAATATTTCATTATTATGACTGCTTCTTTGCTTCTGTTGTCGGTTATGCCGGCCTTATTTCCCGTTTTGGTGCTGTTCTTGAATCCCGTTAATCTTTTTAAGGGTTCCGTAAAAGTATTTTCGTTTATGGTTTCGCGTGTTGTGGATGTTTTATTGATATGTATTTTATTTGTATTTGTTGCTTTAGATTTTTTTATATGTTCTATATATATTCTGATTATGCTTTTGCGTCTGATGAAGGGGGCTTTTAAAAAGGTATGGGATTGGTTCTGGCGCGAAATAAAAATTTTTGTTCATAATTATTTTTTATTGGCTGTTATCGCGTTTGTTCTGTCACAAAAATACTTGTTTAACGATGCTTTTGTGTTTTATGTTGACCACCTTCATTTTGCGGTTGTCTTTCTTGTCTTTGTCGCCTTGTTGTTTGGAAGGCGTGGCGCGTTCCAGACATCTACTATTTGTTTAGGTTTTTTAGCGAGCATGGCTTATTACGGAAGGATTGATTTAATCCATTGCTTTGTGAATACATCTAGTGACAATTTTTTCAAAACCTATTTTTGTGATTTTATAGTATGTGTACTTGTCTTGATCTTGCCTCCTTTGGTTAAAATTGTATCAGATAAGATATATAAACCATCCATTGGAATGACTAAAGATAAATTATACCCGGATCGAAAAATTGTATTTGACAAAATACTGCGATATCTTCAAATGAATCGGGTGATTGCGATTGATAGTCCGTATGGTAATGGAAAATCTGCGATTGTAGAAGCCCTTAAAAATGAAAAAAAAGATTGGAATTTTATCACGTTTGGCGTTTTGTCTACAACGGTGGATAATATAGAGTTCTGTGTTGTTCGCGAAATCAACGCAGTGCTGGAATCGAAGGGGGTGTATTTGAATCCCATTAGCAAAATCAAGTCCTTTTTCTGCCGAGATTTCATGTACTGTGTTGGCGATTTTTTATTTGACAATCCTCAATCATATGAAAAACAGATGATTGATTTTGTGAAGGGCGTTCAAAGACTGAAAGAAGTCATTGTACTTAACTTTGAAGATATTGATAGGATTAAGGATACCAATCTAATTAATAAAATCTTTTCTATTTGCGATACGTTGCTGAAGTACGAATCGTATTATGATAAAAAGTACATCAAAGTTATTTACCAATGCAATAAAAATGTGGTTAATGATCTGTTTGGTGATATGGATAAGAATAAACGGTATGCAGATAAATTTATTCTGCACTCGATTAGCCTTGATGTTTTACCAGGAGAATTCTTTAAAAATGTTTTGAAACAAAATTCTGAAAAATATCATAAAATAAAAAACATCCGTTTTGAGTTCTTGAGCCAGGAATATGAATATAAATTATTTAATGTAACGATTTCTTTTGAATTTAATGGATATACTATTCGTGGTGTGGAACAGATTTTAGATAAAACGAATGCCGCTTTTGAAATGTTTGATGACATTTCTCCAGATAATGAACTTGATGTACAGACTGTTTTGGTGTTTTTTGTTACAATGTACTTTATGCCGGATGTTTTTAATAAATTGAAAAGAAAAGAAGGATTACATGAACAGAAACTGTTTTGTTCTTTTAACCAAGAGCAAGAAGAAAAAATGTATTCTTTAGATTCTGTGCGTCATGATGTTCGAATTTCAAAACTTATGGGACAAACTGCTCATTATTTTGATGCAATGCAAAATAAAAAATATAAAGAGAATAGAAATGCTTTGATGTTTCTGTTATGGCTTGGTTGTAATGAGAATTTTTTTGAATGCTTGGACGCAACAAATCTTGATCCTGT
>DEBV01000007.1:31604-36225 GCA_002348925.1 Alphaproteobacteria bacterium UBA2947 | reverse complement strand
ACACCAGATTTAATCAAAGAGATGTCTGGCAGCGTTGGTTCTATATTCCCAACTTTGGGAACGGGAGAAAACGATAATCAAAAACCTATATTTTTTGAATTTTGTCATCAATGTACAAATTTGGATTCTATATCAAGTAATTTGTTTTCTGGTGTAACAGGTGCGCGCCACAGTATGTTTAGATCGGTTTTTGATAAATGTTCAAGTTTAGAAACAATTCCTGGTGATTTGTTCAGCGGTGTCAGTGGTTCTGCCCCACATATGTTCCGAAGTGCTTTTTATGAGTGTGTTAAGTTAAACAATTTGCCAGCAAATTTATTTGCTGGTATAGATGGTGCCGAGAATTCTATGTTTAAGTATGCTTTTTATGGGACTAAAGGATTGGTTAATAAGTATATACCACCGGCTTTGTTTGCAGGATTGCACAAACAAAATGCGACGGATTTGTTTCAAAACGCGTTTCAAAATTCAGGGATTTTGACATCTTGTCCCGAAGGAACAATCCAATATATCACAGGATACGAAAGCCAATGGAATTACCCAAATGCAAACTTTGTTCCTGGACAAAAGGTTTCTTGTGAATTGAATCAAAGTACACTCTGTAATGGTGCAACATATCGTGATGGGAATACTTGTGTGCCATGTCCAACCGGATATAATTACGATAATCAATCTGGAAAAACGTCTATTTCAGATTGTAAAATACATTGCGAAGCAGGAACATGGACAGGTGAATATGAAAAATTGGAATATATAGAAACCACTGGTACACAATACATTGATACCGGTCATAAAATAACTAATTCTGTTTTGAGCGCAGATTTTGAAATAAGTTCTGGAACAAATGTGTCTGGCAATATCGGGCATTTTGCAGGTAACCAAGATGTAAATAACGGGCATGCTGCTAATTTCAAGGATAGTAAGTTTGGGCTTTGGGTCGCTTTTTCGGCTTCTGGTACGCAAAATCAAGGAACAAAGATAACAACAGGTGGGGCTTTTAATGCCAATGTAAGAAAGCGGGTACATTATGAATTTAATGGGAACAAAAGAACTTTGTTGGTAGACGGCGCTGGTGAAGTTGATAAAACTTTTTCTGGTACGATAATTTCGAACAATACCTACAGATTGTTTTCAAACGGTTGCGTTGGTGGATGTAATGATAAACTGCTTCAGGGTCGTATGCATTGGTTCAAGTTGTACGAAAATACTGATCTAGTGTTTGATTTTATTCCTGTGCGCCGATTGTCAGATAATGCGATTGGTATGTATGATATGGTCAGTGGGAGGTTCTTTGCTAATGCTGGGACGGGCGAATTTACTGCGGGCCCTGTTATAGAAACAATTGGCGGATCTGTTTGTGAAAATGTCGGAATAGGATATTGGTCTGAAGACAGCACAACCAGTTACGGTTCGATAAGTCAAAGAAACGCTTGTGGAGACGATGAAATTACACTTACCGCTACTTCGACAAAAGAATCTGATTGCCATGGTTCAAATGATTATACAGTGTGTGCAGAAGGAACTTATTTGCCGGCAAATTCTCAAACATGCGTACCTTGTACGGCGGGTAATTGGTGTCCAGGGGGACATTTATGGTATGATTCTACTGACCAAGGACTATTCAATTGTGCCACAGAAATAGGAACAGGTTGGTCCAGCGAGGCGAATTCTGATGCTAAATCGGATTGTTATTATTTAATAACACTGGATAAAAATGATTTTTCTGGAACCATAAATGCAAATTTTGGTATAGGTTGTTCTGTTGTTGGAACAGTGACTGGTTCAAATAATGCGCAATTAAAAGTGTTTTATAATACTGAATGTACTATGCCAGCGGTTAATTTACCAGCAGGAAATTCCAGTGTGTATGCTAATGCAACATCGTGGTCAGAGGCAAATGATGTTAATGAAAACGTAATAACAACAATACAGCCGTTAACAGAAACGCCAAGTGTAACGACTTATTATGCCCGAAAAACTTGTGCGGCGAATTACTATAAAAACGATGTAAATTCGTGTTCCGCGTGTGGTAATAACAGTTCTTCGAGTATTGGAAATGTAGCGCCCTATTGCACTTGTAATACTGGTTATACTGCAAATGGTGCACAGAATGGTTCGACATACAGCACGAATGGTTGTGTGGAAATAGACAATAGTGTGTTGTCGTGTGATGCTGGGTATTACTTGCCAGCCAATGTCAGCGAATGTGCTTTGTGTCTGGAAAATAGTGTTTGTTCAGGAGGTTTGTACAATTTCAACGAAACATCGGATCAAGGAATACAAAGTTGTGCATCTGGCACATTTGCACCGACGGGGGCTGCGGTATGTTATCCACATAAGTTACATGTTGGAAATGATGTTGTGTATTTGCGTGCAACTAAAATAACCACGCCGTCATTAAATGTACAAATAGGCAATGATACATTCTATGCAAATATGACAACGGTCCAAACCAAAATGAATAAAGATTCAGAACATTATTTCCATGTACAGTGGCCAGATAATGATTATTATATCTGTGATGACACAACTTGTGCTCAATAAAACAAAAACAAGAAAACCGCCAAGATGGCGGTTTTTGTTTGTGTTCCAATTTGCAAAGATTAACGTTTGCTGAACTGGGTAGAACGACGTGCTTTGTGGAAACCAAAGTGTTTACGTTCAACAACACGACTATCGCGTGTAAGGAATCCAGCAACTTTCAATGCCTTGCGTAAATCTGGTTCTGCTTTTTCCAATGCTTTGGAAATGCCGTGTTTTACTGCACCAGCTTGACCAGACAAACCACCGCCAGCAACGATAGCAACAACATCGTATGCGCCGTCGCGTTTTGTTACATCAAATGGTTGTACCAAAATCATTTGCAACACTGGGCGTTTGAAATATTTTTTCATTTCAATACCGTTGATAGTAATGTTGCCTTTACCAGGCATCAAATAAACACGTGCAACAGAATCTTTTCTTTTGCCAGTTGCATATGTTGCGCCAGATAATTTTGCTGTTGCAACAGGTGCTTTTGCAGCAGTTGTTTTTGTTGTTTTAGTTGTCGCCTTTTTCGCAGGGGCAGCTTTCTTTGCAGTTGTTTTTGCAGCAGTTGTTTTTGTTGCTGCTTTCTTTGTTGTTTCTGTCATTATTCGCCCCTTTTGTTTTTACGATTTAATGAACCAAAGTCAATAACGATTGGGTTTTGTGCAGCGTGTTTGTGTTCTGCACCTGCATAAACATGCAATTTAGTCAAACGTTTGTTTGCCAATGCAACAGCAGTACGGCGTCCCATCATACGTTTTACAGCGTTTGTGACCAATTTTTCAGGTTTTTCAGAACGCATTTGTCCCAATGTTCTTTCTTTGGTGCTGCCTGTCCACAGAGAGTGCCAAAAGAATTTTGTCTTTTCGTCTTTGTGACCAGTCAATGCGACTTTGTCAGCGTTAATAATGATAACATGATCGCCACAATCCATATTTGGAGTCCATGTTGGTTTGTTTTTGCCACGCAGGATATTAGCAGTATATGCCGCCAAGCGTCCCAATGTGCAATTTGTCGCGTCAATCAGATACCATTTGGCTTCCAATTCACACTTTTTTAATGATTTTGTTTGTGCCATTGTTTTTACCTTTTAGTGTTTGTTTAAAATAGCGGGTTTATTATGTGTCAAACCCGCGTAAAAGTCAAGAAAAATTTATATGGTATTATAATACCGCAACTACATTTGCGCTGGAATCTTTAATCCCATCAAATTGATAGCTGTTGATAATGTATCAAGTGCCAATTTTGCGATATATAAACGCCCTGCTTTGATATCTGGTGCAATATCGTCGCGCAAAATTGGGCAATTGTGATAGAAATTATTGGTTAATTGACACAAATCATACGCATAGTTCGCAATCATATCTGTGGCACGATTTTCATATGCGTCTAAGATTGTTTTTTCAAAATCCATAATTTCAATCAACAAATTGCGTTCTTCAGTTGACAGTTCAAAAGATTCTGGTTTTGCAATTTGCGCGTCTGCACGTTTTAATACAGAATTCAAACGAACCGCAGTGTACAAAATATATGGTCCTGTTTTACCTTCAAAACTGGTAATGGCAGTTGGTTCGAATATATAATCCGATTTTACATCATGAATCAAATCATTAAATTTAACTGCTGCCAGCGCAATAGTTTTGATGGTTTCGTCGTCTAATTTTTTATCGGATTCGGCAACACGTGCACGTACAGCATCGTTTGCTATATCCAAAATATCGTCCAGACCAGCAGCATTTCCATCACGTGTTTTAAATGGTTTGCCGTCTTTGCCGTTTATTGTTCCGTATCCAATGTGTTCGAATTTATCATAAGGATATATACCAGCAATATCAGCAGCGCGGAACAATTGTTCAAAGTGCAAAGATTGACGCAAGTCTGTGAAATATATAATAGTGTCAGGATTATCAGTCTTTTTACGACAATATACTGCTGCTAAATCAGTTGAATCGTATGTGTCTGCGCCACGTGAATCACGCCACATGTATGGGGGCATTGGTGCAGTATCTGTGTCGCGTTTTAAATTTATAATCTGGGCGCCCGCATCTTCATAAATCATATGCTTTTCATCAAGGATTTTTTCTACGTCCTTTCA
>DEBV01000007.1:22575-31575 GCA_002348925.1 Alphaproteobacteria bacterium UBA2947 | reverse complement strand
AAGTATTTTGCGGCATTTCTTTCACCCAAATCATAATCAAAAGGCAAAATGTTCAATCTTTGCACTGTGTTATTCATTGTGCGCAAAGATATTGCTAAAAACTTTTCGTACAAGGCAAAGTATCCTGGGTGGCCAGCTTGGAATTTTGCTTTGATTTCTTGGGCGCGTGCTTGGAATTCTGCATTTTCTTTCGCGAAAGAAGACGCCAATGGGTAATAGTTATTTAATTCTTTTTCATCTATCTCATAATCGACAGGAGTCTTTGGATCAAAATTTTCTTGGAAATAAGGCAATTCTGGATGCAGGCGTTCTATCCATGCGATAACCAGTCCCATTGGTTTGCCCCAATCGCCAATATGGTTCCATGAAAATGTTTTGTGGCCAAGGAATCTGGCAATACGGTTAAATGTATCGCCAACAATAGAAGTGCGTAAATGTCCAATGTGTAAAGATTTTGCAACATTATATGCGCCGTAATCTAAATCAATAACCAAAGGTTTTACGGCGGTCATTTGTTTTGGCGCAGATGCATTTTGCAAAATAAAATTATCTTTAATCTTTATATTTATAAAGCCAGGACCAGCGACAGAAACGTCTGCTACAAAATCAAGTTCCTTTAACAAAGGCAGGTATTCGTTTGCCAATTCGCGTGGATTTTTGCCTGCGCTTTTTGCGCCTACCATAGCGGCATTTGTTGCAAAATCGCCGAAATCACGATTTTTTGGTACATCCAGTTTTGCTTCAAAGCCCAATTTATTGTTTATTGCTTCTGATACATATTTATATAAATTCATAACCAATCCATTTTTTTTTATAAAGGTAATACTACACGAACACGCAAACCGCCCAAGTCGCTGTTTTCCAAGAATATCTGTCCGCCATGATTTTCAATCGCTGTTTTCGCGATGGATAATCCAAGCCCTGTTCCACCAGTTGATTCGCTGCGCGATTCATCCAATCGAACAAATGGTTGCAAAGCCATTTCTTTTTTATCGTCAGGGATACCGATGCCGTCGTCTTCGATAATTACGGTCACAGAATCCGCGGAATCGATTTCTGAGATTTTTAATGTTTTTTTCGTAAAGCGCGCCGCGTTTTCAATGATGTTGGTAAACGCACTGGTTAACGCATTAGGACGAGCATAGAATTGTACAGGTTCTTCTGGAAACTGTAAAACAATATTTTTGTCTGTGGCTGCGTCGCGTGCAATTCGTGTTAACATTGCAGGTAATTCTACGGCCTGCTCTATTTCTGGGGCTTCGCCGCGTGCGAACGCAAGATAGCCATTTACCATTTCGCTCATACGATCTATTTCGTGCAACAAATCTTCTTTTGCGGCAGAATCTGTTTCAATCGCCAATCTCATACGTGTCAGCGGTGTTTTTAAATCATGTCCCACAGCATTCAGCATATCTGTTCTGGTTTTGTTATATCGATTAAGACGTTCTTTCATGGTTATCATGGCATTTGCTGCTTCACGAATTTCCAAAGAACCACTTGGTTGAAAGCCTGGAACATCCATACCGCGTCCGAATTTATTTGCCGCCTTGGCTATTCTGTGGATGCTGCGTGTGTGGAATACTACAAATGGTGTTATCAGTATAGATACTATCAGTATAGCACCAACTACCCACAACAAGAACACTTCTGCGCTGGTTGAATAAATACGGTGCATACTGGTAGCGAAAGTCGCAATTTTATTATCTTTTGTGGGAACATCTATGAATATCAAACGTTTGCCACGATCAATGTAAACATTTGTTTGTTGTTTAAGTCGTTGCTGTAATTCAGAAACCAATGGACCCGCTTCTCTTGATTTGTTATCATTATCAGACGGTCTGTTTAATTTTTCGTTTATTGAAACATTTATGCCAATATCGTTGGCCAGCATTTTTACGGCTTCGGTATTATTCTGATCCATAAAATGAACCATTGTTGCGACTTCACCAGCCAGAGTGCGCGCTAATGTGGCATGTACTTTTTTCCAGTGGTTGCCGAAAAACGAATTGGCAACTATCAACAAAGCCACAATCAAAGGTATAAATACCATCAAAATAGTTCTGCCCAAGAAACTGCGCGGTATTAATCTCATATGTCTTTTCCTTTTACTGTTTATTTTTTACTATTTTATAGCCCATTCCGCGAACGGTTATAATATCTATGTCTGATAATACACCATTTATTTTATTGCGCAAGCGTTTTGCAACCATTGGTGTCGCAGAAACAACATTACCAACAGGGTTCGTCAGATTTTGTAAAAGTTTCTTTTCTTCGGTTGAAAGAGATAATAATTTGTTTTGGTCGTCATCTGACTTTATAAAGAATTCGCCATCGGCAAATATCAAACCAAACGAATTATTTGTTTTTTGAACTGTCTTAGTAATGTTATTTAACCTTAATACCAGTTCTTGCAGTTGGAATGGTTTTGCCATATAATCGTTTGCCCCACCAGACAATCCATCTATTGCATTTTCAGCCCCAGACAGCGCGGTTAACATAATAACAGGTGTTGAATTTCCTCTTAATCTGATTTGTTTAAGAAATGTTAACCCGTCCATTCCATCCATCATTCTGTCCAAAACAATAGCGTCAACATACACTCGTGAAAGAATTTCGTCTGCTTCTTCGGCAGATTGGGCGGTTATGACTTTGAAATCTGCACGACGCAATCCTACGGCCAGGCTGTTTCTTAATATATTATCATCATCAACAACAAGTATGTGTTTGCTCATTTGTTTATTTATCTAATGCTTCGACCGCGTATTCACCTGGTTTAATAGAACGACCAGGATTGTCAAGATTATCGCCGTTTTTATAAGTCGATGCGCGGAATTTTGCGCCATTTGTTGTGAATTCTGTTTTGAAAACCAAGTATCCGTTTGCACCACCAGATGTTGGACCTTGTGAGCCGATTGAATAATAAGCACCGATAAGGCCGTAATCCAAGTCAATATAATCGACACTTAATAATAATGATATGTTTGCCATACCGTCACTGGTCAAATTGCAAGCAAATTCACGGTTAGCCAAGGTTGCCTGTGAATTATTTGGTACAGATATATCCATAACAGTTGGTTCGCACGTGCGCTGGATGCCGTTTAACAAAAATTCATAGGTCATTGTCACAGTTGCGCGCGAAAGCCCTGTGGACAAATTAACCTGAGATATTGTGGCCTTTGGTATTTTTACCAATGCGTTGGCAATTCCCGAACGAACAGGGAAAGATATGCCAGATTGTAAACAACTGCGCGAGAAAGGATCTGCTTCACAGATATAAAGGCGCGAATGTGCGTTTGTCATGAACATATTTGCCAAACTGTTGAACAAGAAAGTACGAGTTATACGGTTGTTTAAACGTGTGCAGTTAAAATCACGACAAATAACAGTTGGTCTTTCTGTGAATTGAACGCCAGGGTGTTCGTCATATTCTTCACTGCGTGTTTGATATATAACTTCGTCATAATCAATGGTGTCGTCCATATTCATAAATTCTGATTCTGGGATAAAGTTCGGATCGTCAGGATATGCATAATATGAACGAACAGGAACTTCGGTATATACTGTTTGAGTCGTTTCTTCAACGGTATAATCGTTGTATGTATAGTCGTCATAATATGGCGCAGCCATAGTGTTTCTGGAACAAAGTGCCAATATTGTCGCCAAAAAAGCAAATTTTTTCATGAGTGTAGCCTTTCTCTCGTATACCTTATTATGAAATGATAGAATATTTTTGTGTGCTATGTCAAAGCAAAAAATATTTTTATTGAAAATAATAACGAAATTGTTTTATAAATGTGTTATACTTGTACAAGAAAAATATTTTGAAGGTGAAAATAATGGTAGATGTTATTATTACTGGTGAATCTGGAAAATTACATGCTGTATATCATAAATCAGAACTGGAAGCCGCGCCATTGGCGGTTGTTTTGTCTGGCAGTCCGCGTCAAAAATGCCATATGAATGACAGGGTTTCTTACGCTATGTTTCGTGCTTTTATGGATATTGGCTTTTCAGTTGTGCGTTTTAATTATCGTGGCGTAAATGATTCAGAAGGCTCCATAGGAACAACATCTGAAAATATGTTAGATATCGCAACAGTGATAGATTGGATTCAAAATAAAAATGAAGACAGTGATAAAATCTGGTTGGCTGGACATCAGTTGGGCGCATGGTATGTGTTGCAAGCCATGATGCGCAGACCAGAAGTTTCTGGCTTTGCGCTGGTGTCACCTGACCCATCTGTTTCTGATTTTGGATTCTTGTCACCGCGTCCTAATCGTGGTTTGTTATTACAAGGTATGAACGAAGGCGATGAAGCGTCTGCGTTTGGTACTCATTTGACACAGATTTTGAAAAAACAAGCGCAAATCGATTTGGAAACTATTCGTGTGAAAAATGCTGACGCGTGTTATTCTCAGGCGGCAGATTTGCGTCAAATGTATAATGATTTAAAAGCATATGTCGGTCGTGAAAATTCTGATAACAAGTTGTTGTAAATTATGATGAACGAAAACAAAAGATTTATGGATCCAAATATCCCAGATGAAATGGCGAATACAATTCGACCAAAGACACTGGCTGATTTTATTGGACACGAAGCGTTAAAACAAAACTTGTCTGTTTTTGTTTCTGCTGCGCGTGGTCGTGGCGAAGCAATGGATCACGTGTTGCTTTATGGCCCCCCAGGATTGGGTAAAACAACTTTGGCACATATTGTTGCTAATGAATTGGGAACGAATTTTCGTGCGACTTCTGCGCCTATGTTAACCAAGCAAGGTGATTTGGCTGCGATTTTGACTGCGCTGGAACCTATGGATGTTTTGTTCATAGATGAAATTCACAGATTGCCAACTGCGATTGAAGAAGTTCTTTATTCTGCAATGGAAGATTTCAAGTTGGATATAATGTTGGGCGAAGGTCCAACTGCTAAATCTGTGCGTATAGATTTGCCCCCGTTTACTTTGGTGGGTGCGACAACTCGTACTGGGTTATTGTCTAATCCTCTGCGTGACAGATTTGGAATCGATTTAAGATTGTCTTTTTATTCTGTTGATGATTTGGCAAAGATTATTATGCGCAGCGCAAAGATATTGGGAACAAATATAGATGCTGATGGCGCAAAAATGTTGGCGGCATCTTCGCGTGGGACACCGCGTATTGCGAACAGATTGTTAAAACGTGCACGTGATTTTGCGGCGGCTGTTGGCAAAGATTTTATAGATGCAGATACAATAAAAACCACATTATACCAATTACACATAGATTCTGTTGGCTTGGACGAAATTGACCGCGAATACATCAGTGCGATAATTAAAAATTATGCTGGTGGTCCAGTTGGAATTGACAACTTGGCGGCGGCATTATCAGAACCTGCGGATACAATTGAAGATGTGATTGAACCTTATTTGATGCAGTTGGGTTTTGTTCAACGCACACCGCGTGGTCGAATCGTGACAGAAAGCGGTTATAAACATCTTGGTCTTGAAAAATAATTTTGTTGGGGGATTTTTAATGACAAAAACACATGTGTTTAATTTTGCAGTGGCTTATGCTGATACAGATGCCGAAGGCGTTATGTACCATGCCAGATATATAGAAGTTGCTGAACGCGCACGGTCTAATTGGTCAAAGGGCGTTGTGATTCCTGATGGCGATACTGGTTTTGTGGCGCGTGAAGTAAATATAAAGTATATGCGCCCTCTTTTCTTGAACGATGAATTTACTGTTGAAACTCAGGCATTGAAGATTGGCGGGGCTTCGATGGTTATTGAACAAAAGTTCGTGAAAGATGGGAATATTTGTGCTATAATGAACATAACTATCGCATATCTTGGTTCTGATATGCGCCCAAAGGCAATACCAGAATCGATTTTAAAGATGTTTAAATAAAATTTGTAAAAAAAGGAAGGTAAAAAATGGAAAATAGTTTTTCTTTGCTGTCTTTGTTCAGCGGTCGTGATTTGATGACATTGTTTGTTTCTTTGACTTTGGTTGTTGCCAGTGTTTTTTCTTGGGCGATTATTATTGAGAAAATTCGCCTTTGGCGTTTTCAAAAAAGACACCCTGTTTCTGTCAAACAAGGCGATAATATGGACACAATAGTTGATAAGTTAATTCGTCCGTTTGATAAAAACTTGTGGTTTTTATCTATGGTTTCGTATGTTGCCCCGTTCGTTGGTCTGTTTGGAACTGTTTGGGGTGTTATGGATTCGTTTGCTGCCATTGGTGTTAACCAATCGGTCAGTATCGGTGTTATAGCCCCAGGATTGGCCGTTGCATTGGGTACCACTGCATTGGGTTTGATAGCAGCGGTTCCTGCGGCAATTGCATACAATGTGTTTTCTAAGAAATCAGATGATTTGTACGATAAACTGGACGAATCTGTCAAAGAAATGAAACATAAATAATAGTGGGGGATAAAATGTCCAGAAGACGTTCAGGTGTCAGTGATGCGAATATGTCGCTAACGCCAATGATAGATGTAATGACAACGCTGCTGGCGGTGTTTATGGTCACTACGCCAATGATGATGACGGGTATAGATATAGATTTGCCACGTGCAGGAACTTCGGCAATGACAGGCAATGATCATTCTATTCAAATCAGTGTCGATGCACGTGGGAATTATTATTTATTGAATCAACAGTTGCCACGGGATGAAATTGTAAAACGCGCAATTGCCATGCGTGGTGAAAACCCAAATTTAACAATTACTTTAAGTGGTGATACGCACGCCGATTATGGTGCTGTTATGTCGATGATGGGCAAATTAAAAGATGTTGGTTTTCAACGCGTTGGTTTGCGAACAAAACTTGATAATAAATAATGATGAACAAAGACACGCAATTTCAGAGCGAAAATTTTTGTATGTCCATTTTGGGACACCTTGTTTTGATTGCAATAATGACTTTTTCTTTTTCGCTTGTTGTTGAACGTGCGAAATTGGTTACGCCTAATCGTGTTGAAATTATCGAATTGGATTTGAAAAATGTTAAAATAACAGGCGATGAAACTAAACTGTATAATACCAATCAAATACAGCCAGATAAAGATGCAAAAATCGATAAAAATACAGAAAATAAGAAAAGTGAAGAAATTGAAAAAATTGACTTGAAACAACCGACTATGATTGAAAATGAAAGTAAAGATTCAAAAAAAGACAAAAAAACCAAGAAAGACGAAAAAAAGATAGAAGACAAGCCAGCACCACGTAAAAAAACAGTGGTTCGGGTCAATCGTGAAGTTTTATCTTTGGATCGGACAATGACTGCGTCTGTGGTGGATGCTTTGCGTGTCGCGTTAACGCGTTGTTGGAATATTGACACCGCTCGTTCGGGGTTAGAAGATATCCGTCTTACTGCGCATATCAAATTCTTGCCAACAGGTGTTGTTGACAGATTGTGGTTTGAATCAGAATCGCGCGCAGAAACAGATCCTGATTTTGCTTATGTTTTAGATACAGCAAAAGCCGCAATAAAAAATTGTTCGCCGTTTTCTATGTTGCCACGAAATGAATATAATAAATGGCGTGAAACATCTGTGACATTTTATCCGACCAGTGGAAAAGTTATGTAAAAATAAAAAAAATCGCGTTTCTGCGATTTTTTTAATACCAGGCGTTCATTAAGCTGGATTCTGTAACAGCCAAAATTGTGTCATAAACACAACAAAGGTTGCAAGCATAATTAATCTGCAAGTTGCGTTACCGCAAAATGTCAAGCCCTCTACCCGATTCCGTTAACGACAGGGACTGGTCTTGGAATCCTTTTTGAGGTTGCTGCACATAGAGATTGCCCGTTTCACCGTAACTGAATACGCTCGTCTCTGCTGCTCTAATCATCAGGTTACCCTGTGTGGTCGTTAGCCACTATGTTGTCCCAATGCAGTCCAGACTTTCCTCTTTATTGTGACAAAGACAATAAAGCTATGCTTTTTCGCACCTGGCGGTTTAAAATGGTAGCATTAAATTTTTCTTTTTCAACAAGATTTATTCGCCCATATTTTTGGCGTCTTGTAAAATTTTTGTTAGTGTTTCGGCGGCAATATCACGAATTTTTTGTGCCAGTGGTCGAATATTCATTGCTTCTGCCACTGCATCACCGAATTGTTGCGATATAATGTCAATTTGGGAAGGGGCAATAATAAAAACATCACTAGAAATTTCATTGCGTTTTAACATTTGTACTTCTGATTTCATTTTGCGGTCCCCCTCTTTTTCATTTCGCTTTCATAATACCATAAAAAAGTGCAAAATAAAAATGGATTTTTGCATATTTGTTGCTTTCAAAACTTGTTTTACGNNACTTTATAAAAAATCTTTATTATATAGATAAAGTGTCTTGACCCAGGCACTGAAAATTGCTATAAACTGATAAATATTTCGGTGTTTCTGGGACGATAAAGTCTTTGAAAGAAATGGTAAGGATAAAAGATGAAAAATATATTGAAAATGTTGATGGGTTCAGCAAACGATAGATTGGTAAAATCATACGATAAAACAGTTTCTGTGATAAATGGTTTGGAAAGTAAATATGCGGCAATGTCTGATGATGAAATTCATGGCTTGACCGCTGTTTTTCGTGAAAGATTGGCAAAAGGCGAAAAGGAAAAAGATATTTTACCAGATGTTTTTGCTGCAGTGCGTGAAGCGGCAAAACGTTCGATTGGTTTGCGCCATTTTGATGTGCAGTTGATTGGAGGTATGGTTTTATCTAATGGTCAGATTTCTGAAATGAAAACTGGTGAAGGTAAGACCCTGGTTGCAACATTGGCTTTGTATTTAAAGGCTCTGCACGGCAAAGGCGCGCATTTAATTACTGTTAATGACTATTTGGCGTCGCGTGATGCTGGATGGATGGGGCAAGTTTACAGATTCTTGGGTATGACGATAGGTATTATTCAGCACGATATGTCAGATGAAGACAGACGCGCAGCCTATAATTGTGATATTACTTATGTGACTAATTCTGAATTAGGTTTTGATTATTTGCGCGATAATAT
>DEBV01000007.1:15290-22462 GCA_002348925.1 Alphaproteobacteria bacterium UBA2947 | reverse complement strand
ACCAGTGATTTGTACAACAAAGTTGATGCTGTGGTTGTGCAGTTGGTTCCAGATGATTATAAAATTGACGAAAAAGACAGACATGTTACATTGACAGAACCTGGTATTGACCATGCAACAACATTATTAAAACAAGCGGATATTTTAATTGGCGATAATTTGTATTCTTCGGAAAATGCTGTTGTGGTTATGCACTTACAACAGTCGCTTTTGGCACATCATTTGTATGAAAAGAATGTAAATTATGTTGTTCGAAATGGTGAAGTTTTAATTGTTGATGAATTTACTGGACGCGTTATGTCTGGTCGTCGTTTTGGCAAAGGTTTGCATCAAGCAATCGAAGCCAAAGAACATGTCGAAGTACAACCAGAAAATCAAACTGTATCCAGCATTTCTTACCAGAATTTGTTCAGAATGTATCCAACTTTGGCGGGTATGACGGGTACAGCAATGACCGAAGCCGCAGAATTTGAAGAAATTTATAAACTGCGCGTTGTTTCAATTCCAACAAATAAACCTGTGGCGCGTATTGACCACCATGACGAAATTTATCGTAATAAATCTGAAAAATATGATGCGATTATAAAACAGATTGCAGAATGTATGGAACGTAAACAACCTGTATTGGTTGGTACGGTTTCTATTGAAAAATCTGAAGAATTAGCAAAAATTGTTCAAGAAAAGTTAGGTATTAAACCAGCAGTTTTGAACGCTAAACATCATGAATCAGAAGCAAAGATTGTATCTCAGGCTGGTGCGCCTGGTGCGGTGACAATCGCTACCAATATGGCTGGTCGTGGAACCGATATTAAATTGGGTGGTAATGCCGAAGATTTGATTGCTGATTTAGATGAAACAGCACCTGATTTTGAAGAAAAGAAAAAAGAAATACTGGAACGCATTGACGCGAATAAAGAGAAAGTATTAAAGGCTGGCGGTTTGTATGTTATCGGTACAGAACGTCATGAATCTCGTCGAATTGACAATCAGTTGCGCGGTCGTTCTGGGCGGCAAGGTGATCCTGGTGATTCTAAGTTTTTCTTGGCTTTGGACGATGATTTGATGCGTATATTTGGTGCAGCGCGTTTACAAAATATGTTAACAACTTTGGGATTAAAACCAGGTGAAGCGATAACTCATCCTTGGATAACCAAAGCGTTGGAAAAAGCACAAAAACGTGTCGAAGCCAGATATTTCGAAGCACGTAAAGAATTGCTGAAATACGACAATGTTATGAACGACCAAAGAACAGTTGTTTATAAACAACGTAATGATTTAATGTCGTCTGAAGATTTAAAGCCATTGGCAACAGAATTAATTGGTGATGTTGTTGAAATTATCTGTGAAAAGAATATTCCAGAAAAAGCACACCCATCAACTTGGAATATTGCTGGCATTCATGATGATATGATGCGCATATTCGCGTTGGATATTACAGACATAGACAAATGGAAAACAGACGAAACTATATCTGAACGCGCGGCTTATACTACCTTGTTCAATTTGGCAATGCATCGTTATAATCAACAATGTGAAAAATATGGCGAAGAACTGATGCAGATGGCACAGCGTCAGATGATGCTGGGTGCATTAGATGCCGTATGGAAACGTCATTTGCAACAGATGGATTATTTACAAGGTGCGATTGGTTTGCGCGGATATGCCCAGAAAAATCCTCTTTACGAATATAAAAATGAAGCGCTGGAATTGTTCAAGAACACGATTCAAAACTTTAAAACAATGTCCGTTGCGTATATCTGTCGTATGGAATTGACGCGTGAAGATGTTAATGCGACCGCGCAACAACAGGCACAACATGATTCTGAATTAAATCAAAGCAGTGCTTCTAACAGTATGGCGAACATGAATATATCGCGTAATGCGTTGTGTCCATGTGGTTCGGGGTTAAAATACAAACATTGTCACGGTCAATTGCACTAATACAGTTAGTGTGAAAGGAAAAGGAAGGTAAATCGTGTCAGAATTTGTACATCTGCGTGTTCATTCGAAAATTTCTGTGGGTGCAAGTACCCTGTCTGTTGCTGCTAATAAAAAATTGGGCATATTAAAGGGTATCCCAGAATTGTGCCATGATAATAATATGTTTGCGTGCGCACTGACAGATACAAATATGATGTCGGGATGTGCTGAATTTTCTGATGTTATGCCGTCCAGTAAATTGCAGCCGATAATTGGTGTAGAATTATCTATAAATCATCATACGGCCGATCCAAAGATTTTGCGTCAATCTTCTTTGTCTAAATTGGTTTTGTTGGCAAAACATCACGAAGGTTATCTGAATTTGTGCGAACTTAGCCGCATTATGTATATGCGTCAGGAAAATCATCATCTGGGGCCTTATATAACAATGGCGGAATTAAAAGCTCACAAAGACGATTTGATTTGTTTGTCTGGGGCGCACACTGGCGCAATAGGTATGGCGGTATTAAACAACCAAAATAATACTGCTTTTAATATGGCACAGCAGTTTTTGGAGATATTTGGAAATAATTTTTATATGGAAATCCAACGTCATGGTTTGGAAGAAGAAATAAAAACAGAACCTGTTTTTCTGCAGATTGCGCGTGATTTAAACATACCGATTGTCGCGACCAATGATGTTTGTTTTGCGGCATCGTCTGATTATGAAGCTATGGATGCGTTGAGTTGTGTTTTGGGACAAACAAAAGTCATAGACCCAGACAGACCACGTAAATCATCTGAACAATATTTCAAATCATGCGAAGAAATGTCAGAATTGTTTTCTGATTTGCCCGAAGCAATAGAAAATACTGTAAATATTGCCAAACGATGCGCGTTTTTTGTAAATGTTCATGAAAAACCGTTGTTGCCAAAGTTCGGGGACGATTTAGAAACAGAATGTCAAATGTTGCGTGATGCAACAATGAACGGCTTGACCAGACGGTTAAAAGAACATGGCATAACAGATACTGCGCCCTATTTCGAACAAGCAGAATTTGAATTAAAAACCATTATCGGTATGGGATTCCCAGGGTATTTCTTAATCGTTGCGGATTATATAAATTGGTGCCGTAATAATGATATTTTGACGGGCCCAGGTCGTGGTTCGGGTGCTGGTTCTATCGTTGCGTGGGCGTTAGGAATTACACATGTTGATCCGTTAAAATATGGTTTGCTGTTTGAAAGATTTTTGAATCCAGACCGTATTTCTATGCCTGATTTTGATGTTGACTTTGAACCAACAGGAATTGAACGAGTATTGGATTATGTTGGTGAAAAATATGGTCGCGATTCAGTGTGCAGAATCATAACTTTCGGTTCTTTACAGGCACGAGGTGCCGTACGCGATATTGGTCGTGTTTATGGTATGCCGTATTCGAAATCAGACAGATTGTCAAAGTTAATTCCTGCAGATGCTAAAACATTGCGCGAAGCGGTTGAAACATCACGTGAGATTCAAGAAGTATTGGAAAATGATCCAGATATGGCAAAGGTGGTGTCGGTCGCGGAAGATTTGGAAGGTTCTATACGAAATCTTGGACAGCATGCCTGTGGTGTGGTTATTGGTGACCGACCAACTACACAAATTGCACCTGTTTATCGTGATCCTGCCAACCAATTGCCATCTTGTCAGTTTGATGGTCATTATTTGGAAAGTGCTGGTTTGATTAAGTTTGACTTTTTAGGCCTTGAAACATTGGTTGTGTTAAAGTATGCAACAAAACTGATTCAAAAAACGCATGGTATAAATATTGATTTGGATCAGATACCAACTGATGATGACAAAACTATGAAGTTATGGCAATCTGGATTGACCGAAGGCATATTCCAATTCGATGCTCCGTTTGTTCAACAAACACTGAAAAAGATGCACCCAACCAGTTTCTTGGAAATATCTGCATTAAATGCGTTAAATCGTCCAGGACCAATCGCATTTATTCCACAGTTTATTGCGCGTATGCATGGCGAAGAAAAAATCGAATATGTCCACCCGAAAGCCGAAGCAATATTAAAAGAAAGTTATGGTATTATCGTTTATCAGGAACAAGTTATGCTTTTAACTCGTGCCTTGGCAGGATTTACCCGTGGGGAATCTGATACTGTACGTAAGGCGATGGGTAAAAAGAAAATTGAATTATTGGCTAAATTAGAAATCAAATTCTTGGAAGGTTGTAAAAAAGAAGATACTTTGGATGAAGCAACCGCAAAAGATTTGTGGGAAAAGTTTAAAGAATTTGCAAAATACGCGTTTAATAAATCACATGCTATCGCCTATTCTATTGTGGCGAACCAATGTGCGTATATCAAAGCGCATTTCCCAGCTGAATTTTTGGCTGCGTCTATGTCCAGTAATATGAATGACACTGACCAGTTGGCAATATTTGTAGATGATGCGAAATCGAACTTTAATATTCCAATTGTTGCGCCAGATATTAACCAAAGTGAATCCTTGTTTACAGTGCGTGATGGAAAGATTGTTTATGCGTTGGCCGCGATTAAGGGGGTCGGTACGGTTGCTACTGATGCAATTGTTGCAGAACGTGAAGCAAATGGAAAGTTCAAGAACTTGACCGATTTTATTAAACGTTGTTCGCCGTTTATCAACAAGCGTATATTGGAAGCGTTCGCAAAAGTCGGGGTTCTGGATTCGTTAGAAAAAAATCGTGCACTGATATTTATGAATGCTGATGCGATATTGGCGTACGCATCTAAATCGCGTGAAAGCGCCAATTCTTTGTCCTTGTTTGCAAATACCACACAAGACGATGTCAGCGAAGACAGATTGTTAAAAGATTTACCAAAGACAAAACAGTGGACTTTTGCACAAAGATTGGAAAATGAATTGTCTGCGCTGGGATTTTATATTTCTGCGCATCCACTTGATCAGTACAAACATTTAATCGCGCGTGCAAAATTGGCAACCAGTCAAACTTTGATGTCTTTGGGCGACAGAAAATCTGTGCAAATTGCGGTTAATGTTAATTCTTTTTCACGCCGTAAAACAAAAACAGGAAAAGATATGCTGACAATAAATGCGTCGGACAGCTTTGGCAATGTTGAAGGTGTTGCGTTTGGGGAAGCCTCTATTGATTTATCGCAGATTTTAAATTCAGAAACAGAAGTTGTTATATCGGGTAAGACATCAGTACGTGATGACAGAATATCTATATTTGTAGATTCTATTATCCCACTTAATCAGTGGGTAGCAAAAATCGCAAAGACTATGACCATAGATATTCATGACAAGGCTGTTTTGGCGGATGTTAAAAAGGCGCTGTCTGTGTTGGCACCAGGATACACTAAAATTGTATTAAATCTGCATTCGGCAGATAAAACGGCAGCGATTGCCCTTAAAAGCACTATGGAACTTGGCGCGACAACTGCCAAAGATTTAACAGCATTGGGAACCAAGGTGACTATTGAATGATGAAACATATACCTGTTTTGTTAAATGATGTTTTGAATGCGTTGGGTGATATAAGGGGACGCAAGATTGTTGACTGCACTTTTGGTGCTGGCGGATATTCGCGTGCTTTCTTGGAACGTGGTGCCAGTGTTATCGCTTTTGACAGGGATACAAATGTAATCGCAGATGCTGATAAACTGAAACAAGAATTTGGCGATAAATTTCAATTTGTAAGTGCGCCTTTTTCAGAAATCAAACAACTGACCGTCGGCGATTTTGATGATGTTGTTTTTGATTTGGGGATTTCTTCGATGCAGATAGATAATGCAGAGCGTGGTTTTTCTTTTCGCTTTGATGCACCACTTGATATGCGTATGGATATACGTACTGGTATAACGGCGTCTGATTTGATAAACAATCTGACTGTTGAAGAATTAGCAGATGTGCTTTATGAATACGGTGATATAAAAAAATCGCATAAATTGGCGGCGCTGTTAAAAGAAAAACAACCGAAAACAACGTTCGAATTACGTGATTTGATAAAGGTTCCTGGGAATGTTGCACCTGTGTTTCAGGCATTAAGAATTGCGGTAAACGATGAAATGGGACAAGTCAAAGATGCTCTTGTTTCTGTTGATTCTTTATTGCAATCTGGTGGGCGCTGCATTTGTGTGACTTTTCATTCAATAGAAGACAGAATTGTTAAGAATACATTTAATAAATGGGCTGGCCCCATAGGCGACCCGCGTCTGCCAATCGTGGTGGAACCGAAATACAGATTGTTAAAAACGAAAACCCCGTCTGAGCAAGAATTAGAATCAAATCCGCGCGCGCGTTCTGCGCATATGCGTGGGGTTGAAAAAGTATAATTATACTGTTGACCTGGCGTTTTGTTTTTTGTTAAGATTATGAAATAAAAGGAAGAAAAGATGAAAAACTTATCGTTAATTTTGTTGTGTGCAATGACTGGCATTGTTCTTTTTTCGTCCGTTGCATCCGCGGTTTGTCCTGTGTGTACTATCGCAATAGGTGCAGGATTGGAAGGTGCGCGCATGCTGGGGGTCAAGGATGTTTTGACTGGTATTTGGGCGGGCGGTTTAACTGTTTCTTTGATTGGATGGACTGCTAATTATATGCGCAAAAAGAACATTACAAATCCAATTTGGTATGTTTTAAATGCTGTGGTTTACACTGGGTTGTTGCTGTCTGTATATTTTGTTCCGTCAAGCAGCCCGATTGTAAAATGGTGGAATAATTGTATGTGGGGCATTGACCAATTCTTGTTGGGTATTTTGGTTGGCTCTATTACATTTATTTTAATGGAATTGTGGTATATGCGTATTAAAAAGAATAACGGTGGACACGCCCTGTTCCCATTTCAGAAAGTTGTTATGCCTTTCGGTGGGCTGTTGATAATGACTGGGGTGTTTTGGGCGATAATCAAGTGGTTGCCAACGATGGGTATAGTTTTATGTTAAATTAAAGGGAAAAAAATCATGAAAAAGAACAGTAAAAAATTATCTATGGAAGAAATGATTGAAAAATTGGATGCCGCTAAAAAGGCAAATCCGCTTGATTTATCTTCAGATCAAGATTTGTCGATTG
This sequence comes from Alphaproteobacteria bacterium UBA2947, assembly GCA_002348925.1. Classification (GTDB taxonomy): domain Bacteria; phylum Pseudomonadota; class Alphaproteobacteria; order Rs-D84; family Rs-D84; genus Enterousia. Next base: position 15,468 of record DEBV01000007.1, on the reverse strand, counting down.
CGTTGATGAATTTGGTGTCTTTGGAAGAACATTTCTTTTTCAGTGGTGCAAAAACTGGCAAAGTTGGTTTTTATGATTTGATAAACACTGTTCGTTCTATGCGCAAAGAATTAATGGAACGCATCGTTAAAAAATCTAGTGGTGAAGACGGCGAAGTTTGGTGTATTTCTAAACATCT
>DEBV01000007.1:12785-15147 GCA_002348925.1 Alphaproteobacteria bacterium UBA2947 | reverse complement strand
ATCAAACACATATTTTTCTGGATGACTTTGTGACATTATTCAAACAACAAAAAAAGAAGAAAAAGTGTCGGGGGTAAAAAGATTGGGGCAATGGGTAAAAAATGCTGTTAATTGTTGTATAGAATAAATTCTTGCATAGATTCGGCAGAAATGGTAAAATGCAGAAAGAAAGAGAGAAAAAGTGCTTAGACTTATCAAAAATATACTGAAGATGTCTGCTGTTGCAATCGTTGTGCCAGGGGTTGTTTTTGGTGTACAGCAGACCAATCCACGCAGTACAGTAAATAATGCGCGTAATGTTGCGCGTTCTGCTGATTCGGAAAGCAATGCCGCTGTTCGACGTTCTGCGACATCTGTTATTGCACGTTCTACTGTTTTAGATAAGCGTCAATCTCGTCCTGTTGTGACGGCGCGTCCTGCGGCTGTGCGTGGTGCAACGGTGCGTTCTGCACGTCCTGTTGTCAAAGGTACAAATGCCGCAAGAACTGCATCAAAGCCATCCGCTGTTCGTTCTGCTGTAAAGGCAAAAACAGGTGGTGCAAATGTTTCGCGTGCAGGTTCAGCACGTGCGACGGCTGTGTTTAACGATGTTTCAAAAATTGGTGGTGGGTATTCCAGTTGTCGTGATGCGTATGCAACATGTATGGACCAAATGTGTGCAAATGCTAACGACACATATCGCAGATGTTTTTGCAGTGATCGTTTTACCGAATTTCGTGATACTTCAGACAGATTGGACGAGGCTCTTAAATTGTTGGCGGAATTCCAAAATGTTAATTTGGATGCTGTTAATAAAACTGCTGCAGAAGTGGATGCTATGTATTCTGCAACAGAAGGAGAACAAGCCATCAAACGTGATACCAGTGCTTCGCAAAAGTTGTTGGACAGTATAAGCGATATTTTATCGGCGAAAACAAAGAAAACATATACTTCTAAGAGAACGAATTATTCTAATTCATCTTCTTCTTTGGGTATGTTGGATTTGACTTCATTTACTAACACAGGTGATCCGTTTGGAGATTCTTCTTCTGCTTTTGGTGGCGGCACCTCTTCTCTTTTTAGTAATGGTTCTTCTTATACAGATATTTCTTCATTGGAAGGGGCAGATTTGTACGAAGGCGCGATGCAACAGTGTTCTCAAATTACTCGCGAATCTTGTGGTGGGGACGCGATGTTTAATTTGGCGCGTTCGTCCTATTCTATCTTGATTACACAGGATTGTAATGCATATGAAAAGAATATAAATGCTAAAAAGACCAGTGTGGAAGATACTGTCAGAAAAGCGGAAAAATATTTACGTGAAGCAAGACTTGATGAATATCGTGCACATAATTCTGCTGATGTTAATGAATGTTTAACAGAGGTAGATACAGCGATGCGCCAACAATTTGTATGTGGCCCGAATTATGAAAGATGTTTGGATTATACAGGATTGTATATATCTTCAACAGGTGAACCAGTTTATTCTCAGGCTTTGTTTGGTTTGAATAATTTGATTAAATTGGATGGAACAGCGAATGTTTTGGCGGCAAATCCTGATTTTAATACTTTTTTAGAAGATAAAAAAAGTGCTGTTGCCAGTGCGCTTGATTCTTGTCGTGGTATTGCGGATCAGGTTTGGGAAGAATATAAACGTATGGCGTTGATTCAAATTGCACAAGCACAAGATGATAAAATCGAATCGGTTAAGGCTTCGTGTGTTGAAACTATAAAAGAATGTTATGATACACAAACTGGTGCTATGAATTCTGTTGGTGAAGAAGTTGTTGGCAAGGCAACAGGTGCGATTTCTGCGATTGCTGCACGAGATGCGTGCAAACAGAAAGTTTTTGCGTGTGCTGCTTTATACGGCGATCCAAATGGTTGTTCGTATGATGATTCTACAAAGAAAATATCAACAGTTGACGGCAAAAAATGTGGAAAGCAATCTTTGTTGGCGTTGGTTGATACTGTCGATACGGTAAGATTTGAAAAAGGTTGTGAAGAAGCGTTGCGTGAATATGCGCAAGAAACATGTGCGCCAGCGTCTGGTGTGACAGAACATAAATATCCTTGGGGTTGCAGATTGAAATCACCAGAATGGTTAGAAGAACAGTTGGTCAATCGCGCTGCTACTCTGTGTGCCAGTGATTTTGCTTCTGATTATAATATGAACGATACGGTCAATAGCAAAAACGGAAGAGCTGCAGCAATTAAAAATGTTGCCGTTAAACTTCAATCACAGAATTTAAAAGATACTGTATCTAGTGTTCCTTTGCAAAAATTTGAAGCCTCTAACAAGTTAGTTCAAGCACAGATTGTCAATGGTGTTGGCGGTTCAACATCGACGAACACTGCGACAACAGGCAGAAAATATGGCGGT
>DEBV01000007.1:11633-12755 GCA_002348925.1 Alphaproteobacteria bacterium UBA2947 | reverse complement strand
TTTATAAGCAAGATAATGGACGAAGTCAGAGATGATATGTCAACAATGTTGCGTGATGAATGTTGGAATATAACAACAGAAGGTTCTTTGGTGTGGGATAAAACAGGCTATACCATTCAAGATTCTGGTACAAATGTTGTAAATGTATCGCCTGCGTGGCTTGAAAAGGTCTATGGTGGTCGTGGTTTGGGCAGTTTGCAAGACGCGGGTGTTTCGGGATATACATTAAAAATTGAACGTTATGGTTCCAGTTTGACTATCAGTGGTGACAAAGCGTTTGGCTGGGGTGTTTGTATGATTCCTTCGGTTGAACAGATGTGTAGTATTCAAAACCAATTACCTGGAATGGAAAATGCCGCAGTATACACAGGAAGCACTTGTGAATTGAGTGATTCTTGGTACAAGGTAAAATGTGAAAGTATCGGCGGTTATTATGAAGCAGCAGCTGGTCAATGCTATATTAAATAAGGGTTTAAATTTATGAAAAAGATATTAGTATTTTTGATTTCTTGTTTTATGCCTTTTGTTTGTAGTGCAGATTATGTGTACACTGATAGCATTGCTGGCAAAGGTTTGAAATATAAAGTCACAGATACAGTTAAATCTGCCTGGGGCAATCCTACGGTAAATCAAACATATATCCAAGATGATAATAAAGATTTTGGCGCTTTTAGAATAAAACAAGGCTGGGCTTGTTGTGGGACTTCTGTTGCTAGTACAACAAATATTTCTTATGGAAGAGATAATGCGATTATGGCTTTGATTGCTCATGATATTACAGAACACGGTGCAGAGTTTTGTTTAACACAGATAGGGGCTTTATATTCAAGCAGAAAATTTGATTTGATTCATCAACAACCAAGATGGCCCAGTTTGCAATGTGCGTGGTTTTGTGAACCTGGATGGGATGGTATCGGGTGTATGGAAAAAAGTGGACCTGAAACTGCCTGTAATACCACGGATTACAAACAACGTATAGATACGGTCAAGGCGCATATATATGAGGATAAAGATGCGATTGCTTTGCATTATGGGCGTATGGGGGTGGCAGAATATACTGCGGTATTGGATTCAGCGCGCATATCTGGCGTGTATTGGCATGAAATTGTTGTTGGTGCGGTT
>DEBV01000007.1:6336-11598 GCA_002348925.1 Alphaproteobacteria bacterium UBA2947 | reverse complement strand
TTTTGCTGGGCAGTGTTGGTGATGTATGGGTTCCGCATGTAACATCATCTGGGGTTGCGTCTGGTAAAACCAAGGTTTTATGTGCCCAAGGTTTTACTGCTGATGATAAATGTAATGTATCTTCGAAAAATTGTGGAAAAACTTTGTGGTGTACTGGCTACAGCGAAGATGTTTATAAATCCAAAGCAACAGAACTTGAAAAAGTAGTTAACGGTTATTGTACAACATATGTCTGTACTGGCGACAAAGCATTAAGCGACGATTTAAAGAGTTGCGTTGCTTGTGAAGTAGGACCAAGAACGGGACGTTGTGATGTATTGGGAAATTCTTTGTTCGGCAAATGTAAACGTTGTGCTGTTGGACAATACTTTAACGCAACGACATGCGAATGTGATACTGCACGCGCAATATCAAAGGATAAAATGCAATATGGAAAATATCGTTCTGATGTTGTGACAAATCAATGTTGGACCAAGGAAGATGCAGGCAGTTACAAAAAGTGTGTGACAGAGGGGCTTGAATAATAAAAAACGCCAAATTGGCGTTTTTTTTATTTGTTTTCACCGTTTAATAATTTCAGCATATCCATAATAGTTTTTCGTTGGGCATCGGTTGGCAAATTCCAATACAGGTTGATTAACTGCAAAGATTCATTCTTGCCAAGCGGATCGTCGTCTTTGACTTCTGAAACACGCATAGAACGGCTGGCTTTTGTTTCTGGTGGAAAATTTCCTGGCAAACCAGAAAAGAAAAATGCCACTGATGTTTCCAATGCTTGACTTAAATCAAACAGACGCGCCGCAGGAATACGATTCCCAGCGGTTTCATATTTTTGAATTTGTTGAAAACTGACACCGCATTTCTTTGCCAAATCAGATTGAGTCAATCCCAACATAACACGACGCAACTGTAAGCGTTGGGCGATATGGTGGTCAACCGAATTGATAAGTCCTGCTTTGCGTGCCATTTTTATTCCTTTCTATAAGAAAAAGTTCTTATGCTTTATTTATACAATTTTTCTTTTTATTTTGCAATGAAAAAACTTATGTGATACCATAATCCGCAAAAGGAAGATGAAAAAATGAAACCTGTTGTTTTATGTATTTTAGATGGCGTTGGAATTAACAAAGACGGTGCGCATAATGCGGTTGCTTTGGCAAAGATGCCCTATTTTGATGAATTGTTAAATAAATATCCGCATTCTAAATTGGAAGCGTCTGGGAACGCGGTTGGGTTGCCTGATGGTATTATGGGAAATTCAGAAGTTGGCCACATTACAATTGGCGCTGGACGCATTGTAAACCAATTTTTGCGTCGGTTTGAAATCGAAGATTTATCAAAGAATAAGCCGTTAAATGATTTTATAAAATCTGTCAAAGATGACGGTGGTGTTGTTCATGTCGCGGGGCTTATGTCTGATGGGCGCGTTCATGCGAATTTGGCGGATATTATAAAGACAGTTAAATATGTTGCAAAATCAGGATTGCGTGTTTGTTTTCATTTTATTGCAGACGGGCGCGATACGCCACCACAATCTGCACAAAAATATATCGATATTATAAAACAAGATTTGGCAGATTCTTTTGAAAATGGCGCTGTGTTCTTTGGAACGCTGTCTGGACGTTATTATACAATGGACAGAAACAACAATACAGACAGAACAGATTTGGCGTTTGCGGCAATCGAACGCGGTGAATCTGAATATCATGCAAAAACAATAGATGCGGCTTTGGCAGATGCGTATGCCCGTGGCGAAACAGATGAATTTATTAAACCAACTGTTATTACGCCAACTAAATTAACAGTGCGTGATGGATTTTTGTTCTGTAATTATCGGTCCGATCGTGCGCGTCAGATTATGCGCAAAGTGGTCGAAAACGGCTGTCATATTTTGTGCTTTTCACAATATGGCGAAGGGTTAGATGAAGTTTGCCCTGCACTGTTATCTGATATAAAAACAGAAAATGTTTTGGGTGATATATTGGCGAAAAATGGGAAAACACAATTACGTATTGCCGAAACAGAAAAATATAATCATGTGACCTATTTCATGGATGCAGAACGTAATATAGATTTTGATGGTGAAGAAAAAGTTCTGATTCCATCACCATCTGTTGCGACTTTTGATATGAAGCCAGAGATGTCTGCAAATGAAATCACAGATGCGCTTTTGCCACGACTTTCTAAATTCGATGTTGTGTTATTAAACTTTGCAAACGGTGATATGGTTGGGCACACTGGAAATGAAACAGCGGCAATAAAAGCGATGGAATGTTTAGATAAACAGTTATCGCGCATTGTGCCAGCAGTGCTGGGTTTGGATGGATGTGTTTTAATTATTGCAGACCATGGAAATTGTGAACAAATGTGGGACAGTGAACATAATGTTCCGTTGACTTCGCATACTACCAATCCTGTGAATTTCATAATGGTTTCAAATGAAGATTTTGTTGCACATGACGGGGGCTTGTCAGATATTGCGCCAACTATATTAAAGTTGACAGGTATTGAAAAACCCGCCGAAATGACAGGTAAAAGTTTGATTTAATTCTTTTTGCGCAGGTTGTTGAAAAATTCACGCAACATTTGTGCAGATTTTTCGGCGTATTCATCCATTTGAATAATTTTTGGTTTCCAAAGGTGTTTATCGTTTTCAAAGATTTTCGCGTTTGATGTAATACCACCGCCCTTTTCGTCTGTTGCCGCAAAATAAATGTTTTTAATGCGTGCAAAAGAAATCGCAGTTGCACACATCGCGCATGGTTCCAATGTCACATACAAATCGCAATCGTCCAAGAATTTAGCATTTAATTTTTTACAGGCTTTGTTAATAGCAACTATTTCTGCATGCAGTGTTGGGTTCTTTGATTTTTGAACGCGATTTTCACCACGTGCAATAATCTTGTTATCTTTAACTATCACTGCGCCAATCGGCACATCACCATGTTGATAGGCTTTTTTTGCTAATAAAAATGCTTGATTCATAAAATTCATACGGTAAAGTTTGCAACATGAAATCAAATTTGCAAATCATTTCGGGAAAATACAAAGGCAAGAAACTGTATCTGCCAGATGATGCGCGTCCAACACAAAATATGGCGCGTGGTGCGTTGTTCAATATGCTTAACGGCATTATTGACACAACAAAGCCAATTTTTGTTTGGGATGTTTTTGCAGGTTCTGGGGCGTTTGGTCTGGAATGTTTATCGCGTTTTAATAACCCAAAGGTTGTTTTTACCGATAATGCAAAATCATCGATAGATACAGTAAAGAAAAATGTCGTTTCTATAAATGAAAGCCCAACAATCGAAATGTGTGATGCGCTTTCGGCAATATCGCGTTTTGGTGGAATATCAGATTTGTTTTTTGTAGACCCGCCCTATCCAGACTTTAATTTTGGGGTTTTGTTTGTGAAAAAACTTACCAAAGTTGCAAAAAGCGGTGCTGTTTTAATCTGGGAATTTGAAAATATTCAAAAATTGCCTGATTTTTCTGAAAATTGGGAAATTTTGCGTGATAAAACCTATGGACGCGCCAGATTTGTGATATTACAGAAAAAATAATCATAAAAAAACTTGATTTTTCGTGTGTTTTAGTAAATAATATAGCCCGCATGACACCCTTGGAGGTCATGTGAATAGAATAAACAACCATTAAAAAGGAATTGAAAATGGCTATCAAATTAAATGCTGAAATTCGCAAAGTTGCTGGCAAGGGGGCCGCACGTGCAGTTCGCAAGAACCAAAACATCCCTGCTGTTATCTATGGCGAAAAGAAAGAACCTGTGTCCATCGAATTGAACGGACGCGAATTTAATATGTTGTTGGTACAACCATCATTGCGAACAAAATTATTTGAAATTACAACTGCTAATGGCAAAGAAGACGCTATGTTGATGGATATTCAATATCATCCAGTGTCTGACAAAGTTGTTCACGTTGATTTCAAACGTATCAATGTCAAAGAACCTGTACATGTTGTTGTTCCTGTGGAAGTTATCAACGCTGAAGTTTCCAAAGGTATCAAATTGGGCGGTGTTTTGAACTTTGCTGTTCGTAAAGTTGCGCTTAAAGGTTTGGTAAACGATATGCCTGAAAAAATCACTATCGATTTAACAAATGTTACAATTGGCGACACAATTCATGGTTCTGATTTGGTATTACCAAAAGGTATCGAATTGGGCTTGCATATGGCAGATTTGGCTTTCGCTACTATCGGTGGTAAAATGCCAGAAGAAGCAGATGCAAAACAAGCCGCTGCTGCACCAGCTGCAAAAGCTGCACCAGCAAAGAAATAATATCAAATTTGATATTAAAAAAATTAACCGCCCGTTTGGGCGGTTTTTTGTGAATATTTACATATAATATTTTTGTTTTTGCCCCCTTGAAAGTGTGTTTTTTATAACTATATCTGGCTTAAGCGAGAAAAAACTTACTTAATCAAGGAGTAAAAAATTATGGCAAAAGTATTAGGTATAGATTTGGGTACAACTAATTCCGCTATGGCTTTCATGGACGGAAATGATCCAAAAATTATCGAAAACAGCGAAGGTCAACGTACAACACCATCTGTTGTCGCAATAACCGCAAATGGTGAACAGTTGGTCGGTATTACCGCAAAGAATCAGGCGGTGACAAATCCTGAAAACACTATTTATGAAATTAAACGTTTGATGGGCTTGCGTTATGACAGTCCTGCGGTAAAAGAAATTCAAAAACGCGTTCCTTATAAAATTGTTGCAGGTGAAAATGGTGATGCGTGGGTTGAAATCGAAGGTAAAAAATATGCACCATCTCAGATTTCTGCAATGATTTTGTCTAAGTTAAAGAAAGACGCAGAAGCCTATCTTGGCGAAACAGTGACAGATGCGGTTATTACTGTTCCTGCGTATTTTAACGATTCACAGCGTCAGGCAACAAAAGACGCTGGTCGTATTGCGGGATTAAATGTTTTGCGTATTGTTAATGAACCAACTGCTGCGGCTTTGGCATATGGTTTGGACAAAGACAAAGATGGCACGATTGCTGTGTATGACCTTGGTGGTGGTACTTTCGATGTGTCCATTTTGGAAATCGTAGACGGCGTGTTTGAAGTTAAATCTACCAATGGTGATACAGCATTAGGTGGTTCTGATTTTGATGCGCGCGTTCTGAAATATTTGATTGAAGAATTCAAAGCACAAACTGGTATCGATTTGTCCAATGATAAATTGGCGTTGCAACGTTTGAAAGAAGCCGCCGAAAAAGCAAAAATCGAATTGTC
>DEBV01000007.1:5855-6041 GCA_002348925.1 Alphaproteobacteria bacterium UBA2947 | reverse complement strand
GGTGCTGCTATCCAAGGTGGTGTTTTGAAAGGCGAAGTCAAAGATGTTTTGTTGTTGGATGTGACACCATTGTCTTTGGGTATCGAAACATTGGGCGGTGTATTCACACGTTTGATTGACAGAAACACAACAATTCCAACCAAGAAATCTCAGATTTTCTCAACCGCAGCAGACAACCAGACTTCA
>DEBV01000007.1:0-5848 GCA_002348925.1 Alphaproteobacteria bacterium UBA2947 | reverse complement strand
TCAGATTTTCTCTACTGCAGAAGATAACCAATCTGCCGTAACAATTCGCGTGTTCCAAGGCGAACGTGATATGGCCGCGGATAATAAATTGTTGGGTCAATTTAATTTGGAAGGTATCGCACCTGCCCCACGTGGTATGCCACAAATCGAAGTGTCTTTTGATATAGACGCGAACGGTATTGTTCATGTGTCTGCGAAAGATAAAGGTACGGGCAAAGAACAAGCAATTTCAATTAAATCTGACGGTGGGTTAAGCGAAGATGAAATCAAACGCATGGTCGATGAAGCCGCTGCTAATGCCGAAGCTGACAAAAAGAAAAAAGAATTGGCGGAAGCAAAAAATACAGCAGAAACCGCAGTGTTCAGCATTGAAAAATCACTGAAAGAACATGGCGATAAAATCAGTGCCGAAGAACGCGAAGCAATCGAAAATGCAAAAAAAGAATTGTCTGACGAATTGGCAAAGGCTGAAGCAACTGTTGAATCTTTGAAAGCAAAGACAGAAGCATTGACTGAAAAAGCCATGAAGTTGGGCGAAGCGGTTTATAAAGCTGCACAAGAAGCACAAAAATCAGAAGAAAACAAATCTGAATCTGGCGATAATAAAACGACTGATGCAGATTTTTCTGAAAAATAAAATTCCTTCCTTCATAAAGAAAAAAAACCGAGCTTTTGCTCGGTTTTATAATTGACAATATATATTTTTTGTGTTATTTTTCGGTGCAACAAGTCAACCAAAAGGATGTTGTATGCAAACAGATTATGCTGCGGTTTCTAAATGCATTTCATATTATGATGAGATTTTTCATGTCACAAGAGAAATTATTCGTTTGTATAATCCTAAAAGAAACTATTTTTTTGTGTATAATTTAGCAGAAGATGTTCAATATTCTTGTCTGACTGGGGATATTGTTGAATATACCGAAGAATCTTGCCCGTGCATTATAAGAAATTTGAATCATGAAAAAAGATTAGCAAGATTTAACAAGAAATATGCAGATTTGCAAAAACAACGTTAAAAAAAAACCGAGCAAATGCTCGGTTTTTATTTTTTCTTTTCCCCAATATAAATTCCTGAATCTGTGGCAATGTGTAAAAGTATATCGTCTGGTTCTACATACGCGTTTGATGTCATTGTGCCAGTTATATTTGGATCTTTTTGTTGCTTGCCAGCATTAAAGAAATCGTTCAGTGATACTGTTTTATATTCGTCATTTTGTAATACGGTCATAACATATGTTTCGTTGTTTTCGATTGCTTTTAATGCAGTATCAGCAAATCCAGCTGCCAGAATTCTGTCACTTGCGACAGTATCGCCTGCCCTTTGAATATGTTCTGGAAAAGCCGTTCTGTTTGGTATATTCGCGTTATTCAATGCGCGCGAAATCATATCTGCTGGTTTGCCAGAATGCCCGCGAATTGAAATTCCTTCGGAAACCATAATAATTCCATAGTCTCGTTGTGATTGCTTTATATGTTTTACAAGGTTTTCAACATCAAATTTGATTTCTGGAATCAGTATTGCATCTGCGCCAATGGCGACGCCTGCACTGAGTGCCAATTTGCCACAATCACGTCCCATAGTTTGCACAATGAACCAGCGATGATGACTGCGTGCCGTTAACAGTAATTGGTCACAATAAGAAACCAGTTGTTGTACCGCTGTATCAAAACCAATAGTTTTATCTGTTAATGGAACATCCATATCTATGGTTTTTGGAATTGCTATCAGTTGCAAATCAGAATAGATTTCACGGTACATGTGCGCCAAAGACAAACTGCCGTTGCCACCAATTAAAATCAGTGCATCCAGTTTTAAATCTTGTAATGATTTTTTCAATTTTTTATTAAACGCATTTAATTTTCCTGTTTGGGCAGCTGATATAAAGTTTTCAGCGCCTGCGTGGCCATTTGCCAAGATGCTGCCTGCCAAATGTGCCGATGCGAATTGAAAACTTTCATTTGTTAAATCAACTGTTTTTGCAGGTGTGCAACATAATCCGTCGGTGCCATCTTTGATACCAACTACATCCCATTTTCGACGAGCGCACCCATCAACAATTCGCTGAATAACAGTGTTTAAACCCGAACAATCACCGCCAGTCGTCATAATACCAATCTTTTTGCGTGCCAATTTTATCTCCTGTTGTTTTCTGTGTATTATACCATAAAACCCTTGACAAACAAACGATTTTTGCAATAATTTTGTCAAATGGGACGAACTTTAGGAGTATAAATAATGGCAACAACTAATATTGGAAAAACAAAACGCAGTACAGATGATTTAATAGATGACGCAGTTAATCGTCAACAAGATTGGTTGGAAAACCGTCGCACTTTTACACGTGAATTTTTACAAAGATTCAATGTCTTTAAAAAGCCAGAACAGAAATCCGAAAGTGCAACAAAAAAGTCAGAAAAAAAGTCAAGAAACAAAGAGATTTTGCGCGCGTATTGGTTCCCAATTGTTTGTGCTTTGTTGGTCGTTTTGATTGCTATTTTTGTAATGTTGTTTAAAATAAATGCGCCAGTGAAAGTTTTTGCCCCATCTGTTCCTGAACCGATTATCAGACAGGTAAAAAATACAGAAAAACAAACCACTCCTTCGTTCGATTTGGTGCGTATTGAAAAGACAGGCAATATCATAGTTGCAGGTCGTAATGTTCGTGAATCTAATATTTCGGTCGTGATTAACAAAAAGATTGTTGCCACAGAACATACTAACAAAGACGGCGAATTTGTGTATGCGCCAAGCGAAGCATTGAAGCCAGGTAATTATGTTATTTCGTTAATCGACAGTGATAAAAATATTAAATCTGCAGATTCTGTTTTTGTTTATATTTCCGAACAAGGATATAAAAATTCTGTATCGTTATTGTTGACCAAGAATGGCAGTAAAGTGATGCAGGCGCCTGTTTTAATGGACGGCGATTTGGTCGTTTCCAAAATAGATTATATGGACAATGGTCGTATGGTTGTGACTGGTAAAGCATTGCCAAGATTGCGTGTATCGTTGTCTTTGAACGATAAATACATTGGTTTTGCACGTGTGTCAGATTATAAAAATTTTGGTCTTGGGGTTGATGCAGGAAAACTGGAAAGCGGCAAAGAATACAAATTGAATATTCGTTTGCATGATGGCGAAGGTACCACAATTGCAAATGTTGAACACAAATTCGTTATGCCAGAAATGACAGGCGATGACGATACTTTTTATACTGTGCGTCGTGGCGATTGTTTGTGGATTATTGCGCGTAATTTCTTGCGTCGTGGTGTGTTATTTACAATGATTGCGGAACGTAACAATATTAAAAATCCAGATTTGATTTTCCCAGAACAACATTTACAAATACCTGTAAAATAACAAAGAGAAAACACTGATGAATTTCTATTCTGAAAATTGGTTTGATGCAACACGAAAATTTGTCCGTAATGCGGGTGTTGTTGGCAAGGTTTCTTTTTATAAAACCCCAGACATGCAATATGAAATAGCATGTGTGACAATCGGCAGTGGCGATAAAAAGATTGTTATAAACTCTGGCGTTCATGGTATCGAAGGTTATTTTGGCAGTGCTGCGCAAAATATGTTCTTGGCTAATATGGTGTCAAAGTTATCTAAATCAGCACTGGAAAAGTATTCTTTGGTGTTGGTTCACGTAATAAATGGCTGGGGAATGCAAAATCGTATGCGTGAAGTTTTTGATAAAAAGAACGGTGGTTTGATAGATTTAAACAGAAACTTTGGCATAGATTTTTCAAAACCAGAAAAATTGCCTGAAAATCCAAAATATGCTATTGCGCACCCTGTTCTGTTGTCTAAACCAGACAAGTTCAAGAAAAAAAGCGCTATACAGAAATTCAGACAAAGACATTTGAAAGACGGTGTTTGGGCAGCGATAAGCAATGGTCAATACTATGAACCATATGGTTTGTTTTACGGTGGCAGCGAAAGTTTGCCTGAAAATAAAGCAACCATGCAAATATATGATGATATTGTGGGAAAAGATGCTAAATCGTTGACGTCTGTTGGTTTGCATACTGGATTGGGGCATTTTTGTCGCAGACGTGCAGAAGTGACAGGTTCTTTGTTGGTATCGCATCCAGAAGACCACAAGAACACTTTGTTTTTCAAAAATACTTTGACACCAAATGTTCCAATTGTTGCGGACAATAATGCTGTAAATGCCCCTACTCTTTTGGGTGATTTGGTGGACTGCTTGGAAAATCGATATAAACATATGGGAATACCTGTTTATACGGCTGATTTTGAAATTGGTACAGGAGAATTTCCAGTATTGTCGCCTATATATAAACGTATGGATATGGGGGACGCCCGTTATGATTTGTTGCATTATGGTAAAATAAATCATGAAACTTGGTCGAATTTGACAGAAAGTTGGTATCCTTCGGATGAAGGGTGGAAAAAAGCCGCGTTGAACAAGGCCGAGATATTATTCAATGATATTATAAATTATATGAATAACACTTCAAGATAACCTAACCAAAGGTGGCAGATATGAACGAAGAAAAAATAGAAGCAACTGATTTAAGTATGCAAATGGCGTCGTTTATTCGCAACCATGAACTTGATTCAAACGATTGGATATTTGTTAACAAGTTGGTAAAACAACTTAATAAACAAAAGCGTAATGTTTCTCGCAAGGTTTTACGCAGTGTGCAAAGCAAATTCGAAAAAATACAAAACAAATATCAAAGATAGATAAAAACATAATTTGTGCGGTCTGAAGTTGTGTTTTGTACTTTTTATCTGCTGGACATTTTATATGATTCATAGTATGATTGAAGGGTATGCGCGGGCATGGTATAATGGCAGAACGAAAGCTTCCCAAGCTTTAGACGAGGGTTCGATTCCCTTTGCCCGCACCAAGTTTGAAGTGTGGTTTGTGTGAATCGGGTATCCTTGTGATGCACACATCAATTCGTTGCTAATAACGCAACTCATTGTGTGTTTTATGCACGTGGATTCCCTTTGCCCGCACCAAAAAATTCAACCAGCTTTTGCTGGTTTGTTTTTATCTTGTAAATAAATATTAAAATTTGGACGAGATTCATCTTGTACTTAATCCCCCGTTTATGCTATAATTTTCAGGTAGCAAGGAAGGAATAAATATAAATGTTTATAAAAACACGAGAATCTGCACATGCGTGTACACAGGCAGTTATTGTCGTGGGAAAAAAGTGTCTTTCTAAACTGGTTGCTTCCTTTTTATTTTTGTCGTTATGTTTTACATTACCCCTGTTCGCAGAGACAGCAGATTCTGTATCAAATGAAGATGTAAAATCCCTTTATGAAATGTTAAAAGAATTAGATTGGGAACACAGCAGTAAAGAAAATCGTGTCGATATTTTTGAACGCATATCCCAAATATACGAAGATTCTTTGAAAGAAGAATTGGAAAACAAAGAAAAAGCGTATGAAGACGCCAAGGCAAAAGAACAGTCTTTTGAAAACAGAGCGTTGACCGCGGCTACAACTGCCGCGACTGGAATTGGTGGTATGCAGTTAATGCAAGGTTTGGCAGAACAATCTTCTGACAAAGATGCGGCGGCTGATATGGCGGCATATATCGAAACTATGCGTTGTACATATGGCGATGGTAAACAAGTCAAAGCAGGACCAGATGAAATTGAATTGCCTGGGGCCAATGATTCAGAACTGATGAAATTGCGCAGTGAATATTTGGCATTGGCGGCAGACCTGAAAGAACGCAAAGAAGCACTTGGCATGAAACCAGGAATTGAAAGTGAAACAATTTTGGACAGAAGCGCAACGGGTCTTTATGACGATGAAAACATTGGTATCACAGGTGGTAATTATGGATCACTT
>DEBV01000006.1 GCA_002348925.1 Alphaproteobacteria bacterium UBA2947 | reverse complement strand
ACAAACTGGTGAATCAACTGCATATTTCGCGGTCGGCGATGCATTCACATGCGGTTCTTCGATCAGCCAAAACACATTAAATAAAATAACAAATGTTGTTGCAGACAAAGCCAAAAAAGATGCTGGCAAAGGTTCTGCAAAAGAAGACAGGGATTTAATGTGGACACAACTTATTGGTTCCTTGGTTGGTGGCGCGGGCAGTTATATTGGCATAAACGCACTTCAAAACAATGGTTTGTTGGGGGGTGCCGATAAATCGAAAACAAGCGCACTGGACGATTGTATCAAGAATGTTGAAAAGGCACAAGCCGCAACTGGTGCTAAACAGGTTGAATATGCAAACGCTGCATTAAGCAAGGCAAGATCTGGTGGTGCAAATGTGGCGAACATAGGATATTTTTCTGCTGAAACCAAAACAGGATATAAATATACCGAAGACAGCTTAAGAAGATTGCAACAAGAAGTCGATAAAAGTTCATATTTTTGTGATGTGTATCCAAATATACAAACGGCTCTTAAAAAAGAACGTGATAAATATCTCACAGAAGAACCAACGAAAGCAGGTACTGTGTTGGTAGACTTACCTAAAATAGTTGAAGTCCTGGAAGATAGCAAAGCAGAAGAGAAAAAATGTAAAGATGCATTCAATACAAAAATAGAGTTGTATGTCGAAAAAACAAGTGACATGGTTTACAACAATATTGATAAATCAAAATTGAACAATATTGCTAATGCTTGCGAAACTGCTAAATCTCAAAATAATGGCAGCAAGAGCAAGGGCACTTGGAAAACAGTTGGCACAGCTGTTGGCGCGTTGGCTGGTGGTGCTATCGCTTATCAGGTAGCAAAAACAACAAAAGAAGCCAGTTATGACAGTGCTGCGAATGCTGCTGTTAACGAATGGATGAATGAAGTTGGTGAACATATCCAATGTTTCATCGGAACCGAAGAATTGGGTTCATACGGTGACACAATAGCGTTCACTGTCGAAGAATAAAAAAAAGAACGCCCTTTGGGGCGTTTTTTTTTACACGATTATTCCAGAGGACAAATTCCCCGCCCCAGGGCGGGGTGGACGCGAAGCGGACGGGGATGGTTGAAATAAAACATTGCCTTTTATAATCTTTGTATCTATAATCCCTGTTGTTAACAAAGGAAAAACGATGAAAGATTTATTGCGTAAGATTTTTGGACCACGTGGGGTTAAAATTACTGCTGGTGAATTGGCAAAAAAATTCGGTTTGGAATTAAAGGGCGATGAAAAAGTTGTTATAAACGGTGTCGCACCAATCGCAGATGCAAAACCAGGACAACTGGCTTTCTATTCCACAGAACGTAATTCAAATGCGTTTAAAATTCTGCCTATTACGGTTTTGCAAAAAACACGTGCATCTGTTATTTTGCTGCAAAAAGAACAAATTGGCGACGCACCCGCGGGCGCAACACTGTTAATAACTGAATCCCCACGTGGAAATATTGTTAAAATCTTGGGCGAAGTTTATCGCGAAAAACCACGTTTTGGCGTGTCTTATTTTGCAACTGTGGAAAAAGGCGTTTTTTATCGCAAAAAACGCACGAACTATATCGGTCAATATGCCACCGTTGAAAAAGGCGCAGTTTTGGAAGAAGGGGTAAAAATTTATCCTGGGGCTTTCATCGGACGTAATGTTGTTTTGGGTGCAAATACTGTCGTTCACAGTGGTGCACACATAGAAAACGCTACAATCGGTTCAGATTGCGTGATAAATGCAAATGCGGTTATCGGCAAGGACGGCTTTGGTTATACGCGTCAGGACGGCAAAAATGTGTTTATACCGCATACTGGACGTGTTGTTTTGGGTAATCGTGTTTCTGTTGGTGCAAATACTTGTATCGATCGTGGCGCAATGACAGATACTGTTGTTGGCGAAGGTACAAAAATAGATAATTTGTGCCAGATTGCACATGGTGTTGTGATTGGTTGCGAATGCTTCTTGGCTTCTGGTGTTGGTATTGCAGGCGGTACAGTTATTGGAAATCGTGTATTGTTGGGCGGTCATGTTGGAATTTCTAACGGCTTAAAGATAGGTGATGATGTAGAAATCGGTGCCAACAGTGGTGTTTTCCGCAGTATTCCAAATGGCGAAAAATGGATGGGAATGCCTGCAGGACCTGGAATTGAATTCTTTCGTCATTATTCTTGGGTTAAATCTCAGGTTTCAAAGAAATAAAAAAAGCGCCCGTTTGGGCGTTTTTTATTCTGGACATACAGATAATAAATTCAAAACATTCTGCACGTCTTCGTTTACAGAAACATTTATTTCACGTCCCATGCCATCAGTGTATGAATAAACAAATGGTTCGTCGCTGAAACTTGGAACGCGTTCATAAATATCTACGAACGGTTGCAACATTGAATCAAACCATTTTTTGTTTTTACACAAACACAAATTGCGAACATCGGCAACCATCTCGCCAGTCACACCATTTGAATATTCTGGTGTAATATCTTTGTTGTCTGTCACCAAGCAACGTTTTGTCATTGCAAAACGATTTGCATCATCTTTTAAAAATTGGTAAACCGCTTTATCGGACGCACCTTTTTCGCGCATTTTATATGTTATGCCCGCGGTGCAGCATGCATCACTTGCCTTCATAAGCATATGATATCTTTGCATAAGTGGTGCCATCTCTGGAGCATTAGCGCTTACTTCATCATAAGAATACATTGCGAAAATCATATCGTCTACACGAACTGGATTTATGTGTGGCGCGCGTGGTGCAACTGTTGTTTTGAATACAGGTTTTTTATACCAAACCGCGCAAGCTTCTGCACTGTCAAACGGACAATTATAATCGTATTCGCACATTTGTTCCGATTCAACACATGTTTGTTCTGGAACAGACCAATTAAATTCGTATTTAGCAGGAACCAGCATATCGATTTCTTCGATACTTTCAACAGGGACTATTTCACAATCGTCCCCAATACATTCTGATGCGCAAACGTAATTTACATTTAACGCGATGGCAAACACAGCCAAAAAAGATATTTTGTTTTTCATAAGAATAATTTTATCACAAAAAAGGCATGTTTTAAACAAAAAATTTATTGTTGTGTATTGCGTATTAAACTTTTATAATTGGGAACAGATTCTTAAACGCATAACCCAAAAGGTGGAAATATGAAAAAAATCTCCATAATTTCAATATTGTCTGTACTGGTAATTCCTGCTTTTGCGCAAACAGAAGTAAAAGATTTGTATGGTGATCCTGCTAATATTCAATCTGCAACAGCGCCAACTGCCAACACGCCACAGGTTGCAGAACAACAACTTGACGCACAACAAATCAAAGACAAGTCTGTCGATTCAAAAGAAATAACAGAACAAAAAATTGAAGAACCAAAAGTCGAAGAAAAAAAGACTGTAAAACAAACAAAAAAATCACCTGAGAAAAAAGATGTTCAACAAGAACAGCAAATTGCGACCTCTAAAGTTGAAGAACAAAAGTTTGAAACAAAATCAAATCCAAATGCAAAATTTCCAAATGGTCTTCAATTTGGTCTTGGTGTGTCTCCAACCAGTGGTTTAAATGCTTTTGTTGGATATAACAATAAAAAATTTGATTCTTTTTGGTGGAAACGATTCGGTGTGCGTTTAGATTTTGCAAGTTATTCGCCAATTAAAAACAGATTAAACAGAAGTATAAATAATTCTATTGGTAATGAAGGTATTAAAATAGATGACAATTTGAAAATTAACAATGTTGCTATAAATGCAAAACATGTTGGCGCATTGGTTGATTTTTATCCGTTTGGTGATACATGGTTCCTTGGGGGCTTGCGTGTATCTGGTGGTTATATGACGGGAAACTTGGATTTAAATGCTGATATTCTTGGAACAAAAAAACTCGGCGAAATCGAATTCGAACTTGGTGGACGAAAGTATAAATACGATGGTGACACCATGCGCGGCAAATCTAATGTAAATTGGAAATACAGCGGACCATATCTTGGTACTGGTTTTGATTTAGGGATATTCCGCGGATTTAAACTTTATATGGATGCGGGCGTTGTGTTTACTGACAATCACGCCAAAGTTAATTTAGATGTTCCAATTACAAGTGATTTAAAAGATATAACCAGTGGAACACCACAAGCAATAACTGGTGCAATAGAAACTAAGTTTGAAGAAGCAAAAGCAAAGGCATTGGCCGAAGCGCAAAGCGAAATGGACAAAGTTAACTATTATCCAATTGTAAAACTTGGCTTTATGTATCGTTTTTAAAAAATACCGCCCGTTTGGGCGGTTTTTTTATTGCGATTCGGTCCCGAATCGACAGAAATAGACAGAATACGAATCGTTTTTTTGTGTTTTATATCGTTTTTTATGACGATAACAAAAAATATTTTCAAAATATCAATAGGACAAAATGGCGGATTTTCGCGATTTTTATATTTTTTTACTTTTTTTGTAAATTATTTTTGAAAAAACGCTTGACTTTTTTGAAGTTCGAAATCATAATACTCGGGCTTTAAGTTGGGACTGAATAGATAAAAGGTTCTAACCTCTGAAATTCGGTGATTAAGAAATCACAACATTGTTAATAAAAGCAGCTCATCAAAATGATTTTTGATAACTCAAAAATCTGTTCAAGAAGAGATATGCAGACAGTTGAATTTGGAATATCCAAACTTTGACTAAGTCAAATGTGCATATCCTAGACAGGTAGTAGGTTAAAATATAACCTCGTTAAAAAACTTGTCTTGCGAATATATATATGTAAAGACGAACTGATTAAAGTCAGCTTTGTTAAATGCACAGGACTTAAATTACAAGTTTTTTTAGAACTTGAGAGTTTGATCCTGGCT
>DEBV01000014.1:117286-119723 GCA_002348925.1 Alphaproteobacteria bacterium UBA2947 | reverse complement strand
TCGTTGTTTTCATCGTGTGCCTTGTATTTTTTATTCTGCTTCACGAACTTTCCGTACAATGGATGACGAAAACGGCGTTCTACTTCTACAACGACAGTTTTGTCATTTGCTGTACTTTTTACAGTTCCTTGCAGTATACGTCTTGGCATAACTTTAGTCCTTATTTTTCTGTTTCGGCTTCTGATTTTACACTAAAAAAATCAAAAGTCAAAGATTTAGTTATTATTTCGCAGCATTCAACTTGGTTTTTACACGTGCAATTTCGCGGCGAGTTTTACGCAAAACATGTGTTTTTGGCAATTGACCCGCAGCCAGTTGAAAGCGTTGATTCATTTGTTCTTTTTTCAAATCAACCAATTTGCTTTGCAAAGCTTCCTTTGTCAAAGCTTCTTTTTCGGCTGTTTTTGCTGTTTTCTTTTCTGCCATTTCTTTTAACCTTTTTGCACTTGTATTAGTTTACTTTGCGGTCTACGATTTTTGTTTTAACTGGCAATTTTGCAGCAGCCAAAGCAAACGCTTCATATGCGATTTCTGGTTTAACACCATCCAATTCGAACATGATGCGGCCTGGTTTAACGCGGCAAATCCAGTATTCAACAGCACCTTTACCTTTACCCATACGAACACCACCTGGTTTTGCAGTCACTGGAACATCTGGGAAAATACGAATCCATAATTTACCCTGACGTCTCATATGACGGGTGATAGCACGACGAGCGGCTTCAATCTGACGTGCCGTAACACGATCAGGAGACATTGCTTTCAGACCAAACGACCCAAATGCCAATTCACTTCCACCCTTGGCAGCCCCGTGAATACGACCTTTGTGCTGTTTGCGAAATTTTGTTTTATTTGGCATTAACATGATTAAAACCTTTAAATTTTAATTATTATTTGCTTTTCTTTTCGCTGCTGCCGGCATATTCAGTCGGACGCGCCATTTCGGACGCCAGCTTTTCTCTGTTTACAACATCGCCAGTGTAAATCCAAACTTTAACGCCGATAACACCGTATGTTGTTTTTGCTTGAATTGACGCATAGTCAATATCTGCACGTAATGTATGAAGTGGAATACGTCCTTCACGAATTTGTTCGCTGCGCGCAATTTCAGCACCATTCAAACGACCAGAGCACATTACTTTGATACCCTGAGCGCCTGCTTTTTGAGCATTTTGAACAGCTTTTTTCATAGCGCGTTTGAACGAAACACGACCTTCGATTTGTTGTGCAATATTTTGTGCAACCAATTGTGCATTCAAATCTGGACGACGAACTTCATAGATGTTAACAACAACTTGATCGTTCTTGACCAATTTTTTGATATCGTTACGCAAAGTTTCGATATCTGCACCATTTTTACCAATAATCATACCTGGACGTGATGTGTGGATAGTAACAACTACTTTCTTAGCAAAACGTTCGATAACGACTTTGGCCAATCCTGCTTTCTTTAATTTCTTTTCAACGAATTTACGGATTTTAACATCTTCTGCCAACAAAGCTGCGTAATCTTTTTTACCAGCAATCCAACGAGAATCAGTAATCTTGTTGATAAATTCGCGTAATGAAATTGGTGATACTTTTTGTCCCATTTTTTTCACTCCACTTTTATTTTGTTACTTTTTTTGTTTTTTTCTTTTCAGGAGCCACACCACTTTCCAAAACGATTGTCAAATTAGAAAATGGTTTCAAAATTGGACGAGCACTTCCACGAGGTCCTGCCATAATACGTTTCATAGTCAACGCTTTGCCACACCAAATTTCTTTGATGAACAATGTGTCTACTGGTAAGTTTTTGTTGTGTTCTGCATTTGCAACAGCAGACAACAATGTTTTCAAAACTTCGTCAGAAACACGTTTTTTCGAAAACTTTAAAACATCAACGGCACGGTCAACTGGCAAGCCGCGAACCATATCACAAACCAGATTTAATTTCTGGTGGCTGATGCGAATCAATTTATTGAACGCACGAACCTGATTGTCTTTTATTCCATATCTTGTCATAATTTTACCCTACCCTTATTTTGCTGCTGCTTTTTTGTTTGCTGCGTGACCTTTGAAAGTACGAGTTGGAGCAAATTCACCCAATTTATGACCAATCATATCTTCAACGATTGACACAGGAATAAATTTGTTACCGTTATGAACTTCAAAAGTCAAACCAACCATAGGAGGTACAATTGTACTGCCCCTGGACCATGTTTTGATAGGTTTATGGTCATCTTTTTCAATAGCCACCGCTACCTTTTTCAAGATAGATGGGTGAACATAAGGACCTTTCCATACTGAACGAGACATCTTACACTCCTATTATTTCTTCTTTGCCAAATGTCTGCTGCGGATAATCATCTTTGCAGTACGTTTATTGCTACGCGTACGATATCCCTTGGCTGGAATACCAGTGCGAGATACAGGTTCATGTCCTTTGGAATGACCA
>DEBV01000014.1:113192-117218 GCA_002348925.1 Alphaproteobacteria bacterium UBA2947 | reverse complement strand
ATTACCACCACCCATTGGGTGATCGTTCGGGTTCATTGCCATACCACGTGTAGATGGACGAATTCCCAACCAACGTGCACGACCCGCTTTACCCAAATTGACATTACGTTGTTCAGGGTTAGAAACACTGCCAACTGTTGCCAAACATTCAGAATGAACTTTGCGCAATTCACCGCTGTTCATTTTAATCTGGGCATACACACCATCTTTACCCATCAATTGGGCATAACAACCAGCACTTCTGGCCAATTGACCACCAGCACCTGGTTTCAATTCAACGTTGTGAACAATTGTTCCGATTGGCATATTTTTCAATGGCATTGTGTTACCTGGTTTAATATCTTCACGTGTACCAGAAATAACTGTATCACCTGGTTTCAAATCACGTGGTGCCAAGATATAAGAACGAACACCATCTTTATATTCAATCAATGCAATAAATGCAGTACGGTTTGGGTCATATTCCAAACGGACTACTGTTGCTGGTATATCTTTTTTCTTACGATCAAAATCAATCAAACGATATTTACGTTTGTGTCCACCACCTTGATGTGGAACAGTGACATGACCAAAATTATTACGTCCACCTTTGGACTTTAAACCAACAGTCAAAGACTTTTCAGGTGCACCTTTGTGCAATTCACTGTGGTCAATCAGTGTTAAACCACGTGTTCCTGGTGTTGTTGGCTTGTAATGTTTCAATGCCATTTTGTTTTACCTTTGTTTAAGTTTTGGCACTAACATCCGATATTACGGGTTCTCTGCCAAAACAGTTGTTTATTACATATCTGTTGCCAAATCCAACTTTGCGTCAGCTGGTAAAGATACATATGCTTTTTTAACTTTGCGTTGTGTACCTGTGCTGCGACCACGGAAAGTTTTTACTTTACCTTTTGTGATAACAATGTTGATTTTTGTTGGTTTGATACCGAACAAAACTTCCATTGCTTTCGCAACATCTTCTTTTGTTGCAGACATTGCAACTTCGAATACAACGCCATTACTTTCGGACAAGCGAGCTGCCTTTTCCGAAATGATTGGACGACGCAACACATCATATGTATTTGCCGTCGCAACTAATTTCTTTTCTACTTTTTTTTCTGCCATATCTTCAAACCTTTAATTATGAAAGTCTCGCTTCTACGGCTTTAACAGCATCAGCTGTCAAAACTAATTTTTCGTGTTTCAAGATATCCAAAACATTCAAACCAATTGTTGGCAATACGTCAACATTAGCAATGTTTGCAGCAGATTTCTTGAAGTTTGTATCTATGCTTTCAGCACCAACAAACAACGCAGATGCAACATTCAATTTTTTCAATTGTTTTGCCAAAGTGTTTGTTTTTGCTTCTTTCATTTTTTCGCTGTCAATAACAATCAAAGCGCCTTCTTTTACTTTTGAAGACAAAGCCATTTTCAAACCCAAAGAACGAACTTTCTTTGGTAAATCGATGTTATGATCACGAACAACTGGCCCATGAACTACACCACCGCCACGCATGTGAACATTGTATCTTTCACCTTCACGTGCGTTACCAGTTTTCTTTTGTTTGAACGCTTTTTTACCACTTCCTGCAACATCAGATACAGTTTTTACTGCATGAGTGCCAGCACGAGCATTTGCACGTTGCCATGTAACAACACGGTGCAAAATGTCTGCACGTGGATCAATTCCAAAGATGCTGTCGGACAATTCTGTTTTGCCGACTGATTTGCCATCTAAATTTAAAATTTCTACTTGCATTTTATTCACCTTATATTGTGTCGTTATGCTTGTTCTGCTTCAGCTGCAGGTTCTGCAACTTCTTCTTTTACCGCAACAAATGTTGGAACTGGCAATTGGTCTTGAACTTTTTTAATTGCGTCACTTACCAATACAAATGTTCCGTTGCTGCCTGGGACTGCGCCTTCAACGAAAATCAAGTTTTCAGCAACATCTGTTCCAAAAACTTTCAAGTTTTGAACTGTCACTGTTTCGTTACCCATTTGACCTGACATCTTTTTACCTTTCAAGACGCGGCCTGGCCATTCACGCATACCTGTACCACCAAGGGAACGATGGGCTTTTAAAACACCGTGGGTTGCTTCTTTACCACCAAAATTGTGGCGTTTCATAGCACCTTGGAAGCCCTTACCTTTGCTGGTTGCTTGAACATCAACATATTGACCGGCAATAAAATGTGCGGCAGACAATTGTGTTCCACTTGGAATTACACAATCATCAGAAACGCGGAATTCCACAACCTTGCGATAAGGTTTTACACCCGCTTTTTCTGCTGCTACTGCTTGAGGTTTCGCAACATGTTTTGCTTTTGCTTCACGCAAACCCAAAATGTTTGCAACATAACCATTTTTTTCTGTTGTACGATTTCCAATAACAGCACAATCCCCAACAGATAAAACTGTTACTGCGTGGGCGACACCACTTTCATCATAAAGACGTGTCATCCCTATTTTTGTTGTAATTAATCCGCTACGTTTCATTTTTTTGCCTTTTTGTCAGTGGTTAATGGATTACACACATCCATCAACATACACATTTTATAATTTAATTTTTACATCAACACCAGATGCCAAATCCAACTTCATCAGTGCATCAACTGTCTGAGGGGTTGGGTTAACAATATCTACAACCGCTTTATGATTGCGGATTTCGAATTGTTCACGTGATTTTTTATCAACGTGTGGGGAACGGTTCACTGTAAACTTTTGAATCAAAGTTGGCAAGCGAACTGGTCCAACGACATCGGCGCCGGTGCGTTTTGCTGTTTTTACTATTTCTTCTACTGATTCCATCAAGACCCTGTGGTCAAAAGCGATTAATTTGATGCGAATCTTAGATGCTGGTACCATTGTTCGTTTTCCTTATTTTAAGTTGTTTTGCGGGCTAAGGGTACACCCTTAACCCGCAAATTGCAACAATTATTTAACAATTTTTGATACAACACCTGCACCAACTGTACGTCCGCCTTCACGGATAGCAAAGCGGCGACCTTCGCTCATAGCAATAGGTGCAATCAATTGCACGCTGATACGAACGTTATCACCTGGCAATACCATTTCTTTGTCAGCTGGTAAAGTAATTGTACCTGTTACGTCTGTTGTGCTGAAGTAGAACTGTGGACGATAGTTAGAGAAGAATGCTGTATGACGGCCACCTTCTTCTTTTGTCAAGATATAAACTTCAGCTTCAAAGTCTGTGTGAGGTGTGATGGAACCTGGTTTGCAGATGATTTGACCACGTTCTACATCTTCTTTCTTTGTACCACGCAACAACAAACCTACGTTATCACCGGCTTCACCTTGATCCAACAATTTGCGGAACATTTCAACGCCAGTAACTGTTGTTTTTTGTGTTGGTTTCAAACCTACGATTTCGCATTCGTCACCTACTTTGATAACACCAGATTCTACACGACCTGTTACCACTGTACCACGACCTGTGATAGAGAACACGTCTTCGATTGGCATCAAGAAAGGTTTGTCAACTGGACGATCTGGCATTGGGATGTATGAATCACATGCAGCCAACAAAGCGTCAATAGATTCTTTGCCCAAACCGTCGTTTTTGCCTTCCAATGCGGAAATAGCAGAACCACGGATGATAGGTGCATTGTCACCATCGAAGTCATTAGCAGACAACAATTCACGAATTTCCATTTCAACCAATTCCAACAATTCAGGATCGTTAGCCAAATCGCATTTGTTCAAGTAAACTACGATCTTTGGAATACCTACCTGACGTGCCAACAAGATGTGTTCACGTGTTTGTGGCATTGGACCATCAGTTGCAGCAACTACCAAGATAGCACCGTCCATCTGTGCAGCACCAGTGATCATGTTTTTAACATAGTCAGCGTGTCCTGGGCAGTCAACGTGAGCATAGTGACGATTTGCTGTTTCATATTCAACGTGAGCAGTGTTAATTGTTATACCACGTGCTTTTTCTTCTGGTGCATTATCGATTTGATCAACACCTTTTTGTGCGTCGATACCAACGCCATAGTAGTGAACAATTGCAGCTGT
>DEBV01000014.1:106526-113127 GCA_002348925.1 Alphaproteobacteria bacterium UBA2947 | reverse complement strand
TGGTCAACGTGACCAATAGTACCAATATTGACATGAGGTTTTGTTCTTACATACTTTTCTTTTGCCATAGTTTTCTCCTTAGGCTGTTAGTTATTTAAGTTGTAAACTGTTTATTTTGTCATTTTTTTGATTACTTCGTCAGCAACATTTTGTGGCACTTCGTCATAGTGCGACAATTCCATATATGGATTTGCACGACCCTGTGACAAAGAACGTAATGTTTTGACATACCCGAACAAATTCGCCAGAGGGACAAACGCAGTGATTAACTGGCTGCCAAATCTGGTTTCGATACCATTGATTTGTCCGCGGCGACTGTTCAAATCGCCAATAATGTCACCGACGTATTCTTCCGGTGTGTTAACCGAAAGCTTCATAATCGGTTCCAATAATTTTGGTGCAGCTTTCTTCATCGCTTCGCGGAAGCAAGCACGCGCCGCAATTTCAAAGCATAACACATTAGAGTCAACTTCGTGATATTTACCATCTACCAATGTGGCCTTGAAATCTACTGTTGGATAGCCAATCAAAACACCTGTTTGTTGTGCTATCTTCAAACCTTTTTCTACACCAGGGATGTATTCTTTTGGAATCGCACCACCAACAATCTTGTTTTCAAATTCATATCCAGCACCTGGTTCCAATGGTTCAAATTGGATTTTAACCTGAGCGTACTGACCAGAACCACCAGATTGTTTCTTGTGTGTATATTCTTCCAAAACTGGTTTGCGGAAAGTTTCACGATATGCGATACGTGGTTCACCAACATTAACATCTACTTTGAATTCACGTAACAAACGATCAACCAAAATTTCCAAGTGCAATTCACCAACCCCAGCCAAAATTGTTTGACCAGATTCTTCGTCTACAGATACGCGGAAAGAAGGATCTTCTTTTGCCAACGCTTGCAAGCCCAAAGACATCTTTTCAATATCGGCTTTTGTTTTTGGTTCAACTGCGATAGAAATAACTGGTTCTGGAACGTGAATTGATTCCAAAATAATTGGATTTGATTCATCGCACAAAGTGTCACCAGTAATAGTTTCTTTCATACCAACCAAAGTGATAATATCACCCGCGGACGCTTCTTTGATTTCTTCACGTGCATTTGCATGCATCAACAACATACGACCAACACGTTCGCGTTTATCACGATTAGAGTTATAAATATAAGAACCAGAAGTCAATTTACCAGAATAAATACGGATAAACATCAAGTTTCCAACGAATGGGTCATTCGCAACCTTAAATGCCAAGGCACTGAAAGGTTCTTTTGGATCTGCGTGACGTTCTGCTTCTGTTTCACCATCCATTTTTGTTCCTTTAATTGCAGGAATATCCAATGGTGATGGCAAATAATCTACGATAGCGTCCAACAATGGTTGAACACCTTTGTTCTTAAATGCAGTTCCACACAACACAGGAACGAAGTTTTGTGCAATTGTTCCCTTACGCAACAATTTTTTGATTGTCGCTGTATCTGGAACTTTGCCTTCCATATATTCTTCCATGATTGTATCGTCAAGTGTTACGACTTCTTCAATCAATTTGTTGTGCAATTCTTCTGCTTTATCTCTCAATTCCGCAGGAATTTCTTCTGTTTTTGGATGAGAACCATTTTCATCTTCCCAAATAATTCCTTTCATTTCAACGACATCAACGACGCCTTTGAAATCTTGTTCTTGACCGATTGGGAAATTAACAACCAATGGATTAGCGCCCAAACGTTCACGAATCATATCAACACAACGGAAGAAGTTTGCACCTGTTCTGTCCATTTTGTTAATAAAGCAAATACGTGGAACATTATAACGATCTGCCTGACGCCATACTGTTTCTGTTTGTGGTTGCACACCAGACACAGATTCAAATACAGCAACTGCACCGTCCAAAACACGCAAAGAACGTTCTACTTCCATTGTAAAGTCAACGTGTCCTGGGGTGTCAATCAAATTGATACGATGATCGCGCCAAAAACAAGTTGTCGCAGCAGAAGTAATTGTAATACCACGTTCTTGTTCTTGAACCATCCAGTCCATTGTTGCAGCACCATCGTGCACTTCACCGATTTTATATGTTTTACCGGTATAGAACAAAATACGTTCAGATGTTGTTGTTTTACCTGCGTCAATATGGGCCATAATTCCAATATTGCGGTACATATCCAAAGATGCGGTTTTTCCAACTGACATGTGTCTTTCCTTATTCTTTTATTATTACCAGCGGAAGTGAGCAAATGCTTTATTCGCTTCTGCCATTCTGTGTGTATCTAATTTCTTTTTAAATGCGCCACCTTGACCATTCAACGCATCACGCAATTCTGCAAACAATCTATCTTCCATAGAACGTTCACCACGTTTTCTTGCGAACTTCACCAACCAACGCAATGCCAACGTCTGTTGACGATCTTTGCGAACTTCTACTGGAACTTGGTAAGTTGCACCACCTACACGACGACCTTTTACTTCGACAGATGGTTTCAAAGCATCGACTGCTTCCAAGAAAGTTGTTAATTCATCTTTGTCTTTGTTGACGGTTTTCAATTTTTCCATTGCACCATAAACAATGTTTTCAGCAACTTCTTTTTTACCATCCCACATAACAACATTAATACATTTTGCAACAACCAGATTATGATATTTTGAATCTGGCAAGATTTCGCGTTTTGTTGCAGCTTTACGTCTTGACATATTTATTTTCCTTTTAGTTTCTTCACTTGGTTTCCCAAATTACTCACAACCGTTTTACCGATGTGTATTATTTTTTACCTTTTGCGCCATACAGAGAACGACCTTGTTTTCTGCTTTCGACGCCTTTTGTATCAAGGACACCACGAATAATATGATATTTAACACCTGGCAAGTCCTTTACACGACCACCACGAATCATAACAACACTGTGTTCCTGAAGGTTGTGACCTTCGCCTGGAATATAAGCAGTTACTTCATGACCATTAGCCAATTTAACACGCGCAACTTTACGTTGAGCAGAGTTAGGTTTCTTTGGTGTAGTTGTGTAAACACGCGTACAAACACCGCGCTTTTGAGGATTCGACATCATATCAGGTGCAGTAGATTTCACTGCAACTTTTTTACGAGGTTTCCGAATCAGTTGATTTACTGTTGGCATTCAAATTCTCTTTGTTTTTTTATTCACTTTTTTTCCATACGAAACCCGCAAGCAGACTTATTTCTGGTGCACGCACCCGATTATAAATCTCGCAAAAACTGCGGTTTTCTGTGTTTCTTACTTTCCTTCATTACACGGAAAGCAAGCATATTATAACCCTGCCCCGCAAATTGTCAAGAAAAATATCGGACTTTTCTTTGTGAAACCCGCAAAAAATCTATACTTTGACAGCACTAATATATGACAAAGAAAAAATATGTCTAAACAAGTAGATACCACAAAAAAATCCGACCATGCGGTCGGACTTTTTTCCAATGGAAATTTTAGAAGTCAATTCCGAATTTAGCCCCAAACCCAAATCCGTCTTTAACATCCCATTCGTCATGATTTGCACCACCTTTGTGGTCCATTTCTGTATTAGCATACAAACCGATGTATTTTGTTGCATCGATATTATAGTTTACACCAATTTCACCAGTCCATTTGCCTTCGTTTTTATTTTTTACACCGTTAGCATTTGCGTTATCCAAAACACCCGTGTATTCTACACCAGCCAACAATGCAAAATGACGTCCCAACAACATTTGAGCATCTACACCCAAAGCAATCGTATGAATACCATCTTTGTTCCAGTTGAATGATTCAGAATTTTCATAATTGAACAATGCATGACCCGCAACTGTCCAGAAAGAACCTACATAACCACCACGCATACCCGCTGTCCATGTATAGTTTGTATAATCTTTATCCAACCATGGTTGATGATTGCCCCAGAATGGGTTAACTGCATAACCACCAATCAAATCAGCTTTCCAGCTGCCAAAATCTAATGCGCGGAATTTAGCACCGAAAGCCATTTCATCCCAACCCCATTGATTAAAGGATTTTTCATCAACAACTGTTGTAGAAACATTAATTGCTAATTTATCTGTGATACCATAACCAAAATCTTCGTTTAATTTCCACGAACTGAAATGATCAGAATGTGATCCCAAAGATGTTACACTGTAAAAATGATTTTGTCCTGGCATATATAATGGATTGCCGTCAATTACGTTAGCAGCGTGTGCACCAGAAACAACAAATACAGCTAATAAAGATGTTAAAGCAATTTTTTTCATTTTATATCCTTTCTCTCGGTTAAACTTAGCTCAGGCTTAGGTCCTGATAAGAATATTATCTCATTGAAACAAACCACATTCAAGAAAATAGATTTCTTGCCAAGTGCTATAAAAAATGGTATAATCGCACCCGTCGCGCAAAAAAATTGCGCGTATTTTTTTATCTCGCTACAGCAAAAACGGATTATTTATTTTTTTCTCTTTTTATCTCACGCCACGCTTCGTGATTCTTTTGGTGTTCTTTGTAATCTTTAGAAAATTTATGTCCACCACGTCCGTCTGCAACAAAGAACAAATATTTTGTATGCGCAGGTTTCAACACCCCACGAATCGCATCGCGCCCAACATTACAAATAGGACGCGGTGGCAATCCATTACGAGCATAGGTGTTATAAGGACTATCGATTTTAAGATGCCCCGATAACAAAGGTGCACCATGCATATCGCCTTCTGAATCAGTAAGCGCATAAATAACCGTAGGGTCCGCCTGCAAACGCATATTTATATTTAAACGGTTAAGATAAACACTGGCGACAATTGGCATTTCACGTCTTTGTGGTGTTTCCTTTTGAACGATGGATGCCAACACCATAACCTCGTCCCAACTGTTCAGGGGTGCAGGGTATTTTGCACCAGAAAAAGACTTTTTAACCTCTATCATTTTTTTGCGTGCTAATTCAAGAACCGCTAACCGCGATGTACCACGCGCGATTCGATAAGTATCTGGAAAAATATCCCCATCATGTAAATCACACACTGGCGAAGAATTATCACAATTAACATCGCCAGTTAAAAAAGGAATACTTATCAACAGATTTTTTATTTGAACAACTGTCATACCTTCTGGGATAGTAATCGCGGTCGTGGCAATCTGTCCTTTTGCCAACATAGACGCAACAGTCCAAACACCTGCACCACGTGGTATATCGTATTCACCAGCCTGAATCTTTCCGCCATTTAAACGAATTGAAAAATGAAATAATTCTTTGGATTTAATGATATTGCTTTTATAAAGGTAATTTGTCACACCTGTCACAGATGCACCACGCGGCACAACCACACTCACAGGTTTACGAACAGGCGACCAAACATTAAATATAAAGAATACAATGAACACAATGACGCAAACAATCGCCAGTATGAACTTAATCCAGTCTTTAATTCTTCTAAATCTTCGCTTTGAAAATATTTTCATGAAAAGGATTGTAAACTATGTTTTTACAAAAGCAATAAAAAACACTTTAAGCAGCAACATCCATCATTTTGCTATATAATTAACACAAACGATTAATCAGACGAACTATCGTCTGACCAATCTGTTGTCCAGCATATTTTTCACTTCGGCTATTTTTTTCTTATCTGTTTTATTTTTATTTTCTTTTTCTCTGTTTTTTAATTTATCGCCCTTTCCGTCTTCAAGTGCAACTCTTTCCTTGGCAATACTATAAATATCTTTTTTTCTTTGCTCTTTATACCAACTTTTTTCTTTAATTGCCTCTATTTCATGTTTAAACATTTGATAAACATCAAATGCCATATCAATTTTTTTCAAATCTTTTTTACTATAACCGCCAAAATCTTTAGATATTTTAGATTCATAGAAATGCATAGTTTCTTGCGCTTTATCTATTCCACGATTAATATCGTCCATTGTTTTAAATTCATCTCCGGCTTGATTCTGGATTCCATAATATATGTTATCTGACAACACAGGAACTTCAAAACTTCTTTTGACAAACAAATCAACGGCCTGATTAACTTTTTTATCAACCATTAAATGTGATGATTTTTTTCCTGAATGTATTAAACGAGCATTCGCAAACGCTTGTTTCATAAATTGCTCTGGTTGCAAACCTGTTGCAGCAGAACATTCTGTCAAAATCTTTTTTACTTCTTTTGCACCGTTAAAATGTTTCAAAGCTTCTTCATAATAAGGGTGATTCAAATTATAATTATGTAAATCGCCCCATTCTTGAAGCACATTAGTATGTTTTGATAAAACTTCCTGAATTTTTGAAAAAATTTCCTTGGTGTCTTCGTATGCTTGCTTATAATCCACAGGTCCACCCAAAACATGGCAACTATAACCCCTTTCATCTTGTGAAACATGTTGCTTTTTCAAAGGTATTCCTTTCTTTAACCCTTCCATGGCCTGCGCATAATAAATAGCATCATCTTGGGACAACCCCAACCCCTCTATTCCCAAGAGATTGGATTCGCTTTCTGCCAATGCCTCACGACTGTGAAATATCATTGCCATTATATTCTCCTATAAAACACTGTTATATTGCCATGATGATAACATTTTTACCCTTTTTTATCAATAAAAAAACACCGCCAAAACGGCGGTT
>DEBV01000014.1:93923-106402 GCA_002348925.1 Alphaproteobacteria bacterium UBA2947 | reverse complement strand
AACGCGCTACCAGGCTGCGCTACACCCCGAAAACATTTTGCTTCAATAAATTTTGTGCGGACAAAAACAAATTCTTTGGTAATTTGTTCAAATCAAACCAACGCCATTCTTTACATTTATTCGGTTCCATAATCGTTGGAACAGACGAAATATTATCAACACGATAATGAACTGTTAAATAGTGAGAATCAGGGAAAAAATCTTCTGTAAAAGCAACAAACTTTAACATATGAGGTTTCAATACGATACCTGTTTCTTCAAAGGTTTCACGAATTGCTGTTTCAACCAATGATTCTTTTGCTTCTGGTTTTCCGCCTGGGGCAGACCAAGTATTAAAACCATGTTTAGACAAACGCAATCCCATCAAAACCTGACCAGATGGATTGAACAACCAAACACCAACACCTTGTCTCATCTCCATATTTTTATTCGCCACATACATAACAAGTACCCTTTTTGTATTTTTATTCCTATCGCAACTTTGCCTGTGGCAAAGACGAATGGTCGGGGCAACAAGATTCGAACCTGCGACCTCTACGTCCCGAACGTAGCGCTCTACCAGACTGAGCTATGCCCCGAAAAGCAAACTTATTTTACATTTTGTTTCTGATTTTGCAACGCTTTATTTATCATATCACCCGTGATTTCTTGCGCACGTTTAACAGAAATTTTTTGAAACCATTCTGTCATATCTTTTGATGGCAACCCCATTAAAAGTTCACGATGTTGGCCTGGATTTTTTGTATCCCAAAAAACAAAATGACAACAGCGCTCATCAACACATGTTAATTTTTTGCAAAATAAATCTTTATCTAAATTTCGCAAACAACAGGCACTGCAATTACCCAGACCATCTGCCAAAACAGGTTGCATATTATTTTCAAACCAATTTATATCATATGCCATTATTTTACTCGCTTTAAAATCAAAGACGCGTTTGTTCCACCAAACCCAAACGAATTACTTAACGCGGCATCAACTTTACGTTTTTGTGCTTTGTTTGGAACAAGATTAAAATCCCCTACTTCGTCAATTGGATTTTCCAAGTTGATTGTTGGTGGAACGATATTATCACGAATCGCCAGCGCAGAAAAGATTGCTTCGATTGCACCCGCCGCACCCAACAAATGTCCTGTCATGGATTTAGTTGATGACATACAAGTATTTCCATTTCCGAACAATTCTTTGACTGCAACCAATTCACCCAAGTCACCCAAACCAGTTGATGTTCCATGCGCATTAACATAATCTATATCTTCTGGTTTCAAGCCTGATTTTTCCAATGCGATTAACATAGCGCGTTTACCACCTTCGCCATTTGGTGCAGGCGCTGTAATATGATGCGCATCCGCAGACATACCAAAACCAGCAACTTCTGCATAAATTTTTGCACCACGTGCAACTGCGTGTTCATATTCTTCCAGAACCAAAATACCAGCACCTTCGGCAACGATAAAACCATCTCTATCCTTGTCCCATGGACGTGAAGCATGTTCTGGATCATCATTTCGTGTACTTAACGCGCGCATCGCGGCAAAACCCGCCATACCTAATTTACACACCGCAGATTCAGAACCACCACAAATCATAATATCTGCATCACCGCGTCTGATTATTTCTGCACCTTCACCAATCGAATGCGCACCTGTCGCGCACGCCGTAGACATCGCAATATTTGGTCCACCAAATCCATATTTAATAGAGATGTATCCCGCAGGCATATTTATAATAGATTTAGGAACAAAAAATGGACTTACAAATTTAGCACCACTTTTAATAATTTCTGTATCTGTTTCAGATATAGTAGACAAACCACCAACACCACTGCCAACAGAAACACCAACTTTGTTTTTATCCCCATCATAATCTTCTAATTTCGCATCTTTGATTGCTTCATCCGCCGCAACTAACGCATACATTATTGTCTTTTCCATTTTGCGTTGTTCACGTGGTTCAATCACAGAATCAGGATTATATTCACCTGGATTCGTTCCGCGTACTGGCATACCAGCAATCTGTGAAGAAATATCAGAAACATCAAATTCTGTCACTTTGCGAATACCGCTTTTTCCGTCCAACAAACTTTTCCAAGCATGTTCAATACCACTGCCAACTGGCGAAACAATTCCCATACCTGTGATAACAACTCTTTTCATAAAAAATCCTTTTTGTGTAATATGTCGCGCCAATCATACAATAAAAAGTTTACCAAATCAACGATATAAAAAATAATGCCGCCAAAACGGCGACATTATTATAAAAACATTTCAGCAACGATTATTTTGCGTGTGCATCGATATATTTAACTGCATCACCAACTGTTGTCAATTTTGTTGCTTCTTCATCAGGAATAGTGATATTGAATTCTTTTTCAACTTCCATAACAAATTCTACGACGTCCAATGAATCTGCACCCAAATCATTTACAAAAGATGCTGTTTCTGTAACCTTAGATTCATCAACACCCAATTTATCACATACAATTTTTTTTACTTTTTCAAAAGTAGACATTTCATATCCTTTATTTATGTTAATCTTATCGACCCTTTTTACCCAGGCGTCTTTCCTAACAAAATATCATTTTATAGAAAGACTGTCAAGGAATTATAACAAATGATAACAAAAGGTTGACTTTTGCAAAAAATGTATTATGCAAATAATTCATCTAATAAATCATTCATATTATTGCGCAAATTATCTTTATCTGGATTCCACACCAACGCACGCATAAGAAATTTATGAACATCATCCATTGTGACATTTGGCATATTTGCATTTTTTGCTACACGTTTCCAAGCGGTTCGCGGATCAGTTAAATGGAAACGTCCACGTCCAACAAAGACCCATTCACCATCTTGTGGTAAATCTTGCAATAACAATATTGCCCTGTCAGACAACGGCATATCGCCCCACATATCATGATTAAAATCTAAATCTTCCCAGCGCATCTTGAATACTTTTGTCTTTGGCGCAAAACCATAAATCAACATCAAAAACGCAGAACGCAAATTAATATCTTTTTCTTTTTTTATTGCGCTTGCCAACTTTTGTATTCCAGAT
Organism: Alphaproteobacteria bacterium UBA2947; assembly: GCA_002348925.1. Classification (GTDB taxonomy): domain Bacteria; phylum Pseudomonadota; class Alphaproteobacteria; order Rs-D84; family Rs-D84; genus Enterousia. The sequence goes on along the minus strand of DEBV01000014.1, from coordinate 103,342 downwards.
TTATTTAATTTTCTTTCACGACGCGCAACAGTTATCTTGGCAATGTTATCCATCGGGTTATCTTTTCTGTATCCCATATCGATTGCATAATTAAAAATACTTTGCAGTAATTCTTGCATACGCAAAGCCATGGCGCGCCCCGCAATATTATCCAAAGATGTTTGTAAATCTTGCTGTGTTATATCTTGAATATTTTTATCAAACAAATCTTTAAAGTGCATATTTATTGCACGCTTTAATTTAACCAAAGAATCTTCACTGCGACGCACTTTGTGTTCCAAATACAAATCTACAAAATTTTTAAAAGATATTTTTTTTCTTCTTGTTGGAATTTTTTTTGATGCGCTATCTAGAACCTCTGCGACCTTTGCACGCGCATCTTCTATATCTGTTTCTGGATATTTGCCGATAATGATTCTTTTGTCGCGACCATTTATGCGTTTACGCACAAAGAAACTTTTTACACCACGTTGTGTTATGTACATACGCAATCTTGGTTCAGACAAATCTTGCACTACATCAAAGCCAACTTCTGGTGATGGTAAATTATCAAGAATATATGTATTAAAGAAAAACTGATGCGCCATGATTTTTCCTTTTGTTTAATTATTTTGAACGCCAGAAAGTCAAAGAAACAATAAATTCACTGCGTGCTTCTTTATATTTTCTTAGGGCAAATATATAACGCGCATTTTCACCAAACATAGGGCAATGCGGAACATTACAAAAATCATTTGGGTTGTAATTTTTGCATAAATAATGACGCCCTTCGATAATCTTTCTGCAGCCATGTTCTACAATTGAATCATTGTTCAGACCAATGGCCGAAGCCGCCTTTAACATATCTTTTCTTACAGCATAAAAATTTTTTCCCTTTTCTATTATTTTTCTCATTTTTTCTCTTCTTTATTCGCTGACCTTTAACGCATTGATAAATGCAGATTGTGGAATTTCTACATTACCAAAGGTGCGCAAACGCTTTTTACCTTCTTTCTGTTTTTCCAATAACTTTCTTTTACGTGTAATATCGCCACCATAACATTTCGCAGTAACATCTTTGCGATATGCCGCGATTGTTTCACGTGCAATAATCTTGCCCCCGATTGCGGCTTGCAATGGTATTTTGAATTGATGTCGTGGAATCAAATCTTTCAATTTTTCAACAATTTGACGACCGCGTTTTTCTGCGACACTTCTGTGGCAAAGGAACGACAAAGGTTCAACATTTTCATCGTTTACCAATATAGAAACCTTTACCAAATCTGAAACACGATAATCATACAAAACATAATCAAACGAAGCATAACCAGACGACAAAGATTTCACCCTGTCGTAAAAATCAAAAACTATTTCAGACAGTGGCAACTGATAAACCAACACCGCACGATTACCAACATAAGAAATATTTTCTTGAACACCACGACGCGACGCACACAATTCCATAATCGCACCCAAATATTTATCAGGCATCATAATTGTTGCGCGCACCCATGGTTCTTCGATAGATTCGATTCGTGTTATCTCTGGCATATCGGCTGGATTTTCCAAATCCATCACCGAACCATCACGCAAATGAATTTTATAAAGCACACTTGGAACAGTGTTAATAAGTGATAAATTAAATTCACGATTCAATCTTTCACTTATAATTTCCATATGAAGCAACCCCAAGAATCCACAGCGCAAACCAAATCCCAATGCCGAAGATTTTTCAGTAGTAAACACAAACGAAGCATCATTTAACGCCAGTTTTTCCGCCCCTTCACGCAGGTCAGGATAATCGTTTGCTTCTACTGGGAAGAAACTTGAAAACACCACTGGAACAGACGGTTTAAACCCTGGCAACATTTCAACATCACTTTTTGCATCACAAATTGTGTCCCCTACTTTGCAATCATGAATCGTTTTCATACCTGTAATAATGAATCCAATTTCACCAGTTGTTAAACTGTCAACGTTTTCCATCTTTGGTGTGAAATAGCCGACTTTTTCAACAACATATTCTGCACCAGTTGCGATAAATTTTATTTTCTGACCGCGCTGCAAAGTTCCATCAACCACACGCACCAACACAACAACACCAAGATACGAATCGTACCACGAATCGACCAACAAAGCGCGAGTTGGGGCATTTTCATCACCGTTTGGCGCGGGCAATTTATTTACAATTTCTTCCAGTAACTCAGGAACGCCAGCACCAGTTTTCCCAGACACACATAACGCATCTGACGCATCCATACCAATAACATCTGCGATTTGTTCACGTGTTGCAGCCACATCACTGGACGGTAAATCAATCTTATTTAACACTGGCAGCATTTCCAAATCGTTATCCAGCGCAAGATACGCATTTGCCAAAGTTTGTGCCTGAACACCTTGTGTTGCATCAACAAGAATTATCGCACCTTCACATGCAGCCAAACTGCGCGATACTTCATAAGAAAAGTCAACATGCCCAGGGGTATCCATTAAATTTAATTGGTAAGTTTCACCATTTTTTGCTTTGTAATTCAAACGAACAGTTTGTGCCTTAATCGTAATTCCACGTTCACGTTCAATATCCATGGAATCAAGAACTTGCGCTTTCATTTCGCGCGATTCAAGACCGCCAGTATATTCTATCAATCTGTCAGATAATGTTGATTTCCCATGATCGATATGTGCAACAATTGAAAAATTTCTGATATTAGCCTGCTTCATCCTTTCCCCACATAAATTTATACTTCCAGATTATTTAACAATTCTTCGATTCGGTTTGCACGTTCAAGCGTATTGTCATAAACGAATCGAATCTCTGGTACATATTTCTGATTTATTTTTTGTGCTAATTCAAAGCGCACCATCTTGGTTATTTCGTCCAATCTTTTTTGTGTGGCATCTATATCATCATGTGCATAAAAGAATATTTTTACAAATTGCATTCCACCATGCGATTCGGCACCAACCAGTGATACACCATTTATCAATTTATCATCTGAAAAATCACGTTGTAAAATTTCCGCAACCAAGGTTTGAACCTTGCTGGCTATCTTTTCACTTCTGTTGGAATTCGTCTGTTTTTTCATCATAATTATGTTTTTCCTTTGCGGCAATGATACACTGGTATATAAAAATTACAAGTAAATTATTAAAGGTATTGAACATAAAATTTAAATCGTATAAGATAAGCTTCATGAAAATCATAAGCAAAATTTTAGATAAATCATCACGACCATGGTATTCATGGGTTGTGTTTTTAATGACAGTATGCGAATCGGTCTTTCTTTTTATTCCACCCGAAGTATTCATGACCCCCGCAATAGTGGCAGATAAAAAACGTGCCCGCCCAATAGTTTTGGCAGCAGCGATAGGTTCAATTGTCGGTGGTATTATCGCATACTTAATCGGACTATGGCTTTTTGATACCGTTGGTATGTGGCTAATTGAACATTTTGCCAGTGTTGAAAAATTCGAATTAACAAAATCTTTATTTACAAAATACGGGGTACTAATCATTATTGCAACCGCAATAACACCTATACCTTATAAATTATTGGCATTGTGTGCAGGATTTATGGAATATCCTTTGTTAGTATTCATTGGCGTTTCTGCAATATTCAGAACAGGCCGTTTTGCAATAATCGGATTTTTACTTTGGAAGTTTCAAGAAAAAGCGAACCAACTGGTCAAAAAATATTCATGGCAACTAACCATTGGTGCAATAATTTTTGCCCTGCTCGGTTTACTAATAATAACATTGGTATAAAAAAAATACGGATTCAAAATCCGTATTTTTTTTATTAGTTTTATTAGAAATGGTATTTGACACCAACAGATAATGAATTATTCATTACCAATCCTGCATCTACATTAACACCACCAATATTTAAATCACCACCATCAAACAAAGCAAGGCGATAACGAACATCAAAGTCCACCTTTTCATCTAACACATATGTCCATCCGAACATAGCAGCACCCATTGGTGAAAGATTTGTCTTTGATACTTCTGAATAATAAGTATGATCCGAAGAAAGATTGACTATTGCCAAACCAAGTCCTGCACCAACATAAAGTCCATATTTCAAATCATAATATGCATTGGCATCAATATAATATGTTTCTAAACTAAATTCTGTTTTTTCTGGCGACAGATAATTTTCTGTTTCTGTTTCAGAAAACTTGCCAATATACCCAAATTCACCGTCAAAACGCCATTTTTTATCAAATCTGTATCCAATGACCAAATCAGCACCCAGCAACGGTTTAAAATTAAACTTATCAGCAGGGAAAGCACCATCTGAATATTTATTTTTCCATGTCAAGAAAGACAAATCGCCATTTAAACCCATATACCATTTGCTGACCCGAACATTTTTCGGTGCTTCCATCTTATATTCTTTGATAACAACATTCACAGGTGCTTCCTTTTTATTATAGGAAACATTTGGGTTTTCTGTTTTATATTCACGCAAAAGTTTTTCTGATAACGGCACCCTGTCATCAAAAGTCGATAAATTTCCTTCCGCGAACGCAGACATTGGCAAAATGCACAATACGGCAAATCCTGATAAATATTTATTCATTATAAAATCCTTCCTTCTTATATGGAATATTATTTTATCATACAAAGCGCTTTTTCCAAAGTATTTTTTTATTTAACAACAAAGACCTTGCCCGACAATCTTTTTTTTACTATGATGAACAACATCATGGAAAGCAAAACTACAATATCTTTTGCAAATGTGGCTGCAAATTACGATAATGGCAGCGATGTATTATCTGATGTGTCCTTTAATATCAGTGCCGGGGCATTCTATTTTTTAACAGGTGCCAGTGGTGCTGGAAAAACCACACTTTTGCGCTTGATATACCAATTACATAAACCATCAACAGGCACAATTAAATTGTTCGGACACGATTGTGAAAAATTATCACGCGATGAAATATCTAAATTGCGTCAAAAAATGGCTATTGTTTTCCAAGAATATTCTTTGATTTCACATATGACTGTCTTTGACAATGTTGCATTGCCATTGCGCGTTCGTAATGTAAGCAATGAAAAAATCAAAAAATTAGTCACAAAAACTCTTGAATGGGTGGGTCTTGGCAAATATGCAGATGCGTACCCAATGGAATTAAGTGGTGGACAACAGCAACGTGTATCTGTGGCGCGCGCCATCATTATACAACCATCGATATTACTGGCAGACGAACCAACAGGAAACCTGGATGATGAAAACGCATCTCGTCTTATGGAATTATTTATACAAATGAACAAAATGTTTGGAACAACTGTTATATTGGCAACCCATAATAAAAAACTTTTGGAAACATATAAATTCCCAGTTATCACTGTTGACAATCATCATGTTTCTTTTGCTGGCGCCGTCACTGAAAAAGATGCGAATAATGCACGAAAATGGAAAGGTCCACAACCACAAAACTATTTCAACGAAATTTCCAAACAATTTGAAGGTATCGGGAAAGCATAAATGAAAAAAACAAAACTTGTATTTTCGTTGGTTCGTGAACAGTCAGTATTTATGACGGTTGTTATATCTGTTTTGACTTTTTTAGCAGTACTGGCTTTTGGTATTGCGTTGGCTGTTGGCGGCGGTGTTGTACGTTGGAATAATCAGTGGGATAAATATGCAACTGTCCAGATTATGAATCCTGACAATGCAAGTTATGTAAAAAAAGTATTCGAAGAAAACGCGAATAAATTTGATAACATCCAAGAAATTTCTAAGAACGAAATGGAACATATGTTGCAACCATGGATTTCCAGTGGCGCACGAATAAATAAATATCTGCCAGTGATGTATGAAGTGAAATTGAAAAATTCTGCCGATATGAATATGATTCGCGACAAGATTTCAACACACGCAAAATTTTTAACCCACACATCCGCTTTAAAAACTTCCATATCTGCGGGTTGGAAATTGGTGTCTATAACAACACTGATTTTAATACTGATGCTGGTTTCAATTGGGGTTTGTGTATCGTATATATCTCGCAATATTGCAATGCTGCACAAACACGAATTAGAAATATTAAACCAGGTTGGTGCCACTGATAATTTCATCGCGCGTCAAATGCAAATTATTGTCGCAAAAATAAGCACAGTTGCATGCTCTGTTGGGTTTGTATGTGCACTGCCTGTTATACTTATGATTTTAGCGACTGCACATTCGGCACGCGTTGGACTGATGGCAACATTATCTTTGTCTGCAACAAATTGGATTATGTTAATGCTGTTGCCTGTGGCGATTGTGATATTTTCAGTTTACATAACGAAAAAGACAACCCTTAAAATAGTGTCAGAAAATTCATGAAATATATTCCAATATCTTTAGTACTGATATTTTGTTTCGTATTTGGTGGAATAATGTTTAAATCCATGACACCGCTTCGTTGTCAATCACTGCAACAAGATGATAATATATTTGTATTAACAGGCGATGCCAGACGCATTCCTTATGCTTTGAAAAAACTGGATTCACTGCAATATGGAAATCTTTATGTGATTGGTGCTGGCGCTGTAACTGCTATACCGAATCGCGAACATATAAATGTTGAATCAGCATCTAAATCAACTTATCAAAATACTTTGGCAATAAAGAAAATAGTTGCGGAAAAAAATCTGGAACGCATAGTGGTTGTGACAACAGAAGACCACATGAATCGTACATTATATTTATTAAGAACGACTCTGCCAGATACAGATATTATCGCATGTCCTGCTTCTTTAACAGGTATGTCGGCATCCGCACGCGTGCAAAGATGGACTGTTGAATACATAAAATACATTGTCACCCTGTTCGGGATAAAGGAAAGTTAATATGTTACGCACAATAATCTTTAAGTTTATTCTTTTCATTTGGTTTGTGCTTTGGACACCGCTTTTGTTGGTCGGATTATTATCTTCAAAACTGGAACAAAAATTTATATTCCTTGATGCCGCTGGTGTATTATTTCTTGCCAGGGTTATCGTGGGTATAAAATATGAAATTCATTATCCTTCGACAAATGAAGACGGTATTCCTTTTAAGCACAATATAAATCAAAGATTGGATGGACGCTCTATTATCGCATCAAAACATATGTCAATATTGGAAGTGGCAATATTGGTAACCCATGTTCCAAATTACTTTTTTATAATGAAGCGGGAATTATTATGGATTCCAATTTATGGTTGGGCATTTGCGCGTATTGGACTTATAGGCGTCAACCGCAAACCAGGTGCAACGAATATGAATATACTGGCTGAAAAAGTCACAAAAAATATTATGAAAGGCATGACGCTTATAATATTCCCCGAAGGGACACGCGTTGCCCCAGGCGCAAGACCAAAACTGAAACGTGGTTTACTGTTTTTAGCAACAAACTTGAAACTGCCGATAACACCTGTTGGGGTTGATACTGGATTATATTGGCCAAAACGTGGAAAAATTAAACCAGGTACAACACACGTATATTTTGAAAATGAATTACCTTCATCGGCAACATTGGAAGAAATAAGCGAAGCGATAAATCGCCACAGCGCTTAATTATTACACCACGATTTTCTTTTGCCGCCACTGTAAGCGCGACCAACTTTTTCTTTTATCAAAACCTGACCAATATCACGATTTGCAGAATCATAAACATTGGCATCTATACGCCCTGCATACTTATCGTTTTTGACATTTTTTATTTCAACTGTTGACCCAGCGGGAATAAGTTCGCCCAATCTTTGTTTCGCGTAATTCGCACGTTTTATTTCAGATTCACAATCACCATGCAATTCGGGTGTATCAACATTACGCAAACGAACCTTTACAGACATAACTTCTGTTTTATCCGCCAATAAAATATCCCCAACGAAAGTATCGCCGTCGATTATATAAGTGACCCGAACAGGCGTTGCCAAACAAATTTGGCAACAAAAACATAAAACAACAAACGAAATAAACTTTTTCATCATGGTAATTTTGGTGACCAAGTTGGTTCAACCCCATTTATTCCGTCTTTTAATTCAATATCGTAAATATTTTGACCTGTTATATCAACACTGCGAATATGGCTGACACGTTCTTCGCCATCCGCAGCCTGTTCTGTTTCATAATAAACCAAACGACGCGAACCAGGTGCCCACGAAGGCGCTTCCATGTACCAGCCACCTGACAATATTTTCTCGTGTCTGCCTTCTGGATTCATAACACCGATATAGAAAGTATTATCTGCGATTTTTGTAAAGGCGATATAATTGCCATCTGGCGACCAAGCAGGTGTCGCATAACGCCCTGCCCCAAAAGTTATACGTTTGTTTTTTCCAGTCTTTAAATCCAAAACATGTATTTGTTGTGAACCAGTACTGTCCGAATTGAAAGCCATATAACGACCATCAGGTGAATAAGACGGACTGGTGTCAATATGGTTTCCAAAGGTCAACTGCTTCAAAGATTTTTCAGATATATTATATTCATATATATTAGTATAACCATTTTTAACCAACGATAATGCTACACGATTTCCATCAGGTGAAAAACGTGGAGCAAAACTCATTCCGCCAAAATTACCCAATTTTGTTTGATCACCTGTTTCCAAATCCAGCACCCAAACCATAGGATCGTCATTACGATAGGATAAGAATACAACGGTTGACATATTTGGCGAAAAATGTGGTGACATAACAAAGGTCTTTTTATCAGACAAATAACGCATACCATAACCGTCTTGGTCCATAATCGCCATACGCTTTACACGATTATCCACAGGACCCGTTTCGGCAATAAATACAATCTGCGTATCAAAATACCCTATTTCGCCAGTCAATCTTTCATAAATCGCATCTGCCATAATATGTGCCAGACGACGCACAGATTTTTTCGATGCAATTAAACTTTGCGCTTCTATCTGTTCTTGCCCTTTGACATCCCAAAGATAAAATTCCAATTTATAACTGTCTTTGCCTTCTGGTTTTAAACTTGCCTGAACCAGAGCCTGAGTTTTTATTGCGTCCCAACTTTTGAAATTAGGCATTTCGTTCATTTTCACAAATTCAGGAAACGCATCATGATTAACTATTCTGAAAAGCCCAGTCCGTTTTAAATCGTCTTCAACAACCTGACGCAACATTTTCGCATCAGAATTCGACACATTACCACTTGTTTCAAATTTCTGAACAGCAATCGCTGTTGGATCAACACCGCCAGCAACAATATCAACATGCAATTCTGCATTTGCGTTTGAAACAAACAAAACCGACACCAAGGCCACAAAAAACGACAATATTTTTCGCATAAAAAATCCTTTCCTTTTTAATACAGAAAGGATTCTAGCACACATATATAAAAAATCAAAACTTTAACGACAACACATTCAACAACACAAATGCCAATATTTCCGCCATCACAACCTTATACACAAATGTATTGACAAATGTAAATACAATG
>DEBV01000014.1:70927-93842 GCA_002348925.1 Alphaproteobacteria bacterium UBA2947 | reverse complement strand
ATCGAATCTTTGTTAAAAGAGTACGCGGCTTATCGCGCCTTTAACAAATCAGATTGCGTAATAAATATGCGTATTCCACACCAAATAGTAGATAAAATCAAAGAATTGGCAGATGCTCAACATGTACCATATCAATCGCTGATATCTTCTGTTTTGTTTTCATTGGCAAATATCGACGATTCAAAAAAGGATTAAATATGACCCAAAAAAATATTCCTTCACGTGCAGAACTGATAAAGCAAACATTTAACACGCGCCGCCAACAAGAAAACGATTTATTCCACAACATTAACACGAATGCGAATTTTTGGAAGTTTTCTGATCTGGCGATTTTATACCCTCAATTTTTCGATATGAAAAAACTGGTTTCACCAAAAACTGCACATATAATAAAAAATATGGTGATCGACACATTGCCAGAATTCGAAAATTTAACAGAAGAACCTGTTCATATTTTAACCGTCAAAGAACCATATAATATATATAACCCAGAAACCAATCGTATCAGAACCGTTAAAAACGGAACAGATCAACACTTGACCAATGTTGCATGTGAATATTTGTTCAGACAACAAAACGGTGCAGAATTGGAACAAGCATACTTTTTATCTCCAGATAAACCTGGCGATGAATTAATTGATCTGGCACAAAAGTTAAAATTCGAAAAAATCCGCAATCAAATTGCACAAACCAGCAATTTATTGGCGGCAATTATAAATCGCGCATACAACGCAGACAAATCTTCTTTCAGCAAGATATGGTCGCTGATTTGGGAAACTTTGTACAAAGTAAAATCTATGGATTCATTGCGCGAACATTACAACATAAAAACATCGCCCATAGATTATATGAAACCACAAACGCTGATTTTCATAAATGCAATGTTGCAAGAAATCGTACTTAATTTTGCCAACAAACCATTTTACACAACCGCCGATATTTATAACCACGCAAAAACCAAGGCAACATTAGCACGAGCACAATTTGTAAAATACGGATCTCTTCCAGAAAGACAATTAACAGAACAAAGCACTTGTTCAATTATTGAAAAAATCAAACGTGCACGTAAAAATTTCTGGCACGCAAATTATCCAAAATCTTTACAACGACAATAAAAAAACACCGCCCAATCGGGCGGTTTATCTTTACCAATTGTTGATTACCATGTTTTAATAACATCGACACAACCGACAAATTTTGCACCCGATGCAGACATAAGGAACGATAATACAACCCCGACCATAAACAACAGAGCGAAACCAACCAACAAACCAGTTCCTTTCTTTTTAATATCGTCCATTTTTACTTCGCCTTTGGAAATATAATCCCATGCCCAACCTGCAATATAAAATGCGGCACCGATAAATGCCAATGTACGAAGCAAATTAAACACATCGTGCAATTTTGTCAATGCTTCACACATAGCTTTGTCTGCTGCGAATGCAGGAACAGATGCCATTATCGCGATTAAAGCAAAATTTATTTTATTCATAATCTTTTTCATATAAAAACTCCTTTATTTCTATAATATTTTATCATAAAAAGTCCCGCATAACAAATAAAAAAAGCGCCGTTTTACCGCGACGCCTTTTTACACACAAACTGGATAAATTATCCAGCATAGGAAGGAACTATGATGTACTTGTTTTTCAAGACTTGTTTTTTCGCACATGTTTGACAGCCACATTTTGGTGCCACTGGGGCTTCTTCTTCTACACGTGCTGGCAAGATAGCATTTCTGGTACGTTTATCATAACCATATGTATCTTTAGCGTACAAATCTGCACAATTCGTGTTTCTGTATACAATCTTTTTGGCATCTTCCAAATCGCGAATTTCACTGTTGAATTTTTCACCTTCTTCGCTGTAGTAATAAACACAATCATTACCTTTTTGACGATAACGAACGCCTGTTTCATAATAATCATAACCAGAACAACCAGCGACCAAAGCCAAACCTAATACAGATAAAATAACTTTTTTCATTTGTTTTCCCTTGTTTTTTATATCTCTCAAACACCCGATTCGTATGTTTTAATTGTTGCACAGGTATTCCTATTGTCAAGTTTTATATAAAAACATAACGATTTGTGCTATAATCTGTTCAAACGAAAGGACAAACATGCACTATTCTGATTTTTGGTTGGCAAATACTAAAAACTTACTTAAACGCGCAATGCGCGATGGTTATGCCGTACCAGCGTTTAATTTCTATAACACGGAAACATTGACCGCCATATTGAACGCCGCACAAATCACACAAAGCCCTGTTATATTGGCTGTATCCGAAAGCGCATTGGAATACATGGGCGGCGAAATGTTGATGGGCATGATTCGTGGTGCCGAATATAAACGCGGACAAATTGCCCTGCATCTTGACCATGGACACAGTTTTGAAGTTTGCAAATACGCAACCGACCTTGGCTTTTCATCGGTCATGTTTGACGGCAGCGCCCTGCCACTTAGTAAAAATATATCCGAATCGCGTCGTGTTGCCGACTATGTTCATAAAATCAACGTATCACTTGAAACAGAACTTGGGATACTCGCTGGGACAGAAGATAAAAATACAACGGCAAAAAATCACTCTTACACCGACCCAGACCTTGTTAAAGATTTTGTAAAACAAACTCAAACCGATTCTCTGGCGGTTGCAATCGGAACTTCACATGGTGCGTATAAAAGAAAAAATACAAACGAAACTTTGCGATTCGATATCTTGGAACAAATCGCAAAGAACATTCCGAACACCCCACTGGTTTTACATGGTGCATCAAACATTCCACAAAAATATGTTAATCAAATAAACAAGTTTGGTGGAGATATAAAAAATGCCCGCGGTATTTCTCCTGCACAAATTCGTTGCGCAATATCTTTACATGTTGCAAAAGTAAATGTAGATTCCGATTCTCGTTTTGCCTTTACTGCCGCAATTCGAAAAACATTAGCAACAAAACCAGATATTTTTGACCCACGATTTTACTTGAACGCAGCACGCGAAGAAATGACAAAAAATTGTATCGATGAAATACAAAATATTATGGGATCTGGATATAAAATTTAAAAAACAAAATCCGCCTATACGGCGGATTCTCTACATTTTATAAAAATAAATTATTTTGCGCGTTCAACGTATTCAAGTGTTTCAGTATTCACAACAATCTTTTCACCTTGTTCGATGAAAGTTGGAACTTGAACACGAACACCGTTATCCAAAATCGCAGGTTTACCACCACTGCTGGTTGCCGTTTGACCTTTTAATGCTGGTTCTGTTTCTTCAACAGTTGCAACAACTGTTTTTGGCAATGTGATAGATACAGGGTGTCCTTCGACAAAATTCGCTTTGACCAACATTTCTGGCGCCAAGAATTTCATTTGTTCGCCCAAAGAATCGTTTGGCATTGTGAATTGTTCATAGTCATTCAAATTCATAAAGTATGCATCTGTACCATCTGAATACAAATATTGACATTCGATATCTTCAACCATCAACTTTTCAACTTTGTCTTCTGCGCGCCAACGGTCACCACCTTTGTTGCCCGAATCGATATCACGCAAATCAGCCTGAACAAAAGCACCGCCTTTGCCTGGTTTTACTTTTGTGATAGAAGTCACAGAATAACGTTTACCATTGTGGGAAATAACCCAACCCACACGCATATCATTTGCTATAAAAGAAGCCATTTGTTTACCCCTTGGTTTAAAATTACGGTCTAAGGTTATAATAAAGTTTTGATTTTCGCAACAATTTATTGCGCTTCGCGTTTATGCAACCAATATCTGTCTATAGATTCCATAATACATTTATCAGCCGCAGCCCTGTCACCCCAACCGACAACTTTTGACCATGAATTCGGTTGCAAATCTTTATAGTGTTGAAAGAAATACTCTATTTTTGAACGCAATATTTCTGGTAATTCTTCCAATACTGATGTTTTTTCATAATATGGATCAATTCTATTTAACGGAACACAAATTATTTTTTCATCGCCACCTGCTTGGTCTTCCATAATCAAAACACCAATTGGACGAACTTCAATTAAAACACCCGGCATCAGCGGTGCATTACAAACCACAACACAATCCAAAGGATCACCGTCATCGCCCAACGTCCCAGGGAAATAACCATAGTTTGCCGGATACGCCATTGGGGTATGCAAAACCCTGTCCACGCGCAACATTCCATATTCTTTATTTATTTCATATTTAACAACACCATTTTCTGGAATTTCGATAATGGCGTTCATTTTCTTTGGCGGTTCTTTACCCGCTGTAATATCTTGAATATTCATATGTAAAACCTCTTGCGCATAAATAATATATTAAAAAAAAGCATCGTCAAGAAAAGATGTTTTACAAAAGAAATAAATTAAAACAGATAAAAACCGCCAATACGGCGGTCTTTTTCAAAATAAATTAGAACGGCGCAGATGCGCCGTTGTTATTAAGTGAAGTGTACACAAAGGTACATAAACGCAATAACGACAAGCAGATGCGCCGTTAAATCATATTTACAAAAACGAATTAGAATGATGAAGATGCAAAGTTGTTGGCAAGTGCAGTGTAGTAAACCTACATAAACGCGCCAACAACCAGCAGATTTATTATTATAATTTGTTTTTACATGCGCATTGGCATTAATACGAACAATGCATCCGTATCTTTATCTGTTGATTTAATGATGGTTGGTGACAAAGGTTCTTGCATTTCCATTTGGAATTTTTCACCTTCGACCTGACCCGCAACATCAAGTAAGAATTTCACATTGAAATTAATTGCGAAAGTTGCGTCACCATTATATTCTATATCTAATTCTTGTGTTGCTGCACCAGCATCTGGACTGGATGCACTGATAACCAATTTGTTCATTGAAAACGCCAACTGAACAGATTTTGTTTTATCAACACTGGCAACAGAAACCAAATCAACCGCATTAACAAATTGCTTTCTGTCCAAAATCGCAATCTTGTCATTACCCTTTGGAATAACAACACGATAATTCGGATATTGTGCATCAACCAATTTACTTGTCAAAGTCGCCGCACCAACCGTAAAGCGCGCCTTGGTATCAGACAATTCAATCAAAACATCATCTACATTTGCGTCTTCTAACAATTTAGACAATTCACCAATAACACGACGTGGGATAATAACCGAAGGCATACCCTTGGCATCCACAGGTGCATCAATTGCACACAACGCCATACGCTGAGCATCTGTCGCAACAGCAGTCAATTTACCAGTATCTTCAGATATATGGAAATATATACCGCCCAAATGATAACGAACATCATCTGTTGGAATTGCAAATTTAGTTTGATTTATCAAATGCGCCAAATCACCAGTTGTCATTTGGAATTTTGTGCTTAAATTACCACCAGCCATCGCAGGAAAGTTTTCCGCTGGCAAAGTTGGCAAATGGAATACTGCACGACCACTTGATACAACCAGTTGGTCACCAGATTGTTTAAAACTTATTTCTGCATCATCTGGCAATTTACGAACGATATCATACAACATTTGAACTGGCACCGTTGTTTTTCCAGCCAAAGTAATATCAGCTGCAACATGTTCTACCAATTCCAAATCAACATTTGTCGCAGACAATATTAAATCATCTGCTACTTCGATTTTAACATTAACCAATATAGGCAAAGTCGCACGTTTTTCAACGATAGATTGCATATGCCCCAGCGCACGTATTAAAACCTGACGAAACACTGAAAATTCCATAACTTGCTCCTGTTCTTTCTTATTTCATTTATTTCCTGAACAGAGTGTACCAAAAAAGACCGATTCGGTGCAAGAGCAAATCAACAAAAAATAAACTTTCTTTTATTTAGACAAAACTTTATTTTATCAACAATTTTTCCAGTTTATTTTTTATTTTTTTAACATCGTCATATTTTTTTATACTGCCTTTTTCTGCAAAAGATATATCGCCAGTTTCTTCGGATACGACCAAGATTGTGGCTTTTGACGCTTCTGACATTCCAAGTGCAGCCCTGTGACGTGTTCCATATTTCCACTGTAATTGGTTTTGAGATACTGGCAATATCGCACCAGCGTATTTAATTTCATTATCTGCAATTATAACAGCCCCATCATGCAAAGGTGTTTTATTAAAGAATATTGTTAACAATAATTCGCTGGATATAATCGCATCTATTTTTGTGCCATATCTTTCAATAACACCATCATCTATATCTTCTGGGAATACAATAAGTGCGCCCGTATGTTTTTCCGACATATAAGTGACTGCTTTCATTATTTCATCTACGGCTTTTTGTTTATCGGATGATTTTTTTATATCCTGTTTAAACGCATGAATCAAATTTTTTAATCCACGGACATTTCCCATCAGCGCCAGAAACTTTCGTAATTCTGGTTGAAAAATAACTATCAAACCAACAGACAAAAATAATGCTATCCAATGTAAAAAACGCCCTAACAAATACAGGTGCAACCATGGCAATAAAAAACTTAATACCCAAAGCACACCAAGTCCAAACAAACCACGTACTAACTTTTCTGAAGAGGTGTTCTTAATAAAGCTTACATAAAAAGCATACACTACTAATGCAATTATAAAAACCTGAACAATATTTAACCAATTTATCATTTTTTTACTCCTTGAATAATGAATTAGATAATTCTTGCACCGACCTGTTCATCCAATCTGGATCATCACGTTTTCGTGGTGCACCGTTTTTCATAGCTGTTTGATATGGGTTATCATCTGCCAACCAACCTTCCAGTAAATCGCCAGCCAACACACCAGCCAATAAACCACCTGCTATACTTAATCCGCCAGTCAAAGGCGATAACAACAACCCTATTCCGACAGCAGACCCAACTTTGCCCGCAACGGCTGCACTGCTTATCTTGAAATCTGGTTCTGCCAAATTCCCAGATATTTGCATTGCATTAACCAAATTTCCAGACAAAGACAATTTCAACCCCCTTACTGGAACAGTGGCCAAAGACATTTGGATTGTTTCTTTGCCCAAATCAAGAGTCCCTGCAAGACGCATATTTATAACACGTGTTTCAACAGCCACACCATTTTGCGTTTCAATTAAACCGTCACGCAATTTAACATTTACTATGGCGTTGACTATTTCTATCATATCGCGCTTGTTTCCTGTAAACAAGTCCTGAACATTATGACGCAAAGATGTCAAGAAATCCCCGCCATACATATATTCCACCAAATCGGCATGCGCAAACCCCCTGTCCGTAGAATACATCAACACAGGCCCAGTTATTGTCTGCATTATCTCAGACATATTTTTACCGCGAGCCTTAACAAACAAATCTAAATTCACAGGCACCCCGGACAAAACATTATGAACATCAACTTGGTTAATAATTTCACCAACATAGATATCTTTTCCAACTGCAGCCATTGTTGCATCTAACATGCCATTTTGATAAATATCAGAAATCAATACAGCATTAACCTTTCCTTTACCTATACCAACATTTGCGTCAACACGTGCAATATGATTTTTAATGTTTATTTTTGCGTTTAAATCAAATAAATCCAAAGACCTGTACACTATAAAATGTTTTAAATTCAAATTAACTTCCGTGTCCACATCATACAAGTATTCCCCAAACAATGGCATATCTTGAAACACATTCAAATCGCGATTCGGATGAATCCATTCTGTACCCACGCCATACCATTCAGGAAAAGATTTATATAAATTTATGCCATCGGAAGAAATATCTGCCCTTATAACAGGTGTTTTTTTAGACCAATCATACGAACCAGAAAAATTAAGTGTGGCACCTTTAATCGCGATTGAAGATTTCCTGAATGATATTTTTTTTCTATCCAGCCCACCTGCAATATTTACTTTCATTTTTGGCAGATCAATCATATTTATATTAAACCAATCTCCAGATTTTTTTATATCAGGAACATCACCACGCAAAACAAAATCTATTGGCATTTTGCTTGTTCCTTCTAATGCAATATCTGCAATTAACGCTTCACCACCTGTTGCAAAAGCGATTCGCACTGGATAGATTTTTCTTTCACTGTTATATTCCGAAAACTGTATCACAAAAGGGAAATTTGTATCATACGGCTTGACCCAACCAACATATTCACGACTGGAATGACGCATATAATTACTTATACCAAAACTTGATAATTCATATTTATCGCCATACAAATTTACAGACAATTTTTCGATATCCAATCCACCAAAAGGTAATTGTTCCACAGGATATTTTGAAACAATATTTTTATCTGTATCTGCTACTTTTTGTGGCGTCTGTGAATTATTAAATACTATTGAATTTTCATCTTTATCATTTTTTTCAATAAATACTTTTGCGTCATAAACTTTTACACGACGAATGACAGGATGAGATTTAAACAAAGACAATAAATCCAATCTGACATCTATTTTTTTTGCTGTAAATAAATTTTTATTTTTCGCCCATTCTGCATTTGGAACACGCACATCGTTTAATTCTATTTCTGGACGCAAAGAAAAACGCCATGAAATTTTGCCATCTATTTCAACAGGCATATTTGTTCCTTCACGCAAAGCAGACAAGATGTTCCCGCGCAAAGATTCTAAATCTAACTGACACAAGGCGACACCTATTGCAACTATCAAGCCCATAAAGAAAACGGCTATTATTCGCAATAACCAGAGATATCTTCTATAAAAAGCATATAAAAACATATCTTTTTTCCCTTTATGGCAATTTAAATTCCAAAAACTTTATAACAGATTGCATAAAATCTGGGACTTCCGCACAAAATGTTACTGTTTTTCCACTTCCAGGATGCCTTAAAGTAATCCGATATGCAAATAAAAATAATTTTTGTGTTTTTAAAAAAGATCCCAAAACGCTGTCCAATTCATCAGAACGTGTACCATATAAATCATCCCCTATAATTGGTGCATGCAACGAAAAAGCACTATGCAATCTTAACTGATGAGTTCTACCAGTTTTCGGTGAAAACAAAACCCAAGTCAAAAGCCCAGCTGCTTCACCTAAAACCTTGTATTCTGTAATTGCACGTTGCACAGAAACACCATCAGGCACCCTAGAAGCATCTTCGAAAACCATGCCCTTGGCAACATAATTATCTATCACGCCTGATTTTTGTGGGATATTTCCCTGTAATAACGCCAGATATTCCTTATGTGCAATCTTGCTCTGAAATTGGTTAGCCAAATCTTGCGCTGCCTTTTGATTTTTTGCAACAACCAACAAACCGCTTGTTTCACGATCTATTCTGTGAACCAGCGATATTTTATCATACGGGAACAAAGCGGCAGCCATTTTATCTATTGATTTTTTTATTCCTGTCCCGCCCTGCACTGCCAAACCTGCAGGTTTATTAAAAACAACAATATCTGCATCATCGTGGACAATGCATTGTCTTAATTTTTCCAAATCGGACAAAGAATAGTTTTCACCGTTTTCAGTCTTTTTCACTGTTTTATACGATTGCAATGTCGGCGGTATTCGAACAATATCACCCGCGGTCAACAATTCCATACCTTTACACCGCGAAGAATTCAATCTTATTTGCCCACCACGACAAAGTTTATAAAAATCACGTTGCAACATACCTGGATAATGGCGCACAAACCAGCGCAACAAACGCATTCCAGATTCTGCCTCAGAAATAGTTATGAATTCTGCCATATGCCTATCTTATTCACCGTATGTGATGGACACCACATTATTGTTGCCTTCACCGCAATTACCTGTTGCGCCACTTTCCTTGTGTTCCGAAGAAACATAACCAACAGAATCTGTCCACGCTTTCGTCACTAACGCTTCGCAATCGGATTTATTAAGTCCATTTATACGAACAATAAATTGCCGCGGATTAGACGCATCTACCGCCAATTCATAGGTACCACCATATGGATTTTTATTGCTTACAGACATTGCTGCAAAAATTGTAGAATTATCGATATTTGAAAAATCATCATAATCGCCCAAAAGCCCACGTACGCCAGAAACCATCGTAACGACATCATCCATTACACGTGCTTGCTTTTGTCGATTTATCCCCAAGGAAATAAGTGCAAAGGCAGTTGCTGTCAACATACCCATAATAGCCAACACACCGACCATTTCTATCATTGAACGACCAGATTCTTGTCTCATTTTAACACCTCTATTTGATTTTTATAATTTATATAATATCATATTTGTTATGAATATTCAATTTAGAGATTTAATTAAAAATGCACCTCTTTCGCCTGGAATATACAAGATGTACGATGGCGAAGGCAATCTCTTATACGTCGGCAAAGCCAAGAATTTATTGAACAGATTGCGCCAGTATATTGACGTTTCTAAACTTGAAAATCATAAACAAGTGATGCGTTCTTTGGTTGAACGGGTTGAATGGGAAATTACCAAGACGGACCAAGATGCGCTGATATTGGAACAGAATCTTATCAAGACATTAAAACCAAAGTACAACATTATGCTGACAGATGGGAAAATGTACCCGATGTTGGCATTAACAAAACATGAATTTCCGCGTTTACTTAAATTCAGGGGTAAAATATCACAACGAAAAGATGTTTTCGGCCCCTATCCTTCTGTTTACGCATTAAATGATACAATAAAAACGATTCAACGGGTTTGCAAAATCAGAACATGCACCGATACATTTATGAAAAATCGTTCAAGACCGTGCTTGCTTTACCAAATTGGTCGCTGCAGCGCACCTTGTTGTTTGCCACAAACAGATTACGATAAAAACGTTCAACTGGCACGACGAATTTTGACTGGCGACAGCGAACCTATAATTTCAGATTTAACAAAAATTATGAAAGATTTTTCAGACAAAATGGATTTTGAAAATGCCGCTATGATTCGCGATAAAATATCTGCATTAACAAAAACAACAAATCGCGGTATACGGCAGAATCAGCCGTATACACAAAATTTGCAATGGGATAAAAATGTTTCAGAATTTGAAAAATTATTAGGCTTAAAATTGAACACTGTTGGCGTTTTTGATAATTCACATTTATTTGGCAAACAACCAGTTGGTGCGATGATAGCATTTGGTCATGATGGCTTTATAAAATCCGCTTATCGACATTTTAAATTACATGATATGCAACGCGCAGGAAACGACATTGCTATGATGCAAGAATTTGTCACACGTGCGATTAACGACGGACCAAAACTTGATTTAATAATTGTTGATGGCGGCATTGCACAGTGGAATATTGCGAATCGTGTTTCAAATGGACGCATACCAATATTTGGTATTGCAAAAGGCGAAGTCCGTAACGGAGATGAACATTTTATTATGCCTGACGGTTCTGAAAACAGAGAGATACCAAAAGATTCACAATTATTTTTAATGCTGCGTGCTGTACGTGATGAAGCGCACAGATTCGTTATAACATATCATCGTTCGATTCGTGCAAAACAACTAACTGCATCTGTTCTTGATTCTATTGAAGGCCTGGGGCCCAAAAGAAAAAAATTATTATTGCAACATTTTGGATCTGTACATGCCATTATGGACGCAGATTTAAAAGCACTGGAACGCGTTCCTGAACTGGGGAAAAGTACTGCAAAAAAAATATATGTACATTTTCATTCTGACGTGCTATAAAATAAAAGTCATGTAAAAAAGGAGAAAAAACATGAAAGCTTTTGTCAATTTTTTATCCATATTCAGGATTGTGGCTGCATTTGCAATAATCCCAACAATGATGTTTAATTGGTACCTAACCACATTTATCTTGTTTACACTGGGTGCAGTGTCAGATTGGTTTGATGGCTACTTGGCGCGTAAATATGATTGTTGCACAAAACTGGGTGGTGTGTTAGATCACATTGGTGATAAATTATTAGTGTGCAATATGTTGATATTATTACCATTTATTCCTATTGATTTAACATTTATCGCTTCGTTTTATACACCAATCGTAAGAAGATTGTGGTTTGTTTTGATTCCAATCTTTTTAATGGTAGATCGCGAATTGTATATCAGTGGTTTACGTGAATTCTTGGGAACACAAAAAATTGAAATGCCAGTTCCAAAGGCTCGTTTTTCAATGGGCAAAATAAAAACAACACTTCAAATGGCTGCACTTATTGTTATATTGTTTGGTGTGTCCGCTCATAATATTTCAGACAGCAAAGTATTGTTATTTATTGTATCAACCATAATAGGTATCGGTATTCTTGGATTGTGGGTTGCATTGGGTGCATCTATATGGAGTGCAGTACAATACACAAAAACATTCAAAGAAAAATTAAAGAAGATTAAATAATAAAAACAACTCAACAAAAAATCCGCTATACAGCGGATTTTTTGATGTTTATAAAAATCAGTTATACAAATAAATCCTTAACAAACTGTGCATGTTCTGTGATAAACTTAAATCTGAATTCAGGTTTTTTACCCATCAAATCATACACCAAAGTTTTTGTTTTTTCTGTATCTTCTTGACCATCTTCTGTCTTTGGTGGCAAATCAACACGAATCAACCTGCGTGTTTTTGGCGACATAGTTGTTTCTTTTAATTGATTTGGCATCATTTCCCCCAGACCTTTGAATCGTGAAATTTCAACTTTCTTGTTTTTGTATTTAATTGTTTTTAATTCTTCCAATTCTTCATCTGTATCAACATAAATTGATTCTGTTCCACAAGTTAATTTATAAAGTGGCGGACAAGACAAATACAAATGCCCCCCATAAATAAGTTGTGGCATATACTGATAGAAAAACGCCATAAGCAGTGAAGCAATATGACTGCCGTCGACATCAGCATCGGTCATAACTATAATCTTTTCATATCTAAGTTTTGTTTCGTCCCAATCTTTTGCGATTCCTGCACCGATGATATCTATCAAATCATTTAATTCACGATTCGCGCTGAAACGTTCATCAGAATTAGACAAAACATTTAAAACCTTTCCACGAAGTGGCATAATTGCTTGGGTTGCTCTGTCGCGCGCTTGTTTGGCCGTACCACCCGCAGATTCCCCCTCTACAATAAACAATTCTGTTCCTTCAACACCATGCTTTGAACAGTCTGCCAATTTCGCAGGCATACGAATTCTTTTGGTTGGTGTTTTACGCGCAACATCTTTGACTTGTTTTGTTTTAATACGCGCATTTGCCAAATTTATTACAAAATCCAATAATGCATTTGCTGTTTTTGGATCAGATGCCAAGAACATTTCCCATGGGTCACGCAAAGCATTTTCTGTATAACGCGCGATTTCAGGATTGGAAAGTTTTTCTTTGGTCTGCCCCAAGAATTGTGGTGTTTTATAAAACACAGAAACAATCGCAGCAACCGAATCAAAAACGTCATCACTGATTATGGAAGCGGCGGCTTTGTTATTTACCTTTTCGCCGTATGCTTTCAAGCCTTTGGTTATCGCTGCTTTGAAACCATTTTCATGTGTTCCACCGTCAATTGTAGCAATAGTATTACAATAAGACGCAAAGAATCCATCATCAGACGCCGCACCATTTTCATCTGTTAAAACAGTTAAAGCCCATTCAACACGACCACTATCATCAGGAAAATCGATTGAGCCACTAAATATCTTTGGCAAAATGCGTGGTTTAGAATCTGTTTTTTCCGCAACGAAATCACACACACCATTTGGATAATAAAATACTTTATCCGCTGGGATATTCATATCTTCGGTGACAAGGGCTGGATTACAATGCCATTCTATCTTCACCCCGCGTGACAAGAAAGATTTTGCACGCGCCATACGATAAATTTTAACTGGCTTAAACACTGCATTTTCACCAAAGATTTGATCATCCAGTGTAAATTTAATTTTTGTACCATGCGCCTTGGTCGCTGCACCTTTTGTAATCGGGCTGGTTACTTTTCCACGTGAAAAAGTTTGATTCCATTCAAAGCCGTCCCTTGAAATAGTCACTTCCATATTTGAAGAAAGCGCATTTACAACCGCACTGCCCACACCATGCAAACCGCCACTGGTTTTATAGACATTATTATTGAACTTTCCACCCGAATGAAGCGTGGTCAAAATAACTTCCAGCGCAGATTTCCCAGGATACTTTGGATGTTCATCAACTGGGATACCGCGTCCATCATCTGTTATTTCTATGGTCTTGGAATCTATCAAATTAACAACTATTTTTTTAGCAAAACCCGCCACTGCTTCGTCAATAGAATTATCCATAATTTCGACTGGCAAATGGTGCCATGCTTTTTCGTCTGTTCCACCGATATACATCCCTGGGCGCAGGCGCACAGGTTCCAAACCTTCCAAAACTTCTATATCTGACGCATCGTACTTATTCATAGTTTTTCCTATATTTATCAAGGTATTATTATAACATTTTTGAATTTTTATCAAGGTAAAACCGTTATTTGCCACTAAAAACAGCATAAAAATAGTCCATAACAACACTTGATTTTCAATATAATATACTTATATATTCGATACGAAGTTAATTAACAGGTAAAAATATGAACAAAAATCCTTATGAAGTTTTGGGCGTCGCCCGCGATGCCAGTGATACTGACATAAAAAAAGCATATCATAAACTGGTTATGAAATACCACCCAGACAAAAACCCTGGGGACAAATCTGCGGAAGAAAAATTCAAAGAAGTAAACAATGCCTTTGATATTTTAAAAGACCCACAAAAACGCGCCGCATATGACCGATTCGGTGACGCCGCTTTTGCTGGTGGTAATGGGGCCAGTGCTGGGGCTGGCGGATTTGGTGGCAACCCATTTGGGAACGGCTCTTTCCACTTTAATGGTGGCGACATGGGCGGCATGGAAGATATACTGCGCGAAGCCATGCGTGGATTTGGCTTTAGTGGTGGCTTTGGCGAAGGCGCGCGTCAACAACGCGGACGCGATTTATTGGACGAAGTTGTCATCGATTTAAAAGACGCTTACTTTGGCACAACACACACTGTTAAATTTTCCAGTAATGTAAAATGCGAAAAATGCGATGGAAACGGAACGGCGGACGGCAAACCTGCAAAACCTTGCCCAACATGTGGTGGTTCTGGCTATGTTCACACACGCCAAGGATTTTTCGCGGTTGAAACGCCCTGCCCCGATTGTCAAGGATTGGGTAAAAAGATAGATAAAAAATGTAGCAACTGTGATGGCACAGGCACAGTTAACAAACAAAGAACATTGGATGTAAAAATCCCTGCGGGTATCATGGACGGCGCACGACTTCGTATGGCTGGCATGGGCGAAGCAGCACCCAACGGTGGTGAAAGCGGCGATTTCTACATAGATGTTCATATTAAACCAAACAAGACCTTTGAACGACTGGGCAACGATTTGTTAATGCGTAAAGATTTAGATTTTGCAACATTGGCACTGGGTGGTGAAATAGAAATAGAAACTATTGACGACAAAAAATTATCGGTAAAAATCCCAAGTGGAACTCAGGTAGGCGAAAAATTACGTGTCCGCGGACATGGTATGCCAACTGGTCGTGGTGGCTTTGGTGATTTGTATATTGAAATCGGAATTACAATTCCAAAGAAATTAACCGAAAAACAGAAAAAAGCCCTTTCAGAATTCGCAGGCATCAAAAACGAAAAGAAAGGCTGGTTTTAATTTTAATAAAAAAAACACCGCCCAAACGGGCGGTGTTTTTCTCTCCTTCTTTGTTCTACGAACAAAACTTTTATTTGCACAATTTTACCATATCGGCAATTTCTGCATTTAATATCAAATCTGTGGTCTTTTGTTTTTCAATTTGTGACAAAGCATAAACAACTGTTGCATGATCGCGTCCGCCACATACATTTCCAATTTCTGACAAAGATAAATTTGTTGCATCTTTTAATGCAGCCATCATAATCTGACGCGCACGAACCAAGCGACGAGTGCGTGAATTGCCACAAATTTCGTCAAATGATACAGACATCTTTTCACACATTGCCTTTACCATAGACAAAGGTGTTTTTGATTTGTTCAAAACATCAGCCAACAATTTTGATGCAACAGCCATATTTACCTGTTCACCCATCAATTCAGTATATGTTTTGATTTTATTGATGATGCCGTTAACCATATGTCCATCACCGTTTATTTGTTTGGACAATTCATCTGCAACAACAGAATCAACACCATTGCGAACCAACATAGAACGACGAACATGTGCGTTTGGTGCAACAACATCCACAACCAAACCAGAAGCCAACAAAGATTGAATGCGTCTGTCAAAACCATTTAATGCACTTGGCGCACAATTCGCAGTCAACACAACACTTTTGCCTGCCGCACGCAAATCCATCATCAGTTGCAAAAATTCATCGCTTGTTGCACGTTTTCCCGCCAACGCACAAACATCATCCATAATGAACATATCACAACTGCGACAAAAGTCTTTGAAAGAAAAGATTGTTTTATCACGCAATGCACGTGCAAAATCTGCAACAAATTGACCACCAGACATTCTTACAACGTTTTTCGTTGTTGTATTACAAATGCAATCTAACAATAATGATTTACCTGCACCTGCTGGTCCATAAATAAACAATTGTGAAAAAGAAGCATCCGACATCGCGATTTTTTTACATGCCGCCACTGCAAACATATTTTCATCACTGCACACAAAAGAATCAAAACCGTTATTTTTGCGAACAGTTTGTTTCACTGGTCTTACAAATTCACAAACAACATTATCATTTGCAGATTTTACACAGGCATTACTTGAACGCACACATATATTTANNCTAAAAGAAAATCCGCCGCTACATTCTTCAGGACATTTTCATATTCCCTTTTGACATAGTCGGCGGTAAATTGGTTTTGCGCAACAAGGTTCAAACAGTTTCCACATATTTCTGCATTTAACGGCGCTATCCAAGCTGTGAATCCCGCAGAATCTATTTTGGCCGCAAGAGCCCCCATAACAGATTCTATATTTACACTTTTGTTTATCGCTGTCACTTGCATATCCGTTTTCCCCTTTTTTCCTTCCTTAAGAGCGTTTCCGTCAAGCAGTCAAAAAAACCACCCCGCACAAAAAAACGTTTTTATGCCGTCAACTCTCTTTTTTCTCGCTTTGATGATTGATTAAGAATCAACCGTTTGGATGTTCAACAATGTATAAAATTTATTTATGTTTGCAACCAAATATCCATTTATTTTTGAACATTTATTTTTTGACAACGATTCGTTTTTTTATTGGATTTTCGCACTTTGTATATACACTGTATATACATTTAAAAAACTAATTTAAAACATAACCACCGTCTTGTTTTCTTATTAAACCTTGTAATTCCAACACTACTAAATCCGACTTGATTTCCGAAACAGTTTTTTTGACAAGATTTGCCAATACAGATTCTGACACGGGAATCATTCCTAACTTATCTAAAATTTCATTTCCTGGGTTAACATTTTTTTTATTTTTTATCTCTTTTACATCTGCAAAAAAATCTTTTGGCGAAGTACACATTATTGCATTGCCGCTTTTGATTAACGAATTAGGCCCTGCACTGCGCGCATCGCTCGGGTGTCCAGGTACTGCGAATACTTTTTTGTCATAATCTATTGCGAATCGTGCAGTTGTCATACTGCCAGATTTCGCATCAGCTTCACCAACTATTAACGAATCAGATATTGCGGCAATCCAACGATTCCTTTGAACAAAGTTTTGTCCATTTGGCACCATACCAACTGGCATTTCACTTATCAGCGCACCACGTTCCATTATTTCATAATATAACGATTCGTTTTCCAGCGGCCATATATAATCAACGCCACCCGCCAATACAGCGATTGTTTGCGAATCGCCGTTTGCACTTAAAGCCCCACGATGCGCCGCACTGTCTGTTCCAATCGCCATACCAGATACAACGACAACATTATGCTTTGCAAATTCATTTGCTATTTCTGATACAAAGTTCATACCTGTTGCTGTTGCATGTCGTGTTCCAACAATCGACACACATCGTTTAGACAGTGTTGATACATTTCCACGCACACTTATAACAATCGGATGATTCTTCACATTTAATAGACCACTTGGATAACGCGAATCTGTATCAGATATATATTCGATTCCCATATCAAAGGCCTTGTCCATTTCGCGTTTTACCGAATCAACAAAATCTTCATCTAAATTTAAATGTGCAACAATGTTTTCATCACAACCATATTCATCCAACAGCGCCCTATATTTAACAGGCCCTATCCCAGACGATCTTAATATCAAAAGTTTATTTAACATATCTTTCATAATAAAAAAGATTGTAGAACAAACCTACAATCTTTTTAAGTGAAAAGTACACGAATATTATTTTTCTCCGATACTTGCTAACAATTCTTTATAATCTTTGCAATTGTCATCCACATTAGGATTTTCATCACATGCTTTTTTCATTGTTTTCAAAGCACCAACTATTTCATCATACTTTGCTTTAGACTGCTGATCGCCTTTTTCTTTATAAGTCAGCAATATCGAACGATAAAGTTTATTCCCTTCCATATTACCTGCTTTCTGTCCCTGAACTTTACCACCAATCAGCTTATTCCCGAACAATTCCATCGCGCCAACACCAGCACCAGCACCAACAACAGCGCCAGCAACAATACCACCAACACGATTACCTTTCTTGGCCGCTAATATACGATCTTCCATTTCTTTTTCGCTTACCCATGAACCACATTCGATATTTTCACCCCACATAAAATACTTTGATTTTACATCAGAAACAGAAATTCTTGATTCATCATCAGATTTCAATTCAACACGCACAAAGCAAACATTGTTTTCAGGGTTCTTAACGTCTTCAACCATAGTAGTATAATTAGAAGTATCACTGAAACGGGATGCCCAAACAAAAGTATTTCCAATACCAATATTGTTGTTTATACACGCATTACGTTCTGCTTCACGTCTATCCACTTCTGGTTCTTCTTTCACTGGTTCTACTGTGTTGATTGTTTCAACAGTATTATTTTGAACAACAGAACCATTAACATTAGCCAAAGTATTCAACTGATTAACCGATGCGGTATAACGTTGTGGCGCAGCCATAATCTTGTTAGACATTGCAGGACGCCCATTATTCGCCGCAAACGCACCCAAAGAAACCAAAGACAAAACAAAAAATGACATAAAATGTTTCATGATATATTCCCTCTTTATGCGTTATATTATATCACAAAAACGACTAAAAAACAAACAGAATGTCTATATTATTTCTTCCATTTCCATTCTATTTTTGATTCTTGCCCCTGAAACAAACGCACAATATTCGCTTTGTGGCGAATCAAACACAACAGAGCAATTGCTAAAAATGCAAAACCAACGCCTTTTCCAATAATAAATCCAAACACTGGCATCAAACAAAAAACGATTGTCGCCCCAGCGGAAGAAAAACCAGTCCCCAGCGCAACCAACAACCATTCAATACCTTCTATGACGAACAATATCGGATTNNNCAGCACTCCAAAAAGCGCAGAAATCCCTTTTCCACCATGAAATTTTAACCAAACAGGGAAACAATGCCCAACAATCGCGACAAAACCGCACCACGCACCAAAAACCTCTCCGCCAACATAACGGCCAATCAAGACAGACACTATTGCCTTTGACATATCCAAAATCCAGGTTAATCCCGCCAAACGCAAGCCCCCAACGCGCATAACATTTGTCGCCCCAATATTGCCAGAACCAACCTTGCGCAAATCACCTTTGTTAAAAACTTTCGCCACCACCAGCCCAAAAGGCACAGATCCCAACAGATAAGAAACTATTAAAGAAAAAAAGTACAACATTGTTATTTTCCCTTGATTTTGTGTTTGTTTTCTATAAAATAACAGAAAACCATATAAAATAAAAGGAAAATAAAGTGGCAAATCATAAATCATGCAAGAAAAGAATTCTTGTAACAGAAAAAAAGAACGCAATTAACACTGCACGTCGCAGTGCTGTTAAAACAGAAACAAAAAAAGCGTTGAAAGCAATTGAATCTGGCGATAAAGCAGCGGCTATTGCTGCAACACGCGCTGCAGAAAGCAAAATCATGAAAGCAGCAGGCAAAACAATGCCAAAGAAAACTGCTTCCAGAAAAGTTGCACGTCTTGCAAAGAAAGTTGCAAAAATTGCTTAATTAAGTTTTCTAAAAAACAAACCGCCCAATCGGGCGGTGTTTTTTGTGTTCCAGAATTATTCCGAATCATAAAATTAAATAGAATTGTTTAGATGCGAAGTTGTCGGCAAGTGCAGTGTAGTAAACCTACATAAACGCACCGACAACCAGCAGATGAATAATTATATTTAATTTTAGTTAAGTGGTGCGCCCCAATGCTGTTGTATACTGCGTTCTGCATCCATCGGGCTGACCAAGACCTGTGGTGTCAAGATAACAACCAATACTTCACGAGAAGCGGCAGTTTCACGTGAACCAGACAAAGCCATAAAGTCTGCGTCACCCAAACCATATCTTGTATCATCGTTCTTTTGCTTTTCAAATCCAGACACAACCAACATCTGACCAGATTCCATAATTACTTCCTGCATAAACGAACGTTCTTCCACTTCTGGTAATTGCAAGGTAACTGCACCGATTGTTTGAGTTGACATTTTTAACAATTCACGAACAGACATCTTGAACAAAAGCAAGATTTTTCCATTTTCCAGAACGTTTGGTAATAACTGCATCGAAAAACCTGTTTCCAAATCGTCTTGGTCAACCGTACTTGATTCCACAGTTGTAAATGTACGCGATTCGAAACGTTTGATATAACCAGTAGATTTTGTATTGGTCACAGGCGCAACACGATTATTACGCGTTGTAACACCAACATTTGTCACCAAAGATACCTTACCCTGCTTTGCCAATGCTTCTATCAAAGCATTAGAACCAGCCACACGTGCCATAGAACCATTTTTAATCTGGTCAGCAGAATATGTGTTTTCTATGCCTGTAACACTTTGCGCTACTGCATTTGATAACACAGCCACATTCATAGACGAAGTTTCCGTCGAAGCCAAATTATTCTTTGGATTCGCCACAATATTCAATCCAGATGCAGAGTTTATAGCCGCCGCCAAATTCAACCCAAAAGCTGATTCATTGGACAAAGACACTTGTAATACTTTCACATCTATTGTCACTAACTGTGATAAACGTTTATTCTGTTTTGTGATATATTCAGATACACGATTCAAAACAGAAGGTGCCGCTGTTACAGTAATAGTTCCCAAACTGCGCGAAACTGTGAATTTAGCATTCTTGGAATTATTTATAATAGAAGTAAGAGTTGATTCAACTTCATCCCATTCTTTCAAAGTAGATTCCAAAGATACCATGTTTCCTGTATCTGTCTGAACAGAAGATTGGTATGAAACATCCGTTCCTAATGCATATAATGTATATGTACGAGTTTCTGTTTCATAGAACACGATTGAATTCTTGTCATAATACCAAAGCAAATCTAAATCAGTTGCAATTTGCGAAAGCAATCCAGACAATTTACCAGTATAAGCGACATCAACTGTCTTTTTTAACTTTTCTGCATCAACCTGACTGTCTATTTTCACAGGAATACCCGTAATAGAATTTATATCATTCGCCAAAACCTGCAATGTCACTGGATCGTTCAACAAAATAGTTATACCAGTATCTGTTTCATATTTAGACGGCAAATTATTTTTATGTTCTAACAAAGTTGATTTGTTCCCCAACCAAACACCTTCGGACATAGACACAGTATCGCTACTGGTGACTTTGGCACGTGGATTCTTTGCCATCTCAAACGCTTCATACGCATTGACAAAGTTTTGATCAACTGCTGACGACACCTTGGCAGATTCTTTCAAGGTACAACCCGTTAAGGCCAGCATTAAACCAATCAAACAGATATTAAAACGAATTTTCATATTTGGCTCCCGTCCTTTTCAGGATTATTCTTCTGTGGTTGAAACAACAATTACACGATTTCCTTTGTAAAACTTTGCATAAGGAATCGGTGTTGCACGTTCAAAATTACGAATCAGCGCAGATGCAACATCAACAAAACGTCCTTTGAATACTGCGCTTGCTTCAATTGGGTATTCGCGTGAAGTTGTCCAAACCAAATCCCAACCTTCTTTATCACACCAAGATTGCAAAACTTGACGCAAAGTTTGACCATTTGTAACAACCCATGAACGCACTTGATCTTGAATCGGCTGTGAAGATTCTTCATCAACATATTCATTCACAGGAACTTCCGTATCCGACGCTTCTGTTTTGTTACAAGTTTTTTCAGCAGCAAATCCTGCACGTTGCGCAAACGCCATATAAGAATCTGACGTTCTGTTACAGTTTTTACGTGGGCTGCGCGACATAGCCAAAACGCTGCCGCCATCATCTTCCATCATTTCGCGACGCATCAAAGGCATTTCTGCGGTATTTGCACATTCGTAATCAAAACCCGCTGGTATTTGTATTCCGTTGGAAATGTTCGGACCACCAGTCCATCCTGTGCCGTTTGTCACAATATTGTTTTCAATAACAAGCCCAGATCCAACCTTGGAAACAATTTTTGCTTCATTATTTGAACACCCTGTATCAGCGCAAGCAATTTCAACATCTGCTTCTGAACCTGCCAAAGGCCATACAGGAACGTTTTCTTGCTGCATTGGCATTACATCATATTCTGGTTCCTGAACAAATTCACTTTCTTCAACATATTCTTCCTGACCAGAATCATAAAACACTTCCGAAGTCACAACTTGAGGAATTTCACTCGCAAAAGCAGTGACACTTACCATCGCCATCAAAACCATAAAAGCACAAGATTTGTGGAACATTTCTTTCCTTCCTTTTATTATTATGTATAATTATACCAATTTGACCGAATCTGTGCAAGACTTAAAAATGCAAAAAGTATAAAAAAAATATCTGATATAAAAA
>DEBV01000014.1:64272-70899 GCA_002348925.1 Alphaproteobacteria bacterium UBA2947 | reverse complement strand
AACATGTTATACTTACGGACAGTAAAACTTTAAAATTGAGGTAACAAATGACTGACACTGTACTGCTTGTTTTAGTTATAATCTGCACTTTGGCCTGTTTATGTTCTGTTTTGTTCACAATTGGCGCAAACAAAAACATAAGACAAATTAACAAGACACAAACATACCAATACAATTTGATGGTAAAAATACAAAACGTCTTGAAAAATAAATTTTCTGTCAGCGAAACAGCAGATAAAGCCGAAATCATTTACCAAGATTTATTACAAGACCTGATTCCAATTATGGCCGCCATTGACGTAATGCCACGAACAACTTCTGAACATCCACTTTGGCGGGCACTTGGCGGAATAATGGACGAATACGCAAAGAATCCGTTTGTATTGGAAAAATTACGTCGTGCAATAAAACTTGATTCAAATATCGCACACAATGTTGTACATTATCTTAATCGCGCAAATAAATTCTTGCAACATATGGCATCAACAGATACAGACGGCATTTTATCAACTACATTTACAGATGGTTTGCTTGGACAATCTTTGACATTTTTCGCCCAAGCACAAACATTGGCAAGTACAGATAAATGAAAGTATTGAACCAAAAACTTATAAAAAATATTTCCAAACTGCGTAACGAACCAGATTGGTTACTTCAATGGCGCCTGTCTGCTTTTGAAAAATGGCAAAAAATGACAGAACCCCATTGGGCAGAAATTGACTATGAACCAATCGATTATGATTCTTTGAATTATTACAATAAAACACAAAAAATAGATAATTCTGAATTAAAAGAAACATACGAAAAAATGGGACTGCCAGAATCCGAACAGCGCGCCCTGCTCGGTATGGCAACAGATACAGTTATCGACAGTCAATCTGTACACACATCGTATACCGCAGAATTGGAAAAACTTGGTATAATCTTTTTACCTTTTTCCGAAGCGGTTATAAAATACCCTGATTTAGTAAAAAAATATCTTGGCACTGTTGTACCAAATGGCGACAACTTTTTTGCAGCACTTAATGCCGCAGTATTTTCAGACGGTACATTTGTATACATACCCAAAGATACAAAGTGTCCAATTGATTTGGCCAGTTATTTCAGAATCGAAACCGCAAAAATTGGTCAATTTGAACGCACTTTAATTATTGCAGAATCTGGTTCTTCGCTTTCTTACATGGAAGGATGCAGCGCTCCACGTCGTCCAAATCATCAACTGCACAGTGGTGTTGTTGAAATAATTGTTCATGATAATGCACATGTAAAATATTCAACCGTCCAAAATTGGTATGCGGGAGATTCTGCCGTATACAACGATTCTGACACCAATAAAAATGGTATTTTAAATTTCGTAACCAAACGCGGAAAATGTTTCAAAAATTCTGGTCTTGATTGGACCCAGGTCGAGATAGGTTCCGCGATGACCTGGAAATATCCATCAACAATTTTACAAGGCGATAATTCACACAGTGATTTTTATTCCCTTTCTATTACACGCGGCACACAACAAGCCGACACAGGAACAAAAATGATTCATATTGGAAACGGAACAAAATCAAACATAGTTTCATACGGTATCGCAACGGATAAATCACGTCAAACATTTCGAAGTTTAGTTTCTTTTTCTGGCGTTGACGGCAAAAACGCCTGTAAATGCGACACACGAATTCTTGGGAACGAAGCGACAGCAAATACAATTCCTACCGTTATTCACAGCAATTCAAAAAACCAACAATCTCACGAAGCAACAACTGGGGCAATAGATAAAAACGCCCTGCTGTTCTTGATGCAAAACGGCATTGAAGAAGACGATGCGATTGCTTTGATTGTTGGCGCAAACGCATCACCAATAATATCCAGATTGCCGATGGAATTTTTGGTAGAATCAAAACAACTAATACAAATGGCTTTAAAAAAAGAATAAAAAGATGTTAGAAATAAAAAATCTTTGTGTAGAAATGGACAACAAACCATTATTAAAAAACATTAGCATGACTGTCACAGACGGCGCACGACACCGTATTGCCGGACATAATGGTTCTGGAAAATCGACACTGGTTAATACAATTGCTGGCGATCCATCTTACACGATTAAATCGGGAAAAATTATATTTGACGGCAAAGACATAACAAAAGAAAATGCAACAACACGCGCACTGATGGGTATTTTCTTGGGTGCACAAAATGTTCCTGAAATTCCAGGATTAACAGTGCTAAGTTTTCTTAAACATTCGTTAGTTGCACACACACATTTTAATACAGGCAAAGATTTATCCATGGGGGAATTTTTGGAAAAACTTGAATCTGCACGCGAACAATTAAACATACCAAAAGAATGGCTTAATCGTTATGTAAACGTTGGTTTTTCTGGTGGCGAACGCAAACGCATAATGTTATTAAGGTTAATTTTAGCACAACCAAAACTGGCAATTCTGGATGAACCAGATTCTGGGGCGGATATTGAAACAAAAAAACAAATCATTGCCACAATAAACAATATGCCTCAAACCACATTTTTATTCATTTCGCACCAAGACGATTTTTCATCGAAAATAAAAATAAGTGAAACAACTACTTTGGATAACGGCGAAATTGTGATAAAATAAAACAGGACAAAAAAGGATAAAATATGAAAAATATTTCACAATTAAAACAATGGCTTTTTAATAAACCTGCTGTATTTTCAGTAATGTTTTTTGGTTTAATAACGGTTCTGGCGTTATTGTATTCTGTTATACAAACATTTTTTGGTTTTAATTCTTTTACACCGATATATTTTATTTTTGCAATATCGTTTATATATTCTGTATATTACATGATAAAAAAGTTGCCACACGATAACATGTATCAGTCAGACTTTATCGCGATAACAAATGGCGCATCGATAATTTCGATTGCATCGTCGATAATCGCAATATCTGTCTTTGGATTGTACGGATCTTTGTTTCAAAGACAAATGATGAAGTTATATTTCTTTCACCCTGTAATTTTTGGAATTGTATTTTTAACAATCACTCTTGTTTCGTTATATATCTTAGGTGTCGCGATTTCTGGCGTATACGCGAAGTACAAACGTGCAACAACAATGGGGATTTCACCATGTAAAGTTATCTTGTCCATGCCATTTGCATTTTTACTGTTATGGACACCAGGATATTTGATTGAAGAAAAAAAGCAAAAATCAAATTTAGTTATAAAAGCAAAATGGTACAGCCGTTTTAATAACTGGGTTATGTCAAATTTCTCGAACATATTGTTTGTGTTCTTGTTCTTCGTTTTCGCAAAAACAGTTATTGCTGGATTACCAACGTTGATATACACATGTGCCCTGTTAATAATTTATGCGATATGGTACAAAAAACACAAATCGGATTTCGTAAAAAATATAAATGCTGGATACGCATTGGCCTGTATTGGTATTAACTTGGCGATGATATTATCCGTTGTTATTTTGTTAATATAAGGAATACAATATGCATAACATGGTATTTTTCATTGGTTTAATATTTATATTATGGATTGGGCGTTCAATATTTATTCCGCTGCTTTTCGCGACATTTTTGTGGTATTTATTGAACGCTATTTCTGCATATTACAGACGAATTATGCCATGTTATAAATCAGGATATTGCACAATTGCTTTAAGAAAATTTTATAATTTTCTGTCCATTATTTTATCGTTCGCAACCGTTGGTGGAATAATATATTTATTTGCCACACAAATCAGACCTATGTTATCAGAATTGTATAATGCGACCCCAATATTACAGCAAAAATTATTGATATTTTCAGAATACATTTCTAAAAAAGCAGATATTGATATAGATATCAATTTAATGCCAAACCTGCCAGAAATCGCTGGATACATCGGTTCGTCGTTGGCTGGATTGGCAACATCTACTGGTATGGTTTTAATATACCTGATATTCATGTTTGTTGAACAAAGTTCTTTCAACAAAAAAATAGATGCCATGCCAATATCAAAACTGAAATCTAAAAAATTGCGTTATATCTTGAACAGTATTGACGAAAATATGAAGAAATATTTGTTTACTAAAACCTTTATTTCTGGCGCAACTGGTATATGCGCATACATACTATTACACTTTATAGGACTGGAATACGCGTCCGTTTGGGCATTTATAATATTCATATTAAATTACATACCAACAATCGGTTCTATTTTGGCGTGTGCCCTGCCTATTGCTTATGCATTAATAAGTGGCGACACATGGCACCTGCCAGTATTTACTGCAATTTCTTTGATTGGAATCGAAGTTGTCTTTGGAAACATACTGGACCCAAAATTAACAGGAAAAACTTTAAACATCTCTACACTGGCTATCTTGATAAACCTGGTATTCTGGGGAATGATTTGGGGACCAGCAGGTATGTTCTTCAGTGTTCCGATTTTGGTGGCACTCTACATCACGACCGCGCAGTTTTCATCAACCCGTTGGATTGCAACATTGCTGTCGTGTGATGGAAAGATCCCAGATGAAACACAAAATGAAGATTAAATTCGTTTTAATATCGCGATTGCATTTTCAAGAATTATCTTCGCAGACACAGAATCTAATTCTTGTTTAATTTTGGAAATGCTTTTTCGCCCTATTTCTTCTTGGGCGGCGGTACTGGTCAGATTTTCTTCAACAAAAACAATCGGCAAATCTGTATTTTTAGACAAAGAATTTGCAAATTCCCGCACCATTTTCGTAGTATCTGATTCAGAACCGTCAGAAAACAAGGGCAGTCCAATAACAATTCCGACAATTTTTTCTTCAGTGACAATGCCCAAAACCTTTTGAATCAGTTCTTCTTGTGATTTGATATAAAGTTGTGGACGTGTAAAGGTAAATTCACGACTTTCATCTGATACGGCAACGCCGCATCTGCGCAATCCCCAATCAAGAGAAATTATGCGCCCAGCACGCGGAAAATCCTTGTAATCAGATAAAATCATTGTATAATCCCTTATGGTTTAAATAATAGGATTCAAAATGGCATTTAGCAAGCAACAATTACATAAATTTGCTAATTTAATCAGAATTGACATATCTGACGAAAAATTAGAAAAAATGAACATAGACGGCGTTATTGAATGGCTGGATAAATTACAAAAAATTGATACAACTGGCGTAAAGCCAATGATAAGCCCAGCGGAACACGCCCTGCCCCTGCGCGAAGACGTTGTAACAGAACCAAATATGCGCGATAAAATATTGGCTAACGACCCAGATACCACTGGTGTATCACGCGGATATTTTGCCGTACCAAAAGTTATGGATGAATAAGGCAAAGGCACAGAAAATGGAACAAAAAATATCACAACAAGTTTCTATTCATAAGCTGGATTACAGATTAAATCCAACTGACATGGAACTCGCACCATACCAATTGGAAATTTATCACACAAAAAAACAACCTGATAAAAACATTGGCGCGATAAGTGAAAACACTGGTACATTTTCCTATAAAGTTGGTGACAAAGTTTCTGTTGCACAAAAAGTGACAGTTAACAAATATATATTTTTGAAAAATATTATTTTGAATGAATCTTTAAGCAATTATTTAAAAACAAAGTAAAAAACGGTGATACAAAATGATAGATTTAACGATTAAACAAGCACTGGAAAAATTAAAGAAACGCGAAATCAGCGCAACTGAATTAACTAAATGCTATCTGGAAAGAATTGAAAAATACGGCAAAGATTTAAATTGCTATATCACAATTACACCAGAACGCGCCTTATCTGACGCTGCTGCATCTGATGAACGTTATGCAAATGGCACTGCGCGCGCGCTTGACGGTATGCCAATCGCAATGAAAGATTTATTTGCGACACGCGGCATTCGTACCACTGCGGCGTCACATATGCTTGAAAATTTTGTTCCAGAATATGAATCAACAGTATCACAAAAATTTATAGATGCAGGAACAGTATTACTTGGTAAAGCAAATCTTGACGAATTCGCGATGGGAACATTTTCGAAAACCTCATACTTTGGTGCACCTGTAAACCCATGGCAAATGGAAAAAAGATTAACCGCAGGTGGTTCATCTGGTGGATCGACCAGCAGTGTTGCAGGCGGTCTTGCAATCGCAGCCACAGGTACAGACACAGGTGGTTCAATTCGTTTCCCATCTGCTATGACTGGATTGGTTGGAATAAAGCCAACATATGGTTTATGTTCACGTTGGGGTTGTGTTGCGTTTGCATCAAGTTTAGACACCCCTGGTCCAATCGCAAGAACGGCTGAAGATGTCGCGTTAATGTTATCTGCGATGGCGGGGCACGATGAAAAAGATTCAACATCTTCACCAAATGCTCACTTTGAAAGTGACGGTAATTTGCAACCAATTTTGGGTGAAGGGAAAAAACTGCGCGTTGGCGTTATCAAAGAATTCAATAATGTTCAAATATCAGAAGATATGAAAACATTATTTGAAAAACGTATTGCTGATTTAAAATCTATGGGCGCAGAGATTGTCGAAGTTTCTATTCCAAATATCTTGGACGCATTGGCGGCATATTACATTATTGCCCCAGCAGAAGCATCTTCAAACTTGGCACGTTATGATGGTATGAGATACGGCCTGCGCGTTGAAGGAGAAGATTTACA
>DEBV01000014.1:63741-64229 GCA_002348925.1 Alphaproteobacteria bacterium UBA2947 | reverse complement strand
AAGACACGTGCTGCTGGTTTTGGCGAAGAAGTACAACGCCGTATGATTATCGGCACAGCTGTATTATCATCTGAATCTTACGAAGTATATTATATGCAGGCCGCGCGTGTTCGCCGTATGATTGCGGACAGTTTTAATTCGGCATTTGAACAATGCGATTTAATTGTTTGCCCATCGAGCGCAGGAACAGCAATGCCTCTTGATTCAGATTTAACACCATTGGAATACTATGCGCTTGATTTATTCACAGTTGCAATGAATTTGGCTGGGGTTCCAGCGGCATCTGTACCATGCGGATTGGCACAAAATGGATTGCCATTGGGAATGCAAGTTGTTGGTCGTCGTTTTGACGATATGCGCGTTCTGCAATTGGCGAAACACATTGAAACCGCCGCAGGCGTAGATAACCGCCCAACAAAAATAATGGGGAAATAAAAAATGGTGGCCAGAAGAGGAATCGAACCTCTGACACAGGGATTTTCAGTCCC
>DEBV01000014.1:63256-63695 GCA_002348925.1 Alphaproteobacteria bacterium UBA2947 | reverse complement strand
CTACCAACTGAGCTATCTGGCCATCCGCGGAACGAATAATAAAGTATAAAAAATAAAAAAGCAAGGAAAAATAAAAATGTTTACGATTAAAGGAAAAACAACAGATTGGGAATTGGTAATTGGATTGGAAACTCACATAGAAGTTTTATCTAACAGTAAAATTTTCAGTGGTGCTTCTGCGAACTATAACCCAACAATTGCCCCAAACACACAGGCTTGCATGGTCGATACCGCTATGCCAGGAATGTTGCCAGTATTGAATAAATACTGTGTTGAACAGGCAATTAAATTCGGTTTGGGAATCAACGCAAAAATTTCTAATCGTTCAAAATTTGCCCGTAAACAATATTTTTACCCTGACCTGCCCCAAGGTTATCAGATTTCCCAACCAGCAGAAGAACCACCTGTGGTTGGTCGTGGATGGATTGAAATCATGGGT
>DEBV01000014.1:17504-63220 GCA_002348925.1 Alphaproteobacteria bacterium UBA2947 | reverse complement strand
GATGGTAAACAAAAGAAAATATTCATCGAACGCGCACACCTTGAACAAGACGCAGGTAAATTAAAACACGATATGCACCCAACAAAATCTATGGCTGATTATAACAGAACTGGTGTGACCTTGCTTGAAATCGTAACATTTTTAGATACGAAAAATCCTGAAAACAATTCGTATATAACCTCTCCTGATGAAGCCGAAAGATATCTGCGCGAAATTCGTGAAATCGCACGTGCACTGGGTGTATCCAAAGCGAACATGGAAGAAGGTTCTATGCGTGCAGACGTTAATGTTTCCGTTCGCCCTGTCGGCGAAAAAACTTTCCGTACACGTACAGAAACAAAAAACATGGTATCGTTCAAATTTATTAAATCTGCAATAGAATACGAAGCGCGTCGACAAATTGAAATCTATGAAAATGGTGGCACTGTTTCACAAGATACTATGCGTTATTCACAAAGCGACGGTACAACTTCTGTCCTGCGCAGCAAAGAAGATGCGCTTGATTATCGCTATTTCCCAGATCCAGATTTATTGGAATTGGTTATCAGCGATGATGAAATCGAACGCATTCGTAAAACAATGCCTGAATTACCAGCCGCAACACGCGCCAGATATATCAACGAATATGGTTTATCTGAATACGATGCGAATCGTTTAACAGAAACAACTGATATTTCAAAATGGTATGATGCCGCGGTAAACGGTAAAAAAGAACGCGCAAAACCAGTTGCAAACTGGATGATAAGCGAATTGTTTGCGCATCCTGAAAACTTTGATATTGAAAACAAAATCAAAGAAAATTCAGACCCAGATGCTCCACGCATTATCACACCTGAAAATATCGCTGAATTGGTTGATATGATTGCCGCGAACGAAATCAACGGTAAACAAGCAAAAGATATATTTATCAAAATGCTGGATGGCGAACGCGGAACAATCCATGAAATCGCAGATAAATACGGTATGAAACAAATTACAGACACTGGTGCAATCGAAGCAGCTGTTGACGAAGTTATCAAAAACAATCCATCCCAGGTTGAACAATATAAATCTGGTAAGGTCGGTCTGCTTGGCTTCTTTGTTGGTAATGTAATGAAAGCAACCAAAGGTCAGGCGAATCCTGCAATGGTAAGTGATTTATTAAAACAAAAGTTGGCTTAAAATATGTCGAAAAAAATTTATATTTGTCCTTCTTTTAGTGCCGCGGAACGCCAAATAATTGTAAACAATATTTACGAACGCATGCCAGACGCACAGATAACAGAATCTATAAAAGAAGCGACACTTATAATAGATAAAGCACCGACACCAGAAAAATTCTTTACAAAAGGAATTGAATTGTCAGATAATTTTGATGTCCCTGTAATAATGCAAAAGCCGATTAAAAAAATAAGAAAGCCAACAACAGCTGATTTGATTAAGGCCACAACAGACCTAAGAGAAAGAAAAAACAAAGAAATATATATACAAAATCAAATTAAAAACACATATCAAAAATACAACCAAATTCGCTTTGGCAGAACCAAACATAAATAAAGGCTAAAGAATGAAAGTAATAGGCATTGTGAAAAACAATTGTATAACAGGCGTTGAATATGATCTTGTTGAAATACCAGATCGTGAAATTGCAAATATAAAAAATGCGCAACCACGAAAAAAGCGCAAAAAAAATAATTCAAAAAAAATTAAAAACAACAAAAAACATAATTCTGTGAAAAACGCGCGTAAAAAAACAGACTGTGTTGAAAAAGAAACAAAAATCGCATCTAAAAACCCAAAACGCAGATATCACATACATGCGACAATAGTATGTTCTTATAATTTTAAAACTTCTAAAAAACCAGTTGATTTAACAAAAAAACGTTTTAAAAAGAACAAAGATTTATTCAAAAAGAAACAACGCAAAAACAAAATTGAATTACAAAACATTGTAAACAAAATGGATATTATCGTACCAATCTTTGATTTGTTACAACTTATCGACAAAGAAAAACAGAGAACAAAATAAAAATGCAGAAATTTTTTATACAAACTTTTGGTTGCCAAATGAACGTCTATGACGGACAACGTATTGCCGCCATGCTGGAAAAACATGGATTGACACAAACAAATAATGTTGAAGATGCCGATATAATCATCCTTAACACATGCGCAGTTCGTGCCAAGGCAACTGATAAAGTTTATTCTGCATTGGGGCGTATACGACGCGCGAAGAAAGAAAATGCCCTGCTCGGCATTGTTGGCTGTGTAGCACGTGAATCTGGGGCTGATGCTTTCAAAAGAATACCTGAATTAAATTTTGTACTGGGACCACAGAGTTATCATAAATTACCTGAAATTTTAAAGAATCCTGATACAAAATTATTGAATATTGATATGTCAGGGCTTGAAAAATTCGATGAATTGCCACAAATGACCAAATCACCATTGGTTGCATATATACCTATTCAAGAAGGCTGCAATCATTGCTGTACCTATTGCATAGTACCGTATACGCGTGGTCGCGAATTATCGCGTCCTTTTGATGATGTTATTGCCGACACAATAAACGCCGCCAAAACAGGCGCAATAGAAATATGTTTTCTTGGTCAAAACGTGAACGGGTATAAGTATACCGACGAAAACGGCAAACTTTATAAACTGTCTGATTTAATACGTGAAACCGCTAAACTGCCTGAAATCCACCGTATACGCTTTACATCCAGTTATCCAACAGAGATGTCTGATGACCTTATAGAAATATTTGGAAAGGAACCCAAACTGTTGCCATTTTTAAATATGCCTATTCAAAGTGGTTCTCCACGCATCTTAAAAAAGATGAATCGACCAGACGATATAGATGCATATAAAACAATAGTAAATAAATTAAAATCTGTTCGCGGTGACATTCAAATATCTTCTGATTTTATCGTTGGATTCCCAGATGAAAGCGATGAAGATTTTGAACAAACATTACAAATTGCGCGCGAAATAAAATATATAAATTCGTATTCATTTAAATATTCACCACGTCCGCATACGGCGGCTGCCTTGATGCCTAATCAAATTAGCGAACAAATAAAATCTGTTCGCCTGCAAAGGCTCGATTTGCAATTAAATGAAAACCAACGTGAATTTAATATGTCTTGCATCGGCAAAGAAATGGTTTGTTTATTTGAAGGGAATGATAAAACAGGCAAACACCTTGTATTCAGAACCCCTTATATGCAACAATGCATTGTTGAAAAACCAGATCATGAAATCACGCCACTGCAAAAAATAAAAATCACAGATGCGAACAAATCATGTCTGCGCGGCGAAATAATTAAATAGTATTAAAAGCAAATTTTTGCATTAACTGATAATTTATAATTTGTTGCAAATTCATCACGAAATGCACTAATTCCAACGTATGCACCCGCATTATCCACAACAGAAACAAAACCAATTTTTGTTTCAATATTCCAATTTGCTTTTTCATCTGTTGCGACAGATGCTGCATATTCGTACTTTATCCCGTCCATTACAAAATTGTATTTTCCTGTTATACCAGTATGCAGATTTATATCTGAATCAGACAGTCCCATAATATCTGATTTTTGGAACATTAACCCTGCAAATGGCGACAACACAAAATCAGATACATGTTTAATATCATACCCTATGCTTAAACGAGCATATTCAGACAGCCCTTTTGGATTATCCTTAATATCACCATTTACATATATGTTATCAGCATTAAAGACAGAGCGATTTACACCAAATATCCCATCCAACCAAAAACTTTGAATATACTGTTTTGCACGAATATCCAGCCCGTATGCCGTCCCATCAAAATCATTAAAATTATCACTGTATGAAAAACGGTTTAAATTTAATCCTAGTTTGAAAAACGAATCCTTGTATTTATCAGCAACATAAATATGCCCACCATAATTATTGGTTTTGTCAGAAAAGATATAATCAAAATCTGCACCAAAACCACTATTTACTTCTGATATAAAATCTGTCAATACGGCACGATTCAAGGTTTTTATCGGATTCATCAAAATCATCGGATTAAAATGATACGCTGAATTCATCACAGAATTCATTTCTGACATAGCTGACACTTTATCCATAGCAGATAACATTTTATCATCAGGATGATTTAATCTTATATTTTCAAGGAAAGTGCCTCGCGAATCTTTAAACACTTTTGAATAATCTGTTTCACGAATCAAAACAAGATATTCTGCTGTTGAATAACTCGACGGTGAAAAACGCATAATCTTGTACAACGGATCTTTTACTATCACGTCGACGACGTTTACATTTGAAACATGCGATATTTCTGTACCATTGCTTGCCGTATCTACATAATTTATATACAAACAAACCGCCGAATTCAAATTAACATCTGCATTCCAATTTTGCCAATCCGAAAAATTATTGATACTGATATTGGCATTATGAATCGTATAGGAAGTTGCTCCACTATCTTTGATTGCCGCCAAAGTTTCGTTGCCCGTAACATCAGCCGAAATTCCAGTTGCTGACACACTCAAAGATATACTGGCGAAACAATCAGTTACAACAAACGCAACAAAAACAGAAACTAGGTATTTATTCATAATACCAAGATGTTAGCATACAAAGATTTTTTAATTCAATAAAAATCCCGTATTAAACGGGATTTCAAAGCGAAACGAGGAATTTTTTTTAAAACATATAACGGATACCAATATCC
Source organism: Alphaproteobacteria bacterium UBA2947 (assembly GCA_002348925.1). Lineage (GTDB taxonomy): Bacteria > Pseudomonadota > Alphaproteobacteria > Rs-D84 > Rs-D84 > Enterousia. The sequence continues at coordinate 58,512 of DEBV01000014.1, read as the reverse complement.
CCACTGAAATTATGCATTCCAGCTTGAACATCGACATAGTTATAACGCGCTGCAACTTCAACATTGAAGCAGCCAAAAGGCATGGACAAGCCCAACGTACCCATTGCAGAAAAAGCCGTATCATCCTTGCTTATATCTGCAGCCTGAGTGTTAACAAACGCAAGACCTGCGCCCAATCCAGCGAAAGGTTGTATATAATGGAATTTCCACAAATCCATATATACATTGCCCATCAGTTCAATATTCTTTGATGAAACACCTACATTATAAGCATCACCAAAAGATTTATCTTTGTTTCCTTTTGTAAAGAAAGAACCTTCGATTTCGACACGCGTTTTTTCATATATTGACAAACCTAATGCAGCGCGGGCTTGATACAAGTTTTGAGATACACTTTCTTTTGTATCGTTATAACTGTAATTTAAGTTTCCGTATGTTGCACCACCACGCAATGCGACATATGGCAAAATATCCCAACCTAAAAAGTTAGATGTTTGTTGTTCATATGCACGTCCACCTGCGAACGCTGGTGCGGCTATGAATACTGCCATTGATGTGGCAATAAGTTTTTTCATAAGTTTCTCCTTTTGTTGCTGATTAATCTCAACACTTGTATTCTATCAGACAACACATAATATTTACATAGGGATGTATACTTAGGAAATTTGTCATAACCCAACAAATCAGCCGTATAGAAAAGATTTAAGCAGTTATTTTTTTAATAACAAAATCTGCCAACATTAAACCAAAAGTTCCTGTGACAGTTATAACTGATCCAAATTCACGCCCACCGTTTTTTTGTGGTGTTGCAGGTTCTGTTGAATAGACCACTGGAAAATCTTTCAATTTTTCTTCTTTTACAATATGTCTTATTTTAGACGCCAATGGACATACGCTGGTTTTTGATATTTTATCAACTTTGATTTTTGATATATCTGTTTTACGTGCCGCCCCCATACTGGAAACAAAAGGTATTTTATTTTTTAAACACCATTTATAAAGGGCTATCTTTGATTGAACGCTGTCTATCGCATCTATAACAAAATCTGGTTTTATATCTAAATCTGTTTTTTCATCAAAAAACAATTCAAATGCATCAGCTGTTATATCTGGGTTTATATCGTGTATTCTGGCTCTGGCAACTTCTACCTTTGTTTTACCGATTGTTGAATCAAGTGCATATAATTGACGATTTATATTTGATTCTTCAACTTTATCAAAATCTATCACTATAATATGCCCTATTCCGCTTCGTGCCAAGGCCTCTATTGCAAAAGAGCCAACCGCGCCACAACCAACAACCATTACTGTTGATTTTTGTAATTTATTTACTGCATCTTTACCAAACAACAAAGTGATTCTATGCAACCTGTCCATTATTTAACACCTTTAAAGTATTGTTATAAATATCTGATTCATTTTTTGATATTTTATTCACAAGATTTTTCAAAACGATATTTTTATCACCGTCTGTTTCAACCAAAATCCTATCATTTGAAATTTTGTCTATACGACGGAATCTGTCGTATAGAGCGTTTTTACCAACTGAAAAAAATATATTTTTATACTGTAATAATTTTTCTATAATTTCATCGTTTGCATTAAAATCATGCATAACAATTATTGGTAATTCTGATTGCTTATATTGTTTTAATATATGCAATATTTTATCCCAAGCACCAACACAATGTAAAAACATTGTCCGTTTTAAACGAATCGCCACATCAAATTGTTTTTGAAACACTTCAATTTGTTTTTCCATATTTGGTTTATACTTATCCAACCCTATTTCCCCAACCATATATTTACTATTTGTTTTTAATAAATCTTCAAGTCGTTTATCAAAATCATCCACAACACTATCAACAAACCAAGGGTGCACACCAAACGCACCATAAATATTTTTATCGTGTTTCATCAGTTCAACCAAAACACCCCATTCAGATTCTTTTGTGGCGCAACAAATCGTTCCAACAACATCTTCTTGGAAATTATGAGTAATATGGTCAATATGGCTGTGCGCATCTATTATCTTCATGGCTTTAATTAAAGCACAAATTAGACATTTTTCAAGAATGATTAAAATCGTTGCTGGAAAGTGAATTCAGCAGTCCACTTTTCATATTCTCGCGCAACAATGTTTGAATCTTTTTTTGTATAACTAAATGTGATGGTCGGCACAAAGCCACGCACTTCTAATTTATTATTAGACAAAGACATGGCATAACGTTGCAAGAAATCACGTTCTGTCACTGGTTGATAAGAGCCATCTTTGACAACCCAACGTGGTCCATCATAGTTTATCCACGAAAAATAAGGTTCCAAATACACACGAAAACCATAGGGCAATTCGGCACCGAAACCGATACTTGCACCATATTTACGATTCGCATAAGCATCTACTTTGGCTGTTTCGCGTTCTATATTTCCACGCAAGATTAAATATTTTGTAGAATCCAACGAATATGTAATGTGCGGCGATGCAGTATAACTCTGCCCGTCCATCCAATCACCATATTCATCGTATAAATTATTCATGACACGCAAAATCAGTCCTGATGATAACTTACGCGACCAGTCATAGTTTGTGTCCAACTTTCCACCATACGCCCAATTATACCTGTCCCATCCGTACCAGCGCCGATTTACTATCGCCGCCAACCAAACATCGCCTTTTTCCCAAACATAACGCGGTCCAGTTGAAGAAGACAAATACAAATCATCATATTTGTGTTTATCATAAATATTGGTATAAATAGTCGCATCGCTTTTCCAACGCCAATTATCAGACAACTTAAATTCATAATCGCCCCCCAGCATAAAATTTGTACCAATTGCTTTTTCTGGTTCTGGCAAATCACGACAGAAAGTTCCCCACGCGTTAGTTATACATTCTTTACCGCCCTTTGCTTGATTCACATTGTTATCAGGCGCAGCACCGAAATTAAACCAAACATTCCAGTTTTTATTTTTACGCGCGATATAGCGCAAATACATCATACGCTGTTTAATTTCATCAGGAATGTCTTTACCTGCCATCGCAAGACGCAAATTATAATCAGCCCGATACCATTGCCCCTTCATCATATAGCAAATAGCCAATTCATAACGAATTTTTACCAAATCAGGTTGGTCATCAAGTATCTTTCTGTAAATACGAATCGCTTCGTCAATATTACCTTTCTTTTGTTCGATTTGCGCCAACAAATACCAACGTTCAATTTCAACTGGCAAACTGTTTGTCTGTGGCATCATCGTAAGAATCTGTGTTGCATGTTCGTAATCGTTTCTTTCGACTAAACGTCCTGCTAACTTCACGGCTTCCAAACCAGACATAGTAAGTTCCGTTGTTCCGTCTTTATGTTTTTTAATATGTATATTTTCAACATTCTCGGCAAGCGCCATATTAAAAACATACACAAGCATAGAAAAAAAGATTATTAAACGTTTCATGTCTTTTTTATAAAATCATTTAGAACTCTTTTCTTATAATAAACTTTTTTACCTGTTTTCTCTATAAAAAAGTCTGTATTTTCATACAGACCTTTTTTCAAAACAAAATGTTTCAAATACGATTAATTTGCATTTGGATTTATTTTTGTTCCATATGCCCCTTGGAACATAAATTCACGCTTTGCTGTATCAGTCTCGTTTGGAACATCCATACCATCTCGTATTTGTTGGTAATATACCGCGCCAGTGGCTTCTTCTGGTGTACCTACACCATAATACCCCATATCTGCTTTTTCGACTATTGTATCACCAGATACTTCAGCATCATGTCTGAAACGATCTGGAATATTATTACCACTCGGTGTATTAAATTCAAATGCTACATCGTTACCATTTTTTGTGACTTTAACATCATACCAATCAATATTTTGATTTGTTTTTGTATCAACAGCTGTTCCATTGCTACCAAACTTCATATTTAAAATTTCTTTACCATTATCTTTTATTTCCAAGGTAGCTTCATCAGCTGTCAACAATGCCATTTCACCATGATTATATATCCCATTGCCTTGATCTTCCCAACCATGCCCATAAGTTTCCTTATAATAAGCCTGTCCATTTGGTTCATCTATGCTGGTTGACACAATACCAACAGCCTTACCTGTAAAATTCATACCATCCGCTTTACCGGTATTTGGAAGATCATAACCACCAGCAAACAACAAGCCTGAGGCATGTTCTTCACCAACATTGTGTTCGGCCGCCCCATTCATAATACCATTTGAATCAAAACTAATATTTTCATCTTTGACAAGATTATACGTCATCATATAACCAAAATCTGAATACGTTAAGCCCAAACTATCCTTGTTACCGTTAGTTTCAAACTTCCAATATTGATCCAAATGATTCCAATGCCCCGCACTAGCTTCTGCAGAAGATAAAATATTGTTTTCTACAGCCTCAGCTAATTTCGCTTGCAAAATATTTTCTGTAACATTGCCATCATCGGCAATCGTGATTACTTCTTTATCGTCACCATCCTTTACAAATTGATATATTTTTCCATAAAACTTATCTGTTTTTCCTGATTCTGTTCCACGCGCAGCATTCAATTCAGAGCCACCAATTTTAGCAACAACGTTTTCTATACGACCATCTGAATCTATTTCAAAATTAAAGGCAGATTCTAAATTTGCATTACCTTCTACTAACTTAAAATCAACGTTATCCAACTTATAAATTGTGTATCCCGTGTGAGACGTTGTGTCTGGCGCTTTTGCGGCACGCGCAAAACTACTCCAAGAAGAACCATTCTTAACTACTACTGCCGACGCCATATTAGTTATTTCATTATTATCTGTATCACCTATTAAACTTGAAGCAAGCAAATGTTCAGTAGGACTTCCTGGTGTTCTGCCATTAACAGCATTTCCAACATTTCCACCGCCACCAGAACCACCGCCACAAGCAGCCAATGCTAAAACTGAAGTTAAAAGGAAATATCTTTTCATGGGTTTTCTCCTTGGTTTCTTTACAGATAATCCTATTTTAGAATACGACCTGTTGCCAAGCAAGAAAAAAACAAAAACCGCCCATACGGGCGGTTTTATCTTGGTGGACGCACAGGGACTCGAACCCTGGACCCACTGATTAAGAGTCAGTTGCTCTACCAACTGAGCTATGCATCCAGTGCTGTGAATTTTATATGCTTTTTTTACTAAATGCAAGTTTTTATCGAACAAATCACGCAATACGCATTATTTCCTGTCTTTTAGGCAATCAAACCTGACGATATATTTCAATGCTTATTATAAAATACAAATCGTAACCACATAAACCAAAGGAGAAATTTATGAAACACAAAACCGCATTTTTAATGGCTTCGCTTTGTGGCATTACACTTTTAACCGCAGGCTGTACAACATGCCCCACAAACACCCACAACAAACATCATGAAGAACACATGCATCAAAAGCACAAAAAACATTCTGAACCACATGTATTCCAACAAACATACAGTGGTGACGATGTTCACAGCGTTCGCGCAAAAATGTACACGCGCTCTAACCAAGGTGGCGATGCAGAAATGGGCTTTATCAGTTTCAACGAAACAGAAAATGGTTTGAAAATGAATGTTGATTTGATTCACTTGCGCCCTGGCAAAATCTATACTGCGCAAGTTTACCAATGTGGCGCATGCAACGACAGCATATGCTGTGACACAGAAGCCATGGCTATCGAATTACCACAAATCAAAAGCGCAAACGGCGAACGCCTGCAACAGTCCTATATCGTACGCGGACTGACAGCAACCCAATTAAACAACGCAAAATTAAAATTGACACGCGATGGCGGATATAAAGCCGCATGGGGAACCATAAAAGAATAAAAAAACACCAATTATTAAAAAGGCACCTTTTTGGGTGCCTTTTTTAATTCTTTAAATATTTTGTTGGGTTGTATGCCTTTGTTCCCTTACGGATTTCAAAGTGAAGTTGCGGTTGATCAACCTTGCCTGTCTTTCCAACACGACCAATTGGCGTTCCAACATTGACGCGCGCACCACGTTTAACAGACATAGAATCAAGATGCGCATAAACAGTCATCCAACCATCACTGTGTTGAATAATGATTAAATTTCCCATACCTTTAACTTCATTTCCAGCATACGCAACAACACCATTTTCTGCTGCTTTGACTATGGTTCCTTGGGATGCAGCGATATTTATACCGTCATTAAACAATCCGTTATTCTTTGCACCATACGCAGATAAAATCTTGCCACGCACAGGCCATGAAAACTTAGAACTTGAACGTGCCGCCACCTTTGGCAACTGCTTTTTAGGATTCGAAGATATTTTTTCTTGTTTTACAGTTTTGGCAACAACTGTCTTTTGGGTTGCACTTTTTGCCGTAGTTTTAACACTTGTCGAATCTTTGGTTTTTACAACTGTATTTTTTGCAACTGTTGCTGTTTTAGTTTCTTTTATTGTTGTTGTGGGCTTAGTTTCTTTTACTGTTGCTTGACGAACGACTTTTTTAGCAGGCGTAATTTTTGCAGTTGCACTTGTTGATGGTTTTACAGAAACAGTTTTTATTTCTGACACAGAAGCAGTTTTTACATTATCCAATTTTGGTACTTTGATTTTCTGCCCAACACTTAAATCAAACGGACTGGATATTTTATTCATAACCGCTAAATCATTAACAGGAATTTCATATTTACGAGATAAAGAATACAAAGTGTCGCCCTTTTGTACTGTTATTTCTTGCAAATCAACGCGCTTAGTATCTGTTGGCTTCACAGGTTCTTTGACGACGACTTTTTCCACTTTTGCTTCCTTGGCTTTTTCAACAACAACTGTCTTTGGCGCTTCTTTTTTTGCTGTGACAACTTCTGCTTTGCGCGTTGTTGTTAACTTTTGACCAATCGATAAAGTGTACGGTTCTTTCAGATTATTTATCTTTGCGAATTCGTCTATACTCATATTATTTTTACGCGCCAACGAATAAACTGTGTCGCCCTTTGCGACAATGATTATGCCATCTTGTTCTTTTGTTGGTTGTCTTTCTTCGACAATCTCTTTCTTGGTGTATGTTGGAACAAGCAAATAATCGGTATCTTCTTCTTGTACGATTTCAGGTTCTTTTTCTATTTTTGTTTCAACAACTTGTTCTGTTTCTTCCTCTTCTTCTGGTACCAGCACATAATCGTCAACACTGGCATACAAAACATAATCATCCATACTTGACGATCCATATAATTCAGGCGACGCATAAACACCATAATCTGTCACCGCAGAATTATAAATTTCTGGTTGTGTTTCTGGATCAGCCAATAATGCAGGATATCTGTCTTCAATAAACATACCTATATCATCTGGGATTGAAGCAATTTTTGGTTGCAAATCACACGCGCACAAAACCAGTGCACACAAAGCAGACCCTTTTAAAAAAGTTCTTAACATATTCACGCTTTGAATTATATCATAAAATCTGTGTAAAATAAAACACTTATACGAACTAATCACGCATAAACAACAGGCTGATTTCAAATAATAATATCATCGGAACAGCCAATAAAACCTGGGATAAAATATCTGGTGGGGTTAACATAGCCGCCAACACAAAAACACCGATAATTACATATCTGCGACTTTTTACGGCTGTCTGTTTTGGCAAGATTCCAATTCTGTTCAAACCAACCAAAACCAAAGGCAACTGAAAAGCCAATCCAAAAACTTTTAACAAACCAATTGAAAATGCTAAATACCCCTTTATAGACGGCAATAACACTGTTGGCACAGTTGCTGATTCATTTATGCGAATAAAAAATTCAAACACAAATGGAAACAAAACATAAAAAGCGAAAGCCGCCCCCATAACGAACAGCAACGGCGAAATCAAAAATATAGGAATTAAAAATTGCTTTTCGTTTTTATGTAATCCTGGCGCAATATACGCCCAAACATTCCACAAAAAAACAGGAACTGTTATAATCAGCGCAACCAAAGTTGCCAATGAAAATTGTATCATCAAACCATCTGTTATTTCTGTGTATAACAATGCGGCATCATCCCAAACAGACATTAACGGCGCACTTAAAAATAATTCAACATAATCTGATATAATCCAACCAAACGCAAAAGCCAGCACAAACACAAACGCAGTCCACAATATTCTGCGACGTAATTCTGAAAAATGTTGCATCAAAGTCATTTTCATTTTTTACGCACCCGTTTCTTTTTTACTGTCTTTTTTACAGGTTTACCAAACATATCATTTGTTGCATTTTCTAACAAATCGTCTATTGGTTTTTCAAGATCTATTCTTTGTTGTAAATTTTCTGAAAAATCACTTACTTTCCAAACAATATTGCGAATAAATTTAAATACCCGCGCAAAAAATTTCATCACATCTGGCCAATACTTTGCAGGTACAACACAAATTGCGACCAATAAAATTACTAAAAATTCAGTCCAACTGATACCGAACATATTACGCCTTAATCATAAAAATCATCGCCATCATTTGTAGAAACAGTTTTATGACGTGATAATTGAAAATAATTTTTTCCAAAATCTGTTTTAGTTTTCAAATCATTGAATGCAACATCTGTTTTCGCAGAAGTAGCATCTACCACAGACCAGGATTTTAATTTCACAGGCTGTTTATCAAACACGACATCCATATGTCCCAAACCTTCTTGACCTTTAAGATTCATTTTCAAAGTAAAAGTTTTTTTATCAGAAGTTGTTTCATAAACATTTATATCTGCGTTTTGTAAATCTATTTTCTTACGAACCAAAATACCCGCTGGCGTACTGGTCAAAGGTACGGTTGTAATCTGGTCCAAAGATTTGTCATAAAAATACAAATCTTTGCCATCAGAAATTAACTGAATTGGTGCATTTCTATAATCTAATCTCACGCGTCCTGGACGCAACATTGAAAAAATGCCGCTTTGCGTTTTACCATTTGCAATTTGTGTAAAACCGCCCTGCAATCCAGTTATCGAATTTAAATATTTTTCAGCGTTTACCACCAAATTTTTATCAACAGCAGCATTGGCGTTAAAGCAAAAAACAACACCAAATAACAAAGATATTATTTTTTTCATCTCCTACATCCCCTTAAAAGCATTTATAATCTTGCTACGAACATTTTCCAAAGTGTCTTCCACAACAGCACCAGCGGCACACAAATGTCCCCCACCGCCAAAAGATTCAGCGATTTGATTTATAGGTGTCTGGCGTGAACGAATTGAAATACCAATACGATTTTCTTTTTGTTCTTTTAACAAAACAATATATTGAACACCATGAATCTGATCCAACAAAGACAAAACCGTTTCACCACGACCATCTAGTTTTTTATAATCTTCGTGGTTTATTGTGGCAAGTGCCAAACGACCTTTCATAAGAAACTCTGCCTGAGATACGGCTTTTGATTCTACTAAAACTGTTTTTTTATCTTTGTTATTTAACAAATTCATCAAACGAGTAATATCTGCACCAGCCGCAACTAATTTTGCAGAATCTTTAAAGACATCACTGGATCTTACGAATTTAAATTTACCCGTATCTGTTATTATCGCCAACATCAAAAGATCCACAACATTTTGGTCAATGGTAAAATCAGCCCCTTTGACCATATCATAAATTACCTGTGCTGTTGCAGCCTTTGTTTCATTGTCAAAACACAGATTTCCAACCAAATCATCATTAAAATGGTGATCAAATTCAATTACAAAGTCCGCAGCATTTACATACTTTTCTATTTCACCCAAATGCTTTCTTGTCCCATAATCAACCAAAATATACAAATCATATTTTGCATTTTCTGGCAGGTTTTTATGGAATACGGCTTCTTCACGAAGTGGCACATAATCCAAATCACGTGGCACATTGCCATCGTATATAACTGTTGCTTTTTTGCCAAAATTTAATTCGATGATTTTCATCAACGCCAACGCAGAGCAAAGTGCATCTCCGTCCAGATTTTTATGTCCAGATATAGCAATCGATTTTGCGTTTTGTACTTTTTCTATAAAGGTTTTTATTTTTTCTATCATAATGTAATATCTTCCAGCGTAAACTGTGCGCTTACACGACCATTGTATTCGTTTTCTTTTAATTTACCTAACATCATTATTGTAGTATTTGTATTTGCATCGTCCAGTAAAAAATCACCCACAGGTGTACCTACCAAATTAAAGCCTACAAAAGACAACTGATTACCATTACTGCAACGCACCATACCACGCAAATGTGCCCCATTACCCATAACGGTTGCAAATTTTAATACCGCGCCCTTTAATACCAAAGTTGGTTCTGGATTGCATTGTCCAAACGGCGCAAGATCAGACAACTTTTCAACCAATTTCATATCTGCACTGCCTGCATCTATTTGTGCATCAACCACTATCTCTGGATTCGGTCTTTCTCCACCCAGTTGTTCACTGACGGCCTTTTCCAAGAAATCACAAAATTCTTGTTCTTTATCCGCACTCAAAGTAAAACCTGCAGCAGCAGCATGGCCGCCACCTTCTGACAAGATTCCCAAAGACAATGCTTCATGTATAATTTTACCCAAATCTATTTCTGGTATAGAACGTCCAGACCCATTTATAACCCCGTCGATTCTGGTTGCCACACACGCAGGTAAATTATACTTATCTTTCAGGCGACCTGCGATAATTCCCATGACCCCGCCATGCCAATTATCACCACAAACAAATAAACTGCACTTACGACCTTTGCAGCATCTATCTGCAATATCTGCTGCATCCATCATAATCGCATTTTGAATATCGATTCTTTCTTGATTCATACGATGCAATTTATTTGCCAAATCATTAGCAATCAAAGGATTGTCTGTTAACAACAATTCCAGCGACGGCGCAGCTGAATCAAGACGCCCTGCTGCATTAAGACGCGGCCCCAGCGCAAAACCAACCGCATACACAGACGGATTCTTTATACCTGCTAAATCCATCAACGTACGCAACCCCAGATTTTGTCTAAGTCCCATAACTTTCAATCCTGTTGAAACAAATGCACGATTTAAATCAATCAATGGCATCGTATCGCATATTGTCCCAAGAGCGACAAAATCCATATAATTCAGCAAATTTATTTGGGGTCTATTTTCATTAAAAAAGTTTCGATTTTTTAATTCACGATTTAAAGAAACCAAAGTTAAAAACGCGACACCTACCCCTGCTAAGAACGAAAGACCAGAAGTATCATCCACACGTTTAGGATCTATAACTGCATCCGCTTTTGGCAAAACAGAATCAGGTGAATGGTGGTCGGTTATAACAACTTTTAACCCAAGTTGCTTGGCTTTTTCTACCTCTTCATTACCGCTGATTCCACAATCAACAGTTATCATTAACCCAACGCCACTTTGTGCAATTTGTTCAACCGCGGCAACATTTAAACCATAACCTTCCCCTTCCCTTGTTGGTAAATGCCAAGAAACATCAACCCCAAGTCCACGCAAATATTTAACAAAAATCGCCGTAGAAGTTATTCCATCAACATCATAATCGCCATATATTGCGATTTTTTCACCGTTGCAGATAGAATCAGCAATAACACCTGTCGCCTTGTCCATGTCTTTTAACACAGATGGATCTGGCATATACTCTTTAATAGAAGGATGCAAAAACCTATCCACCGCATCATCGCCTGTTATTCCACGAGACGCCAAAATATTTTTGACTAAATTCTTTGTATCGTTTAAATCTGATCCCAGATTATAATCATCCGACACAGCCCACGCCTTACCCAGCATGGACTTTTCCACTATTTTTCGCACTCTATCACTCTTTTTTCTTATTGTCGGAATTATTATAATATAAAATTATTCAAATAGCAATGGCATGATTCTGTCCAATATTGCCCCAGCCGTTGGCACTGCGTTCCAAGCGGCAGTCTTCCATCCGCCAGATTCTTTCGTGCCCTGAGGTTCGTCCAACATAATCAAAATTATATACTGTGGCGCAGCGACAGGGAATACCCCTGTAAACACAGTCAGGTTTCTGTTTTTATCCACGCGTCTGTCCAAACCGCGTTTTTCAGCAGTTCCTGTTTTTCCACCAATTTCAATACCTTTGACACGGGCTTTTTTCGCCGTGGTTTCTTCTGCAATATGAAACATTATTTCGCGCAACTTGGCCGATATATCGGAACTTAAAACGCGTTCACCGCGCACAGCACCAATATTTCTTTTTAAAATTGTCGGATAAATGTATATTCCACCATTAGTCATTGCATTTACCCCCAACAACAAATGCATTGGTGTAACTGCAATTCCATGACCAAACGAAGCCGTGGCACGTTCTGTTGGCCCCCAAGTTTTATAGGTTATGGCACGTTCTGTTTTACCAAATTCCAATTGCAATGCCTTGTTAAAATTAAGACGTTCAAAAAATTCTTTTTGTGTTCCTTCTGGCAAATCCAAAGCAATACGCGCACTGCCCACATTGCAAGAATGCAACATTATTTCTGGCGCTTTCAATTTTCTGTGTCCGCCTTTTTTTATAACATCTCTTTTAAAAGAAGAAACATCATCAATAGGTTTACGCATTGCTGGACGACCACGCTTGTCATATATCATCAAAGGTTCGTCTATCTTGTAATCCTTGTTTTGCAAACCGTTTTCATACGCCATCGCAGTATTAAAGATTTTAAATATCGACCCCATTTCAAAATTATCACGCATCAGTTTAAAACGACGTGCATTCACAGGTATAGAATTTATATTATTCGGGTCAAAATCAGGTATTTGCACCATTGCAATCATTTCACCCGTAGAAGAATTCATCAACATACCCATCGCGCCTTTGGCACTGTATTTATTCATCGCGATAGTCAATTGTTCGTGAAAAATATTTTGAACACGAGAATCGATAGACAAACGCAATGGCGATTTATTTTCCCTCAGATATTTATCATAGGTTAATTCTATGCCTTCCAATCCTTCATCTTTACCAGAAAAACCGATAACATGTGCGAATACATTTTTCTGAGGATAGCGACGCTGTGTAAATTGTTCTATTTCGAAACAGTCATAATCTTTGTGCGCCTGCTTTATTATTTTTATTTGTTCTTCATTCGCGTTCTTTTTTATGTACACACCACGACGACCTGTTCTTATTAAAGCAAGAGCGTCTTCAACGCTGTAATCCATAGGAGCAATTTTATGAATAACATTTGCGACATTATTTATGTCTTTTTCTTTAACACGCGGTGGGAATAATTTTATATTTCCTGATTTTACACTCTTGGCCAGCACAACACCATTTCTGTCAATAATATCCGCACGACTTTCAATTTGTGCGCCAATCGAATTACTTCTTCTGTAATCGTTGCTCTGCAGGCCTAATTGCAAAGTACGTGCAACAAAAACAACAAACGACACATAAAAAAGCCATTTCACCCACTGCAATCTTGATGCGCTTTCATGGTTAAAGATCGCACCTTTGTATTCATGTGGCAAAATATCTTTTCCAATATTAAATCGCATTATTCATTCACCATTGGTATATTATCAACATGCACAGTCTTGCTGAAAGACACCGTTTCTGCCCTTGGATTAACACCAATAACAGAACCACGCAACGAATCGGCAGAAGACAATGCTGAAAATCTTGTTTTTGCAATATCGTATTCATGTCTTGTATTTTCCATATTGCGACGAACATCACGCAAATTAGAATTCTGAACACGACTGCACACCTGTAAAAAAACAATTAAAAACGCAACACCAGTCAACATAACTGTACCGATATTAAACATTTTTTCATCGTCACGCATAAACATCCTTCCTTTTGATAGACATTGTATCATAAATTCTTAAAAAAACTAATCATAGATTGAATACCGTTTAAACGCCCTGCCCCAAAATTTAAATTCAGCGAATTAAATTCGCCAGATATATTCATTTGTTTAATCTGTTCAACAGTTTTTCCGTCAACCATAGATAAAATAATCGCGACAATTCCGCGCACCATCATTGAATCTGCACGCCCATAAAAATGTTCGTCTTTTTCACAAATTTGAACAAACGAAGCACACCCAAAAATTTCATTGCATTTTGCATCTTCTGGAACAGGTTCCAAAGATTTTCCCAAATCCATAACCAATTCTAATTTTTCAACTGGGTCGGAAATCAAAGATAAAGCATTTTTTATATCAGAATATTTCATGACTACCACCCCTGCTCTGTTAAATCAAGTTCAAGACGCGCAGCATCACTCATTCGTGAAATATCCCACGCTGGATCCCAGACCAATTTTACATCAACAGTTTTTCCACTAACTACATTTTCCACATTTGATTTAACTTGACTTAAAATATCTTCCATCATCGGACAAGTTGGCGAAGTAAAAGTCATTTCAATAACAACACTATCTTTATTTATCGCAATATTATAAATCAAACCCAAATCCCAAATATTCACAGGAATTTCTGGATCATAAACTTTTTTGATTTCATTTATAATATCTTCACGCAATTCAGACATCTATGCCACCAAACCTTTGATTACATCAACAACATATTTCGCATCGTCCATATTATTCCATGGCCCTGGCGATAAACGAACACTGCCATCTATATTTAATCTTTTATGAATCCACGATGCACACATATTGCCAACACGAACACAAATATCATGTGCACCAAGCATCGCACCAAAATCTATCACATGCATATCAGTAGAAACAAAACTTATCAGCACAGAATCACGCGAAGTTAACAATTTAATATTTTTCATTTTTGATAATTCATCATACATATAATGTATCAAATCTGTGGCACCATCCCAATTTTTACAATATTCAATCGCGTACGGCAAACCAATTATTTGGGTCAACGGCAAAGTTCCCGCTTCAAATTTTTCTGGGGCTTTGTTTAATACAAGTTTGTCTTCCAGTACACGATTAACCATACCGCCACCAAATTTATCAACGGCCCAAACATCAGGATTTTTTATATACATAACACCGACACCTGTATCTGCCCCAATTTTATGTCCAGAAAAACACAAGAAATCACAATCGAATTTTTTAACATCTATTTTGCTGTGTACGACAAATTGCGCAGCATCCACGATTATAATTGCATTTTTATTTTGCGAACGAATTGCTTTTGTAATCTCTGATATATCTTGGGCGATTCCCATCACATTAGACATCGCTGTTATAACATAAACGTCAGCAATTGGAATATTGTTAACATCGATATTAAAATCTTTATCTAAAGGCAAAAGAAGTGTTTGAAAATTATCACACGTTTCAAACGGTAACCGCGTACTGTGATGATCCAAATCAGAAACAGCAACAGTAAATTTTTTACCAACGAAAGTGTTTTTTAAAATATTAACGATACGATTAAAAGAATCTGTTGTCCCAGATGTCCAAACCACATTTTCCTTGTTGGAACCAATAAAGTCAGCAACCTTGCCACGTGCTTCATCTATCAAAGCGTCCACATGCCCCGCCCGCGCACAAATGCCACGACCAGCATTTGCGTACAAATTACGCAGAAAACCCGCCTCAGATTCAATTACTGATTGAGGTTTTAACCAACTTGCTGCCGCGTCCATATAGACGAATTTTTTCATATCGTTTTTCTCTTGCTTTTTGCTATGATTATAATAGACTAAATCGAAATATCAACAACATAAGGAGAAAAAGATGGCACTTAAACACGCAAACGATGAAACATTTGATTCAATGGTTGCAAGCGGTTTAACATTGGTAGATTTTTGGGCAACATGGTGTGGTCCATGTCAAATGTTCGGTCCAATATTTGAAAGTGCGTCTGAAAAGAAACCAGATGTTAATTTTGTAAAATTTGAAATAGATGAAACAAATCGACGCACGCCTGCCAAATTTGGCATTCGCAGTATTCCAAGCGTTCTGGCGTTCAAAGACGGTGAAATCATCGAAGCCCGCACAGGATTAATGGACGAAGAAACCCTTATCCAATGGATAGAAGAATTAAAAGGTTAAAAAAATGGCAAAAAAGAATTATAAAGATATAACTCTTGACCCAAAATACACACCAAAAAAATCAGAACCATATATGTGTCCTGAACATTTGGCGTATTTTTATCAGGTTTTAAATGCACAACGTGATGAAATTCTGCATGACCGCGAAGCCGTTTTGAATGATGTTCGTATGGCAGAAAAAAATGAAAGCGCTGGTGTTGGTGACGAACAAGATCAGGCTGCAAATGAACAAGAACTCACTATGAATTTGCGTATGTCTGAACGCAACACAAATTTATTACAAAAAATAAATGCGGCCCTTGAACGCATTGAAAATGGTCAATATGGATACAGTGTAATATCTGGCGATGAAATCGGATTACAAAGATTGCTTGCTCGTCCATTGGCAACAATGACCGTCGAAGAACAAGAAGAATACGAAAAAAAGAAACGTTAAAAAGAACCGCCAAAACGGCGGTTTTTTTTATATAAAAATTATTTTGATTTCTTTTTTGCAGCGACTTTCTTTTTCGCTGGGGCTTTCTTTGCCACAGGCTTCGGTTCTTCTTTGATTTCCTTTTTGAAAGTTTTAATTCCACTTGCAATGTTTTTCATCATCGCAGGAATCTTGGCAGAACCAAACAATATCAAAACCAAAATAACAATTAAAATTATTTCCCAAATACCGCCACGCATCACTTACCCCTTTGGTTTATTTTGTTACGTAACAATCAAGACCATCTGATTTTGCATTTCTGCAGAAACCATTTGCTTCGTTTGAACTTTGAAATGCAACACGCAAACGATATGTTGTCTTGCCATTCACTTGTGCCGCCAAAATAACAAATTGTTTTCCTGCAAACAAATTACCATGCGCGGCACGCAATTTTTGTTCTGCGCTTTGTGCGGCTGCACGCGTACCATAAGAACCAAACTGAACATAGATACTGCCGTTTGAAGCGGTTGCAGTTGGTTTAGTTACCGCTGGTTTTGCTGCTGCCTTGGCCGCAGGTTTAATAGTTGGCTTTGGCGCAGGTTTCGCCGCTGGTTTTGTTTCGCCTTTATCTGGATTAAATGTCACTTCTTTTCTGTCAGAAATAACACGAACAGGTGTTCCCGCTTCTTCCACAGGTTTTGCTTCCACTGGCATTGGTGCAGGCATTGGTTTAACCTCTGGCTTTGGCATTGGCTTTGGTTCTGGCATAACTTCTACTGGTTTTGCTGGAACATTTAAGTCCGCAACTGGTGCTGGAACATTATCAACATTTTGCACAGGGGTATCCAAATCAATATTAACCACATTTGCCGAATCACCACCAACACGAGCAATTATAATCCATGTAGCCAGCACGATTATCGCAACACCCAACCCCATTAAAAGCCATGGTTTTTTTGGACGTGGTGATGAAAAAGGTGCTGCTTCTGGTAAAGCGTCCACACTGGAAGATTCGTCTTCCAAATCCAATAAATCTAAATCTTGTTCTTGGTCCATAATATCCCCCTATTTTTGTTTCATAAGGATATTATATCATAAAAAACGTCTAAACCAAAAATTATTTTGGCATATTTCCAAAATTAGGTGGCACAATCAATTTATGGTTTTCTTCGATAATAGGTTCATTTTCACATTTACAGCATCCTGCAACAAAGCCGACCAACGAACATAATGCTAATAATATCGCGATTTTTTTCATAACTTTCTTCCTTTTATATACATGGGGGCATAACGCCCCCAAGATTTTACAACGGCATTTTAACTGCATTAACCATATATTCGATAAATTCAGACAAAGATTTAACTTCTTGTCCTTCTTTAGCCAAATAACGCAGTGTCACTGTTTTTTCATTTGATTCTTTTTCACCAACTACTGCGATAATAGGTGTCTTTGCCAATGACAATTCACGCACTTTATAATTAACCTTTTCGTCACGCAAATCGGCACGTGCAATCACACCAGATTCACGCAAAGATTCGACGACTTCATTTGCATAGTCTTTGTACTTTTCAGATACAGGAACAACCACAACAGGTTCTGGTGACAACCACAATGGTAAATTACCACCAGTGGCCTCCAACAAGATTCCCATAAATCTTTCAATAGAACCTAACATTGCACGATGCAACATGATTGGACGATGTTTTTCACCATCTTCACCAACATAAGACAAATCGAATCTTTCTGGCAAATTCATATCCAATTGAACCGTACCACATTGCCATACGCGTCCCATAGAATCTTTCAAATAGTTATCGATTTTTGGACCATAGAAAGCCGCATCGTGTTCTGCAATTTCGTATTCGATTCCGTTTGCGTCTAATGCGTGTTTTAATGCGCCTTCGGCTTTATCCCAAACTTCATCAGAACCAATACGGAATTCAGATAATGGACGCGTTGCCAATTTCATTGTGATTTTTTCAAAACCGAATTTTCCATAAACATCTTTGATAAAGCGCAAGATTTTTACAACTTCGCTTTCCAATTGTTCTTCTGTGCAGAAAATATGCGCATCGTCTTGAGTAAATTCACGAACACGTGTTAAACCTGACAAAGCACCGGCGGCTTCATAACGATTAACTTTACCAAATTCAGCCAAATACAATGGCAAATCTTTGTAAGATTTCATACCGTTACCGAACACCAACATACCACCCGGACAAGACATAGGTTTCACACAGAAAACTTTCCCATCTTGGGTTGTACCCGAATAGTTGTGTGCGCCATATTTTGCCCAGTGTCCAGATTTTTCCCACAAACATCTGTCCATAACGGAAGGCGTGGAAATTTCTTGATAACCTGCCCTTTCTTGACGCGCACGAATGTATTCAATAAGTTTACGATAAATACGATAACCCTTGTCATGCCAAAAAACAGCCCCCGGTGCAAATTCTGGTTCAAAATGGAACAAATCCATATCTTTACCGAGTTTACGATTATCGCGCGCCGCAGCTTCTTCTTGCATTTTCAAGAATTCGGCCAATGCATCTGCATTTTCAAACGCATCAACATAAATTCTTTGCAACATTTTATTTTTAGAATCGCCTTTCCAATATGCACCTGCAACATTACGGATTTTAAAACCGTCTTTTGGCAAATCTTTGCTGCTTGCTACATGTGGCCCTTTGCAAAGGTCAGTAAAATCACGGAAAGTATAAATTGACAATACTTCACCATTTGCATCGTATTCGTTCAACCATTCCATTTTATAAGGTTGATCTTTGAAAATTTCTTTGGCTTCATCTAACGATACTTCGCGTCTATCAAAACGACCATCTGATTTAATCAGAGATTTCATTTCTTTTTCTATTGCGCCAAAATCTTCTTCACTGAATCTGTGTTCGGTATCGAAATCATAGTAAAAACCATTTTCGATAGCAGGACCACCAGCAAATTTAACATCTGGATATAATTTTTGAACAGCTGCCGCCATTACGTGAGCCAACGAATGACGAATCGTTTCTATTGGATAAGACATAATTTACCTTCTTTGTTTTGAATTTTTTATTTAATTGCTTGCTTATTATAGTATGTGCGAAAATTTATCGCAAATGAAAATCTTAGACCCCCAAAGGGGTTGTAGTAGTCAAAGTAAAAGTAATAAATCTGTAATTCATGCCAAGTATTTTAATATTATTTGATAAAAAAGTCAAAAAAAATCCGCCGTTTTGGCGGATTTTCTATTTTTAATTCAAATCACTTAAAAGATTTTGAATTCTGGTCATACTTTCTTCGTCATTCAAAGCACTAGCAATCGCAAAAGCAGATTCCAAATCTGTCTTTGCAGCATCAGTATTACCAATATTCAAATTTAACGCTGCAGATTTTTCAAAATAAGACATTGCATTGCTGGATTGTACTTCACGAGTTTCCTGATCTGGAGCCGCTTGAATCTGTTCACTGATAACGCGAACAGCCGAAGTATAATCGTTAATTGCGTTTTCATATTCACCCAATGCTGTATATGCTTCTGCGCGTTCTGCATACACGTTTGCAGAAACACTGCCTTCTGCCCTTGCCAAAGAATTTGTATAATCAGCAATCGCGCCCTGCCAATTCTTTGCCCACAAATTCAACTGACCACGTTTGGCATACAAATCACGCAAAGTCAAAACATCTGATGGTTTCATAGACTGTGCAGCCAACGCATTGTTAATATCTGTCAAAGCCGCTTCGTAATTTTCAAGACGCATATTTAACAAAGCCCTGTCGTAAAACGCAACAGCGTTAACACCATCGATTTCCAATGCTGCATCAAAATCATTCAACGCACTTTGGTAATTGCCCATTTGCATATGTGCTTCACCACGCAGTGTGTATGTATTCGATGACGCATTAGCATCTATCGCCGCATTCAAATCAGCGATTGCGCCTTCCATATCTTCAACTGTAATTTTTGCTTTTGCTTGTTCGATATAATCTTCTGGTTGAATCAAAGATTCTTCTGTAACAGTCACATTTGAACGTGGTTGCATAAATTCATGACTGCGTCCCAAAATATAAAAAGTAGAAGCAATAAAGAACAAAATTATAAACCAATACCCATAAATGGACCAAGACCAAACCGCTGGTGCATTCTTAGAAATGCCTGCTTTTCTGGTATTCAGAGTTGTTTTTACTTTTTTGCTTTGTATTTTTTTCATGGGGTTCTCTCCTCTCTTATAAAGAGATTTTAGAAATTTTTTAAAATCAGGTCAATTGTTTTCTTGTCTATTTCTAAAATTTTTCCGCCGCCTAAATTTCCAAGTTTTATTATTCCATAGGAAATACGATGCAATGCCTTTACTGGCGAACCTATACTTTTCAAACAGATTCGAATTTCGTTCTTTTTTCCTTCTGTGACAGTAATTTTCAAATTGTGTTCGTCTAATTCTTCTATCTTCATCGGCTGATAATTTATACCATCAACACAAACACCTTTGCGCAGAGCATTCAAACCATTTTTAGTATATTTATCAACAGTTGCAATATAAGTCCGTTCAATATGATTTTTTGGCAAAGACATCTTGCGCGCAAAATCACCATTATTAGTCAACAACAATAAACCTGTTGTTTTAAAATCAAGCCGACCTATATATCTTAAATTCTTATATTTTTTATCCAGAACATCATAAATTGTTTTGCGCCCCATCGGGTCGCGTGTTGTCGTCACGGTGTTAATTGGCTTATGAAAAGCATATAATTTTATATCATCATCTTTTTTTATTTCTTTGCCATTTACACAAACAATATCACCATCTTCCACAAAAAAGACAGGTGTATTTATCACATTGCCGTTAACAGAAACTGCGCCTTTGGCAATTAAATCTTCAGCACTGCGTCTTGACGCCACGCCACTGTCCGCAATAAATTTAGCCAATCTTACACTCATTAACCTAACACCTTTGATATTGCAACGACCGCCGCAGTTTCTGCACGCAATATTGTTTTTCCAAGCGATAAACCAACAACGCCTGCCCCATCCATTTTTTCAAATTCAGCATCTGAAAAACCACCTTCGGGTCCAATTAACAATCTTTTTCCAGAAACTTTTTTATCCGTGTCTTCTTTGCCATGTGCAAATCTTTCATCTGCAACAATCAGACCTTTTAAATCTAAATCATCAAATTTAATTGGTTCTGCCAATACAGGAACACTGTTGCGCCCAGATTGTTCAGATGCTTCGACCATAATTTTTCTTATTCTTGTCCAATTTATATGATTAGCCACCGTCCGATTCGTAATAACAGGAACAAAAGTCCCTACCCCCATTTGCGTTGCCATATTTATCAAATCATCTAACTTTTTAATTGGCGCAAAATAAAGTGTTAAATCATTCGACGGGTCAAGATGCTGTGTCTTATCGCCTATTAACATATATTTATTATCATCTGACAGTTTGGCACTGTATTCACTGCCATCATTAAAGACCAAACAATCATCCCGCCTCATTACACGACGCAGATAATGAACAATATCTTTGTCAACCGCGACAGATTTTCCAGATTCGATTTTTTCGTTTATAAATATTCTTGGTGTATTTTGCATTTTTTTTATCTTTATATATAAAAACTACTCTTTTTGTGATATAATACCAACCATGGCAGTAAAGTTCAACATTTTATCAAACAGCGGTTCAGGCAAAGGATTAAAGATATTTGAATCCAGCGCATATAAAGAACACGAACAAGCCCCAATGGCGCGTAAATTCTGGGAATTACGCTGGGACGTTGGGATTTGGTTGGTATGCGCACTATTATTTGGATTGTCTTTTGCGGTTGAACATGTATGGCGTTATGGCTGGGGTCCAGCGAGTAGCCACTGGGTTTCCATATATCTTAAAAATTTAGTATCAACGCTGGGGCTTTCGGCGATTGCAGAGGTTCCATATTGGATAAGTCGCACCCTGCAGCATCCTGATTTTGCATCTATTACACCATTATTACCAGTTCTCGGATATTATTTCTTGGCGGACGCAACATTTAAATCTGAATTCAACCCACACAGCAAAGACAGATACGATGAAAAATCTGCCCGTAAAGCAACCGCTGACGACATCAAACAAATGGGAACAGACTATAAAAACAAAGAAGGTTTATTTCATGGCTTTATGATGGTTTTGGGGTATTTCAAATACAAAGGCAAGCAAACAGCACTTATGTTTGATGAAAGTTTATCTGCATTATGTGTGGCGCCTCCAGGAACAGGTAAAACAGCAGGAGTAGTTATCCCAACGATTCTTGACTGTGATACAGTTTCAATGATTATCAACGACCCAAAACCAGAATTAAAACAAAAAACTTCTGGCTATCGTGCAACTATCGGCCCTGTATTTATTATGAATTGGGCAGGACAAGATGACCCAGCGCGCGGAATATATTATCCATCTTGGAATCCGTTATCACCCGATCATATTCCATACAATCCAGAACAACGCGATTTGTATATAGACGCCATCTGTAAAGTTTTGGTTCAAGACACTGTCCAAGATCCACACTGGGGGAATACAGGACGCGCCGGTTTGTCTGGTCTTATCCACTTTATTGTATCCAAAATAGAACGCGCAAAAGCAGATGATTATTTTTATTCACGCATAAATAATGGAACATTTAATAATGATGATGCAACGGTACTTGGTGATTATTATTTATCCATGATGAATGACCCAAATGCATACGCGGCATATTCACTGTTGCAGAAAGGCGAATTAAACACAACAAATTATGTTCATGTTGGAACATGGGCAAACATACCAGATGCATGGCGTGGTCGCGAAGCATCATTTTCCATGATTCTTGATTGGCTTACATCCAGTCAGGTCGCTATTGCCGAACAAATGGAAGAACGCAGACGCCAAGGCGACCAAATGGTTATGATGGCAGACCCAATGAAAGATTTACTATTAAATGCCGTTGATGAAGCGCGCAGATACGCCTATTCAAATCGTGCAGTGTCTGAATTAACACAATTGGCGAACACACCAGATAAAGAACGCGGTTCTATTTTATCAACCATGATGGAAGGATTGGCGATATTCCGCAATGCCGCGGTTCGCAATCGAACCAGCCATTCAGATTTTCATTTTAGCGACCTGCGTGGAATAAAAGACCCGCGTGATGGCAAGATCAAACCTGTCAGTGTATATTTATCTGTAAATATGGTTGATGCCCAGGCGGTTAATCCGATTACTGCTATATTTATTGAATTGATGTCTAATTATTTATTGGCACACACCCCTGACACACAGGTTGACGGACAACGCGTTGGACCATATCCAGTATTGTTCGTACTTGACGAAATGCCAAAGATGCAAAAACTTGATGCGGTTATTCAGGGACCAGACCTGGGGCGTGGTTGCAAAGTATCCTATCTGATTATTGGTCAAGACATTCACCAAATTCGTGAAAGATACGGTGAAGATGCAGCATCAACAATAATTTCAACAACCGCAGCAAAAATAGTCTTGCGTCAAAACGACCCAGAAACCGCGCAGAGATTTGCCCACATGACAGGAATGAAAATGACCAAGAAAGTCGAAGTAAAAGACGGCAAAGAAATCGAAACACCAAAAGAAGAGCCTCTTTTCACAGAAATGGATATTATGCGTTTAAAAGAAGGCAAACAACTTGTTATTTATCAGGGCTGGTATCACCGTCCAATAGAAGCCGACCAGGAACGTTATTTCCTTAATAAAACAGACATTCAAAAGAAACTTTACCAAAAAGTCATGATGGGCGAAGCCTCCCCATTACCTGAATTTTTAATCCCTTCGCATCATGCAATTATGGGATACGAAGGCACGCCGCGTGTCTTGAACCCAAATACCAATGAAATAAAAATATTGGAACCTTTGCATTAACTGATTTATAATAATCCCATGCGAAAAATAGTTTATTTTGTATTAGGTTTGTTTTTATGTGGTTGCGCATCAACTATGCAATCACGCTTGGATAATGTGCAAAATAATTTCGCAAACAGTGATTTCAAAACAACCACTGAATCAGAACCTGATGACCAAAATAATCTTGATTTACTGATTAACGGGACAGCCCTATTTCTTGACGGTAAATATACGGAAAGCGATTCGACCTTTGAAGAATTTAACAAAAGAAACTTACACGAAACTTCATCGTCCATATCACGCGAAGCAACAGGATTACTGGTCGGACAAAGTGTTAATTCTTATAAACCATATATGATGGATTCACTGTTTGTGTCTTATTATCAGTTATGGGATTTATTGGCATTGCAAGATTGGTCAAATGCACGTGTTGTTATAAACCAATCTTATCAGCGTCAACAAGATATGTCGCGTGAATATAAAAAAATGATAGAAAATAATAAAAAAGAAATCGCTGCCGATTCGCAAATCGCAGAATTTATCGACAAAAATTCAAATGATTGGTTGGCGTTTCGCGACATTATGAATCCAGCGTTAATGTATCTGTCTGGAATATATTTCTTAAACGATGGTGATTTTGATAATGCAATTACATACCTTAAACGCGCAAACGGTATGATGCCAGACAACAAATACATAAAACAAGACTTAGACATGGCACAAAAAAGAATCCGTCCGACAAACACTACTTGGACTTTCACAGAAACAGGTTTTGCACCACGTCTGCGTGAAGAAAACGCATCGATTTATTTATTTAATCTTGGTCTGATTCAATTCACTTTTTCACAGGCCTATCAAATGCCAAACTATACCGTACCAAAAAATTCAGAAATGCTGGCCAATGTTGATGCACTGTTTATGACGGAATATAACGAATACAGCGTAAACGAAATATTGCGTGCATACACATCTGCTGTATCAAAAACGACGGCACAAGCACTTCTTTATAATTCAAAATCAGATTATGCCCCACTGCTTGGTGTAATGTCTTCGATTTACACTGCGGCATCAAGCAATGCAGATGTTCGAACATGGGCAACACTGCCAAAATACATTTATGTAACGCGCGAAAAAAATTCCAACAAACAAAACAATTTAATTTACATTCGTGAAATAAATGGAAAAATAACAAGTGAAAAAAATATAAACTTAAAATAAAAGGAGAACCAAGATGAAAAAATTTATCCCAGTGGCATTATGTTTGGCATTAACTGCTTGCGGTGGTACACGCGTTGTTGATTTGAACGACGAACAAGAAGTTTCCAGTATGCAGCATGTTATGGAACTGGAATATCGTGATTGGACAAATACCGCCGAAAAAATGACCGAATCTATGATTGCCAGCGGTGCATTAAAAACTGAATCTAAACCAGTTATCGCGATTGGCAACATTGTGAACGACACAACACAAAGAATCGATTCGGATATGTTGACCAAGAAAATCAGAACAACATTACTGAAATCTGGCAAGGCACAAATTGCGACCAACTTCTCTGGCGAAGACACGACATCTGACAAAGTTCGTACAAAACGCACAGATGATGAATACGATCAAAAAACAATCGCACAGAAAGGAACACTGATTGCACCAAACATGTCGCTTTCTGGAAAAATGTTGCAAAGAAATCTGAAATTGGAATCGGGATGGTTTTCGTCTGTTGATACACGTGTAGAATACTATCTGCAATTGACATTAACAGATTTGAAATCTGGTTTATCTATTTGGGAAGACGAACAGCCAATCATCAAAGAAGGCAAAGACGCACCAACATGGTAAAAACAACAAACCACACAAAAACCGCCGTATAGGCGGTTTTTTATTGACCATTTTTATAGCTTATTTTTTGTCGTCCGACAATTATATTCTTACCATCGTATTTTGGTGCAACTTGCTTTTTGATTTCTGTTTTCCAATAAACATCGCCATTTTGTTTGTTGATTGCGTATAAATTATTATCTGTTCCAACAACAAAAACAAAATCATCAACCATTATAAAATCAACTGGCACAGATATATTTAAACACCAAACTTTATCGCCATTATACGCATTTAATTTGCAAAACGCATCTCCCAATCCACCAGCATAAACATATTTACCGTTCACACCAACATGCGCAACAATATCAACCACTGAAGCCCCGCCAGTCAAATTATTTACACGATAAACATCTGTCGACCATACTGTCTTTTTTGTTTTGGTGTTTATCTTTACAATTTCGCCAGTGGAAAGACCTGTATAAATAAAACCGCCATCACAGATTGGGGACTGATTCGATTTCACTGCATTATTTGTTGCAAAACCAGTCCATATCTTTTTATTGCCCGACCAGATTACATTTTGTGCATCTTGCCGATAATCACAGTTTTCATCACCAGAAATATTTGTTATTTCTGCCGATAAATCTGGCAAATTTCGATTTTTCACATTTACTTCGTACGAATCGAAAATATCCGCCCTTTCCCCAGGCAAAATTGGATCACGCTTTGAACAAGCAACCATCGCCAAAGCACACAACAAAAATACAGACAGTTTTTTCATCATATTATCTTAATGTTTGTGCAGTTGCAGAAATCGACGCTGGTGCATTTTTATCGTTAATAATAACATCTAATATCTTATCGGCTTTTTCCTTATCGCCAGTTGCCAGATACTTTTGTGCAACCATCAAACGCGAAGTATAAAAGAAAGGCGATCTTTTAGTATTCATATCAGACATATATTTTTCAAATTCGTCCGCGCCCATTTTATCACCATTCATTGTTGCCAAATGCAAACGTGCCAAATCTTTAAAGTCACGAGTATGACCTTTGTCAGCCAAAGTTTCCAATTTCGCAATATCTTTATCTATCATATACGCTTGGAACAAAGCCAAATCAGATGTTGCACCACTTGAATCCTTGGCCAGATTCGCCAACGCATTTGCATCAACATTTGCAACCGCTGTTTCGTAAACGACAGCCCTTGCCATACGTGCAGAATTATACATACGAACGCCAATCTGAATCGCGCATACAACAATCATTATTCCCATTGCTGCAGCAACAATATAACGCCAATATTTTTTCAAGAATTGTTCTGTTTTTTCATTATTCACATCTTCCCAAACTTCACGATAAAGGGCATCTTGTGCATATTCTTCACGAGTTTTCTGAACTGGCTTTTTGATATTCTTTTTGCGTTCTAAGATACTTGTCATAAAAAATCTCCTGTCTTGATAATTTGTATTTTATTGCTATACTATAAAAGTTATGAGCAAGGAAATCAAGACAACTTTACCATCGACCAGAACCAGCGCACCAGTTCCTTTTGTTGGGGGTGCGGGCGATGATGTCAGTTTGTCTAAATATATAACCGAAATTCAAAAGTTCCCTATTCTGTCCGCAGAACAAGAATATGAATACGCAACGAAATGGGCACAAGAACACGATAATATCGCCGCAGAAAAACTGATTGGTTCACATTTACGCCTTGTTGTGTCGGTGGCATATGATTTCAAGAATTATGGTCTGCCTGTATCCGATTTGATTGCCAGTGGCAATATGGGGCTTATGCAGGCATTACAGAAATTTGATCCAGAAAAAGGTTTTCGTTTTTCCACATACGCAATGTTTTGGATCAAGGCAGAAATATACGAAACAATCCTTAATAACTGGTCTATTGTAAAACTGGGCAATTCTGCAAACCAAAAACGCGTATTCTTTAACCTGACCCGCGCAAAAAGGGCTTTGGGAATTATGGACAGCTCTCTGTCCAAAGACCAAACGAAACAAATCGCAGAATATTTATCTGTACCCGAAAACGATGTAGAGCGCGTCGCAACGCGTATGTCTGCACGTGATGTATCGTTAAATTCGCCACTGAATACAGATTCTGATTCCAAAGATATTTTATCCAATATGGCGGACACTCGTGTAAATATCGAAGACGGTATAGAACAACTGGAATTTAAACGCAAGGGCTATGAATTATTGAAAAAACACCTTGAAACATTACCTGAACGCGATCGCGAAATATTAAAAGCACGCCGACTTTCTGATCCCGCGATGACGCTGGAAACTCTGTCGCAAAAATATGGCATATCACGTGAGCGTGTTCGTCAAATCGAAGAAAGGGCTTTTGATAAATTACGCAAAGCGATATTGGACGAATCAGAACCAAAGAAAATAACAGGAAAAAAATAATGAATAAAAAAATATCTTTTCTTGTAATTAGTTGTTTATTTGGCGCAAACGCATATGCGGTTGATTACACAACTGACAATTGGCGTTTTGCCTTGAATGCCGATGGTATGGCTGGTTTCTTGGAAACAAAAAACGACAAACCTTTAGGTATATATGATTGGAATATTAAAACCAGTGCAACGTACAAAATCAACAACGCACGTCGTATCGGGGCTGTTTATTCAATAGACGCTGACGCTGTTGACAGCAACGAATATGTCCACGATGCTTTTGTTTTATTCCAAGACAAAAATGTTGGGCGCGCTGAATTTGGTTTAACACATTCTATTGCTCGCAAAATGGGACTAGGTTTACCAGATGTTGGTTACATGCGCATAAATGATAAATCTATTCTTTACAGAAAACTGAATTTAAACAAAGTGTTGATATCAGATACAACCGCAACAACAAATCATGATGCCTTACGTTTAAACCTTGCCACCATTTCAACAGATTACGGACAATACGGCGTATCTTTTGCTGGTCCTGGTGGGGATTTTGATTTCGCAGTTGATACTGCGGCAAAATTCAAACAACCCCTTGGAAAGTTAAAGGCTGCATATTCTGTTGCGCTTTCTTATATGGATACACCACATGGTTTTGAAGAAAATTCATACACACCACCAGTATATGCAGATTGGCGTGGTCAAGCTGCGCTCGGCTTAAACATGCAATACAACAGTTTTGTTTTTGGGCTTTCTTCCCGTTTGATTTATGACGAAAATCCAATTGGAAAGGCATCAGATGGTCTTGTTGCTGGCACTGGCGTAAGTTATGATTTCTTACAAAGCAGCGTTTCTTTGAACTATCTGTTTTCAGATACAAATCTTTGGAAACACAATGATAAAATCACAGGCAACGAATTATCTGGTGATTATACAAATACAATTATTGCATCATTCAGATATAAATACACAGAACATACATCCGTATTTATGTCTGGTGGCACGGCCAGCACAACACCGTTCTTTGCCGTTGGTAAAAAAACAGGGTTTTAAAAAAACCGCCTATATGGCGGTTTTCTTATAACAAACAGGTTAATGTTGCTGCTGGATTTTTTATCAAGAACCAAACATTCCGATAATCAGACATATAAACACAACAAAGCAATACTAAACATACCGCTACCACAAACAACACACTGACTTTTTTACCATGCAGACAATATACTGCTATATCGTAAAGCAGAAAAGCCATATACAAATCTATCAACAAACTAACAAACCAGATAGAAGCACAATCAAACGCCAACGCATTTAAAATCAAAGCAAGCGGATAAATAAAAAATATAGAAGCAATTCCTTTGACCGCTATTTCCCAATCACGTTCGCCCCCTGTAATTTCAGAAACTAACATCATCAGCCCTGCACAAACAAACAGAACCATTACAGCAACCACAGGGAAAATAACAATCGCTTTAAACAACGAAAATACAGTGAAAGCATCAAAACCATTACGAACAAGGTTAATTGCAAATACTAATATTCCGCCAACAAAACCCCATAAAAACGCCTTTAATATAGCATCTTCCATTTTGCCGTCTGCGACAATACGTGAAAAAAAGTACTTTGGACGAAAGAATATGTCAGAAATTTTTGACAACCAACTTCTTTTTTTTGCTTTCATTTTTATCCCCCTGTTTGTTTGATTATTTATATTTTTGCTTTATAATTATAAAAAATCAACGGAAAAAGACATGAAGAACATAGTTATCGTCGGTCGTCCAAACACTGGTAAATCGACACTTTTTAATGGGTTAACAAATTCGCGTGATGCACTGGTGCATGACAGACCAGGGGTCACACGTGATGTTATTTCTGGGCGCATACCAAATCGCCCATGGACAGTATTTGATACCGCAGGCCTTGAAAACGCAAAATCTGGCATCGCACAAAACTCTACAGATATGGCAATAAAGACGATTGAAAACGCAGACGCAATTTTATTTGTTGTTGATGGTCGTACTGGATTGACCCCTATGGATTTAGAATGGGCAAAACTGGTTCACAAAAAAAGCAAAGCGCCTGCCCTGCTTTTGATAAACAAAAGCGAATCGACAAAAAGATTGGCAGATGTTCATGATTTTTACAAACTTGGCTTTGGCGAACCATTGCTTATATCCGCTGAACACAAACGCGGTTTTGGTGAAATTTATGAATTTATAGATTCGCTGTATACGGCAGAAACTGTCGAACATGAAGAATCTGACAAAGAAATAAAAATCGCAGTACTTGGTCAACCAAATGTTGGTAAATCTACATTTGTAAATCGTGTGCTTGGCGAACAAAGACAAATTGTTATGGATGCGCCAGGTATCACGCGCGACACAGTCAAAATACCAACACGTTTTTATGGTCGTGATATAGTTATTATGGACACCGCAGGTCTGCGTCGCAAAGCGGGCGTCAAAGACGATGTAGAAACTTTGTCTGCATTAAAATCTTTGGACGCGATTGAAAAATCAGACATTGTTATCTTGATAGTCGATGCGACAAAGAACATTGAAAATCAGGCACTTGGCATTGCGGCACGCGTTTATGACGCTGGTAAAATTTTATGCGTTGCATTAAACAAATGGGATTTGGTTGAACCAGAAGAACGTGATGAAAAATTATTAAAATTAAAACATCAGTTTACTAATTCTTTTCATCAGATAATAAAGCCGTTGATATTGGCAATATCTGCAGAAAAAGGCACAGGCGTTCAAAATCTTTTCAAACGCATTTATGAACAATGGGATATTTCTAATACAGATGCCCCAACCAGTTTGATAAATCGAATCGTTGAAAAATTGGTAGCAGAACGTCAACCACCTATGTCACGTTTAAAACGTCCAATGAAGATTAAATTTGCCCGTCAAACAGGACATCATCCGATTAAGATTACTATCAATGTAGGTGGAGCAAGCGATATTCCAGAATCTTATACACGATACTTAAGACGTGGTATTGCAACGGCTCTACATATGGAACACTTGCCAATCATTATTGAATATCAAAAATCAGAAAATCCATTTGATTAAAAAACCGCCTATACGGCGGTTTTCTTATGCTATACACTTTGCGGCAAAATCTATGATCGAACCATAAAGCACTGCAAAAAAGAAACACACACTGCCCCCGATTACAAACAAATGCCACAGGGCGTGCGCAAATTTCATCTTGCGCCACAAATAGAAAATAACACCAAAGGAATAAGAAAGTCCACCTGCCAGTATAAACCACATACCACGCGCAGATATTGTTTGAATCATTGCCGGCAAAATCCAGAGCAACGCCCAACCCATAACCAAATATAAACCAACCATCCATTTTGGCTGTTTATGCGGATTAACAATCTTCATAATTGCACCGAATATAACAATTGCCCAGAGTATTCCAAACACAGACCACCCCAAACCAGTGTGTCCACACCTGTTTAAATTAACCAATAAAAACGGTGTATAAGTACCAGCAATCAATGCGTAAATTGCGATGGTATCCCAAACTTCGAAAAAACATTCGCTTTTATCACCAATTGTTGCATGACACATTGTCGAACCGAAATACAAGGTAAACATGGTCACACCAAATATAGAACATGCAACTGTTGCCCAAACATTATGATGAACGACCGCAAACGCAACCAACAGACACAGTGCAGCCATTGCCAAACCAATACCGATACCATGGGTTAAAATATTTACCGCCTCTTCTGCACGCGTAGATTTACGTTCCCAACGAAAAAGGCCTGTGGCCTGTAATACTTTTAACAAACTTGATGCGTGCTTGTCTTTTTTTACTGCACGCAGTTTTTGTTTAACAACTTTTTTATTTTTAGTCATTTCCTTTCCTTTTTTACATAACCATATTTATTCTTTCGGCAACTTTATCACCGCCAAGCACTTGCATCAGAGAATATAAATCAGGTGTATTGGTTCGCCCCGTCATTGCAACACGCAAATTCATAGCAACGTCGCCTGGCTTCAAGCCCAGTTTTTCTGCCGTACAGACGATTTTTTGCCACCAAGCATCTTTATCATCTTTTACATCATAATTCGCCACAAATTCACGCAATGCATCTTTGTTATATTCGTATTCGCGATTAGGCTTAAACAAGAAATCCCAGAAATAAGAAACTTCGTTCAGCGTTTGTTTCCAAGTAATAAAATCTTTACGGATGCGTTTTGGGTTGTCACGTTCAATAGACAACACAGATGTCAAATAATCAATATCTGACACTTGTTTTTTATTATCTTCGCTGCCATATTCATTTGCCCAATCAACAACAGATTTAACCAAATCTGGTACAGACAAAGTCGCAATGTATTCCTTTGCCCACCATTCCAATTTTTTCATATCAAACAACGCGCCAGACATTGGGATCTTCTTTGGTCGCATTTCATAATCCCAAAAAGTTTTAACCTGTCCTTTGGTTTTTGCTTCTTCATATCCAGATGCCGCGATATTACCCAAATATTCAATTACCGATTCGGTTGGCCAACCAGATTCCAAGAAAAATGCAACATTGGCTTCTGGGTCTTTACGTTTAGATAATTTTCTTTGTTTGCCTGTTTCTTCATCTATTTTGTCGATTGTGGAAGTATGTATATAAAGTGGCGGTGTCCAGCCCATCATACGAAACATTTGCACATGCAAAGGAAATGACGACAACCATTCTTCACCACGAACAACATGTGTGGTACGCATAAAATGGTCATCACATAAATGCGCGAAATGATAAGTCGGCAATCTGTCATTTGATTTAATTAACACCGTATCTTCGTTGCTTTCTGGGAAAGATATAGAACCACGAACAGCGTCTTTACAGAAAATTCTTTGTTCAGGATTGCCATTTGAATACAAACGAATTGTTGGCACTTCCCCGTTATCAAGATGTTTTACAATATCTTCATCATTTATATCCCTGTCGCGCGCCCATTCACCATAAATACCTGTTGCAAAACCTGCTGCATTTTGTTTAGCGCGAATTTCTTCCATCTCTTCGGCAGTTAAAAAGCAAGGATACGCCATACCTTTTTCCAATAAATACGCGGCAACTGAATGATAAATATCTTTACGTTGCGACTGATAATAAGGTCCGTATTCTGGTATATCGTTATATTTCAACCCAAATTTTTCCAAAGACTTAATAATAATATCAACCGCATCTTTGACTTCGCGTTTAGTGTCTGTATCTTCGATACGCAGCATGAAAACGCCATTTGATTGTTGTGCCAATTTACAATCTATTAACGAACCATAAAGACCGCCCAAATGCATATAACCAGTAGGACTTGGTGCAAAACGGGTCACAAAAGCACCCTCTTTCAATTCACGTGGTGGAAACTTTGCTTCTAATTCTTCCAAAGTATATTTTGGTGCACCGCCCAATACACGTGCTATTAAATCTTTGTTCAATCCGTTTCGCATTTTTATTTCACCTTGTTTTTATAACAAAGTGATTTTATACTAAATATATGGAAAAACAAGAATTAAAAAATTTAAAAGCACAAAATCTGCGGACTTTCGGACGCAGACATGGTAAAAAATTATCAAACCGAAAACAATGGCTTATGGACAATTTATTACCAGAAATGGCACCCAAAGCGCCAGATTTATCTGACGAATCGCTGATTCTGGAAATTGGCTTTGGCAACGGCGAACATTTGCGCGATTTGGCATTAGATAATCCCGATAAAATTGTTATTGGTGCAGAACCCTTTGCCAACGGGGTTGCCGCCCTGCTTTCTGCCATAACAAACGAATCGGATAATACTTTGCTTAACGAATACAAAAACATTCGCATTTGGCCAGATGATGTGCGTTTAATGTTGCAAGATTTTAACAACATCAAATTTGATGAAATCTGGGTTTTGCATCCTGATCCATGGCCAAAGGCAAGACACGAAAAACGCCGCCTGTTAAACCATGATTTCTTGAATTTATTGTCTAAATTTATGACAAAAGACAGCCATATTATAATCGGCACAGACCATTGGGAATACTATGATTGGATTGTTGAACAGTTGAAACAAACCAAACTTTCAATAAAATCAACAGAACTTGATACCATAAAAACCAGATACCAAATAAAGAATAAAGCGGGCACAACCAACCCAAAATACTTGATTTTATCGATTTAATAATCAAGGAAGAATCTTAATTTATCAGATAATTCTGGGCGCAAACATTCTGTTAAACGAATAACTTGGTCAATTCTGTCAAAATTATTACCAAGTATAAAATGAAGTTCACCACTAAAATCAAACTGCTGTAAAAACGCGTAAATGCGTCCTACAAAATCAGACCGATTACCCGCATCTTCGTTTAAAGTTAAGACAAATGAATCAGCACGAATTTCCCTCAATTTTTGAAATAAAAAGCCCAGATTATCCATATCCAAATCTTCTGCGTCCATAACAATAGATAAATCGTGTCCAAAGAACAAATCGTTGCGAACAACCAACAAACTGTTAACAAACGATTCAAAATCATGCATTTTTATAAACAGTTGAACGCCATTTGCTCCATTTTTACAAACAGATACTATATCACCACCCAATTTAAACATATCAGAATCTATATTCTTTGGATTTGAATTAAAACTATACCGCGTTAATATTTTTACCTTGCTCTTTTCCAAATAAGCCCAAACATCTTTCACACATTCTGGCGGGACAGATAACAAACGCACATTATGACTGGCAACATGTTCGCACAGCATCGCCAAATCATTGGTGTCGGCAACACTTTCACACCAAACAGCGATTCTTTTATCCGAATCAGAAAAAACTTCATCCATTTCAATCATTTTATTCCAGTTTATCACAAAATATGATAGAATAGAAATGAAATGAAAAATAAACTTGAACATATTTTACTGTCTATTCTGTTGGGCCTGTCTGTATTGTTGGGGTTATCTTTCTGGCTGAATACGATATTTAACTTCAATATATTCTGCGGCACACATTGGGATGAATTTGCCAAATTACAGGCAACACAAACACCAATATCTACTGGATTTTACATATCTTTTGTAATCGCAATACTTATATTTGTTATTGGGCTGTACTTTATATATCGTTCAACATTAAAACAAATTCTTAAACCAAAGGCACAAAATATTCCTTTGCCAGCGACAGAACAACCAGAACCAGAAACAAAAGTTCCCGAACAACCTATTGTTTTTGATAATCGCCCACCACGTTTGAATTTACCCAACAATATGGCACAAATCGCAACATATAACCATGCGCGCATTGTTGAACAACAACCCACAAACAAACAAACGGAAACAAACCCTTATAATTCGATAATATCTGAAATATTTTCAAATAATGGATATGTTGTAAAACCTAACCCAAAAATTTCTGGGTTCGTCCCGAATTTATTTGCGATTGGCAATAACGAAGTTGTTTGGATTGGTGGCGTTGATTGCGACATTGAAAAAATGATGAGCGGAATACAAAAATTGGATTCTGTATTCAAAGAAACACTTGAAGATATACCAATTAACATAAACGCCTTTATAATAGATACACTTAACAGATATAACTCTGAAAATAACGACATACTGATTTTCAAATCGGTTGATGAATTAAAAGACTTTATTGAACAGCACCCTGCTGACGATATAACAGAAACAGACCAAGAAAGTTTTGATTCTTATTCGGAATATATTGACACAATAATACAATATATAAAGAATATCTAAAAGGCACTAAATAAAATGCAATTAAACGAACATTCTGCAATGGAAAGACTGGCTGCACTTGGCATGGATGATATGCCAGTGATTGCTTACACGCCACAAAAATGTTTGTTAGATAAAGATTGGTTTAAAAAATATTCACAACTTCGTCGTGAATTCTTGGAATCACTTACAGATTCTTTTGAAGAAATTGCATTTATGAATCTGCCCCAAGAAGAATTTATAAATTTGGTTATGGGAAAAACACTGCCTGATAATTTATCTATAAGATTCAGAATCCCTTTACTTTGGGGTGGTGCATTGGATATATCAAATATGTTCTTGTGTTGGACCTTTCCACATGCTTATAACATGGACAGATTCATAATTGAACAAAGCGACGCAAAAACAATCTATTTACCGAACCCAGAAAAAAAGGTGTACTTAACATCTCACACTGGTGGTGGCGGCGCTGGTGGAAACGCCACATCTGACAGATTAACTCAGGCGGCATTTAACGCAATATCAGGACGCGGAAATGAATAAAAACGAATTTTTATCTTTGATAAAATCACGTGGTGCAACTATTTTTGCCCCTGGTCAATTAACCGATATAAACATAGCAAACACAAATTTACAAAATATGCGTGCCGCCATGTTGCCAACTTTTTTACAAGATTTTTACACAACGTGTTTTGGAATAACTTTGGGTTCAGCATGCATTTTTGGACCAAGAGAAATTGAACGCGGAACAAAATACCCACTGCCATCAATTGCGAAAGTAAACCAAGATATGATTGGCAATAAAAATCTTTTTGGAAAAACTGTTTTTGGTCGAAATGATTTATTTTTATTTGCGTTTGATACATTTGGTAATTGTTTTATGTTGGATAATTTAACATTGTCTGTTTTGCGCAAGTATGACGATCCGTACCGCGCAATGTTTGACTGTTTAATTGTTGGGAAAATATAAAATGCACAAAATATCAGTATCTTTATCAGGACACCAAACCAGTATTTCTTTGGAAAAAGAATTCTTTGATGTTTTGCAACAAATTGCAAAAGACCAAAAAACATCGATTGCCTCCATTATTAACGGCATCGACGAAAACCGCAATCCTGATTCTAATCTTTCTTCTGAAATAAGGATATGGATATTGAAACAAATATTGAAAACATCAAAATAAACACCATCCACAAATCACGACCGATTGTTCTATACGGCGTATTATGGGCACCCCAGACAAAACCATCTAATGAACCAGTTTCGCCAACAGGCATCATAGAAATTATATTTCCATCAGAACCGATAAACGCACTTATTCCAGAATAATTAGCTCTTATAATCGGAAGCCCCGATTCAATTGCATATCTGCGCACCATATCAAGATGTTGATAAACCCCAGGTGTCAACCCAAACCAAGTATCATTTGTTATGTTAATAATCGCATCTGGGTTAACACCGCGTGGTACCAGTGAATCGGAAAAAATAATTTCATAACAAATTGCTGGTGCAAAAGTAAAATCACCTTTATTAGTACTAACAGTTATTATCTCTTTACCATTCCCTGGCGTCAACAAACCAGGTGTTGGTATAATATCACCCAAAGGACGATATTCACCAAAAGGAACCAAATGTGATTTACTGTAAAGATTCTTAACAACACCTGTTTTATCTGCAACAACCATTGAATTAAATATATTTCCGTCCTTGTAAGAATTAGCACCCATAACAACATTTGTATTTAATATACGCGACAAAGGGAACATATTATCAACCACAGTATATGGATACGCTGTTTCTGGAAAGACAATCAAATCTGGGTGGTCTTCTTTGTCATCTGTTGCCCAAACAAACAAATCACGTATTTTTTGTTTGGCTATATTATGCGCTTCATCTTTCGACGTTGGAACCTTGTATACGGCAGATTGTGCTGGTTGCACGATTCTTATCACTGGTGATTTGTTCATATTATCAGCGATAATCATATTTTGATACCCTGCCACGCAACCACACAAAAACAAACCAACGAACAAACAAAAAACAAACCAATTCGACCTGTTTCTACATAATTCAACAAAAGATGCAATCAAACCAATTATAACAAATGTCAAACCCAATGCCCCCCAGAAAGACATAGAATTTACAACCATTGGCATATTCATTGTGATATTAGCAATTGGATTCCATGGAAAACCTGTTAAAAACCATTCGCGTCCCCATAAAACGAGTGTCCAAGTTGCCGCAAACAAAATCGCCCTATACGACGGTTTTCTTGACACATAACGAATTACAGCGAACGGCAAAGAAAGTATCGCACCACAAAGCAAACCTATACCGATTAACGCAGGCAATGTCCATATTGCGAATTGAGCGGCTAATTCTGGTATAACATAAATGGAATTAAGCACCCACCAAAACATTGCTACACCATAAAAGGCACCAAATGGGAAAGCCAATAAATACGATTTCCAAAAACCAATACGATTGGCATTTCTGGTCATTAACGCATACATTGCCCCTATTCCAAACAAAGACAAAAACCATAAATTAAATGGTGCAAAACCAAAAGATGTTATCACACCTAACAAAGCGGCAACCATATACCACCAAAAACTATTCTCACGAATTTTAAAAGATTTCAATTTGTTTATCAGTTTACAAGAAGCACACCCTGCTTCGCAGGCACGCACATCATCAGCATAAGGGTTTTTGTATCCCAATGTTTTCATTATCTTTATTTCTTTACCTTCCATTACCTTGGCCTCGTCATCTTTAATATGATCATAGCCCTGTAAATGAAGCATTCCATGAACAATCATATGTGCAGTATGTTCTTCGACAGAAATTCCTGCTTCTTTTGCTTCACGTTTAACAGTATCAAGAGATATAAAAATATCCCCCAACAAAACATCATCCCCTAATTCAAAAGACAAAACATTTGTTGGTTTATCCATACCACGATATTGTTTATTTAACCTGTGAATTTCTTTATCATCAACAAGAGTTATCGAAACTTCCGAATCTTTGTATACGGCAGGAACAGCCGCGTTTGCGATTTTTTCAAAATCTATTTTGTACTTTTTCCAATTCTTGTTTTCGATATTAACATAAACTTGCATTTTTCAATTCCTTATGCCTGATATTCGTTATTAAAAGGATAAATTATATTTTCTTGTTTTGATTGTTTTTCTTTAATTTTCATAATCCCATTGTCAAAAGCCATTTTTTTCGATTTTTGTTTTGAATTTTTTTTGTTTTCTTGACTAAATATTTCCATATTATTTAACACAATACTGTTATCCACAAACTCCTGAACAGTTTCATTGTTAGTTTTTTGTTGAGATAACGCATACACAATCGTTTCATCATCATATCTGAAATGACCATTTTTCATAATTTTATCAACATTCACTTTAGAAAACGCATCCATATCCATAGACAAAAGATCTTCTGTGCTAATTTTTCCAATGTAATGCATTGCACACCACCAACGACGTTTATTTGTGCCTTCACGCCATTCTGGTTCAACTTCTATCTCTGCAATAAAAGAATCTACTATTTTTTGTGTGTTTGGTCCTGCTTCTACTAATCTGTGTATAATTCCCATATAAGGAATTTTTTCTTTTATTTTTTTACCTTTTTTATTCTTTTTTTCCACAGTCGCAATTCCATCTCTTAATCTGCTTGGTATTTGGTATCCTGCAACAAACAAACTGAGTACTTGTTGTTTGGTTACATGTTTTATTCCACATTCTTTGAAACCTTTTTGTATCAACGAAAAACATTCGCCTGGGTACAAACAATGTTGTCTAACCTGATCCCAAATTTGTTCTTCTGTAAAACCAGACGCCATTTTAGCGTATTCACCGATACATTTGTGTTGTTTTCCATCCACATACACCCAAGTCAATCCTGGACCATACGTACACCTTGACTCGTAGGATTGCTGTTTCGGGATTTCGTACCAAGTTTCATATTCCAATAAACAGATAACTATATCGTCCCAATTTTCTTCAATAAATTTTTCTTTAAATTTTATATCATCAACATTATATACACTTTCAATAATGTTTCTTTTTTTATCTACGGTCTGTTCTTTAACAATTTGTTTCGTATTTCCATTATTTTTTATAACTTTCGCACCACCAATACCACCCAGTATCATTAAAGCATAAACCATCCATAATTGCAATGTAGCCGCAACACGCGGATTATTTTTTTGTAAATTTTTAAAAAACTTTTTAAATTCAGAATCGTCTTTGTTTGTTTTTATATTTTTCTTATTTTTTTCCCATTTATCTATAAACACATTATCTAACAACAAAGCATTCAAAGCGCTTTTTGCGTCCTTTGCTGCAAATTTTGTTAAGCAAAACAAAAACCACGTAAAATCAACCCATGCCAAACTATGTTCCTTGTCAGCCTTGGCAAATTCGTTGTCTGGTTGCCACTGTTTTATTTTTTCATAATCAGATTCCAAGATACCCTTGTCGCCACGCATGTATTTGTATCGCGACTTTATCTCTGATGCGACTTTTTTCCATTTGTCTTTGAAAGACATTTTTAGTTCCTTTATAATCTTTATCAAGAACCTTGATAAACCTTTATTTCTTTACTATCATGTATTATATCACAAATAAGCACTAAACAAAATAAAAGTAAGATGACACGACCATTGGCAGATTTAATGAGGCCCCAAACCATAGACGACATTGTCGGTCAAACCGACCTGCTGGGCGAAAATGGCATTATTCGTCGCATGGTAAACAGTGGT
>DEBV01000014.1:1407-17483 GCA_002348925.1 Alphaproteobacteria bacterium UBA2947 | reverse complement strand
TTTGCTGTGGGGTCCCCCAGGATGTGGCAAAACAACAATTGCGCGCGCACTGGCAAATTCCGTAGATATGGAATTTGTCCCTCTTTCTGCGGTGTTTTCTGGAACCGCTGACATCAAAAAAGTTATGGATGTCGCAAAACAGAATCATAATATTGGTCGAAACACATTATTGTTCATTGACGAAATTCATCGGTTTAATAAAACACAACAAGATACACTTTTGCCGTATTTAGAAGACGGGACCGTCACTTTTATTGGTGCAACCACCGAAAATCCAAGTTTTAATTTGAATAACGCGTTGCTTTCGCGTTGTCATATTGGGGTATTAAAACCACTGTCTGCGACAGATTTGTTGACTTTAATCGAAAGGGCTGAAAAATTTTTGGATAAAAAACTGCCCCTGACAGACGATGCAAAATCGCATCTTGTTCAAATGGCAGACGGTGATGCGCGTTTTTTATTAAACAGTGTTGAATACATATCTGGGGCAAATTTTGACAAAGAATTAGATGCCGACACATTGGACGAAATCATACAAAAACGCGCACCAATGTCTGATAAAAGTGGCGATGAACATTATAATTTAATTTCCGCAGTTCATAAATCTTTGCGATCGTCAGACACAGATGCTGCTCTTTATTGGGTTGCCCGTATGATTACATCTGGACAAGATCCGCGATATGTATTGCGCAGACTTACCCGTTTTGCAATGGAAGATGTTGGATTGGCAGATCCCAATGCAATGCAAATTGCATTATCGGCATGGCAAATATACGAACGCATGGGTTCTCCCGAAGGCGACATTGCGATAACAGAATTGGTAATATATCTGGCGACTGCCCCAAAAAGCATTTCTGCCTATAAGGCACAAAATGCTTCATACAGAACCGCCCGTGACACTGGTTCACTGATGCCACCAAAAAATATTTTAAACGCACCAACAAAAATGATGAAAAATCTTGGCTATAGCGATGGGTACATTTATGATCCAGAAACAGAAAGTGGTTGCAGCGGTCAAAATTGTTTCCCTGAAAATATGGAACGCGTTAGTTTTTATAAACCTGTTGAACGCGGTTTTGAACGCGAAATAAAAAAACGTTTTGATTATTGGAATTCATTTCGTAAAAAATAGTTTTTAATTAAAACAATATTTTTACATCAAAACCAAATTGGTATTCTTCACCTTCAAATTCATAATCTATATGACCAACATATTGAGTGTTGCCATATTGACGCAACAGTTTTAAATTCAGCCATTCCTGATTTTCCAAAAACTGTGTGTTTGTAGATTTACGAATATCCAAACCGATTCCTGCGCGCCAATCATATTTGAAACGGAAATACGCTTCTGGTATAAAATCAAGATAAGACAATCCACGTGCATCATCAAACACCCAAGTAGATTTCACTGTTCCTGCCAGTGTCACACCAGTATATTGACGACCAAAACGAAGTCCTGCATAATATGATGAATCAGCATATTCTGGTGTTCTTACGTGTGAAGAACCCCAAACTTTTAAACCAAACAAAGCGTCAGAAATAATGTGGTTTGTACTTGAACCATGATTCATACGATAAAC
Organism: Alphaproteobacteria bacterium UBA2947; assembly: GCA_002348925.1. Taxonomy (GTDB): domain Bacteria; phylum Pseudomonadota; class Alphaproteobacteria; order Rs-D84; family Rs-D84; genus Enterousia. The sequence goes on along the minus strand of DEBV01000014.1, from coordinate 15,903 downwards.
ACCACCTAACTCAGTACTGGAAAAACCATTTTCGTGTTTTCCAGACAAATCCCATTGGTAAAGCATATTCGCATGCAATGCCAAATTATTATTTATCCCATAACTAATAAATTGACCAAAGCGAAGTTTTTTATCAACTGTGGTAAAATATGTATCCGATAAAAACTTGTTATCTGGTGTTAAAAACAGCGGATCAGAAGAATCATTTGCCAAAGTACTCTTAACCGCAGGTTTTATCTGTTGACCAAGATAAGAATCTGATTTAGAAGATGCATAAGTTTTTGTTTCTGTTGTTTGTGGTGCAACAAAAGGTTCTTCTTCTACAACCGCAGTATCAACTTCTTCATCTGCAACATAAGTATCAGATAAAACCACGCCTTCTGCATACGCATTTGTCATGCCACACAAAACCACACACAAAAACAAATACTTTTTCATCATATCAAAAACCAGTCCTGCTTTAAATCATACTAGAAATACAAGATTGCTTGCACACCAACTTTCCATTCGTTATATTTCTTGATTTTGTAATCACCAAACGTATAAACGACAGAAGACGCATAACCATCTGGATCAACATCATAATTTATATACTGTCTTGTTTTACCTTTTGCAGAATCATAAAGCACTGTTGATGCATACAAATTCAAAGCGAAACTATCGGCTGGCTGTACCCCAAGCGCACCTTTGATATTTAATTGGTTGTGCCAATCATAATAGCCATACATCAATTCGCCATTTAATGTGAAATATTTATTCAACACCGTAAACGCGCCAAGACCGCCTTCACCTTGTAAAATATCTTTAACATCTGTGTTGTATGACAAAATCATCCAATCGCCAGAAGGATTTTCAACATAAGAACCATATACATCGCCTTTGGTCAAATTGGTATATGAAATACGACCAATCCCGTAAACAGTTGTTGTGTCAATCTTATACCCTGCCTTCACAGCACCCATAAATGTATTTGCTGTATCTTTTTGATGTTGGAAAAATGCTTCACCCATAACAATCCAATTTTTGTTATCAACAAAGCGATTTTGCAAACCAATTCCAAACAGATTTAAACCAGAATTAGAAAATGTATCCGAAGGTTCCCCACCAGACCAATCTTTAAATGTGACTTTTGTTTTATCATATTGCGCCATCAAAACCAAAGATAAAGTATCTGTCAAACCATAACTTAAATCTTCTTTGACCGCGAACATAGATGTTTCTTCTTTACCACTGACAAGAATATTCTGACTATCTATGATTTGGTTATATTCAGATGCAACAGTTGGATCCAATCCTAAAACGCTGCCGTTTATTAAATCAAAATCAAAATTATTACGCGCATATGAAAAATCCGTCACAGATCCAACGTGTCCTTTTAATGGTTGAAAGAACGGATGTGCCAAGAAGAATTTTCTTTCCTGTACAGAATACGATTTTATAGTACGATTTTCTTGTTTTTTATTTCCTGTATAATAATTGCCATCATTATAATTTAATTTGTCATAATTATGTGATGTTTCACCAGACTTTGGTTTATAATACTGTGCTGGTTGATTATAATAAAAATTATTCGTCACAACATTGTTATAACTGCCTGATTTGCGTGCAGAACCGCTCTTTTTATATGTATTAGTTTTTACAACAGGACGCGCAGAATAATATCCGCTTGGTTGTTGACCATATTCATATGCCCCCGCAGAAACAATCGGTGCCAAGGCAAACAAAGCAAGAGCAAGTGTATACTTTTTCATCAAAAAACTCCTTTCATTTTTGTCTTATTATACCACAAAAAAAGCCCAGGAAAAAGATAAAAATATGCAAAAAATATTTTTTAGAGAATATGTCTTTTGCCACCAGAATCAGGCGCACTTACAATACCTTCATTTTCCATACGTTCAATTATAGTGGCGGCTTTGTTATACCCAATTCCAAGTCTGCGTTGAATATAGGATATAGTTGGTTTTTTATCACGTATAACTATTTCTTTGGCCTGTTCATACAAATCGTTAGATTTCGCTTCTTTAGAAACTGGCGCGCCAGGAACAGCGCCTTCCGCATCACCACCTTCTTCACTGGTTACACCATCCGCATATTCTGGTTCCCCTTGTGAACGCAAGAAATCGCCAACACTGGTCAATTCTTCATCAGCAATAAACGCACCATGTATACGCACAGGAACACGCCCTGCTTCACTGAACAACATATCACCACAAGACAACAGGTTTTCCGCACCCTTTTCACCCAATGTTGTGATAGAGTCAATTGCACTGCGTGCTTGGAACGAAATACGCGTCGGGAAGTTTGCCTTGATAACACCAGTAATCGTTGTCGCATCAGGACGCTGGGTCGCCATTACTAAATGGATACCTGCGGCACGCGCTTTTTGTGCAATTCGTTGAACGCACGCTTCTACTTCCTTGCGTGCAAGTGCCATCAAATCCGCTACCTCGTCAATAATGATGACTATGTACGGCAAATCAGACATATCAACTTCTTGTTCTTCGAATTCCAGCGCACCAGTTTCAGGGTCTGTTCCAACAGCCACCTGTTTAGTTAATCTTTCCCCTGCTTCGCGCTTAGCAGTCATAATTTCATTATAACTTTCAATATTACGCGCGTTAACCATCTGCATTTGTTTGTAACGTTCTTCCATCTCGCGCACAGACCACTTTAATGCATTTACTGCGGCCCCTGGGTCCAACTTAACAATCGGAGTTATAAGATGTGGTATATCATCCCAGAATCCAAAATCTACACCTTTTGGGTCAATGATAATCAGTTTACATTTATCAGGTGTAAAATGATACACAATCGAAGTAATAATAGATTGAACGAATACAGATTTTCCAGAACCTGTACGCCCCGCTATCAACATATGTGGCATTTTTGCCAAATCAAAATACATTGGATTTCCACCAATATCCACACCCAGCGCAAGCGGTATCTTATATTTAGAATTTACAAACAAACTGTTATCTATCAAACCACGATAACGAACAGTTTGACGTTTAGAATTTACCATTTCGACACCAATAAGTTGTGTTGATGGAATATGGGCAATACGAATATTTTCAGTAGCCATTGCACGCGTCATATCTTTTACTGTCTTGCTGACATCAACCATACGCGTACCACTGTCTGGCATAAATTCGTACAATGTCACAATAGGTCCAGGATGAATTCCCATAACCTTGCCATTAACACCATATTCAGCAAAATGAATTTCCATTGCTTCGGCGTTTCGTTTTAATTCAGGCGTCACAACATTTTTACCAAACACTGATTTTTCCAACAATTCAGGATCAGGCAATTCATATTCGTGTTCTTCATCATCTCTGGCAATCTTTTTACGGGTGGTTTTGCGACGCTTTGGTTTTTCTTCCTCTTCTTCTTCCTCTTCGTCAGTATCTTCTTCTTCGATTTCTTCTTCGTATTCTTCGTCTTCTTCCTGTTCAACAGGTGCAATTATATGGAATACAGACAAAAGCCATTTTGTTATCTTGACCGTAGAAACAAACGCTGTTTTCACATAGTCCCATTTTATGTGCAGCAAAATCCCAGCCATTACTAAAAATAAAGCCAATAAAACAACACCTATCAAGAACGAAGAAAAGCCCAACATTGGTGCGATGTCTGCACCAACAATAGCCCCCATTACACCACCAAAACTTTTACTTGGGAACATTAAACCCAATGCGGCACACCCAATACACAAAGTCACAAAACCACGCAGAAAATTATATTCTGGTGCCCTTTCTTCATCCCAACCAACGAACAAACTTAATCCAAAACGTCCCAAACACATAAATAAAAATAACGCAGGTATAAACCCAACAACATAGCGCACAAAAATAACAATATTTCCGATTAAGCCCTGACTGCCCACGGTGCTTTGTGCTGCAAAGCCTGACAAGTACGGATTATAGAAAAACAAAGCAAACACCAACCACAAAGAAATCAAACAAAACAACACCCCAACGCCGCGCACATATAATTTGTGCAACATTTCTGAAATGCTGGCTGGTAAAAACTTTGAGTTTTTATTCATATTAAAATATTTTATCATAAATTAAGGTAAAGTGCAAAAATCTATTTGGCATTTATTTTCTTTAATAATGCCTTTGCAAAATCTGCACATAACATACCAATAAAAGCACCAAGTATAACATCGCTGACCCAATGCATACCGATATAAACACGCGAAACACCGACAATTATCGCCAATGTCCATGTTGCCCACTTTATACGCGGGAACAGCATTCCCAACATAACCAGAGCGGCAAAACAGACCGCTGTATGACCAGACGGCATAGAATTAAATTCACTGCTTTGTGAAAACATATTAAACAAAGTCGGATCGGCAAACATAGGACGCGCCCGACCAATAATCACTTTTAATACTTTTACAATGCCACACGCAAAGAAAATAGATAACAATACATAAAAAACATAACTGTTTTTAATTTTTACAAACGCAAATCTGAAATCAAATTCGTTTGTAAACGCTTTATATAAAAAGAATACAAAAACAGAAGCAACAGAAAGTGCCAACAATAATTTCCAACTGAAAATCTTGCCTAATAATAAAGCCGCAACACACAAACCATTTGAAGTATCAGGAACCTGTGCATTACACGCTGGATTATTTATCAAATCAAATAATGGTGCATCAAAGAAAAAAACACCACACAACACCAATGCCAATGTAATCAAGGCACCAAAACCAATCCAACCCCATTTAAGAGTGTTATCTTTGCGTATAAACATATTATAAATCCATTAGTTCACTGTATATTTTTTTATCGGTTAAAATTTTTGCACTGACCGCGGAAGACATACTATCTTCGTCTTCGCCACTGGTGATATTAGGACACGCCTTGCGCAAAGCCTTTGCATCAACATTTTTATCACTGTTATAATCACGTGCATTAAATTCGCCATTTATTATGTTCAAGAAAAACGCTTCTCTTTGTTGTGTATTACGAATATTAGAAAGACACACAAGTGGGAACACACCACGACCATCAATAACATTACCCTTGCCTGTTTTTACAGATTTATTAAGCAATTCCAACACACCACCATTTTTCAAATCTATATGACTTGCAATTCTGGAACGACCCGCTGTTGGTGTTCCAATCAAAACACCACGTTTGTTTTCATAAAAAGCCGCCGCGATTGCTTCGCTGGTTCCGCTTGTATTATCAGAAATCAACACAACCACAGGTGCCTTTGTAATTGCGTCCCCCCCAGGAACAATTTCCAATTCGTCCACAGCCGTTTCTTTCACGCGCATCACAGGAACACTACCTGTAAACAACCCAGCCAATTTTGCTGCTGCTTTTTCATCATCGCCTTTGGCTGTTCTTAAATCTAAGATTATTCCGCCAATATCATCATATTTGTTCAGTGCTTCATTAACAATATCAACCGCACCATCAGATACTTTATGAATAACAATTTCTAAAATACCATCTGTTGTTTTATTCTTTGCACGATGAATAATATCTGCATCAGCCAGAACAACAGTCGCACGACGAAGCGTCACATTTCTGTTTCCAAAAGGTGTTAACAATTTGATTTTCACGGTTCCAGAATTATATCCAGACAACACCGCCCCCATATCAGCATCACTCATTTGTGCCACGCGTTTACCATTAACTTCGGAAATAATGTCGCCTTCATGAATACCCGCAATGTCCGCAGGAGAATCTTTATACACACCAGTAATTCTGAAATTAGATTTAAAATCACGTCCACCATCAAAACCTATACTGGTTAAAATACGGTTATCTGCTTCATTTATTGCATCACGTGAATAAATATAAGTTCCATTTTGGTCAATACTGGAAAGCAAAGCATTAACAACAACTTCATACAAACTAGATTGAGGCAACGCATGCAACTGATCATCTTTTTCACGCATTTTCAAAATCAAAGCAGTTGTGATTTCACCATACGCTTTCCAATCTTTACTTTCTGGATAAGGATAATTTCCAATCAGTTCATCACCCCATACTAAAACAGCACGTTCTCCTGTAGAAGCAATGTGGGCATTAGAATTTATTTTTTCCAGACCTTCTATTGCGACATCGATATTTTTCCCAGCCCAATTAACACCGTCCAGTTTTTCATAAATATCAGCAAAAACATCAGATACCGCACGAACATCTATGCCGTCTTGAATTTTTGCATCGTCATGAAATAAATCAGAAGCATAAAGCAACCCTGGGGCAAAGATGAAATTCATCATTAAAAATAAATTTGTTATTTTCATAATATTCTCCTTTCCCCCAGGTGCAGTTTAATATTCTGTTTCTCTTAAATTAAAGTGGTACAAGATAACATTAGAAATATAAATACTTGTCAATGTTCCACTTATAACCGAGAATGTCATCGCAACTGCAAATTCCCGCAACATCTGTCCACCAAACAAATAAATACCAACCATTGCCAAAATCGTAGAAACACTGGTCATAATTGTTCGATACAACATTTCGTTAACAGACAAATCGATTATATCAGAAATCGGCATTTTATGATACTTTTTTATATTTTCATCGATTCTGTCGTAATTCACAACCTTATCATTAACAGAATAACCGACCCCCATCAAGATAACCGCAATGGCTGTTTGGTTGAATTCCAATCCCGCGATTGAAAAGAATCCAAACATAAGTATAAGGTCGAATATCAAAGACACAAAAGACCCAACCGCGTAACCACCACGATATCTTATCCAGATATAAATGGACATCATTACAAAAGAAACAAGTATCGCCAAAATACCACCACGAATCAATTCACCCCCTATTTTTGGTCCTACAACTTGGACCTGAGAGTATGTAACATGATTACCCAGTATATTTTTAATTTCTGCAACACGTGCGTTTTGTTCTTCATCGGTTGAACCCTTTGGTAAACCGACTCGCAACAAAATAGCATCGCCATCAACCGCCTGTAATTCAGGTTTAAATTGTTCCAAATCATGACGCATTTTATCTATGGTATATTCAGCACTTGTCGGTTTGATTTCCATAGAAATACCACCTGAAAAGTCGATACCATAATTAAAGCCTTTGAATGCGATTGACAGTATGGAAAGCACAATACAGATTGCAGAAATCCAATACGATAATTTACGATATTTCATAAAATGCAGTTTCATCACTTTACCCCTTTGATTGCACTTTTATTATTATTTATTTCTTATATAGCCAATTTTTCTGCTTTTGCCGTTCATGTAGTAATCGACATAAACACGCGTCAACAGCAAACATGTGAACAATGTTGTTGCCACACCGATTGACAAAGTCACAGCAAAACCACGAATTGGACCTGCACCAAATTGGAACAAAATCAACGCACAGATTAAGTTAGTTAATTCACCGTCCAACACTGTTTTTGTAGAACGCGTAAATCCATAATCAACCGCACGTAATGTTGGAACACCACTGCGTACTTCATCACGAATTCTTTCGAACGGTAAAATGTTTGCGTCCACTGCCATCCCCAAAGTTAACACGATACCTGCGATACCTGGCAATGTAAGTGTTGCGCCAAACAATGCAGATACACCAACAATCATCAAAAGGTTAACAACCAAAACGATATCTGCAAAGAATCCAAAGATTCCATACAACATTACCATAAAGACCAAGATGAACAAAACACCAACAGCGGAACCAATTTTACCTGCTGCGATTGTATCAGCACCAAGTCCTGCACCAACTGTTCTTTCTTCGATAACTTCAAGTGGTGCTGGCAATGCCCCACTGCGCAACAAAACAGCCAAATCTTTCGCGCTTTGCAATGTAAAGTTTCCAGAAATCTGTCCACGACCACCAGGAATTGGTTCACGAATATTTGGTGCAGACAAAACCTTGTCATCCAAAACAATTGCAAATCTTTCATTAACGTGTTCAGTTGTTAATTTTGCAAAACGACGCGCACCAGATGCATCAAATTCAGTTGTCACAACAGGCATATTATTTTGATCAAAAGACGCTTCTGAATTTTTCAAACTATCACCTGATACTTCTATACGCGAATAAACAGCAATCTTTTGTCCTGGGTTATCCATATAATCCAAGAACACAGTCCCACTTGGTGCACGACCAGATGCAATCTGTTCACTTGTGATATTTTCATTTACCAAATGAAAAGACATCTTTGCTGTCTTACCTATCAATTCTTTAATATGTTCAGGATTATCAACACCTGGCAACTGAACCAAGATGTATTTTCCACCCTGTGATTGAATTGAAGGTTCTTTTGTACCCAACGCATCTATACGACGACGAACAATTTCGATACTGCGGTTCATCGCATCTTGAATCATTTCTTCACGTGCTTTTGAAGTATAAGTTATTGTCAAAGTTTTACCACTTGACGCAACATCTACAGCGTTTCCTAAAACACTGCGCAAACGTCCCTTGGCTTTTGAAACATCACCGCTTTCGCGAACAGCCAAAGAAACACCGTCCCCTGTATTACGCAATTCAGAAAAACGAATAACACCCTTGTTTCTGTCAATCAACGCAGCACGCACTTCATCATAAAGTTGTGCGGACTTTTCTTTTAACATAACATCTGTATCAACTTCTAATAAAAGTTGCGCCCCACCCTTAAGGTCCAAGCCAAGAGGAATTGGTTGAATCCAAGATGGAAAATACGGTGCCAACCTTGGTGAAATCGTAGGTACCGCCAACAGCACCCCAAACATAGCAATAAATACAATAACCAGTTTCTTAAACATCTACACACCCCTAAAAATTATTCAATTGCTGCAATAGCGTTTTTATTAACTTCGACAACAACGCCTTTCGCGATTTCCATTTCAATAGTTTTTTCGTTTACTTTCTTTACTGTTCCATAAATACCAGCCGCCAAAACGCGATTGCCAACCTTTACAGAATCCAGCATTTTTTGATATTCAGCCATACGTTTTTTATTTGGACGTATCATAAACAAATAAAGTACAGCCATAATGATAATGCAATAAAGAATCATACCCCACATACCAGCCTGTTGTTGTGCAGCAGGAATTGTTTGCGCTGTTTGATTTACAACTTCGACAGTTTCATTCATGAAAAATCTCCTTTTTTATATGCGAATCCTAGTAAAAAAACAGGAATAAGTAAAGGGAAAATAATATTAAATCCTTTCGAACATTGCGTCTAATTCTGTTATTGAGATAACCTTGTAAACAGGGCGTCCATGATTGCATTCACTACCCCGCTCTGTCCGTTCAATATCCCGCAACAGTGCGTCCATTTCCGCCATATTTAATTTTCGCCCACTTCGCACAGAATGATGACACGCATAATTTGCCAATTTTAAATGCAACTTTTCTTGCAGGCGCGAAGAATGTCCAAAGCCGCCCACTTCATCTGCAATTTCTTGAAAGCACTTTTCCCAATTCAAATCCCAATCGGCTGGCTTTTCAAAAATCGCAATCGCATCTTCCCCGAAAGAATCTATCTGCAGGCCGCATTGTTTTAATTCGTCTTTGATTACCAAAACAGATTCTGCATCTTCTGATTTCATCTTGATAACAATCGGCGCCAAAAGCGGTTGCGTTTTAATTGTGTGTGTTCTTAATTTTTCATAGGTAATACGTTCATGCGCAGCATGTTGGTCAATTATAACAAAACCGTCTTTGTTTTCTGCCAATATATATTTGTTATTTAATTGACCGATTACGCGCCCAAGTGGCAAATCAAAAGCATCGCTTTCAAAAACCGTTTCCACATTATCTGCTGGTCGTGCAAGGTCCCGACTAAAAGTTGGTTCTGCGACAAAACTGCGCACAAAAGAATCATTTTGTGGTGCACGAAATACTGTTTGTGTTAAACCTAAACTAAATTCTGAATTTTGCGAATTATTCGTTTGTGTCTGGCCGATATTTTCATTTAATGTATTTGCCAAAACTTCCCTTAAACTCTTTATAATAAACGCCCTAACATGTGTTGGTTCCAAGAAATGCACCTCTGTTTTTGCAGGTGACACATTAACATCAACATTGCGCGTCGGCAATTCCAAATAAAGCGCACAAAGTGGAAATTCACGCGCATGCATAACATCCATATATGCCGCCCGCAAAGCAGACACCAACACCTTATCTTTAACAGATCGACCATTTACGAATAAATATTGGTCGACACTGGACGCACGACGAAGTGTTGGATGCGAAACATATCCATGCAACCGCATTTCTGACGAACCAGATTTTGCATCAACCGCCAACATTTGTCCCCTGACATCTTCACCCATAACAGAAATTATGCGTTCCATTAAATCCTGATTTTTTGGAAAGCGCCATTTATCATTTAAAATAAAACCAACATCGTTTCGCGCCATCGCCAATCTTTTGACAACATCCAATATGGCCAGCATTTCCGATTTATCGCTGTTAAGGAATTTCAAACGCGCAGGCGTTTTAGCAAACAAATTTGCAACACGAATACGTGTCCCACTTTCCCAACTTGACGGTTTTATTTCACCAGTTGTCGCATCCAATTGCCAGCCGTTTGGTTCATCTTTATAAAATGTATCTATACTCATATCAGACACAGACGCAATTGACGGCAAGGCTTCGCCACGAAATCCCATAAAATTTATATTTAACAAATCATCGTCTGGTAATTTAGAAGTTGCATGTCGCAATATAGAATTTCCCAAATCAACTTTTGACATACCCTTGCCATTATCTATTACAGATATAAGCGTTCGACCACCATCAACAACATCTATGATAATTTGGTCTGCCCCTGCATCCAGCGCATTTTCAACCAACTCTTTAACAACACTGGCTGGTCTTTCAACCACTTCACCAGCGGCGATTTGGTTGATTAAAAAATCAGGCAGAACACGAACAGGCATCTTAGTCCTTGAATTTTACATCTATGATTTCAAATTCTCTTTCACCGCTTGGCAAGCGTACAGTGCAAGTATCCCCAACACAGTGTCCTATTAACGCACGCCCGACTGGCGAAGTACAAGATATAACTAAACGCCCATCAGATTCAATATCAGACAAAATACGGCATTCCATTTTGTTGCCATCTTCATCTTCGGTTAAAACCTTTGCACCAAAGACAACACGATTACCAGACAAAGAATCTATATCTATAACCTGCGCATTTTCGATAGTGCTTTCGATAAATTGAATACGTTTATCAATTTGACGTTGTTTTTCCTTTGCCGCACTGTAATCTGCGTTTTCAGACAAATCGCCCAGGGAACGCGCCCATTGAACGACCTTTAAAATTTCTGGTCTTTGATTTTCTTTTAAATCTTTTAATTCTGCCAACAGTGCATCAAAGCCCTGACGTGAAATTGGTTTCTTTTCCATAACTAATCCTTAGATTTTAGATATAACAATATAACATAAATTTTAATTTTGCAATTATCAAATCAAACTATTATACTTATAGATTATGAACAGATTCAGACCGAAAGTTTTAACATTATTCCTGCTGCGACGCTTTTTCGCCAGTTTTTTATTGGTGATGTTGACAGTATGCGGAATTATATTCGCGGTCACATTTGTGGAAAGATTATCGTCTAACCCTACTGCATTGACAACACTGATGGATGCATGGGTAAGATTATTGGAATATGTTCCTATGTTTTTACCATTGGCGGTATTTATGGGAACATTGGTCGCATTTTACAATCTGACAAAATCTTCAGAACTTATTATAATATCTGGCGCAGGCCTGTCCCCTTTTCAAATTGCGCGACCATTTTTAACAGGCGCTTTTTTGATTGGTATTTTTGCGGCAACAATTATTAATCCATATTCTGTAAATTTGACGACACGCAATTTGACTAATCACCAATTAAAATTGATAGACAACGCGATTTGGTTGCGTGAATCTTCTGACGATGGATATTTGACCGCACGCGCCCAGGGTATGAACATGTCGAAAAATCACGATATTATATTTGAAGACATAACGATTTTATTACAAGACACAGAATTTAAATTGAAAGAACGCATATCTGCAAAAACAGCAACTTTGTCAGGCGACGGCTTTGATATAGAAAAAGCCAGCATAATTGACGCAGAAGGAATAACCCAAAAAGGTTCCCGTCACATTGACACAAAATTGACCCCACAAACAGTATTGGACAGATACCTGCAACCTGACCAGATTTCGTTTTGGAAATTGCCTGCGTTTATACACAAAATGAACACCATAGGTGTTTCGACACGCGGTCATTTGGTTCAGTTTTGGACCCTGTTGTTTTTACCGTTAACAATGATGGCAATGACGGTTTTAGGTATTGCGTTTTCACAAACCAAACAGCGCAGAAATTACAGTTTCGGCGTAAAATTCAGCCTTGGTATTATCACATGTTTTGCGCTTTATTTCATAGTAAATATATTTAACGCATTGGGCAACACTGGCACCCTGCCCCCAATTATTGCGATAGTTGCACCACAAATAATAATTATCACTGGCGCATGCACATTTATAACCAGTTTTGATACAATATAAAGGTAAAAACTTATGCCAATTCGCAGACGGGAAAGAAACAAAAAGAAATACATAATTTGGACAATAATAATCATATTGCTGATTGGTATGATTTGGTCATTTTCTAACAACCCAGTATTTACAGAAGTCGTACTTTATCCATGAATTACATAGACATTTTTTTGGAAGCGTTGTCTGCTGAAAAAGGCCGCAGTCAAAAAACACTGACGGCGTATGAATCAGACCTTAACCAAGCATCTGAAATTATTGGTGATTTGTTAAAAGCAACTGATGAAGACATACAAAAATACTTGGCAGGCCTGCCAGACAAACCATCTTCGATTGCCCGCAAAGCAAGCGCCCTGCGCAGTTTTTATAAATTTTTAATGTTGGAAAAAATCATAACAAAGAACCCGACAGTTAATTTGGAATTACCAAAACGCGGGCGCGCACTGCCAAAATATCTGTCACGGAAAGAGATTGAATTACTTATATCATCGGCGGGCGATGTAAAGAATTCTTTGCGGTTGCGTTGTATGATAGAATTGCTTTATGCATCTGGCCTGCGTGTAAGCGAATTATGCGAATTACCATTGTCTGCAAATCTGGGCGACAAATTGTTAATACATGGCAAAGGTGCCAAAGAAAGATTGGTTCCCATGCACGAAGCCGCACAAGATGCACTGCACAAATGGTTAAATGTGCGTGGCGAAGTTGATTCGAAATATATCTTTCCGACAAATTCTGCATCGGGTCATATAACGCGTGATGGTTTTTTCAAGATTTTAAAAAAGTGTGCGGTACTTGCGGGGATAGATCCAAACCGCGTCAGCCCACACGTCTTGCGTCATTCGTTTGCGTCACATTTACTGGCGGGCGGTGCGAATTTAAGAATTATACAAACAATGCTGGGGCACGAAGATATTTCAACGACACAAATATATACACATGTTTTGCCTGAAAAATTACGGGATACAGTTGAAAATGCGCATCCGCTGGCACATAATGGAATAAAGGACATATAAACAATGATAACGAAATGCGATCACCCTGGATGCACCAAGGCAGGCACATGTCGTGCGCCAAAGACGCGTGATTTAAAAGAATATTGGTGGTTCTGCAAAGAACATGCGGCAGAATATAATAAAAATTGGAATTATTATGCGGATATGACGCCTGATGAAATTGACGCAGAATGGGAACGCGAAACATTTGGAATCGCGGACAAAGATAAAGAAAAAGTCAATAAAGATGAAGCGGACTATGTAAATTTCATCAACGACTTTTTAACTGGGCGCGGAACATTTGATAAAATGCCAGCAAAAAAAACAGTATCATCACAAATCACATCTGCCTTTGCAGTATTTGGTTTGCCGATAACAGCATCATGGCGCGAAGTGGGCAGTAAATATCGCGCGCTCGCTAAAAAATATCACCCAGATACCGCGGGCCACAAATCATCAACAGATGAATTCACGCGCATAAACAGCGCATACGAAACATTGAAAAAATATTTTCAAAAATAATTTATGTTTTTATATATAAAAAAGTCGTGGTTTCCCACGACTTTTTTATCTTTAACATACCTTGGTTATTTCGCGAACTTCCATCCAAGGAATGATTGTTTACCCGACACGTTTGCATTCATTGCTGCCGAAGGTGTCACGATATCACCACCATATGTCACACTTGTGGATTTTGCCCCAGTATTACCAGTACCACCAGCACTTGTTGCAACACCAGTCCAGTTAATCGTGATAGTTACACCACTCTTACACGCATAGTATGTACCAGTTGGATTTGTAAAGCTTGTAGCGCCACCGTCTGAACAATTGGCATTTTTTGACCACTTACCATTAAAGGTATAACCTGCTTCTGTCAACTTATTATCACCCGTTGAAGTATTTGGAAACGAGCAAGTAACGCCCTGTTGACATGTTTTTGTACCATTGGCAGTGCCACTATTCGAAGCACCAAGCGAACCACTTCCACCATTCTTGTTCAAAGT
>DEBV01000014.1:866-1366 GCA_002348925.1 Alphaproteobacteria bacterium UBA2947 | reverse complement strand
GTTCCATTATCAGATATACCATATCCCGTTGTACATTGCGTACATGACGAAGCCCCCTGAGAAGCACTATAATAATTTGATGGACACACTTTTGCCCCAGTATTAGAACTTGTATGTGGACCGCCAGTACCATCACAATAATAACCTTTGCCACATGGCACACAGTCAGAATAAATACCATACAAGAACTTTCCCGCAGGACAATTTATGCTCGCATCCCAATATGCATACAATGCGTGATTTGATGCTTCAGTTGAATAAGGATTGGTAAAAATAGTATCCAAACTGGTCAAAAGAGTATCGTCAAAAGATCCATCCGCTGCAATAACCTTTGTACCTGCACCACCAGCCTGTGTATAGTATCCCTTGAACGTACGACCTGTCCATGTAGGCGCGGTTATTTTAAGTGATGCAGAAGAAGTAGCCTGTAATTTATCGGAAACCGATGTACAAACATTATTTGTCTTGGTACAGGTTTTATAAATCTCTTGCACCAATGC
>DEBV01000014.1:436-852 GCA_002348925.1 Alphaproteobacteria bacterium UBA2947 | reverse complement strand
CCACCACTTGTAGTAGGAACAAGCCCAGAAGTACCACCACTGGTACTTTTTCTATACAAGTAATAATATAATTCTTCCGTACCACGCGACAGAGTTTCCCCAGCAGTTTCATTTTGACCAATAACCACCAAAGGCATTGTGAATATTGTTGGTTTTGCACACGCATAAAATGTTGTGGTCGCCCCACCAGCAGAAGCATTAGCAGTAAAAGCATCCGTACATCCAGGTGCGCCTGATGCCCAACCACCAGTAAATGTCCAACCATTTAATACAGAACCACTGGCATCTGGCAAATAGCAGTTTGATCCCTGTGTACAAGTAAGGGTATTACCAGAAATTGTTCCCGCACCTGAAATCGCTGTCAACGTACCAGTTGCACCAAATCTGTCAAGCGTGACCGCCTTTTTACACATATT
>DEBV01000014.1:0-387 GCA_002348925.1 Alphaproteobacteria bacterium UBA2947 | reverse complement strand
ACCAGTAGAAGCAGTTGTATAACTTTCATTACACGTTGTACACGAAGCGGCAGTACCTGTACTGAACGTACCTTTGGCACAAGTGGCTATACCTTGGTCAGTGGAACTTACTGGTCTTGCACCACCTGGACAGTAAGATCCCGCAGGACACGCCGAAGCCGTTGCAGCGTTTGCAGGCAAATAATATCCACCAGTAAGATTATACCAAGCAACAGCATTAACAGAACCACTGGTCACATTATCCATATGGCCAGATGTCGCCGCACCAGTATAAGTCGTACTTACCTGCATATAATTGTTGCTCGGCCAATCTGCAGCCATTGCTGGCAACGCCGCGCAAAGCACAAACAAACCTGTTGATATTATTTTTTTATTCATTTTCTTCCT
>DEBV01000009.1:144399-144595 GCA_002348925.1 Alphaproteobacteria bacterium UBA2947 | reverse complement strand
AATCTGTACATGCACTTGCACCAGTAGTAGAACTATACTTACCCACAGGACACGCATATATACCCTGGGCAGCAGTCGCACTGTATTGAACACTGTCACCAGGACAATAAGATCCCGCAGTACAACTTTGCGATTCAAAAGACCCCTTTGGCAAATAATAACCAGCATCAAGTTTATACCATGGATTCGCAGTAAC
>DEBV01000009.1:123497-144237 GCA_002348925.1 Alphaproteobacteria bacterium UBA2947 | reverse complement strand
TCCTGATATTATTTTTTTGCTCATTTTTTCTTCCTTTCTTGCAAGGCATATTTATACAACAAACCCTTTGAAATCCGCGATTTTCAGTATAAATATTTTGGTTTAATTCCTTTCTCTTTCTGAAATTATATCAGATTATATCTATATTGCGCAACCGTTTTTTTATGATTTTTTATTTGGTTTACTATATACATATATATAATATGTGTATTTATATATTTTTGTATTTGCAAGAAATGCTTTTTGTGTTATGCTTGCATCGAAAAGAAACAAGGAATAAATATGTACGATGTTGTTATTTTAGGTTCTGGACCTGCGGGATTAACCGCCGCAATTTATACAGGACGCGCAAATAAATCTACTGNNACCTGTTGTTTTAACTGGTGCAACCATGGGCGGCCAAACCAGCGAAATCGCAAAACTGGAAAATTATCCAGGCTGGAGCGGTTCTGGTATGGAACTGATTCAATACATGATGAAACAGGCAAAATCTTTCGGCACAAAAATCGAATTCACTTCCGCAACCGATATCAAATTTAATGACGATAAAACATTTTCTATCTCTTGCGATAACGGTAAAACATTTGACGCAAAAACTGTTATACTTGCGACTGGCGCACAGGCACGCAGACTTGAAATAGATGGCGCGCGCGAATTCTTTGGCAAAGGTGTTTCTTATTGCGCAACTTGTGATGGATTCTTTTATTCGGGACGCGATGTCTTGGTTATCGGTGGTGGAAACGCCGCATTAAATGATGCACTGTATTTATCAGATGTCGCAAAAAATGTGACTATTGTTTATCGTAAATCTGAATTCTTTCGCGCAGAAAATATTTTACGCGACCGCATCGCAGAAAAATCAAATATCAAATGCGTTTATAATACAGAATTAAAATCTATCGCGCAAAAACCAGATTCTGAAAAACTGATTGCGACCGCAACAGACGGGACACAATTCGAAACAGACGGAATCTTTGTTGCAATCGGACACGAAGCAAACACAGATTATCTGTCTGAAACAATCAAACGCGATAATATGGGACGCATAGCCCAAGAATCTTTACCAGAGGGAATGTATGTTGCTGGCGATGTGCACAGCGATATTAAAATGCAAATTGCAACTGCTGTGGGGACTGGATGCAGTGCTGGTATGTCTGCAATCGCTTACTTGAATTCAAAAGAATAAACAAAGGTGTCAAAATGTTAGATTTAAAATTTATTCGTGAAAATAAAGATGCTGTAAAGAACGCTTGTGCAGTAAAAAACTTTCCAGATGTCGTCGATGACATCTTGGCGTTGGACGTACGCGTTCGTGAATTGAAAACAATTACTCAAACAAAAACCGCAGAAAAAAATAAAATATCAAAAGAAATACCAACCGCAACTGACAAGGCACCTTTAATCGCAAAATCAAAAGAAATCAGCGAAGAAATCGCGAACGACATGGCTGAATTGGCTGAAAAAGAAGCGCTGCTTAACGATTTGTTGCATCGCGTTCCACAAATTCCAGATGCCTCTGCCCCAGTTGGTGCAGATGAATCTGCTAATGTCGAAGTAAGACGCGTTGGCGAACCCCGCAAATTTGATTTTACACCACGCCCACAATGGGAATTGCTGGAAATGAACGGCTGGTGGATGCCTGAAAAAATTGCTGGCATTTGCGGCACACGTGTTTATGCACTTTGTGGTGAATTGGCAGAACTTGCCTTGGCGGTACAAACTTATGTTGTACAAAACCTTATATCCAAAGGCTTTAAATATATCGAATGCCCTTCTATCACAAAACCACAAACAATTTTCAATGCAGGACACTTTATGGGTTCAGATTTGTCTGTTATGAATAACGATGTGTTTATGTTGGAAAACACAGACAGATGTTTGGCGGGTACCGCAGAAATTATCATTAACTCTTTGCACGCTGACGAAATCTTGAACGAAAACGATTTGCCAATGAAATACGCAGGCTATTCCCCATGCTTTCGCAAAGAAGCAGGCGCGGCAGGTCGCGATACCCGCGGAATCGTTCGTGTTCACCAATTTAACAAAGTTGAACAATATGTATTCTGTAAACCTGAACAAAGCGATGAAATGCACGAACACATATTGAATAATCTTTGCGAATTTATGGAAGCGTTCGAATTACCTTATCGTGTAATTGCGAATTCAACTGGTGATATGGGATTCAACAAAGTCAAAATGAACGATGTCGAAGCATGGTTCCCGTCTGAAAATTCATATCGCGAATTGGGCTCTTGTTCGTCTATCGGTCAATTCCAAGCACGCAGAACAAACACCAGATACCGCGAAAACGCAACAGGCGAAGTAAAATATGTTGCAACATTGAACAATACTGCTATTGCCCTGCCTCGCGCTTTGGTGCCAATTATCGAAAATCATCAAAACCCAGATGGCAGTGTCAATATTCCAAAGGCATTGCAACCTTATATGGGCGGCCGAACAAAAATCGGTGGAAAACACTAAAAGAACGCCCAAACGGGCGTTTTTTTAATATAATTTGTTGAAATCTGAAAAATATGGTATAATATACCCATTTGCAAAAAAACAAAGAAGATTCAAATGAAAATACGTAATATTGCTATCATAGCACACGTTGACCATGGAAAAACTACTTTGGTCGACAATATGTTGAAACAAGCGGGAACTTTCCGCGAAAACGAACACGTCGAAGATCGCGTCATGGACAGTGGCGACATCGAACGCGAACGCGGAATTACAATATCTGCAAAACCTACATCTATTCAATGGGGCGAATACAAGATTAACATTGTGGACACCCCAGGACACGCTGACTTTGGTGGCGAAGTAGAACGTATTTTATCTATGGTTGACGGCGTGGTATTATTGGTGGACAGCGCCGAAGGACCGTTACCTCAAACAAAATTCGTATTGTCCAAAGCATTAAAATTAAACCTGCGCCCTATTGTGTGTATCAACAAAATAGACCGTGGTGATGCACGTCCAGACGAAGTTTTAACTGAAACTTTTGATTTGTTTGATAAATTGGGTGCAACAGATTCACAACTCGACTTCCCATATTTGTACGCTTGCGGAAGGGACGGTTGGGCAATTCGTGATTTGAAAGATATCAACAACCCAAACAAAGATTTAACACCTTTGTTTCAACTGATTGTTGACCATGTTCCTGCCCCAGATTGTAACGGCACACGTTGTCAATTGGACGCACCGTTTACTATGTTGGCAACCACATTGGAAGCAGACCCATATGTTGGCCGTATTTTGACTGGAAAAATTGAATCAGGAACTGTAAAGGTTGGTCAAAGCGTCAAAGCAATAAATATGAAAGGCGAATTTATTGAAAACGCTAAAATTACAAAAATCATCGAACACCAAGGCATAAACAAAGTTTCCCGCGAAAGCGCATCTGCTGGGGACATCGTTGTTATCGCTGGTTTTTCCAAGGCAACTGTGGCAGATACACTCTGTGATTTAAGCGTTACCGAACCAATACCAGCAATGCCTATTGACCCACCTACCCTTACTATGACATTCTTTGTTAATACTTCACCACTTGCTGGTAAAAGCGGTAAAAAATTGACATCGCGTATGATTGGCGAAAGATTGTTTAAAGAAGCAGAAACAAACATCGCATTAAAAGTTTCACAAAGCGCAAACAACGAAGCGTTCGAAGTTTCTGGACGTGGTGAATTACAACTGGGTATCTTGATTGAAACAATGCGTCGCGAAGGTTTTGAATTGAGTGTGTCCCGTCCACGCGTTGTTATGCAAACAAGTGAATCTGGCGAAAAATTGGAACCTATCGAAGAAGTTGTTATCGATGTAGACGACGAATTCAGCGGCGTTGTTATTGAAAAGATGACAAAGCGCAAAGCCACAATTACAGAAATGAAACCATCGGGTGTTGGAAAAACACGTATCGTATTTTCTGCACCATCACGTGGTTTGATTGGTTATTTGTCTGAATTCAGAACCGACACACGTGGTACAGGTATTATGAACCGCGTATTCGATAAATACGACACATACCGTGGTCCAATTACACAATATCGCCCTGGCGTTTTGGTATCTATGGAAGCAGGCAGCACAACAACATATGCCTTGCACAATTTGGAACCACGCGGCGTATTGTTCGTTGGTCCACAAACGGAAGTTTATTCGGGAATGATTGTTGGCGAACACAGCAAAGAAAACGATATCGAAGTCAACCCTGTTCGTGGCAAACAATTAACAAACGTTCGTTCTGTGACCGCAGATGAAAAATTGTTCCTTGCACCACCAAGAAAGATGTCTTTGGAAGAAGCGCTGTCTTATATCCAAGACGACGAATTGGTAGAAGTGACCCCAAGCACAATTCGCCTGCGCAAGAAAGAACTGGACAGCGGAAAGCGCAAGAAAGCATACCGCTTTGCCGAAACAGATTAAAATGCCGCCCAAATGGGCGGTTTTTGTTTTGTTGCAAAAAACATATAAACATTGTATAGTTATATCAAAGATAAGTTATATGCCTGATCGATTATTTTTATTTGCTGGATTTAACAAAGATTGCATTATAGATGATGCGTTGCTTTATTATGTAAAAAGTCTTTCCAAATATGGCGATGTTATTTTATGCATGGATTGCACTTGTAAAAAAAGTGAAATTGAAAAAATAAAAAAATATACAATTCATACTGTTGCTAAAAGACACGGCGAATATGATTTTGGTTCTTATAAACGTTGTTTTGAATATGCGTATGAAAATGAATTATTAAAAAATTACAAATATGTTTATTTGATGAACGATTCTGTATTTGGGCCACTTTATGATATCAAAAAAACATTGGAAAAATTGGAAAACAACCCCGCTGATGCGTGTGGAATGGTCGTATCAAAACATAAAACACACGCATTTATTGAATCTTGGTTTATAAGATTGAATAAAAATATATTTATGTCGGCTTGGTTCCATAATTTTATGTATACGGTAAAAAAAGAACCTGGAAAAATAGAAGTAACAATCAAATATGAACACGGTCTTTCAAATCTTGTGAAAAACAATGGTTGTTCTTTGTCTGGATTATTTATACGACATGGGCGTTTTACTTATAACATGCCTAAATATTTATTTAAACATGGCTGCCCGTTCATAAAAAAGTTATCTTTTACCAGACATAACGGAATGTTGGGCAAACAAATAAAATATATATTAAATCATTGTGATAAAACCGCGGCAAACGCGATTATAAAAACAGCGAATTATTTATACGGGAAAAAATATATGAATTGGTTGTTGACATATAACCCGTTAGAAATATTGTATCGCACTATTATATACAGCAAGAACAAACTAAAAGACGGTTGGATATGATAAAAAGCAAGAAAATAGCAGCAATTACAATGGCACGCGATGACGAATTCTTTTTATCGCGCTGGATTGCTTATTATGGGAAACAATTCGGAACTGAAAATTTATATATTTTATTAGACGGCACAGACCAACCAGTTCCTGAAAACGCAGGAAACGCACATATCACAAAATTACCACACGAACAGTTATCACGCGCCGCGGGCGATAAATACAGAATAAATCAAATAACTAAAAAGGCACACGAATTATTAAAATCTTACGACATAGTAATTGGATGCGACAGTGATGAATTTTTGATTGTTGATCCTAAACTTCATACCACACTGGCAAAATATTTATCGAACAAAAAAATCCACACAACACTTTCTGGTTTAGGACTCGATGTTGGGCAACACTTGTATTGTGAAGCAATCCTTGACACAACTGCACCTTTCTTGGAACAGCGCGAATACGCCCTGCTTTCAACCCGTTATACAAAACCTGTTGTGATAAACAAACCCGTCAACTGGGGCAGCGGATTCCACAGCATACATCACCACAATTTCCACATAGATAAAAATTTATACTTGTTGCATTTTGGCGCAATCGATATGAATATGCTGGAAGAAAAAGCAAAAAAACGCGGTGGTGATTGGTTGAATCATTTAAAACGTCGTGGCAACGGAACAATCAACGCAGTAACAAAATCGAAACCAAAATCTGAAAAATGGTTGCGTATCGCACGTATACTGCAAACATATTGTCGTCCGATATATGCCTTGCGCAAACCAGCAATGCTTGGATTAAAACCTGTTGTAAAAATACCAAACAGATTCAAAAAATCAGGAATTTAATTTCAGCAATTTTTTAATTATGAAATAATATTTTTATTAACTTTCTGAAATACCACAAAAACGCTACATGGTTATTTTTAGCATAATTTTTTCTAAATTCTTTACCAATTTTATATTGTTTTTTTAATTTATCATGATGCTTTTTGTCTTTGATATTTAACGCAGATGTATCATGGAAAATATAATGATAATTCACATTTGGAACAATAATCAGTTTATTCACAAAAACAAAAGACTGTAAAACAAATATTGCGTCTTCTTGTGATATCAAAGATGTATCAAACTTTAATTTATGTTTTTTTATAAAATCTGTTTTATACAAATAGCGCCACACAAAAGATTTTATCAAGGCCTGCGACCAAAACAATTTACCAAACAATGTGTCGGGCAGATGTTGTTTTTTGTATGTCAAATTTGAAGAATATTTACTGTTAGAAACGAACCCAGAACACACCATATCCGCGTCATCGGCCACCTTTAACATTTCTTCATAATAATTATTATCTAATATATCATCTGCATCCATAAAATGAATATATTCGGTTTTTGCCAATTTTATTCCATCATTACGCGCAGCAGAAACACCTGCATTTTTTTTATGAACAACAACAAATCTTTTGTCTTTTTTTGCGTATTCGTCTAACAATCTAGGAGTTTCATCAGTACTGCCATCGTCAACACATATTGCAACCCAGTCTTTCATTGTTTGTTTTTTCAGACTTTCCAAACAATCTGGCAAATACTTTGCGCCATTATAAACAGGTATAATAACAGATATTTTTTGTTTCATTTTTTATTTCCCGATAAAATCGTATATCAATTCCATATATTTATCTGCTTTTTTTCCAGTTGGTTTTTTAAACACATTAAGTCTATCTAAATCAACCAACATCTTTCTTATTTCTTTTTTATCTGATTCTTCATCAACATTTTTTAATTCTTTGGCAATTTGATGTATTATAACTGGCCACATATAATTTTCTTGCCATTTTTGCATTTCGTAATCTGTTGCTGTATCTTTATATAAAACAAAAGATGTTTTTAAACCAATCAACCAACAAATTATTTTCTTTGCCTTTTTTGACCCCATATCAATAGAATTCAAATTAGGATAATAATAATAGAACGGCAAATTAGTAATAGTAACGCTGGGCCTGCGCAACATAACTGTTGACCACCATGGAAAATCTTCAAATAAAATCCCTTTGATAAATTCTATACCCTTCAAGAAATCTGTCCTTATCAAATGGCGCCAAACATAACAATGCTTTATTGGCCATTTCATTTTAGTATGTGATAATTCTGTTGCATGTTCAAAAATATTATCTGCAACAAAGTATTTCACTTTATTTATATCATAACGTTTTTTTATTCCATGTGGCATTACATGTTCTGTGTCCAACTTTAATTTATGACGCACCAACAACTGTGGTCTGTACATTTTATCTTTATACCAAGAAACAATATCTGTACCATTTTTTTGCATCAAGCCATAAGCGATTTCCATTGTTTGTGGATGAATAAAATCATCACTGTCTAAAAACATCACATATTCAGATTTAACTTTTTCCATACCCGCGTTTCTTGCATCAGACAAACCACCGTTTTCTTTGTGAATTACAATAAATCTTTTGTCTGTTTTTGCATATTCTTCTGCGATGCTGCCAGATTTATCAGGGCTGCCATCATCAACACAAATTGCCTGCCAATCTTGGAAAGTTTGATTTTTTACAGAATCTAAACATCGACGCAAAAAACGTTCAACATTATACATCGGAATAATTACTGATATTTTTGGCTTCATTTTTAATCCTTGTACATTTTATTAACCATAACATCTGCAAAAGAACCTTTGCTATATTCGCTGCCACGATATGTCAATTTTTGAAAGCATGCCTCTTTTGCCAATTTATCAAATTCTTTTTGATTGAATTTTTTATCACGATATTCTGCCCATAATACATGTGTAGGATCTTGTGATACATGCGGCATTTTTTCAAAATATTCTTTTGCCTTTGTATGATATGTAATCAAAGTTTTGAATAACAATTGGTGCATAAAGTAATCAAATTCTCGATTTTCTTTTGTCCAATAATTAAATATCATTTCACGCCATGCTGCCAGTATATAAGAACCTTTGCGTGAACGAATAAAACAATTTTGCATAAACGAATATGGGCTGCCATATTTTGTACCTGTTAAATAAACAAAGAAATCTTCTTTTTCAATCCAGTCTGGAACAGCAGACATAGAAAAATCAGTTGAATCCATCCAATATCCACCATATTGATACAACAATTCTACACGACAAATATCTGCAAAATGTGCATGATGAATTTTACCATCGCGATATTTTTGAACAATTATATCTGGTAAAGATATATAATCAAAAATTGTATTTTCATCCAAAACGACTAACTTTTGTTTACAATTTTTTCTGATACTTGCATAACACGCTTTTACTAAATCTGGCGCATTTTCTTCACCTTGGAACCAGATAGAAAATATTTTATCATTTTCATCATTTTTAACTATTTTTTGTTCAAAAACAAAATTCTTTTTTGGTAAATAACGTTTGAAATATTTTGTTATTGCTTGGACCAAAACTTCTTCACGACGCTTATGTCTAATTTCGCGGGGACGCCAAAACCAATTCAAAATATGCCCACGAATTGCGATATCTGTTAATACAGGCAATCTGTTTACATTCATCGTATATCCTTTATTTCATTTTTATCATTTCGTCTGCAAAAGAACCAGGTACAACCTCTAATCCACGAAAAGTTGTTTTTTGAAAGAAAGCATCCTTTGTAATTTCTTTGAAACGTTTTTCATCAAAAGGTTCGTCCTTGTGTCCCCACCAAATTGCATGGGTACCATCTTGCAAAACATGTGGCATTTCTGCAAAATATTTCTTTGCCCGTTCATCATGCATTACCAATGTTTTAAATAATAACTGATGCATAAAATAATCTAATTCACGATCTTCGTGCATCCAATAATCAAGAATCATTGCACGCCATGCAGCTAATAAATAAGAACCTTTTCTTGCGCGAATGAAACAATTTTGAACAAAACTGTATCCAAAATTCCACTCTGGATTATACAAAAACATAAAAAAATCAGAATCTGTTATAAACTTTGGTATTGGTTCTGTGACAAAACCTGTTGCATCCAACCAATATCCACCATGTTGATACAATAATTCAACACGACAAATATCCGCGAAATGCGCATGACCTATTTTACCTTCGCGATATTTTTGAACAATCACATCTGGCAAAGATATATAATCAAATATAGTATCCGCATCTAATATAACCAACTCTTGTTTACAATTACGTCTAACACTGCGGAAACACGATTTTACTATATCAGGTGCGTTCTTTTCACCCTGCAACCAAAGCGTCCATATTTTTTCGTTTTTATCATTATTTTCAACGCTGGTTTCTTTTACATCTTTTACAACAGATAAATATTTTTGAAAATATTTATCAACTGTCTTCATTATATAATCTGTCCTTATTTTTCGTCTTTTTTCCCGCGAATACCACAAAGGATTCAATATATGTCCAAATAAAACCAATTTAAACTTTATATATTTGCTAGGAAAATTCATATTTAACCCCTTTTTTGCTAATATAAATACAGACAAAAAACACCAGCGTTTCAAACTACTCCTATTCTTCAACAATACCTTCGTCTTCTTCTGATGGTCCCGTTGTCATTTCTTCGGCAATACCATTGGCCTTTGCCATAATTTTATCCAATAATTCTTTCTGGGCATCCTCGTGATCTTTCAACCAAGCACGTGCATTTGCTTCACCCTGACCAATGCGTTCATTATTGTAAGAATAGAACGAACCCGCTTTTTCAATAAGGTTATACTTCACGCCCATATCCAAAATTTCACTTATTCTGGAAATGCCTTCGCCATACATAATTTTGAAATCAACAGTACGGAAAGGTGGTGCAACTTTGTTTTTTACAACCTTTACACGCGTTTCATTACCGATAACATTTTCTTTATCTTTGATTGCGCCTGTACGACGAATATCAAGACGAACAGAAGCATAGAACTTTAACGCATTACCACCTGATGTTGTTTCAGGGCTGCCGAACATAACACCAATTTTCATACGAATTTGGTTAATGAAAATAAGCAAAGTATTACTGCGCGAAACACTGCCTGCCAATTTTTTCAAAGATTGCGACATCAAACGCGCTGTTGTTCCCATATACGTATCGCCAATATTGCCTTCCAATTCTGCCTTTGGTACAAGTGCTGCCACAGAATCAACAACAACAACATCAACTGCGCCAGATTTAATAAGCGTATCTGCAATTTCTAATGCTTGTTCCCCTGAATCAGGTTGTGAAATTATAAGATTTGAAACATCAACACCTAATTTTTTTGCGTATGATGGGTCCAGCGCATTTTCAGCATCGATATATGCACATGTGCCACCTTTCTTTTGAGATTCCGCAACGGCATGCAATGCAAGTGTTGTTTTACCAGAACTTTCTGGTCCATAAATTTCAACAATGCGTCCCTTTGGATATCCACCAATTCCAAGTGCAATATCAAGTCCAAGCGACCCTGTTGAAATAGCTTCGATATTTTGTTGTGAACCATCACCCATTTTCATGATGGCTTCTTTACCAAATTGTTTTTGAATTTGTGCCAACGCAGATTCCAAAGCTGGATTTTTTGCTGGCGCTGTATCTTTAACTGCTTCTTTTTTTGCCATAAAATACCCCTTTCGTTTTATAGTGAAATCATACTAAGAAAAAAGGGCTAACGCAAGGTATATTATTTAACGCTTTGACCACAAAACTATCGTTGATAAAACAGCCATTATCGCAGTAATCATCCATACAGCAGATGTTGCGCCAAATATTGCGATACACAACATTCCCAATAATGGGGTAAGAACACTTGGGAAATTTACACTTGTTCTAAATATACCGTAAAAACGTGACTGTTCTGCTTTTGGCATATCATTAAAGAATAACAAATCATGGCAGGCTTCCATAAATGCACCTGATATTTGCCACAATACAAACAATGCCAACAATGTATAACCACTGGCAAATGTAGCAATCAAAGAAAAAGCACCAAAAGACAAGAATCCCAAAGTCAACCACAATTTAACACCATATCTTTTCATCAGTTTGCCCATAAATATATCCAGTATTATGTATGGCAAAACACCAATAGATAAAATGATACCCAATGTTTCATTTGAAAAACCATTTTCAATAACAATAATCGGCACATAAAGCAAACGCAACGAACGCAGCGCATAAAAACCAAAATTAACAACATAAGCGCGCAACATACCCGGCTTTTTAAAGAACGCCCTTGCATTTATACGCAAAGCACGCATTGTCCTGTGAAAATTCACAGGTTTTATTACTTTATCTTCTTGAACAATGCCAAAATGTTTAAAGAACAAAAGCCCAGAAATATATATCATACCTGCTGCTAACAAAGGCATTCTGTAATTACCATCAAAATAATTAACAATCAACATCGCATACATCGGCGCAACAAAGGCACCAATATTAACCCATAACAAATACCGCGCATTAAGTTTTTCCATACCAATCCCATGCGAAAAATCAGACATAAAAAGTGGCAACAATATCCCCAGCATTGTTGACGCACAACAAACAATATAATCCAACATAACAAAGGTCGATGGTTTTACAGAAAAACTCATCATACAATAACATGCACCCAGTGTTGTCATAACGATATAAAGCAATCTTGTTTTTGTAAACCAACGCAAAATTTGTGTTGAAAAAATTCCAACGACTACCGCGAAAGTCGCATAAATCGCTGCATACACACCAACCGCCGCAGAAGCCATTTCTTCATTCATGAACATTTTAAAAATGCCCAACAAAACCAATGAATAAACAGCATGAACAATACCACTTGCAAAACCAGTGAACAACCCCAGATTTGCGAATGAAAATCCAGTGACATTATTATTTATTGCAAGATATTTTTCTCTTCTCAACTCTCTTCCCCAACACAAAGATATCACAAATAATTTTATTTATCAAATCTTGAAGTGTTTGCGTGTGTTAATGCAATTGCAATTGCATCACTTTCGTCTGAAGTTTTTGGATGGGCAGTTGGCAACAATATAGACAACATTTTATATATTTGATCTTTGTCCGCATGTCCAACCCCAGTCAGCGCTTTTTTTATCTTGTTCGCTTCATATTCAAACACAGGAATATCTTTCACCGCCACAGCAGTTATTGCCGCCGCACGCGCATGCCCCAACAACAAAGTTGTCTTGCCATTTTTATTAACAAAAATAACTTCTATACTGCATTCATCTGGTTCAAAATTATTACAAAGTTCTTGAACACCTTTAAAAATAAAAGCCAATCTTTCTGGCAAAGGCAATTTGGTTGGTGGCAAAATAACACCGCTGGCAATATACTTACGCGTTGAACCTGCGACATCTATAATCGCCCAACCAGTATGCAAAAGTCCTGGATCAATCCCCAAAATTCTTTTCATCTTATTTCCGTATAGTTATTTTGCCAGTTGCTTCGCGTCCATAATATTTATCTATTTTATTTTTTATTTCATCAACCTTGTATGATAATTCCAGCGCAAATGCGGGCGATATTGGTCGCAAAACAACATTAAATTTTTTATCACGTGAAAGTTTAACCGCAACAACACTTGATATTTTTGATATATCAAGACCGACAATCTTTCCCCAATTGTTGACCAATTCGGCATCACTGGTGCGGGCACCGAACATTTCCATTAAACCACCAAAAGCAGATGCCAGCGTCTGTGGTCTGCTTTTTCTTAATTCCAAATTAACTTTTTTATCTTGGTTTGACATAAGTATATTCTTTCGGCATCAGTATAAACATTTGACCTTGGGAATGTTGACCATGTGCAACACGATATGCTTCATCCCCAGAACCAAAGAAAATGTCTGCACGTATCCAACCCTTTATCGCACCACCTGTATCTTGTGCAATCATAAGTCTGTTAAACGCACGTCCATCAGACAATGTTGTATTTATGTACACAGGCAATCCCAATGTATATAAACTGTCGTCCATTGCAACACTGCGAATCTTAGAAAGTGGTGTTCCCAATTTTCCAATTACACTCTGTTGCTTGGTTTCATAAAAGTACACATAACGCGGGTTATTGTAAATAACTTCTTTCGCCAATTTTGGATTTTTCTTTAAATGCGTCCATACTGCATCAGCACTATATCCACCATCTGGTTTGATACCACGATCTTGTAATTGTTTTCCGATAGACTTAAACGGCATATCATTTACAGCGGCAAAATTCAATTTCACCATTGTCCCGTCTTCCAGTTTTAACATTCCACTGCCCTGAATTTGCAGATTTTGCACATCAACAATATTCGCCCAATATAAAACACGCCCTATTTTCTTGTTCACAATGTCTTTTTTTGCAACGCCTTTGTAATTGCGCCCGTCCACAGGAACACCCATTATTGGTTCATTACACTGTACCGTTTTGGTCTTGCACCCCGATATCACAGGAGAATAATACCCAGTATAAGTCCCTGTCTTGCCACCATTTTCATTATAAACTTGATATGGTTGGAAATTAGATTCAAACCATGCACGCACAGTTTTTACATCGGCAGAAGCACTCGGCAACATATTGCATTTTTCACGCAATAATTCAGGATCTGGGATAACCTGACCTTTGTACTGAATCTTTGCATTACAAGTGTTTCTGAACGCCTGCAAAGCGTATCTAACATCGTCATCGCGCCAGCCTGGCAATGCAGAATATGAAACAGCCGTCAAATTCGAAGGTATCTTTGCATCGTCTCCTTGATGCGTTGGTGCAGACAAATCACACCCTGCAACAAGAGCAATAAAACCGCAAACCCCACAAAAACGCACAAAATTATTAAATAATGACATTTTTAATTATCCCCCCACTTGTAAAAACAAATTCTTAATGCTATATTATCATAAAACGATGGATAAAAAAAGGAGCAATCGCAATGCCAAAGTTTAATATTATATCTCAATTCTTAAAAGACATCTCTTTTGAAAGCCCAAATGTACCTGAATTATTCTTTAAACAGGATTCTGGCGCTGCAAAAATGGAAATAAATATTGACATTAACATCAAAGGCGCAGAAAACAATTTGTTCATGGTTGATTTGATTACACGCGTTCATTCTAAATTGGAAAAAGACGACAAAACAGTATTCATGATTGAATCAACTTATACTGGTATGGTTCAATACGAAGAAAAAGATGAAGAAACCAAGAAAAGAACACTGTTAATCGATGTTCCAACATTGTTGTTCCCATATGTTCGCGCAATGGTGACAAGATTGACTGCTGAATCTGGTTTTCCTCCACTTTCTATGCCATTGGTTGATTTTGCTGATCTTTATGAACAAAGACAAAAACAAGCAGCAGAACAAAAACCTGCAAATCAGTAAAAAATAAAACGCCGCTCAACTGAGCGGTGTTTTTTTATCTGTTATTTAATCTGTTATATTCGCTGATTATTTTATTTTGAATCTCTTTTGTTTTTACTTTATTTCCGACATAATTAAACATTTCTTGTTCTGTTTGTTTATCCATATTATAAAGTAAATACAATATGTTTGACGATAATTTTGTTTCTATTCCAAAATTTTCATGAAACATTACTTTAAATTTTAAAGCACGCGCCACCATAGAAGCTTCGCCATATCTTTGCTCTATTCCGTTTTTCCCATAAATATAATTTACAAAATCTATTATTCTATCAGATGTGAAACCGTAAAAATAAACTGACGGTAATATTTGCTTTTGATAATGCGAATAATAAAGCCCATTACAATTAAAATCGAAATATTTTCCAACAATCAAATCTACTGCTGTCGTATATGGTTGAAAGATGTCAATTTCAGAAAAATTTTTGGTACAAATCTTTGTTCCACCCAAAGAATTTTTCCTTTTTCTTAATATATTCGGGTTGTTTTCTAATACAGGTCTTTTGGGCAATATTAAATCTATATCTTTCGATACATTTTCTTTGCCCGACAATGCAGATAAAACATTATCACGAACAAAACCACCAACAATAAACAAATCATCGTTTTTGCTGATGTTTAATTCTTGTGCAACACTATCTGCCACAGGGGCAATTTTTTTGTTTGCCCTTTGTATTGCATTTTCAATATCTGTTAACCACCATTTCATCGTTAAAAAAATCCGTCATAAAGACGGATTGTTTTTTCTTAAGCCGCTGCAGTGAATACCTTTTGCACGTCATCGTTTGCATCCAGTGCATCAACCAATCTTTCGATTTTCGCATACGCTTCGTCGTCCAAATCCATTGGCATATTTGGAACCCATGTGATTTCTGCATTTTCTGGTTCACCAATTTTATCAGCCAATGCTTTTTGAATATTCATAAAGTTATCAGGCTTTGTTGTGATGATAAAACCTTCTTCGGAAGATTCCAGATTATCAGCATCAACTTCCATAACCAACTCCATCATTTCGTCTTCTGTTTTACCAATGGATGCAGGATACATAATCTGACCAACATGAGAAAACATAAACACAACAGAACCTTCTTCGCCCATATTGCCACCGTTCTTGGCAAAGATATTGCGAACTTCTGGCACTGTTCTGCGTGGATTATCAGTCAATGCTTCTACAATAACAGGAACTGCATTTGGACCATAACCTTCATAACGCACTGCGACAAAGTTATCAGTATTTGCGCCAGACGCTTTTTCAATCGCGCGTTTAATATTATCATTAGGCATAGACGCTTTGCGTGCCTGCAAAATTGCCAAACGCAATCTTGGGTTATTATCAGGATTTTTATCACCCAATTTTGCCGCCATTGTTATTTCACGCGCCAGTTTAGTAAACAAACCACTGCGTGCCGCATCAACCAATCCCTTTTTGTGTTGGATGTTGTGCCATTTACTGTGTCCACTCATATTTGACCTTTTGATTTAATTATATTAAAATTACACCAAAAGGATAACAAATGATTGGAAAATTGCAAGGTGTAATTGACTATATTGGCACTGATTTTGTTATTTTAATGGTAAACGGTGTCGGGTACAAGGTCTATACGCCAGAAATCTTGCGATTAAAAGAAAATGTCGCGCTTTGGATTGAAACCATTGTACGCGAAGATTCTATAAGATTATTCGGATTTAGCACTATTGCTGGTCAAAACCTGTTTAATCAGTTAACAACTGTATCGGGGGTTGGACCAAAGGTTGCCATGGCAATTATGTCAACAATCAAAACAGATACTCTGATGACAGCGATTGCAACTGGGGATGCAAAAACAATCGCGACAACCCCAGGGGTCGGCAAAAAAGTTGCCGAAAAAATCATTGTTGAATTAAAGAACAAAATGGGCGGTGCGAATTTTGATTTTGGCACCGACAACGGTGGCGCCCTGCCCGATTTGTTGGCGGCATTGGAAAGTTTGGGTTATCGCCGTATGGATATTATCGACATGGCACAAAAATTGGTATCCAATAATCCAGACGCAGACATTTCCAAACTTGTTCCATTGGCATTAAAAGAAATAAGCGGTAAATAATAATGAATAACGATACAATCTTTGCTTTATCAAGTGCGTCTGGAAAATCTGGTGTTGCGGTTGTCCGAATAAGCGGAAACGATTTATCTGATTTATTTAAACGCATTGTAAACAAAAAAGAATTTGAAAAGCGATACGCATATTTTACAAACTTTCGTGATGATAGTGGCGATTTAATCGACCAATGTGTCGCTATATTTTTTATGGCACCGAATTCTTTCACTGGCGAAGATGTTATCGAAATTCATTCACATGGCGCACCCGCGGTCATAGATAAAATATTCGAATTTCTGCGCAACACAGGCGCAAGGATTGCAAATCGTGGTGAATTTTCACGACGCGCATTTTATAATAACAAAATGGATTTGGCTGATATAGATGGTTTAATCGCACTGCTTGACGCACAAACAGACAAACAGCGCATATCGGCACTTAAATCTTTGACTGGCAATGATTCCATCGTTTATAAAAATTGGCGTGATAAAATGATTGAAATATCTGCATACAGTGCAGCTATTCTTGATTATGACGCGGACGATTTACCAAAAGACATCGATAAAAAAATATTACTGGAAACAGAAAATCTCTTAAAAGAAATCAAAGAAACAACATCTAACTATCGTGCTTCGCGCGCAATACAAAACGGTTTTAATATCGCACTGATTGGTGAAACAAATGTTGGAAAATCTTCAATCTTTAATAAATTGGTCGGTTCAAACCGCGCCATAGTTTCCGATATTGCTGGCACAACACGCGATGTTGTGTCATCTCAAATAGACATTGATGGATATCTGGTAAATCTGTCTGATACGGCGGGAATCCGCGAAGCGACTGATACAATCGAAAAGATTGGTATTGAACGCACACATAACGAAATTGAAAACGCTGATATGGTTATACATGTTTATAATGACACACCAAAAACAATAAACGAAAAGGAAATCACGGTTATAAATAAAAGTGATTTATTAAAAACAAAATCAAACAAAAATATTATTTATACTTCGGTAAAAAACGACACAGGTTTTGATGAATTGTTAAACGCAATCAAAACAAAAATGCATGAACTTATGGGCGGGGCCGAATCAAAAATTGCGATCAACGAACGCACATACGAATTGTTAAACGAAACTATTTCCGAATTAAAAAATGCAATAAATAAATACGATGGCAATTATGATATTTTTGCAGAACACGTAAGACGCGCTGGTGACGCAATTGGTAAAATTCTTGGTATAATAACAACCGACGAAATTGCCGACGCTACATTTTCAAGATTGTGTCTGGGAAAATAATAGGAAACAAAACAAATTAAAACGGCGCATCTGCGCCGTTCTTAAATTAAATAGAATTGTTATTCTATTCTTTTCTATCTGGATATTTACCCGCAATCAAATTCTTACGCACTTCGTGATGCTTAATTTTTTGAGTGCTGGTCATTGGCAAATCTTCCGTAGTCATTGCAAAATGGGTCACCCATTTATATGAAGCAACTTTTTTATTTTGTTCTGCTATGCCTTTTGCCAGTTTATCCATTGTCATATCTTTATCAACACTGAATACACCGTACGCAACAGTTTTGTCGCCTACTTTGTGTTCAAAGACAGCCACGTTTTTAACGCCTTCAATTTCCATAAACAGTGCTTCCAATTCATCGGGATAAACATTTTTGCCACTGTCCAAAACAATCACTTGTTTTTTACGTCCGGCAAAATGCAATTCACCGTTTTTATCCATGTACATCATATCGCCAGTATTAAACCAACCATCTTGGTCAAATACTTCTGCATTAACTTCATCGTTATTCATATAGCCATTGAACACCTGATGACCGCGCAACCACAATACGCCAACGCCGTTTTCATCTTTGTCACGAATTTCGCATTCGTTATTCGATGTAGGTGCACCGACAGAATAAGCCAATCTTTTATTCGTTGGTTTTGAAATACAGATTGGTCCAACAGTTTCTGTCAAACCATAGCCCTGAATAAACGCCATACCAAGTGATTCATAGAAATTTTCAACCTCTGGCTTTGTTGCAGCGCCACCGGCAATTAACAGTTTTGCACGACCACCAAACACTTCCAAAATAGGTTCTTGAACTTTGCGAACAAAGAAATCAAGTCCCATATCTTTCAATGTTTTTTGGTTTCTTAAAATAAACGACGCGACACGCCATTTACCTTGTTCTTTCATTGTGTTCATAATTTTATTACGGAACAATTCCCAAACACGTGGCACCGCAGGTATAACATGTGGTTGAAACTTTTTAAAATCATCCAAGATATATTTTGGGTTGATTGTTGGCTGTAAAACGAGCGACGCCCCATAATGAATCGTTGCCAAAACACCAATCGCAAAACCAAATATATGATACAGTGGCAAGAATCCATACATTACATCACCAGAATGGAAATAATCGGACATATCTTCCAAAGAATTTGCACATTCTGTCAAATTAAAGTGGGTCAAAGGAACAACCTTTGGCGTACCTGTTGAACCAGATGTAAACGACATCGTTGCAACATCTGTTGATTCAGACGGATATGGACGTAAATCATAATCAACAGCGCCATCTTTTTTTGTTATGTCGTAAAATTTAAATTGTTTTGTTTTGTAAAAGAACGAAGGTTCCGCACAAACAAATTTACATCCTGCGATTTCACACATTTTATCATATTCAAGTGGCGTTAAATTAGTATCCAACATTAAAACCGTTCCGCCCAAATACCAAACAGCAAACAAAGTTAAAGGAAATTGAGGTAAATTATGAGACAACACCCCAACAACATCACCATGTTTGATACCTTGTTTATTAAGTGTTGCGGCACGCGCACGCACTTGTTCCAAAAACTGTGAATAAGTAATGTTTTCACGAACCAAAAACAAATTTTCTGGCCATTGATTCACAGCGTTTTCTAACTTTTGATACATATTCATAATACAATCCTTTTACATAACATTGTTGGCACCATTAGCATGGTGCCAAAACATACTATTCGTGTCTAAGAGAATATTTTCCATCAATCAACCATTGACGAACGACATGGTGTTTAATTTTCTGTGTACTGGTCACAGGCAAATCATCAGTGGTCATTGCAAAGTGAGTCACCCATTTATACGAAGCAACTTTTTTATTTGCATTTGCAACTTCCGCTGCCAATTTTTCCATTGTCATACCAGGTTCAACACTGAACACACCATACGCAACAGTTTTGCCATTTATTTCATGTTCAAATACGGCAACACTTTTAACGCCTTCGATTTCAATGAACAGGCCTTCCAATTCATCAGGATAAACATTTTTACCGCTGTCCAAAACAATCACTTGTTTTTTACGCCCAGCAAAATGCAATTCACCATTTTTATCCTGCCATACTAAATCACCGGTACAGAACCAACCTTCTTTATCAAAAGATTCTTTGTTGGCTTCAATGTTATTTAAATATCCACCAAAGATTTGATTTCCACGAACCCATAACATACCGATACCAGATTCATCTTTGTTGCGAATTTGAATTTCTGTATCACCCATTGGCGCACCAAACGCATACGCAACACGTTTTTTAAGTGGTCTTGAACAACAGATTGGTCCAACAGTTTCTGTCATACCGTATCCTTGAACAAACGCCATCCCCAGTTGTGTATAGAATTTTTCCACTTCTGGTTTCGTAGCAGCCCCACCAGCAACCAACAATCTTGCACGACCACCGAATACAGAGCGAATTTGATTCAATACTTTATTAACCAATTTGCCCAATCCCATCGCACGCAATAATTTTTGATTATTCATAATGAAAGATACCAACCACCATTTCTTTTTGGCTTTTACACCTTCGATAATCTTTTTACGGAATATTTCCCACAACTTTGGCACAGCAGGTATAACCTGTGGTTTATATTGTGCAAAATCTGCCATAATCGCATTTGGGTTAATAGTGGATT
>DEBV01000009.1:114786-123372 GCA_002348925.1 Alphaproteobacteria bacterium UBA2947 | reverse complement strand
GAACAAGAAACCAAATTAAAGTGAGTCAACGGCACAACTTTTGGTGTTCCTGTTGAACCTGATGTAAATGACAGTGTTGCAATGTCGCTGTCTTTTAATGGATATGGTTTCAAAGATTTGTCTGTGTTTTCATCTTTTGTTTCTATATCAAAGAATTTAAAATTCTTGGTATCAAAAAAGAAAGATTTTTCAGCGCACACAAATTTGCATTCTGTTATTTTTGTCATATTGTCATATTCACTGGATGCCAAATTTGTATCCAACAACAAAACCGTTCCGCCAAGATACCATATTGCAAACATAGTTATTGGGAATTGTGGTAAATTATGCGATAAAACACCAACCACATCGCCTGCCTTTACGCCTGCATCACGCAAAGTAGTTGCACGTGCCTTTACTAACCCCACAAAGTCCCTATAATTCACATTTTCACGAACCAAAAACACAGTTTCTGGATTTCTTTCTACATTTTTTTCCAACAATTGATACATATTCATAATAACTTTCCTTATCTTAAAATATTTTCTGTATTATTTGGGTATTTACCATCGATTAAATTCTGACGAACCATATGATGCTTTACCTTTTGTGTACTTGTCATAGGTAAATCTTCCGTTGTCATTGCAAAATGGGTTACCCATTTGTATGGCGCAACCTTGCGGTTTGCCAACGCAATCTGCGCCCCCAATTTGATAAGCGTTGTTCCCTTTTCAACCTGCAATACTGCATATGTAACGGTTTTGTCTTTGATTTTATGTTCAAACACAGCAACATTTTTAACCCCGTCTATTTCCATAAACAGTGCTTCCAATTCATCAGGATAAACATTTTTACCACTGTCTAAAACAATCACTTGTTTTTTACGACCAGCAAAATGATATTGTTTATATTTATCCATATAGACCAAATCACCAGTATTAAACCAACCATCTTTATCAAAAGATTCGTCGTTGGCATCTTTATTATTCAAATAACCTTTGAAAATATTTGGTCCACGAACCCACAATGTTCCAATACCCTTTTCATCGGCATCACGAATTGTACATTCAGAACAACCAATTGGTGTTCCAAACGCAAACGGCACACGATGTTTTGACGGTCTTGAACAACAGAACGGTCCAACCGTTTCCGTCATTCCATAGCCCTGAACAAATGTGATTCCCAAAGATTCATAAAATTTTTCAATTTCTGGTTTGGTCGCTGCACCACCTGCAATCATCAAATTGACGCGTCCACCAAAAATATCACGCAAAGGTTTTTGTACTTTCCGTACAAGTTTACCTAACCCAATCGCGCGCAAAAACTTTTGATGTCTTAACACGAAAGATACAAACCACCACATGCGTTTTTCCTTGACGCCTTCGATAATCTTGTTACGAAAAACTTCGTAAAGACGTGGCACTGCTGGAATACAATGTGGTTTATACACTTTGAAATCTTCCAAAATGTTGCGTGGATTAACAGTTGGCTGTAATAATATTCCCATATGGAAATACATAGGCGCCAAAATTCCCGCTGCAAAACCAAATATGTGATACAGAGGCAAAAATCCATACATCACTTCATTTTTATGAAGCCAATTACCCATATCGGCATAACAATCAGAAGAATATTTCAAATTGCCATGCGTTAACGGTACAACCTTTGGATTGCCAGTTGAACCAGATGTAAACGACAATGTTGCAATATCATCACTGTCCAAATCTGCAGGTTTTAATTTAGCGTCTGCATCTTCATCTGGGGTCTGTATATCAAAAAATTTGAAACCTTTTGCTTTATAGAAAAAAGATTTTTCTGCGCACACAAACTTACACCCAACACGCTTGGTCATATTATCATATTCAAACGGGGTTAAATTTGTATCCAACAACAAAACTGTTCCGCCCAGGTACCATATTGCGAAAAGAGTCAATGGAAATTCTGGTATATTATGAGATAACAAACCAACCACATCACCAGCTTTCACGCCCGCATTATGCAAAGTAGTTGCACGCGCATGAATCATTGACAAAGCTTTTTTGAAAGTTATTTTTTCGCGTACCAGATAGAAAGCATCTGGCGATTCTTTCGCCACCTGCTTGAACACTTGATACATATTCATAACATAAAATCCTTGTTGTTTTTATATTGGACATCG
Organism: Alphaproteobacteria bacterium UBA2947; assembly: GCA_002348925.1. GTDB lineage: Bacteria > Pseudomonadota > Alphaproteobacteria > Rs-D84 > Rs-D84 > Enterousia. Next base: position 121,235 of record DEBV01000009.1, on the reverse strand, counting down.
TGTATTATAGTACCAGAAAAAAAAGATTGCAATTATGAAAATATTAACGATAAATATTAACTCTATTCGCGCCCACATTGAAAGTTTTATGGATATTTTGGGAACGAACGAATACGATACCGTCCTTGTCCAAGAATTAAAGGTCGAAAACGCCAATTTTCCACATAATTTATTTGATGAATACGGATATAATATAAAGGTTTTTGGTCAAAAATCTTGGAACGGCGTTGCAACTTTTTCTAAATATTCTATCGAAGATGTAATACTAGGCATGCCAAATTATGCCGATATAAATTCCAGATTCTTGGAAAGTGTAATTGATGGACGCGTTCGTTTAATAAATGTATATATGCCAAACGGCGACTGCATTGAATCACCAAAATTTCAATATAAATTGGAATGGATGCGCGCTTTTACACAATATATAGCGCAATATATCGACAGCGAAGAACCTGTTATTATCGCGGGCGATTTTAATGTAGCAATTACCGATAAAGATATATGGAATCCAAAAAACTATGTTGGTTCTTCTATCTCTGCACCAGATGCACGTGCCATTATGCAACAATGGTTAGACATGGGCTGGATTGACGCATGGCGCGAAATGCACCCAGACGATATAGATTACACATGGTATGGATATCGTGGTCGTGATACGGTCGGCAACAAACAGGGGCTTCGCCTTGATTATTTTCTTTGCAATAAAACCGCAATGAAAATGGTAAAAAATTGTGAAATAGATATGGAACCACGCCTACACGACAAACCAACCGACCATTGTGGCCTAATGCTAGAAATCAAAGACTAATCCCCTACCCGCGCAAGGTCATCAAATTCATGATACTTTGGACCAGTCGCTTCGCGGTATTCGTATGATGCAAGTTTGTCAGTGCTGTATTGTCCGAACAATTCACGAACCTTTTGCACACTGTTGTCTATCATGGTTTGCGCGATTTCGTCCTTGTATTCTATCGGTTCGGGATTACCGTTTTTAAGTTGTAAAAATTGTATTATCGGTGTAATTGAAACATCCTTCATCTTTAATGGGAAACCATTGTTTTGCATAATGAATGCTTCCAACGGTAATTGTGGCATTGTGCCGTCCAATAATTGTTTTTTTGTTGGGGCGCTGCCTGTTTTTATATCCATAACAACACCGTCCCAGATAATATCGGCGCGCGCACGCACATTGCGACCCGCAATATTCACAGAACCCAAAACTTCTTTGTATTCTATTTGTTTGTTTTTGAAAAAGTTTTCAACAAACGGTGCAATTTCACAGAATCTTTTATGCCAAAAATAAAACAAAATTGAATTATCTGGTAAAACTTGTTTTGCACGCGTGTCCATTTCATCTATTAACTTTTGCGCATTAAAATCTTTGGCATTTTCAATCACATCATGAACCAATATTCCAAAATTACGCGCATCTGGCAAAACCCAATAATCATCTTTTTTGTGCAATCTTAAAATATGTTTAACATAAAACGCATATGGATTATGAATCAGCAATTCTAATTCCGTCACAAAAACATCACTTTTATCGATTGGTGGTGTTGGCGGTGAATAATCAAGCGGTTCATATTCTACATCATCGCGCGCCCGAACAGATTTTAAAATTTCATCATCTGTTTGAATATTACCAACCGCAACACGAACGCGTGATAAAAAGCGCGATTCTGTTGTTAATGTTCCACCCGATTGTTTTGAACGAAGCCAATATACTTCTTTACCACAAGACAGATTCATGAAATCGAGTGCCATTAACGACACCTTGCGATTTGGCGACGGCAGCCCTATTTTCTTTGCAACATCACGCGGCAACCAAGCGTTTTCATAACCAATGGATGGAAACATTCCTTCATTAAGGCCTGTTAAAATAATAACATCTGCGGTCTGCATACGTGATTCTATGGTTCCCAAAACACAAACTTTGCAATCGTCATTTTTATTCGGACGAATTGAAACACTGCCTATTGTATCGGCAATAAACGCACGCGCATCAAAAACATTTAACACAATATCATTGGCACACAAAATATCTGCGGTTTCTTTAATTGCTTTCCAAATTGGAACATCACTTTCGTTTTCAATTACAAATTTTGGTTGAAAATTATAACCATTTTCAGAATCAACAAACGCCACCAACATATCGAACAAATTATAATTGCTTTGTTTATAAAGCGTTTCAAATTCACTGTTTTTACTTTCACACCACCAATCAAAAAGGTTTAATATCGCGCGTCCAACCTCTGTCATTGTGCCAGACAAACCAGATGAAAAATCAGCATCAACACCACAACGCACCATTTCTGATTTTATTCGCTGATTCGCAGCGGCATCGGGCGTAATAATTAACACAGACTTATTTTCTTTTACTGCCTGCACAGCAATCTCTGTTGCAACATTTGCTTCTTCGCTTTCACGCGCACATTCTATTAACTTGCAATTATTAAGGTCACTATCAACATGTGCGCCAGTATTTCCAAACGCAATATTCATTATGTCTATTGCACTTTCACCAACATTGATAGTTTGCACATCATCTGCAGACAAACCAAGTTTTTTCAAAAACAAATATTCACTGTGATAAGGATTAGTATCTAATTCGAAATCTTCTGTGTTCCCAGATATTTTCCCAGATAAAATTATTTTTCCGTTTTTCAAATTTGCAACGCTTTCCATCAAATCAGCCGTCGCAGGAACCGATGCAGTTGACCCACAAACAATCACACTTTCATATTTATCTAAATGTTTTTTCCACGCGCGAATATCCGCATTTCTTTTCTGGGTCGTTGTTAATCTGTCATTTGGTAATTGTTTTAAAATATCCAGTATGCGCGCTTTGTTTTGAAAATGCGTTGCATATTTATCATCTATGATTGAAGTCCAATCTATATCAGTAATTTGAACACCTTCATTTTCCATATAATCTTGCATACGGATAAAATCTTGTGCCAGTGGCAATGCAGTCGCTATATTTCTGACATTTGCGTCCATAGACAAAAGACGCGCCAAAATAATAATTCTTTCACGGTTAGAAATTGTATCAGAAAAAATTTCTTCTTCGTCTTCTGCACCTTCGCCCAACGGAACAAGATTTGGCAAAATAATCGCATGCCCTATTTTTTCAACAATAAATCTTTCAACGCTTCGAATGGCACGACGCGAAGGCAAAAAAATCAAAACACGTGAAAAATCATCACTATATTGCGCTATATGTTCCCACAACGCATCAAGCACATGCATTGGATTTGAAACATTAAAGATATTGTTATTTGACACCGATAATATCTCTTAATTCATCAAGGCCGAATTTCTTTTCCGCCGAAGTTTCCAAAACTTTTTCCACCATCGCAGGATGATTTTCATGTGATAATTTCAACTGTTCGCTTTCACGAACTTTTTTATCTTTTTTCGTGCAAACAACTTGATAACAAATTCCGTTTTTATCACAAAAATCCATTAAATCTAAATCAGAATCTTTTGGACCAATACGCGAATCTATCAACACAAACAATCTGCGAAGTTGCGAACGGTTTAACAAATATTCTTCCAATCTTTCAAGCCAGCGCATTGCTTCCACTTTTGATACGCGCGCAAACCCATACCCTGGTAAATCAACAATCATAGATTTGTCGTCCATATTAAATAAATTCAAACTTTGTGTACGCCCTGGGGTATTAGAAGTACGCGCAATCTTTTCCCCAACAATCGCATTTATAAGTGAAGATTTTCCAACATTACTGCGCCCTACAAACGCATATTCTGCAAATTGAGTATTCGGCAAAGATTTCACTGTTTCAAAAGATCCAACAAATTTTATCATTATTTATTCACCAATTTTTTATATGCTTCTTTTTTTGAAATACCTGCACGTGCCGCCAATTCTGCCGCCGCAGACTTGGTTGAATTTGACACAATATCATTAACGATTTCAGTTATTTCGTCATCAGACATTTTTCTGTCAGGCGCAGGTTCAACAACAATAACTATTTCCCCGCGTGGCGCTTCGATATTTATTAAATCGGCAGGATAACCAATTATGGTTTCTTCGTGTATTTTTGTGATTTCGCGAACGATTGCGATTCTGCGTTCTGGCATAATGGTTGCCAAAGTTTTTATTGTATCCATTATACGATTTGGGCTTTCGTAATAAATAATAGTGTGGCGAATTTTATTATCTTCACGCACTTTCTTTTCATCAAAGAAACCACAGAAAGTAAATCTGTCTGTTGGAAATCCCGATAACACCAGTGCAGATATTGCCGCCGTTGCCCCAGGCACAACGAACACAGGAACCTTTGCCGCACGCGCAGCACGAATAATACGAAATCCAGGATCACTTATTCCTGGCATACCAGCATCGCTGACGGTTGCAACTGATTGCCCGTTGATTATTTTTTCGACCAAAGAATCAACCACTTCACGTTCATTATGTTCATGACATGAAACTGTCTTGGTTTTTATATCAAAATGGTGTGCCAATTTAGCAAAAACACGTGTATCTTCAGCGGCGATTAAATCGACTGATTTCAAAACCTCTACCGCGCGTGGCGACATATCAGATAAATTTCCAATTGGCGTTCCAACAACATAAAGCCCTGATTGCATTTTAAATCCTTTTATAGTAAAATGATACATATAAAAAGTAGGATTTTCAATGTATATCAACAAATTTTTAATTTTTAGCGCTCTTTTGCTGGCGTCTTGTGGCACAAACAATGTTATCAAACCAGTGACAGTTGCGACATCAAACCCAACAGACATACAAAATGGCATTATGTCTTCATCATCTCTTTATGGGTATGACGAAGATGGTCCAAACGCAAGCATTGCTGTATTATTACCAACAAGTGGTCCTGCAAAATCAGTTGGAAACAACATTAAAACGTCTATCGAAACGGCGTTTTTGCGTCAACAAATTAAGAATATAAAAGTTTCCTTTTATGATTTATCTGGCGAAAAATCAAGACGCGATTTGATTATAAAAGACGTCCTTAACGACGACCCAGACATTATTATCGGACCATTATTTGCCGAAGACGTAACAACATTACGCGATGCAAAACCGTCCAGCACACCAGTTATTTCTTTCACATCTGATATAAATGCATTGGGCAACAATGTTATGACAATGAACTTGATTCCCACACAAAGCATCGAAACAATCGTACGACAGATGCAAACGGACGGCGCAAAAAATATGCTGGTTTTGGCACCAGACGACAATTCTGGAAAACTGATGGCTGCCACTGCAACAAAAATATCAGATGCATACGATTTACCAATCAACGGATTATTTTATTATAAATCTGGTGATTCTAATTCAATCAAAGATGTCGCTATGCGTGCATCTATGTACAACGCACGCAGTGCTGCAAACACACGCGCCCGTGAAGTATTATCAGATATAATAAACAAAGAACATTTGGACGGTGCAACCAGAACAAACCTTAGAAACCAACTGGAAAAAATATCACGCACCGAAACACTTGGCGAATTGCCATATGATTCAATATTGTTCTTGGGGTCTGGCGAAGATACAAAAACACTGGCATCGTTCCTGCGTTATTATGGTGTTGGCAGTCGTGATGCAGCTTTTTATGGCACAACACTTTGGCATGGCGCAGACATTGCATCTGATTTTTCATTAAGTGGTGCAAAATATGCAACATTGCCACCGATTTCAGATAACTTTGTTTCTCTTTACAACATGGTTGGTGGCAAAGATCCAGACTATTTGTCCGCATTTGGATACGATGCCGCAAATTTATCACTGGGAATGCTTTATGCCAACAAATCAAAAGATGCATATCTTTTTGACCCAAGCGGATATATTGGAACCACAGGCGTTTTCCGTCTACAACCATCTGGTGAATCAGAACGCGCATTACGCATAATGGAATTAAACGGCAGTGGGGAAGCGTCTTTGTTTAAAGAACAAGCAACAAACTTTCTGGTTCCGCTTTACAGCATAAATATATCTGACCTGCAAACAGTCCCAGAAAAAGAATTGAAAACGCGCGGCGTAAATCCTGGCGATTACATAAAAATCCCAGAAACTTTACGTTATAAATCACAATACAGAACAAAGACAATTGGCGCAAATTATTCCTCTGACACAGAAGAAGAAGTCAATGACGCACCAATACAAATCTATGCCAGCGACGAACCAGAAACAGTATCAAACGAAGAGTTCAAACCTGTAAAATTGGAAAAGGTTTCTCGCAAATATATCGATAGTGTCGAAGTACTTGAATAAATACTTGCGTTTATAAAAAAATAAGATATAATTGGTGGGCTTACGAAATCGTTGCGAGCATAGTTCAAAGGCTAGAATGCAAGCCTTCCAAGCTTGAAATGAGGGTTCGATTCCCTCTGCTCGCACCAAGGGATTGGGCGTGCGCCGGAGTTGGAGAGCCGGGGCAGACTGTAAATCTGTTGTC
>DEBV01000009.1:89639-114675 GCA_002348925.1 Alphaproteobacteria bacterium UBA2947 | reverse complement strand
AAGGGCGCATGACCAATACGCAGAAAAAAATAAGTAAATATATTATATTGAAAAAAATACCTGCTCTCTGTATAATCACAAACAGATATAGAGGCTCATATTATATGGGAAAAAAGATAACATTTATTGATTTATTTGCTGGAATCGGCGGTTTCCATCTGGCCTTTCACAATTTAGGTGCAGAGTGTGTAATGGCTTCCGAAATAAATGCTGCTGCAAGAGAAACTTATCAGCATAATTTTGAAAAGATTTCACCAAAATTATTTAAAAACGATATGTTTAAAGGAGATATTTTAAAAATAGACCCTAACGAAATTCCAGATTTTGATATTATATGCGGTGGCTTTCCTTGTCAGCCGTTTTCACAAATTGGTTTAAAAAAGGGCTTTGCAGACGAAAGAGACAACAGAGGAAATATGTTCTTTGAAATTTTAAGATTAATAAAAGCAAAACAACCTAGAGCGTTTTTTTTAGAAAATGTTAGAAATTTAGAAAAACACGATGAAGGAAGAACTTTTTTAGTTATCAAAAATAAATTAGAAGAATTAGGTTATTCGTTTATGTATAAAGTCATTAAAGCCTCTGATTATGGTTTGCCTCAACACAGACCAAGATTGTATATGGTTGGTTTTAAAGATGAAAAAACTTCTGAAAGTAAATTCAAGTTTCCACCGAAACAAAAATTAAAATACACTATGTCAGATGTTTTTCATGGAAAATGTGATAGAGATATAGGTTTTACATTAAGATGCGGTGGCAAGGGTTCCAAATATGGCGATAGAAGAAATTATGAATTTTATATGGTTGATGGACAAATAAAAAGAATTGGAATAGAAGAAGGCAAAGCATTACAAGGCTTCCCAGATTGGTTTGAATTTCCTGTTTCTAAGGCTAATGCCATGAAACAACTGGGGAATTCTGTTGCCGTATATGCTATACAAGCAGTGGCAGATAATATGATTAGATATTTGAATGGCGAAGAATTGATTACAGACGAACCAGATTTGTTTTCCGCTTAAATAAAAAAGGGGTGAATATGCCATTTACATATAACAAAGGCGAGTGGAGCGAATTCTACGTTTTTATAAAATCATTAGTAGATAAAAAAATTACTGTGTTAGATTCATCTCAAGAAGCGACAGATGATTTTTATAAAATTATAAAAGTAAACCGAAAGGAAAATAATGTTAACTATGTTTATTTGCTAGACAATTCTGGACAGATAAGCAAACTTGGAGATAACACTAACTTAATTATATCGTCAAAAGTTTTAGAAGATTTTTTACCAAGTTTTCTGAACCAAATAAAAAACAACAAAGCATCTTCATTTGAAATAAAACACCTAAACAATATCTTAGAAGAATTAGATACCAATACAATTAAAGAAGGAACCAGTGAAGACAAAACAGATATTACATTGGTTATTGACCATAAAGACACATTAAACAAAACCATTGGTTTTAGTATAAAATCAAATATAGGAAGCAAACCAACTTTATTAAACGCTTCTACTGCTACAAATTTCATTTACAAGATAAAAGGATTTCAAGGCAAACCCGAAGATATCAATTCTATCGAAGGCAAAAGAAAAATAAAAGACAGAATTGAAAAGATAAGACAAATGGGCGGAACTTTTGTTTATCACGATGTAAATAATCCTGTTTTCAAAAATAATTTAATGAAAGTAGACACAAAATTACCAGAAATAATTTCTTCTTTGTTATTTGCTTTTTTTGATGGCAAAGGAAATAAGATTAGTAGTTTAACCGACCAATTGAATAGAATGCATTTAACAAATATTATTTTAAGCAAAGCGGACTTGATATATAAAATAAAAAAATTCTTACTAGCAAGCGCTTTGGGGTTCTTCCCAAGCAAAGCTTGGGACGGCTATTATTCTGCTAATGGTTATATTATAGTAAAAGAAAGCGGCGAAATTGGCTGTTTCGATGTATTTGATTCAAAGCTTTTAGAAAACTATTTATTTGGTTCTGTAAAATTTGAAACTGCAAGTTCCAGCAAACATGATTTCGGTTATGTTTATGAAAAAGACGGCGAAATGTATATAAAATTAAATTTACAAATAAGGTTTGTTTAAATGAAAGCAATCACAATAAGACAACCGTATGCCCAAGCTATAATATTAGGTTTAAAACATTATGAAACCAGAAGTTGGCCAACAAATTATCGTGGAAAAATATTTATACATGCAGGAAACAATCAAAACGATGTAAAAAAGACAAATTTAGTTTCTAAATACAATTTATCGAATTTGGAGTTTGGAGTTATCTTGGCAGAATGTGAAATTGTTGACTGTATACAAATTACAGAAAGTTTTAAAAATAAACAAAATAAAACAGAAGTGGATTTTGGTGATTGGAATATAGGTCGATACGCCTGGAAATTGGAAAACATAAAACTCTTGAATCCAGCCATACGAATTAATGGTAAACTTGGTTTGTGGAATTTCTAACAATTGCCTATCAAAGACAAATTATCGTGCAATCAAAAAAACAAAAAACCGCGACCAAATATATGATCGCGGTTTTGTAATAACAAAGACGGATTATTTCAATGGTGGGAAGCAACTGTCACCGCCGTCTGGACAACAAACCATCCAACCATTGCCCGCATCAGTATAAACTTCGCCCGCACAACATCCATTTTTATCAGGACGCGCACCATCACCACATGTCACAAAGAAACCGTTCCAATTATCAACAACATAATATGTTGTGTATCCAATCAGACCGCCCAAAACAAAAGCGACGATTATCCATACCCATGAAGTACATTTTTTGGCACCAATCTTTACAACGGATTTTTTAATATTTTTGTTTTTCATCTCTCACACCCTAATCTTCATCTATGATTTTTTCCAACTGTATTATAAAGTCAATAGCAGGATTCGTCAATTTTTTTGCTTTTTCAATCATGCGTTCCGCTTCGGCTTGCATTTGCAATCTTTTATAAGTTTCAACTATTTCAACAGATTCTTCTGGGTCACCTTGTATATTATCATCATTTAATGCACGCGCAATTTCCAATTCTTGTTTTGCAAGTTCTTTATATTTTGCTGAATTTTCGGTGCATCCGCGTTCAGATAAATTTGCATATATTTTTGCATTGTAAACATGAGCTTCTGAATCTGGTTCATTAACAGGCGCCAAACGTTCCAACAACAAAGATTCTATTTTTCCACATGTCGTTTCTGGTGATTTTTCTTCCATTCTTGGTTGTGGTTTTGGTTCGTTAAAATTCCGCCCCAAACAATTTTCAGAATAGATTTTATTTAATTGCCCTATTTCTTCATAATTGTTGTTATTTATAGCGCTTGACATTTTATCGGTCAATATTTCACACTGCGCCTTGGTCATTATTGAATGATTTGTTCTGTCGGAACCATTAAGGATAAAACCAACCAGTGCACCCATTAAAAATACCGTAACCATACCAATTATGCCGTAAAGACGATATTTTTTATATTCATTGTTTGATATTTTCATTTTCTCTCTCCTTGTTAAAAACTATTTCACTATACCATCTTTGATAGTAATTATTCTGTCTGCACGTTTCGCCAAATTCATATCATGTGTCACAAACAACATAGACATTTTTGATTTGCGCACCAAATCTAATAACAAATCAAATACGACCTTTGCATGATTTGGATCTAATGAACCAGTTGGTTCATCAGCCAATAAAATTTCAGGATTATTCGCAATCGCACGCGCTATTGCAACGCGTTGTTGTTCACCACCAGACATTTCCGCTGGGAAATGTGCGGCCCTGTGTGCAACATTTGCCAACTTTAATAACTTCATCGCACGCGCACAGGCAGTATTCTCGTCCACGCCATTTGCCATCATCGGCATTACTACATTTTCCAGCGCTGTAAAATCAGACAACAAATTATGTTTTTGATAAACAAAACCTATTTTTTGACGGCGCAACATTGTGCGCGTTTCTTCGTTAATTTTATCGATTGGATGACCATTTATAAAAACATCACCCCCTGTTGGTTTATCAAGCAAACCAACACATTGTAATAATGTAGATTTCCCAGAACCGCTTTGTCCAACCAGTGCAACTATTTCACCACGATACAAATCAAAACCGCCACCACGCAGAATATTTAATGGCTGCCCACCTTCGACAAATGTCTTTTTAATATCACGCACAGACAACACTGTGTCTTTTTTTGATACTCTGGATAAAGAATTCAATATACTTACCATTTATACCACCTATTCGTTACGCAGTGTTTCTACTGGATCTGTGTTTGCCGCACGCCATGCAGGATAAAGGGTCGCAAGGAAAGACAACGCTATTGCAATAAGCGCAATACTTACAACCGTTGACGGTACCAACTTTGATGGCAATTCAGACAAAGAATAAAGTTGTGCAGGGAATAAATCGCGCCCTGTGATAAATTGGAAAAACTTTCTTATTGGTTCGATATATATTGCCATTAACACACCGAACAAAGTTCCAAATGTTGCACCAATAACACCAATCGAAGTACCCGACAAAATAAATATCTTCATCATAGATTTGCGCGACACACCGAAAGTACGCAATACTGCAATATCTTTGTTTTTATCTTTAACCAACATAACCAATGACGAAATAATATTAAACGCCGCAACAATAACTATTAACAACAAAATCAAAAACATCACACTGGATTCCACTTGCAACGCACCAACAAACCCACGATTTAAATCGCGCCAATCACGAATAACAAAACCATCTGGTAACAGTGCATCTAACGCTTTGACAACAGTTCCGCTTTGTTCTGCATCTGTTAAATATAAATCTATATGTGTCACAGAATTTTCAATATTCAAATATTTTTGCGCTGTGGACAACGGCATAAATATATACCCATTATCATATTCATACATCCCAACAAAGAATGAAGACACAACTGGATATGCCATAATACGTGGCATTGTTCCAAACGGCGTTGCTGTTCCACCATTTGCAGAAATTAAAGACACTTTATCACCAGCGGTCACTTGCAAATTACGCGACAACGAAGAACCAATTATCATTTCGCCGTCTTTAATTTTATCTAAACTTTTTCCATAAATACGCGTACCAGAATTTGTCTTTGCAATTAAATCAGGCATACGAATACCACGAACAATAGCGCCAGAATTATTACCATTGGCAGATGCCATTATTTGCCCTTCGGCAATCGGCACAATAGAAGTTGCATATTTTTCAACAACTTTGTTTTGACGCATCTTTTCAATCAAGAAATCATAATCCGAAATCGTACCATTTTGATGATAAACAACAACATGCCCATTCATACCAATAATACGTGAAAGCAATGTATCATGAAATCCACCCATCACAGACATAACAACAATAAGTGTTGCAACACCAAGTGTAATTCCTATTAATGAAACCCACGAAACAACAGAACCAAAACCACGCTTTTTAGCACGCAAATATCTGAACGCAATCTTTTTTTCCAAAGCACTAAACAACATCTTTTACCCCATTAACGATTTAAAAAATCACGCAATTCATCACCAGACAAAGCCTTTCTTGTGCTTACATCGCCTGCATCAACAATAGATATTAAACGTGGTGACATAAACACAACCAATTCTGCAAATGGTGATATCAGTGTTTCAGGCGTTGTCACAAACGAATGTGTTGGAATACCAACAATCACATAATTATCCCCAACATTCGAAGGTATTTTAAATGAAGACAATTCGCCATTTGTTGTGGACAAAACAATCTTTGCATCTATTTTATTATAACCACCGTAATCGCCATATTTCCCTGTTGCACCAATTATCAAATCTGTTTCAAGACGGTCTTCTTTGCCACATTGACCGATATCAAATCTTGACTGCCAACCGTTTGGTATTGCAAAAGTTCCTTGTGATACCAAAACCATATTTGCCTGTTGTGCAATAAATTCTTGTAATGTTTTTGTGTTTATCTCTGGGCTTACCACCAGCGCACGCCCAACGACGCCTGGGATAGACATACGAATATTATTTTCCCCAAATGCAGGCAACATATTCATCCAAATAATTGGATTATCTGTTTTTGGATAAACACGATAAACATCTATATCCCATGCCAAAACATATTTCTTTGACGCGACATCCGCAATTATTTTTGAAACTTCGCGTTCTGTTTGATAATCGCCTTCGAAAACAACGGTTTTGTCTTGCCAGTTCACCAACAAATTACCAACATCAGCCCCACGCATAGCATCTAACAGTGCCATTATGATTGTTTCGTCTTTTGGCATTTTTATCATCCATTTACCACGACCTGTTAAATGAATTTCGCCAAATTCTTTATCATATGAATAATACACCTTGCCCATTTTGGCCATTAACTCAACCGCATCACTCAAAGAACTGGTAGAAATAGTTCCAGAAATCTTTTCAAAAGTCGCCTGATCTTCAATAACAGAAATATCTGTATCTTCTAATAATTTTTCCAGTGCATCTTTTACATATTGTTTTTTGAAATCATAATCTGAAACCTTTAAATCTGGCAATTCATCACCTGTATCAAGACGAACGATTTCTATTTTTTCTTCTGGCACAACACTTACAATGCTCTGATTATTCCAATCAACAGTACATCTTTTAGGTAAATCCAATGCAAATCTTTGCGCTGTATCTGTTGTCAGGGCTGCTTTTTTAGGAAAAATTGGCACAGAATTTTCATCTATGACAGTATTTTCAACAACATCTATCGTATCATAAAGAGGTACATTCTGCCCGCGATTTGCACAACCAGAAACGACCAATGCACACACTACACCAGATAAAACAACTGTTTTTTTGATATTATTTAGTGCCATTTTTCTTCCTTTTTTATCTCTTATTTTATGATATTACTAAATATTCATAATTTTTTCAAACTCTTCCAGCGACATTTCGTAAATAGGTTTTTGATTTGGTGTTACTAAATTTTTCACTTTTTCAAATTGCTTTTCAAACAAATTCATCACATCAAGAACAGCAGCGTCTATTTGCACCCCAGATTTTTTTAATCTGTTTCCATATTCTACAATGTATTCAAGAACATCCGCAGCAAAAAATCGCCCAACATAATTTTCCAGCGCAATTCCGCCTTTTTCTACACAAACAGCAGACAAAACACGCGACATTTCATTATAAAAATTAGCCAATTTAATATAATTTTGAATACTTATAGACATCTACCTTCCCCTGGTTTGTTTTTTACATTATAAAAACTATTGCCACACAAACGCAATTAAATTATAATGTAAAATATGAAAATGAAATATTTATTCTTATTGTTGGCTTTGACAGCGTGCGCATCTGCAAATCGTGGTTCGATAGATGATGCAACAATATTGAATTGGGAAAATGACGCAGTGACCACAGAACAATTTGTCCGCGACCATAAATCTTGCCTTGGAATAAAAGACACAAATTATATCCCACGTTCCAGAATTGCTAAGTTATTATCCCCAAATCAAAGCGCCCAGATGCCAGATTGGGATGGACTTTGGGTGACATTTCAATCAAACGAATACAAAGATGTCGGTCAACGCGCCTTGCTTTCTGTTCCACCTAACAAAGCATCAAAAACGGTTGGATACTATCGTAAGTGTATGTTAAGACGCGGTTATTTATTACGCGCACAATAAAATACTTGTTTGTTGGCTATTTCCTAAAATTGTGATATAATGTTCGTGTTATGAAAAAGACCATCTTCTTTTGGCTGTATTTTATAGCGTCAATTATATTGGCGATATATTTTTCAACCCGCATTATAACCAGCCTTATGGGACGCGGACCTGTATCATATGTAAAACATATTTCCATATTAAGTGATTCCAAAGATACTGATTTTGAACAGGTACGCTTGGCAACAGGAATAAACAATGGAATAAATATAAAACTTGTTGACCTGCGACAAACAAACAATCGTATAGCTAAAATCCCAGGAATTAAAAATTCATCGGTTCGTCGTTTATCAAATGGCGATATAATTATAAAAACACAACAGCACAAGGTTGCTGCCCAATGGACTGACGGAATATATTATTACCCATTATCCACAGATGGCACCAAGATAGATTCCCCAACAACAGAACGCGATGAAAATACTATTGTTTTTCGTGGAAACGTTCCAGAAAACCTAACCGAAATAATCAACAGTGTGTCTGCATTATCTAAACATATTGACTATATGAACATGATTGAATCGCGTCGTTGGGATATACACACAAAAAATAATACAACAATATATTTACCAGAAGACAATCCTTCTGTTGCGATAAATAAAATAAGCCGTTTAAATCAAACACATAAGATATTATCACGCGATATTGAAATCATAGATATGCGTGACAGCGCAAGAATTTTGGTAAAAACAAGACAATGAAATTAGCGAATTCATCTTTTTTGTGTCTTGACATTGGAACATACGGTGTTCGCGGTTTGGCACATAATATAAGGGACGCAAAGATTGTCCAATCTGCAACACATTCTGTAAAAAACGCCAATACAATCTTTGCTCTTAACAGTGTTATTGACGAATTGGAACAAAGATTAAACACACATTTTGATTCTGCGTTCATTACTGGAAATTTTGGCAAAGCCGATTTTAAAACCGTATCAGATATAATGTCTTGGAATGATGAACATAAAATCAGCGAACTGGATTTAAAACATCAAATTGCAAAAATAAACACACCAGAAGATTTTTATGCTATGCATATAATTCCTGTGTTTTACGGAACCCCACATATTAAAAATATAAACAATTCTCCGATTGGACACATAGATACAGGATTAAAATCTATATTCAGTGTGATTTCTTATGAAACAGACAGGACTGCTTATATTTCTGATATTTTGCGTCGTTCACATATTCAATCGTCTGGTTTTCTTGATCCAACTTTTTTGCAAAATACAATTTATCGTAAACCAAATGAAAAAATAATGTTTGTTGATTTGGGAAATGAATTCACCAGCGTTTCTATCTGGACAATGCGTGGACCATTGTATTTCAACAAGATAAAATTTGGTGGACGCGATATAACAGAAGCCATTGCATCTGAATTAAAAATAACAAAAAACGATGCAGACACATTAAAAATATCTGTTGCCAGTGCAATTCCAAACGAAATGGACCGTTTTACCCCAGCAGATATATCTGAAAAATTTGCTTCATTTTCGCGCGCCGATATAAATGATGTATTTATTCCTAAATTAAAAGAACTGATAACACAAATATACGAAGAATCTATTAAATATATAAACCAATACAAACCTGAAAAAATTATTCTTACAGGTGGCGGTGCAACAACAAATAATATAAATACTGTCTTTGAACATGTGTTTAAAATACCTGTTGAGAATCTTGGTGATGGCGCAAATATAAATGCTTTGTCTGAATATATTTGGAACACATATTTACCTGAACGCAATAAATACATACAAAGACAAGAAAAATTTCAAAATATAATAAATAAAATTGTGAATGTATTTAAAATAAAAAATAAAAAAACAAAACAAAAATTCATTCCGATTATGCCCAGCACGCTTTGCTTTAACATGGAAGACATGGCAACATACACTATGTTTGCAAGCGCAGGAATATCCATGATTCATGTTGATATAATGGACGGTTTTTACGTTGATAAAATTGCTGGTGGTCTTGGTGAATTAAAAAATATTCGTGAAAAAACAAAAGCACATTTGCACGTACATTTAATGACAGAAAGCCCGTCGGTTTGGGCGCGCGATGTAATAAACCTTGGTGCAGATACGGTTATAATTTCTACAAATACATCTGGGGTAAAAAACGCTATTCAAATTGTTAAAGACGCTGGCAAGCGTGTCGGCATTGCACTTAACCCCGAATCAAATGTTGAAATCTTGATTCCTATTCTAAAACAAATAGATGAAGTTATGGTAATGGCGGTAAAACCTGGTGCCGCTGGTCAAAGTTTTGACGAAGATGTTTTAAAGAAAATAAAAATTTTAAACCATACGCGCAAAAAACATGGTCTTAAATATTTAATCAGTGTTGATGGTGGAATAAATCCAGAAACAGCAAAACTCTGTTGGAACGCTGGTGCTGATTTATTGGTCAGTGGTTCTTACCTTGCAAAAGCAACCGATTTCCCATTGGCAGTGCAAAGTTTATTAAAGCGCTAATTTACGCCCATCACCATTTTGTGTTATATAAATATGAATTGTATTTTTCGGCAACATATCTTTCGCAATATCAGGCCATTCAATCAAAGTTATATCATTGTCTATTGCATACGGCAAACCGATTTCTTCCAATTCAGATGCATCACCTATTCTGTACAAATCAAAATGTGAAATACCATCATAATTTTGAACAAGAGTAAATGTTGGACTTGGCACGACAGTATCTGCACCGCGTAATGTTTTAATTATTTCACGTGCGATTTCACTTTTTCCCATACCCAAATCACCATGCAACGCAATCGTTTGCGGTGCATGTAAAGTTTTTGCAAAATCACGCGCCCACGCACGTGTCTCTTCAACATTATTTAATAAATATTCTTTCATTTTATTCCACCAATAATAAATCGTCTTCCAACGCATGAATCAAATCGCGAACTTGTGCGGCTTGTTCAAACTCTAAATTTTCAGCATGTTTTTGCATCACTTTGGTAAGCTTTTTAATTTCCTTGCGCAAAGAATCTGCATCCATAACGCCACCATCTTTATTATAAACAAATTTTCGTGATTTGTCTGTTTTTTCTTCTTTTTCTTTAACTTCATCAAAAACAGACTTTGATATGGTCTTTGGTGTTATGTTGTGTTCTTTGTTATACGCCATTTGTTTTTCGCGTCTGCGCGCGGTTTCATCCAATGCGGAACGCATAGATTCAGTGATTGTATCACCATACAAAATCACGCGTCCATTTGCATTACGTGCCGCACGCCCAATGGTTTGAATAAGCGAACGCGTTGAACGCAAGAATCCTTCTTTATCGGCATCCATAATCGCAACCAATTCACATTCTGGGACATCTAAACCTTCACGCAAAAGGTTTATCCCAACCAAAACATCATATTTACCAAGACGCAAATCGCGTAATAAATCTATGCGTTCCAATGTTTCAATATCAGAATGTAAATAACGCGCACGCACACCGTTTTCAACAAAATAATCTGTTAATTGTTCTGCCATTTTTTTGGTCAGTGTTGTGACTATGACACGCCCTTTGGTTTTCTTGACCTCATAAAGCAAATCATCAACCTGATGTTCTGTTGGGCGAACTTCACATATCGGATCTAATAATCCCGTTGGACGAATAACCTGTTCACTGACAATACCATTTGATTGTTCCAATTCCCATGCGGCAGGCGTTGCAGATACAAAGATGGTTTGTGGTCGCAACATATCCCACTCTTCAAAAGTTAATGGTCGATTATCAACACATGACGGCAAACGAAAACCATATTGTGCCAGCGTTTCCTTGCGCGCCCTGTCCCCACGTGACATTGCACCAATTTGTGGCACTGTCACATGACTTTCGTCCAAAAACAAAAGTGCATCTTTCGGCAAATATTCAAAAAGCGTTGGTGGTGGTTGCCCAGGAAGGCGCCCTGTTAAATATCTTGAATAATTTTCAATACCACGACACACGCCCGTAGATTCCATCATTTCAATATCAAAGTTCACACGTTCGCGCAATCGCTGTTCTTCAACATATTTCATATTGTCATGAAAGTATTTCAATCGTTCATCTAAATCTTTACGAATTTGACCTATTGCCTGTAATACAGAAGGCATAGGTGTCGCATAATGAGTATTTGGATAAACAACAATTCTGTCTAAACGATGTAATTTGCCACCTGTTAAAGTATCAAATTCCCAAATCTCGTCAATTTCATCACCAAAGAAAGATAACTTCCATGCCCTGTCTTGCGAATGAGATGGAAAGATATCAAGTGTATCACCACGCGCACGAAAATCACCACGCGCAAACCCCATATCGTTTCTTTTATATTGAATATCAACCAAAGCACGCATAACATCTTTTTCAGATATTTTATCGCCAGCATTCAAAACCAATTTCATTTCACTGTATTGTTCTGGCGAACCAATGCCATAAATAGAAGATACAGATGAAACAACTATAACATCTCTTTCTTCCAGCATGGCACGCGTGGCACTGTGGCGCATACGGTCCAATTGTTCATTTATAGACGCATCTTTATCTATATAAGTATCGGTTGTTGGAACATACGCTTCTGGTTGATAGTAATCATAAAAAGACACAAAATATTCGACATGATTATGCGGGAAAAAGGCCTTCATTTCTGTATATAACTGTGCCGCCAATATCTTATTAGGCGCCATTATCATTGTTGGACGACCCAGATTTTGAATAACATTTGCCATCGTAAATGTTTTGCCAGACCCCGTCACACCCAACAAAACCTGGGACTTGCGTCCTTCTTTAACCCCTTTAACCAATTCAGATATAGCCGTTGGTTGATCCCCCATCGGCGCAAAGTCAGATTCCAAAGAAAAAATACTTTTGTTATCTTTCATTTTTTTATTCACATACCTTAATATAATTCATTATAATAAAAATACAAGGAAAGAGAATGATGCCCACAAAATCAAAACACTCAAATAAAAAATTGTTATTTTTTCTGTCTTTTATCGCGATATTCGCACTGGCATTGGCCATTGTTCCGCCGATAATAACTCTGAATAATCTAAAACCAAAGATAGAAGAAGTTATTTTAGCAAAAACAGGTGTTCCTGCAAAAATCTATGGGGATATAAATTTCAGTTTAATGGGCAGCACATCGATTGTGGCACACAATCTTAGTGTTCCAAATGGTGTTATATCTTCGGTTGAATTTAAAATACCTTTTTTCGATATATTTAATTTAAAAAATGCAAAAATTTCTGGCGACATATATGTAAAAGATGCATCGCTTTATATTGAAAGAATAACACCATTTAATATAAACAATAAAATCATTGTTGATAATTCAAAGATACAGTTTCTTAACAAAGAATATAAGATAATTCATGCAGATTTTACAAAAACAGAAACTACTGCTTTTGTCAGAACAGACCAGCATAAATATGAAATAAAAGCAATCAACAACGAATTTGTTATAAAAAACAAAAATAATAATTTAACTTTAAACGGAAAACTTTTAAAAGACGGAACCGCACGTGCGAATATCAGTATAATCGCCCAAGATATAAACAGATGGTTTGAATTTAAAACGCCGCACATAACAGGACGTTTTCCTATAACCGCAGATGTTTATTGGGACGGTGGGTATGGAATAAAGTTTGACAATATATCTGCTCAAAACGTTCAAGGAAGTGTTGAATTCAAAGACGATGGCTATAAAATAGTTAAAATAAAATCTACTAACGCTGATTACGATATGTCTTTTGTTTTAAAAGATCCCTACATATTGCAAGACGCATCATTTGATTTAGATTTTTACGGAAATATCAAATTTGGCAACCAAACATTTGAACACTTGAAAATTATTACTCGTGGTGAAAAAGACAAAATAATAATAGGAAATATTGTTGCAGATGATATAAATATCGAAGGTGGATTTATCGACAAAACTGGCGCACACGATGTTAATATCGCAGGCCCACTGTCTGGTTTGCATACAACATGCCTTTTCAACGGAACCCCAACAAATTGGTATTGTAAAAAATATTCCCATGGAAACAACATTACATCTGTTTTTTCTGTTAAAGATGACGTAATAGATGCCGATGTTTATTCTACAGCCGTTTACGCCGATATGAAACCTTTTGTTGTCACGATAAGAAAACTGGCATCCAGTGGCGAAGTCAGATTTTATTATCCTGACATGGTTGGAACATTACATTTAAAGAAAGACGGTTATACTGTTGATTACACTCGTCTGGATGATAAATCTTTAAACCAAGCAAAAGTTAATTTAAAATTCTTGCCAGATTTTATGAAAGACGAACCAGGCGATTTTGTATGGACCAGTGGTGTTATGATTTTCACACCAAATTCAAAACAATGGCAATTATCTAAAAGCACTGACTTCTTTATATTACGTGGTGAAAACTTTAAAAAAATAATACAAACATTGGATTTACAATCTTTAAATGACTTACCTTATGTTTTATCTGGAAATTACAAAAATGGTACTATTTCTGATTTTACACTTGAAATCGCAAATCATAAATTCACAGGCATATTATCTGGAAAATCCATTACATTAAAAACAGATGTTTTAAATATTGACTTGTTCGCAAACAAATCTTTTATAAAAAAGTTTGAAGAACTGTCATTTTTCACAAAACATCCTTTGTTATTACCATTTGAAACAAATATGAATATCGCATTATCTGCAAACAAATTAATTTATAATTCGAACGAATATAATAATTTTGTGTATTCCTTACGCAAAAACACACAAACATTTTCTATATCTGATTCAAACCGCGGGAACTTGCTTGCCACAATAAAAAAAGACAACGCAAAATATGCAATAAATATGCAACTGAACAAATTCGTATTTGATGAAAAACTTTTACCTGAAAATATGCCACTTAATATTTCTGATACTTCAATCACAGCAGAAATAAAACTGAATACATCTGGAAAAATAGCACATGATATTATTAACAACCTTGACGGCACATTTGATGCATCGTTTAGTGGTGGAAAAATATATGGACTTGGTTTGGCGGAATTTTATGCATCTGCACCAATACTAACAATATTAAATGGGGAATACGCATTATCCAAAGCATTAACATCTGGTGTTACACCTATTAAAAAAATGCATATTGTTGGAACTTATGAAAATGGAAACATAAAAACCAGCGAACCGTTAACATTATATATGCCACATACTGATGCATCTGGTATATTCGAAATAACAAATGACGAAATGACCGCAAAATTAAAATTGGTTTTGCGCGGAACATCTGCATCACCAGAACCAATAGATTTAATAATATATCCAAATGATATGCGTGATTTTTCTCTGTCAGATATTATGTTGCATTTTAATCCAGAATACATGCGCGAATTTGTGAAATCTCATAAACAATTCTAAAAAAACACCCCGAATAAATCGGGGTATTTTTTATTTATGAACATTAACCACGTTTGCGTACTTGAATATGTACATCGCGTAATTGTTGTTCTGTCACTTCGTTTGGTGATCCCATCAGCAAATCTTGACCACGTTGGTTGGCAGGGAACGCGACAATTTCACGAACACTTTCGCCATCGCCCAAGATTTCAGATACCAATCTTTCAATACCAAACGCACATCCTCCGTGTGGTGGCGCACCATATTGGAAAGCGGTATAAAGCGCATTAAAGTTTTGTTCTACTGCTTCTATTGGATAACCAGCAATATCAAAACACTTCTTCATAACTTCTGGGTTATAATTACGCAAACCACCACTGCAAATTTCAATACCATTTAACACCATATCGAATTGTGCTGCTTTGATTGAGAAAGGATCTTTTGTGTCCAATTCTTCCAAAGTCGCAATAGGATACGAGAACGGATTGTGAGTAAACTTAGGTGCCCCAGCGCGTTCTTCATCTGGTTCAAAGAATGGGAAATTATCAACCCAACAAAATGCGAAATCGCGTGGATTAACCAAACCTAAATCAGCACCCAATTTATTACGCAGTTTACCTGCTGCTTTCGCTGCTTTTTCTTCTTCGTCACAAATAAAGAACAATGAAGAATTATCACCTGCTATTTCACGCAGTTTTGCAATTCTGTCTGCGTCTAACTTTTTAGCAACAGGTCCCTTGGCTTCTTCGGCAAACACGATATAGCCAAGTCCGCCCAATCCCAATTCTTTAACCGCATATTCGCCCAACTTATCAAACCAAGAACGTGGTTTATCAGACGATTTTGGTGCAGGGACAGCACGAACAACAGCGCCGTTTTCAACTGCATTTGCAAAGATTCCAAAATCAGAACCGCGGAATATTTCTGTAACGTCAGATATTAAAATCGGATTACGCAAATCTGGTTTATCGCAACCATAGTTCAACATTGCATCATCAAATGAAATATGTGGAATTTCTGGATATACATTTGCATCTGGTGCAAAAGTTTTCACAAATTCAGGCATCAATTTTTCACCGACAGCCTGAATATCACTTTGATCCACAAAAGACATTTCGATATCTAACTGATAAAATTCCAACAATCTATCTGCACGTAAATCTTCATCACGAAAACAAGGTGCAATTTGGAAATATCTGTCAAACCCAGATACTTGCAACAACTGTTTAAACATCTGTGGTGCCTGTGGCAATGCATAAAACTTTCCATGATGCAAACGGCTTGGTACCAAGAAACAACGCGCACCTTCTGGTGAATCAGCGGTCAACAACGGTGTTTGAAATTCGCTGAATCCCATATCCCACATTTTATCACGCAACCACTTCATCATTTTATTGCGCATTAAAATATTGTGATGCAATTTTTCACGACGCAAATCAAGGAAACGATATTTATATCTTAATTCTTCACTTGTGTCTTCATCACCAAACACTTGGAAAGGCAAAACATCAGCATTTGTCAAAACTTCCCAAGATTCAGATTTAATTTCAATATGGCCAGTTGGAATTTTGTCGTTGATTGCTTCTGCATCACGTGCGACAACCGTACCTGTAATTTTTACAACAGATTCAGGACGAATTTTTTCCAAATTTTCATCGCCCCCATCAAACACACACTGTGTAATTCCATAATTATCACGCAAGTCCACAAACAACAGCGAACCATGATCGCGTTTACGGTGAACCCAACCAGACAAGGTTACAGTTTCACCAACGTTTTTTTCATTTAATTCGCCACAGGTATGCGTTCTGTATTTTGATTTCAAAGAAAGCATTTTTTTACACCCTTTTGTTTCGGTGTCGCGAAAAAATTCTGATTTTCGGCACCAATTCAAATCTTAAAATACAGGGGCGCTAAGATTTTTTCGCGCGGTGCCACCCTGCTTTTTTTACTTTATTTTGTTTTATAAACACTCCGCGGTTGTCAGTCGCATCAACATATTTAATAAAACAGATTTGTACATTTCTGGTGCCCTAAGCAAGAATCGGACTTGCGACTCGTCCTTACCAAGGACGTGTTTTACCACTAGACTATTAGGGCAACTGCCAAATATTATAACTGCAAAGGGACAAAAATCAACATAAAAACTATTTATCTTAACGCACGCAAAATTTCTTTGTGTTTATCTGACACACGAAAAGATTCCGTTGCTTTTTGAATTGCACGCAAACGCGTCCATTCATCCAGTTTTCCGCGTCTAAAATACGGCAAAACCGCATCAAATTGCTTGGCAGCGGCGGTTGCAAAATACCACGCCCGCATCATATTTATATAATATTCTTTGCTTTTTATATTCGCGACCATATCGGCATATCTTATATCAAAATTGTCGTCTAACCAATATTGCATAAGTGTTTTTATACCAAACCGCACCATATAAACATCTTTGGACTTTATCCATTTAGATACATATTTTTCCACAACACCAAGATTTTTTTTGAACACACGCGGGGACATTTGATCGCAAGTCGCCCAATTATCAACATAGGACAAAAAGCGTTCTGTTTCTTTAATTGCCATATCAAAATCATGTATTTCAGAAATTATAAACGCATGCAATTGGTTTTCTTCGAAATATTTATGCGGCAAATATGAAATAAAATCTTTGTATTCGCCAGATTTTACCATATCTTTCGCCAATTTACGCAGTTGCGGTGTACGTACACCTATGAAACAATCACGCGAAATATTTGGAATTAACTTTGCGCTAAAATCGCCGTATACGGCATCTTGCAATGCATACAGAGATTTTACAATATCGTTTTTCATTTCTTCCATCTTTTCAATGTAGGATATACATTTTCACAAAATTGTCGCATTTGTTCAGGGGTCATACCTGATTGGTCTGAAAAAGGAATCATTTTTTCAATGTATTCTTGCATAGACACCTTGTCAATAAACTCACCATCTTTATAACAATAGATACAATAATCAGAGTTTTTGGAACCATCTTTATTGGTTCCCCATAATTTTTCATCATCTATTGGCATCGCACAACTTTGACATATACGAGACATAGCAAACTCCTTTGATACACTAATTATAACAAAAAACATCAAATTCAACATAGATAAATTAGTTGCAAAGTGAAAAATCTCTGTTATAATGCGCAGTGCTGGCGGCGTAGCTCAGTGGTAGAGCAGAGGAATCATAATCCTTTGGTCAGGGGTCCGAATCCCTTCGCCGCTACCAAAATTTGAACCGGGCGTGTCCCGGTTTTAATTTTGGTATAGTAGCGAGTGGATGAGGACCCTGGTCCGACAACAAGTAGATTTTGGAAGTGTTAACGCGCCAAAATCGTAACGGTTGCCACGCAGATACGAAGTATCGAGTGAATCCCTTGTGCGGCTACCAAAATTTAAACTGGGTTTAACCCAGTTTTTTATTTAAAATTGTTTTATTCTGTGTTTTGTGATAAAATACGACTTATGAAAAAATTAGTCTCTGTTTTGTTCGTATTATTTTTGAGCCTGCCCGCAATGGCGGAAGAAAGTATTTTACCAGAAAACAAAACTTTCATGGGAACATATCAAAACCAAGTCGGCTTTGGTCTGGGTCAGGGTTTTGATACGGGCTGGCTTTTGCCACCACCAACAAGACCTGTGCCTTTCTATATCGGCACATTTACATATTCACAACCAACAAAATTCTTTCGTGTTCCGGCGCGTCGTTCGATAAACATATCTGAAACGCTGGGTATTCATGAAAAGTACGGTTGGAAATGGCAAGATTACACAATTCCCATGATTTATTTAACCGAAGACATTTTATTGTTCGATAACAACAGTATTTATGGTGCAATGGGTGCGGGTGCTGGTCTGCAAGCGCAAGAAAACGAACGTCTGGGGGCAAAGTTATTATTCCAATTCAAAGTAATGCTGGGCTATCATATTAACAAACGCTGGTCCGCTGAATTTTTTATACAACATTTTTCAAACGCCAATACCGCAGAACAAAATAACTCTTATGCTTTTTACGGTCTTGGCTTTACATATAATTACTAAACTACCAATCTATTGGTGTTTTACCATTTTGAATCAGATATTCATTGGCACGTGAAAAATGATGATTTCCAAAGAAACCACGATATGCCGACAATGGCGATGGATGCGCACTTTTTAAAATCAGATTATTTTGATTATCTACAAAATCTGCTTTTTTCTGGGCAAACGACCCCCACAGCATATAAACAACATTTTTTTGGTTTTCATTAACCGCACGAATAACAGCATCTGTAAAAGTTTCCCAACCCTTACCCGAATGTGATGCTGCAATATGCGCCTGAACAGTTAAAGTAGAATTAAGCAACAAAACACCCTGACGCGCCCAAGCGGACAAATCGCCATTTGTAATACT
Source organism: Alphaproteobacteria bacterium UBA2947 (assembly GCA_002348925.1). Classification (GTDB taxonomy): domain Bacteria; phylum Pseudomonadota; class Alphaproteobacteria; order Rs-D84; family Rs-D84; genus Enterousia. The sequence goes on along the minus strand of DEBV01000009.1, from coordinate 95,173 downwards.
TTTATGTTCAATATCAGATTCTATTTCTTTATAGATATTTACCAAAGACGGCGGAAAATCAACACCACTTTCAACAGAAAAACAAAGCCCATGCGCCTGATGCGGTTCATGATAAGGGTCTTGACCGATAATAACAACTTTGACATTGGAAAGCGGACACAAATTAAACGCATTAAAAATATTCTTGGCCTCTGGATATATTGTTTTCCCAGACAAATATTCTCCGCGCACAAATTCGGTAAGTTTTTTGAAATAATCTTTTTCAAATTCTGATGCTAAAACATCTTTCCAAGATTGTTCAATTTTCACATCCATTTTTAGACCTCTATCAAATGATTTTGAAGTGCTTTCCATAAAACAACATCAATATAACCAATCGGAAAGCCTGTTTCTTGTGCCAAATGTTCAAACATTTCATCGCAGCACTTTTTAATATCCCCGTCTAATTTTCCATTATCTATTTTTTCGTATAACGCTGGATTTGCGCCGTACAGCACGCCAAGACGTTGTATCCAAATATCATATTTTACAACATTTTCACCCAAATTTCGCGCCAAATGGTTTACTGTAATTTTTCCAATGTGTGGTAATGTTTGCAGATAATTTAATTTATCTTCCAAAGAAGAACACGCATAATAACATTTGCAAAAATCTTGCCTGTTATTCCAAATTTTTACTATCGCATTTATTTTGTTTTTATTATTAAAGATTTTTAACAAATCTTCCATTGATGGATTTGTTGGCATTTTTTCCATAATAATTTTATGAATTCTTTTTGCTGTTTTTTGTGAAAAACCACCAGCCAAAATCACATAAGATACAGTGCTTGCAAATTCATCAGGGCTTAAAAGTGGCGGATTTGAAAGTATCTCACGAATTTCATCAAAAGATTTATCATCACTATCCAACCCCATTTCGCGCAATTGCAAATCCAGATTTTCAAACCAAGATTTAGAAAACATTTTATTCATTTGTCTTTTTGAATTGTGTTATCGCAGTATACAATGCGGTTTTATCATCAGATTTATCGGACGAGATAAATTGCTGTCTGATTTTTTCTTTTGCCTTGTTAAAATCTTGTGTAATTTTTTGCGCGTTTTTATCATGGTCCGATGTCGGATGTTTTATATTTATACCAAGATGACTTTTTATAAAATCGTCCGGCATCTAACCCCTTTTGTTTTTACACATCAAGATTCGCATTCAACGCATTTTCTACGATAAAGTCACGACGCGGTTCAACAACATCGCCCATCAACATAGAAATAACTTCATCTGCTTGGGATGCGTCTGTGATTTTAACTTGGAATAATGATCGATGATTTGGATCCATTGTTGTTTCCCACAACTGTTCCGCGTTCATTTCACCCAAACCTTTATAGCGTTGTATCTTCAAACCATTTTTCGCATATTCAAACGCAGTATTCAGCAACGCAAACGCGCCCCAAATCTTTTGTGATTTAGATTTTACACGCAAAGTTGTTGGTTTAGAAAATGTTTCAATCAATTCATCACGACCATTCATACGCATAAACGAACGAATTTCAGGCGAATTGATTTTTTCACGTGGCAAAACATGTGTTTCTGTGACAGAACGCAAAGTTCTTGTAATTTTAATACCTTCACTATCGCTGGAAATTTTCCAACCGCGTTCAAATTCTAATTCTTCGTTATCCAGCATATTTTCAGCCGCCGCGAAATTAGCCGCGCTTTCTTCTTCGAACACTTTATTCAGCGCCAACGCTTCGATAAAGCGCAAAGGCATGATATGATTAAGTGCCTGTAAATTATTTTTCATATCATCGACCAATTCCAACAAACGTTTGAAATCAGCACCAGCAAGTTGTTGACCGTCACTTGTTTCAATCATACCGTCACTTGCCAACTGGTCCAGCAAATAATCATCCATTTCGCGTTCGTTTTGGATATAGATTTGTTGTTTACCACGTGTCACACCATAAAGAGGTGGCTTTGCAACATAGATATATCCGCGTTCAATCGCTTCTGGCATATGACGATAAAAGAACGTCATAAGCAGTGTTTGAATATGTTGTCCGTCCACATCAGCATCGGTCATGATAATAACTTTGTGATAACGGAATTTTTCAATATCAAAATCGTCTTTACCAATACCCGCACCAAGTGTTGTAATCAGCGCACCAATAGTGTCAGAACCCAGCATTTTATCAAAACGTACGCGTTCAACATTTAAAATCTTTCCACGCAGTGGCAAAATGGCTTGTGTTTTTCTGTCGCGTCCTTGCTTTGCGGTACCACCAGCAGAATCTCCTTCCACAATAAACAATTCGCATTTAGATGGATCTTTTTCAGAACAATTTGCTAATTTCCCTGGCAAACTACCCAATTCTGGTCCAGTCTTTTTACGGGATAATTCACGTGCTTTGCGTGCTGCTTCACGTGCAGTTGCCGCTTCAACGATTTTATCAACAATCATTTTTGCAATTACTGGATTTTCTTCCAGATATTGGTACAGCAAATCATTAACTGTATTTTCAACCAAAGGTCTTACTTCACTAGACACCAATTTATCTTTGGTCTGTGAACCAAACTTTGGATCAGGAATCTTTACACTAATAATGCTGGTCAAACCTTCGCGGAAATCTTCCCCAGACAAATTGACATCTTTTTTCAGATTTTGTTCAGAAATATATTTATTCAACGCACGTGTTAAACCTGCTCTAAACCCAGCCAAATGCGTACCACCGTCCCTGTTTGGAATATTATTAGTAAAACAAAGCGATGTTTCAGTATAAGCAGTTGTCCACTGTAAAACAATTTCAATATAAGAATCTTCGATTGTTTTAATCATTTGAATTGGTTCAGCGTTTAACAATTCTTTCGATTTATCAAGATAAGTTGCAAAACCCTTTAACCCATCGGCAGAATGGAAACTGCGTTCGACTTTTTCACTTCCGCGCAAATCTTCCAAGATAATACGAACATTGGCATTAAGATAAGATTGTTCACGCAACCAAACTTCCAAAGTATCGAAATCGAATCTTGTTCCTGTAAAGGTTTCAGGTGATGGCAAGAAAGTAACTTCTGTACCATGTTCGTGTCCACTTTCGTTTTTAACAACAGTCAAATCAGTTGTCGGAACACCATCTGCAAATGTCATACGCGCTTCTTTATCACCGCGCCAAACGCGCACTTCCAACCAAGTGGATAATGCATTAACCACAGAAACACCAACCCCGTGCAAACCACCAGATACTTTATAGGCACCGTTTCCTTCGTTATCAAACTTACCACCAGCGTGCAATTCGCACATAATAAGTTCCAATGCACTGCGCCCTGTTTCATGGTTAATATCAAATGGCATACCACGTCCATTATCGCGAATTGTCACAGACCCATCTGCATTTAATGACACAAACACTGTATCTGCATATCCAGCCATTGCTTCGTCGATAGAGTTATTAACAACTTCATAAATCATATGGTGCAAACCGTCCCCACCTTCACCGACGTCACCGATATACATTCCAGGTCTTTTTTTAACCGCTTCCAGACCCTTTAAAACTTTAATTGAATCACCAGTATATTCATTATTTACAGCCATCTAAAAATCCTTTCTTTTTGCTATGTAAAACATAGCAATTTATGATATAATTATCAAGTGAAAAGGTAAGAAATTTAGGAAAAATTAACGAAAAGGAAAAACAAATGAAATTCAAACTTTTATACTATGGCGACATCTTGACAAACCCTAAAAAACGGGCCCAACATATCGCTGATATTCGCATGCAATTTCATCCACAGCTTAAAAAACTTGTGACTCTTCAACCTTGGAACAATTTGACCAAGTTTATGCTGCCAGATGCCAAGAAAAGCCCACTTATAACGCGTCATATTGGCGGCATAGATTGGAACCCAATTATAAGCCCAAATTTAAAAATGATTGCAGAATTGGACATTTTGTTAATGCACCCTGAAATCGTTGGTGTCCCACATTCCGATATAGACAATCGTGTTAAAACAATACTGGACGGTCTGCGCTGTCCACAAAACGAACATGAAATCGGACAAAACACACCTAACAATATCGGGCCAATTTACACCCTTTTGGACGATGACCATTTGGTAACAAAATTGACTGTCAACACCAGCCATTTGTTATCTCCAAATATGTTCCCGTGCAAAAAAGAATGCTCGCCAGATGCGGTCTTTATGTTAATAGACGTAAATGTTCGTGTTACCGAAGGCACATTGGAAAACCTGCCATTTATGGTATAAAATAACCAATTATAAAAAACAAATTAAAACGGCGCAGATGCGCCGTTGTTTTTACATAAATACCGAAGTTATTTGTTCTTGCATCTGGAACGTCCCCAGAACGACCCACCCAATAATGATAGATACCAGGATAATTCCTGCGCTGTTAAGAACACTTGATATACTTTCCATTTTACGAACAGATTCTTCCATGTAATCTTGTGCGATTTGATTAAGGTTCTTGTCAAAATCATTCATATCAGCATAAATCATTAAATCGCCTATAATTTCTTCGTTTGGAAAATCTTTTTCTGTCATCGCCAGCGCACTTCCAAGATTTTCCCCATTTGCAATATAATGCAGTGCTTCTTCCAAAGTATTGGACAAATATTTATTCGAAGAATCTGCCAACAAACGCATTGCATCTGGTACAGAAACGCCAGCAGACACCATCGCAGCCAGCGACATCAACCAACTAACCGATACTTGTAATTTATAAGTGTTATATGGCGGAAATTTATCAAAGAAAGTTCTGATTCTGCCAGTCCATATAGGCAAGGAAACCCAAATAAATGCAAACAAACCAATAAAAGCAACCGCAATACCATACCAATATTTGTTTGCAAATTCAGACACCCAAACCAATGACGCAGCCGTTCCACGCCAAACAACATCACTGCCCGCTGCTTCTGCAAGTGGTGGAACCAAATAAATACCAACCATAACTATTATCGCAACAGTTAAAACAAACAAAAATAATGGATATGCAACCGCAGTCCACATTGCACGCTTTATACGATTTATTCCATTAACAACGCGACCAATATTTTCCAGAGATATTAACAAACTGCTTACATTTCCAGAAGTTAATAAAAGTGTTTCTTCACTTGGCACCCAACCAGATGTTGCCTGGGCAAATGTCATACCGCGTTCAAGATTCTTTTGAATTTCACGCATAGCAATTGCAAACGGTTCGTTTGGTTTACGTCCATTATGCGATTCTATCATTTCAATACGATGCAACGCGTCCATCAAAGTAAAGTTATTACGTAAAAGCGACGCAATTTTACGCGAAACCGCCATACGTTTTTCAGTATCGGTTTTAAAAACCAGTTTCGCATAAAGTAATTCCAGTTTGTTCATTGCTTTAATATACCCATGGTCTGTCCAATAAACCAACCCAACGTTCTAATTCATCAACACCGATTATTCCACGCAACATCAGTTCTGTGGCCGCCTCTTTCAATGTACGACCGTTCATTTTTTCCAACCAATATTTTGTTGCGCCTTCGGTATCA
>DEBV01000009.1:89284-89624 GCA_002348925.1 Alphaproteobacteria bacterium UBA2947 | reverse complement strand
ACCAGAAAGAGCCAAACTTAAAAATTCACTGTTCGTCATGATGATTTCACCAGCCTTGATACGACCAATTGTTCCCGAACCTTTACAGTGTTCACAGCCTGGCCCACGAACAAAAACCTGATTCAAACCCAAATCACCAAAAGCATCTTTGACACGATTATACGCACCATGATCATGATGGTCTATTAAACGTTCACGACAATACGGACAAAGTTTTTTAAACAAACGCATAGAAACAAGACCCCTCATCATTGTTTCGTCTTTTAATTTGAAAGATTCAACGCCCATATCCAACAAACGTGTCAACGCACCCATCGCAGAGTTAGCATGCAGCGTTGTC
>DEBV01000009.1:81978-89214 GCA_002348925.1 Alphaproteobacteria bacterium UBA2947 | reverse complement strand
TAATTGTGCTGCAGACAGCGTTCTTATTTCACCAACCATCAAAGTATCAGGGTCACTTCGCAACGCCGCAGCCAATGCTTCTGTGAATTTTTCTTCTCTTTGTTCTTCGTTAACTGCATTAACCACAGGCATTTGATGTGCACCAAAAATCTTTTGTTCCGCAGGATCTTCCACAGTAATAAGATTTATTTCATATCTTCTTTCTTTTAACATCAACGCCATATTGCGGACCAATGTGGTTGATTTACCTGATGATGTAGGTCCCGCAACTATAACCAAACCTGTTGGCGCAGAACGCAATCTTAATAATAATTTTTGTTCATATTCATTAAATTCTTGTTCTGTTTTAATACCTTCGCTTGGGTTATCATAAAGCAAACGCATAACAACATACTGTGAACCAAAAGCAATCGGATTGAATTGCATACGAATACCCAAAATACCCGCAGGCAAATAAAGGTCTTTCGTTCCACGAAGTGGCGTACGCCCGTCTTTTTGTGCGGTTTGATATTCATTTTGTGCATAACTTGAATTTGAAATATCAGCAGATGCAAATGCCGCCCTTACAAAAGATTCACCCCATTGTGAATTATATTCCAAAACAGGTTGCATACTGCCATCTATACGGAAATAAATTGTTGTTTGATCTGCAACTTCAATGTGAACATCTGAAACTTTCTGTGCCGCGGCACGTGCAATAATATCCACAAAATCCTTTTGCATTTGATTGTCGTAATCAACACGCGAATGAACAGATCCACCCAATCTTTCATCGTTTGTTTTATAGATATTTGATATCAAACCCAAATCAGAATAAAAAGGTTCTTTCACAGGTCTATTTTTTTGATGCAACAAATCAAGAAAAGCCAACACACGACCATCATATCTGTGTGTTCGCGATATTATAATTTCACCACCAGAAAAATATGCAATCAAACTTTGTGTGTCTTTTGGCAAAGCCAATTCTGCCGCATACGCAGTCAACAAGCGATTATTTTTCGCAAACAAATAATCAAGTATTTCTTTACCGTTTGCGTTTTCCAAACCGCTTGGCACCGACAGTTGATTTGAAAAAACATTTTCTGTGTTCGACATTATTTCTTTCCAATATTTAAACTTTCTGTTTCACCGTCTTTTTCAAAAACAATTCCATCATTCAAAGAAATAGATTTAACAATATAACCGTCTAATTCTTTACCCACGGCAATACGTTTGTTTTGACCAGTTGCAACATCTTCTATGGTTGCTTGCAACTGATTACCCATACCAACAACATTTATCAGTTTATATTTTTTACTGACATCCGTTTCAACTTTTTTCTCTGCTGTTTTTGCAACAGGTGCAGGCTTTTCATCCAATGCTGTCATTTGACGTTTTAAATTTTCAGTTTGAATATCCAATTGTGCTTTTGCTGCTTCTAATTCATGTTGCTGTTGTTCTGCGCGTCCAGAAAGAGTATCCAATTCCATTTGCAGTTTGATTTTTTCAGCATTTAATCTTTCCAAATCTAAATTCAGTTGTGCACGTTCTTTTTCCAACTGAACAACTACTTTTTCTTGTTCCAGCATTGTTATTTTTTCAAACAAAGAATCGCTTTCATCATAATCAAGCAACGCATCAGCAGACATTTTATCTGCCAAATCAACATCTGAAACTTTATTCGAAACTTTTTCTTCGACGATTTCTTCTTCGACATAATCAGCATACGCAAACACCGATGTGTTTACGCCAACCACAAACAAAGAAACTATCATTATTAAATTCAATTTTTTCAACATTTTTTGCCCTTTTATTTTGTATAAACAATCACTTCATAATTCCAAGTTCTTGTGTTTGCTCTCCAAGAAACAGATGTCATATAAACACCCTGAAAATCTTTAAAAGCATACATAAATTCAGATGGTATTAACTTAGAAGAAACCGCCACTTCCGTCACATGAATATCTTCGCTTATACCGTTATTCAAAATAGTATCTGTGACATTGTTTATATCTGCACGTGCATCTATTTGCTGGAAAATACTTGCAATATCACGCGCAGCGGTCACAGAATCGCGTTCATCCAACGAAGAATATGTTTTTAATGCTGGTAATTTTACACGAACAATTATTTCGTCTTCTGATGTTTGCTGAACAATTGCACCAGGCATCAAATCACCACCAATTTCATAAAAATCATTCAGTGTTCCAAAATCACGCATAAATGTTGCAGACACATATTCACCATCACATTTCGCAAAAGTCTGATTCCACCCAGCGATTGGTTGCATAACAAAAGCGATTGCCTTATAACACAAATTCGCACGTTCCATAACATTTGGCAAATTATCATATGGATATTGAAAAGATTTTATTGCCTCTTCTTGTGCTAATTTTTTATCTAAAATTTCTTGTTTTTTTAACTCTATTTGTTTTCTGTATTCGTTCGCCAGTTCTGTATTTAATTTTGCACCGTTTTCAGACCCAGTTTTTACTGGATTATTTAAAATATAAGCACCAAATAAAACAAACAAAACCGCAAACAAAACCGATGGTAAAATTGTTTTCACTACACCAATCGGGCGCAAACGCGCAATATTATTGTTTTGAATTAAATCAGATATATTCTTTTCTTGTGATTTAGGCATACCCCAACTTGCTGGCGCAATCAAAGCACCCCAATCTGGAATAGAAGACAATTCTGTATACAATTTACGGGCAACATCTTGATTTTCAATCAAGGTATCACGAATAATTATCCCGTTTCTTACAGCAACAAGATAGAAATTTTTATCAACACTAAATACTGCCAAAAAAGATATAAATTCTGACAAAGATTCGACAATTTGTGCCGCCGCACTATGCATTCCAGAACGCACACCTTCACGCGCGGTTGCCAAACCAATCATCGATTTATATTCTGTATAAAAAGCATATTTTTTATCTGCTGTTTTTGCCAGTTGTCTGGCCCAATTATGTGCAGTACCACCAACACCAACGGGCTGCCAAAAAAGCCCTGTTGCAAATTTTTTACGACGAACAGTTATTACTTGTTTTACCAATCTCTCTCTCTTTATGAGCATTATAGCATAAACAGATAAAAAAAATAAAGCCGAAAGTTGTACTAAAAAAGTCGTATTTCTACGACTTTTTATTATTTTTGGCAATTATATACTTTCACTTTGAATTTAAAGGTATTCTTTGGACCAAATATTGCATCTGGGATTTCAGAAACATCTTGTTTTACGATATAATAAGAATCCCCTATTTTTTCTTGTTCCAATATAGTTTTTTCCAAGTATTCATATGCATCTGCTAATTTATAATTTGTGACATTTGAATCCAAAGTATATAAAAATTCACAATTTTTTGGCTCATTATTCAATCTTACCAAACCAGTACCAGCATCTGTTGTTGTTGCACATGCAGATAATGCAATTAAAGATATTATTGTCATATATTTTTTCATAAAACGTCTCCTTTTATTCTTCCACAATTTCATAGTTAGATTTATCGCTGAACAATTTTCGCAAAACCAAATTATTCAATGCATGCGAACCTTTGTAAGATTCCAGATGACCATAAATAAATCCACCGCTTGTAAACATATCACCAACGGCGTCTATTATTTTATGACGAACAAATTCGTCTTTATAATACAACTTGTTAAGAACGCCATCACCCGCATCATTTAACGCAATAACATTATTTTCATTTGCACCGCGCCCCATACCATGGGCTTTCAGATATTCCCATTCTGAATATTTACCGAAAGTGCGTGATTTTGAAATATCTTTGATAAATTTATCTGCTGATTTTTTTGTTCCGTCCAACAAACAAGTATAAGATTGTGTTCCGATGATTTTATCTTTGTAAACCAAAGTCGCATCTATCAACAAACCTTTATCATTTGGTGACAATTTAACATAACCATTACCACTGCGCCAAATTGTATGATTTAAAATTATTGTTTTTATCTTTTTCAAAAAAGGCATTGTTTTTACCAATTCATTACGACGCGCAACAATTGTTTTTTTAACAATTATTTTTTTGATATTTGATTTTGAATCTGTCGCATCTTTAAAAGCTTTTATAAATTCATATGCACTGCCGTCCAGAATTGGTGTCTCGTTCCCATCTATTTCAACAATCGCAGAATCTATACCCATTACAAAAAACGCAGCCATCAAATGTTCTATTGTTTGAACATGTGCGCCATTTTTATCACCAATCGTCGTATTGCGCATCAGTGTTTCACCAACATTATCATACTTTGCTGGAATCAAATCAGATTCTGGTAAATCTGTTCTTTTAAAGAATATACCAGGCTTTTTAGATGGTTTTATAACCATATTAACTGGCAACCCAGAATGAATTCCAACCCCAGATATTTTAATTTTTTTGCTTACTGACTTCATTGACCTTTCCTTTTAACCAATCATAAAATTTAGAATCTATATCTGTTTGCAGGGCTGAAAACTTTATTTCTTTTTTTGCCCAATCTGGCAGGCGCACCCAATCTTTTTCAGTTGTTAATAATTTGGCATTTTTTTCTTTCGCCGTATCTATCAGTTTTTTTATATCTTCGTCTGTATATTGGTAATGATCAGGAAAAGATATTTTTTCAACTATTTTACAAGGAACATTATCAAAGAATTTTTCAGGGTATCCGATTCCTGCAAACACAACCACATGTGTATTTTTATCATACGGACAATTTTCACTGTTTTTTGCATTAAATACAGGAATATTTGTTGGCAAAGCAAAATCTGGATGGGCTTTTTTTCTTTTAACAAGAATAATCGCATCTGCCCTATTTATCGCAGATTTTTTTTCCCTCAACGGTCCAGCTGGCAACAAAAATCCATTACCAAAACCGATTGCTTCATCAAAAACCAACACAGAAATATCTTTCTTTATAGAAGAATTTTGAAATCCATCGTCCATTATAATTGGTGTATCTGATTTTTGTTTATTCAATAAAATCAGATTGCTTTTACGATTACCAACATGCACCAAGATATTATCAGACGACAACATTTTCGCTTCATCACCAATACTGTCTGTCTGTTTAGATTTTTTATATCCACGCATAACAACTGGCGCATCAAAAAACTTTGCAACATTGCGAACTATTGGGGTTTTACCAACACCACCAGACAATATATTACCAAAACAAATTATTGGGCGACGCGACACATATTCGCGTTTTTTTCGAATATTAAATACAGTTTTGCTACCAATCTGATAAAACAATGAAAAAGGCGTCAACATATACGCAACCAAACTTTTTTTCAAAAACCATTTTGGTGTTTTCATGTACAACCTTTATTGTTTAAATTTTTCAGGTGTTAAATCTTGTTCAACACGAAAATCTGTAAATCTTTTATCCAAATCGTATGCCTGTTTAACCATAATATTTTCCAGATTTTTACGTATTTTTTCAAAATCTTCTGTTTTTGTTTTTCTGTCGATAAATATAGGTTTTCCAACTGTCCCCGCGATAATCGAAAAAGGCTTGGTCAACAAATACCTGTCCCATCTATTTTGAAACCAAGGACGCGAAGACGAATAACAAACTGGAATAATAGGCGCACCTGTCATTTTTGCAAAATAAAGCGCCCCATCATGAAAACGCATGGACGGACCACGTGGACCGTCTGGGGAAAGCGCCAAACAATATTTACCTTTGTTAAGCGCACTTATACCACGTTTTAAAACATTAACACCACCGCCCGCAGAAGAACCATAAATCGTACGCAATCCAAATAATTTTTCCATTTTTGCAATGGCACGACCATCTTTCTTGCTGTCCGCAATAGCATATCCACGAACCCTGTTAAGAGCAATAACTGGCGACAACATCATTGTTCGACCATGCCAAAACACAAAAATTGCTGGTTTTCTGGCATATTTACGCAGAATTTCTAAGCCTTTGATGTCTTTTTTAGAAGTAAAATACACAAACCATATAAGGACATAATAAACAACTGCCAAAAGCCATTGAATTACGCCCCAACCATAGATAAATCTGAAAAAATGCTTTAAATTCTTTTTAAGTGCTTTTGTCATCTAAAAGACCTTTGGAAAAGATTCTAGCAACAAAAAAAATACAATGCAAGCATACAAGAAAATGTGCCATGATTGTGGAATACAGTATTTGTATTTGATTAAAATAAGTTATTCCTGCTAGAATAATTCACAAATGAAACAAAAAAGGATGTTTTTATGGCAGAAAATCGGGATTTAATAGCAACCAAACTTGATAATATTCATTCTTTGGGAATTGCTACTTTTAACAAAATAAACGATTTGTTGATATTGGAAAGATACAATCATATTAAAAAATCTTCTGATATGGGCGAATATATAGATGTTTCTTATAAAGACAATATTATACATTTTTTTGTACCAAATTATCATATTGATTTAGTTCAAAAAACAATTGTTCAAAATGAATCTTTTTGGGAACAACAACTTCTTGAATTTTTCGGTAAATTTATAAAAGAACACAAAGGATCATCAGAAGGAAAAGTATTTATAGATGCTGGGACCAACATTGGTAATCATACTTTATATTTTTCAAAAATTTTAAAAGCTGGCAAAGTTTATTGTTTTGAACCACAAAAAGAAATTTTTAAAATACTTCAAAAAAATATCAAAGCAAACGATGTAAATGCAGAATGCTATAACAATGTTTTATCTGAAAAATCAGAAAATTTTGCCATGGATGGTTTTATTTCTGTCAATTTCGGCGCAACTAATTTCGTAAGTGATAAAGACGGGGAATACAAATCACTGACATTGGACGATGTGTGTTTAAAAGATGAAATTTTTGCTATAAAAATAGATGTGGAAGGACACGAATTCCCAGTATTAAGGGGAGCTGTTCAAATTTTGGAAAAATATAGTCCTGTTTTATGGATTGAAATAAAAGGCGAAGAAGAAGAAAAAGTAAACTTCTTATCATCATATGGGTATGTTTTGGCCCTTAGACATAACGAAGATTTTTTCTTTTATAAAAAATAAAAAATTGCGGGGGATGGAATTCGCTCGGCACGTTGTGCCTACGCGGCAACCGTGACGATTTTGGTGCGCACACTTCCAAAATCTACTTGTTGTGAACCAAGCAACTGCGTTGCAAACTTACAAACCTCTGACCACAAAAAAATTTAAATAAAAAACACACCAGAACGGTGCGTTTTTTATTTAAACTGGTTGCGGGAGATGGATTTGAACCACCGACCTTCAGGTTATG
>DEBV01000009.1:78313-81860 GCA_002348925.1 Alphaproteobacteria bacterium UBA2947 | reverse complement strand
TTACTTTTTTTATAAAAATTGGTTAATCAAAGCACTTCTTCAGTGTTTCGCCTGTATCATTTAAATCAACATGTTTGTTTCGAATTTCTTCATCTGCACGAATTTGTTGTTTAAGTAAAATAACATCAGGGTGATTTTGTAATTCGGCATTTAATTTATCTATTGCAAAATCAATATCTTGTTCATTTTTAACAAATATTGGTCTTATTGAATCCGCGGCATTTTTTATCGATTTTTTAAACAAATCTTTGTTGTCTTCTATCAAAGATAAATATGCTCTTATATGTTCGTCTTCGTGTTGCAATATCGCATTATAAGAACAAGTATTTTTACGATGTGATATATCTATTTGAACCAGAAAATCTGAATAACCTATTGTCGTATCCACATTTTTCAGTGCCACACAAAAACCATCTTCAATAGATGTTATATCTGCTGTTATTTCAAATTCATCAACCAATGTGGCGACAACATTCCCATGTAAAACATCCATTTTTTGTAATGGTTGAACAACACTTTTTGTCCAAACAGGCACACTTATTGTGACATCTGGATTTAATTTGTAATCTAAACAATCATCCCCAGCCATGGCATTTGATATAAAAAACAGTGAAAATAAAAAGATAAATTTCTTCATTTCTAGTCAATAACTATATCAGAATTTTTCATTTTTTTATAAAAATCATCACATTTCCAAATATAAAAACTGTCGCCACGTTCGTCTATTTTTTCATTTTTTTCTGTAATTTCTTTTACAATATCGTTTTTAAGTTTTTCTACAAAATCACTTTTATTTATTTTTTCTGAAAAATCAGGAACTTCTTTTTCTGTTTTTATAAATTCTGGTTTAAATTCTTTTGCACCGTCTTTTACAGATTTTTTTATTTTATCGATATTGTCTTTTATAACATTTTTATAAACATCAACATGGTCTTGTTCGTGTTTAAAAACTATATCATAAGCACAAGATTTTTCTTTTAAACGTCTGTCTATTGTGACATCAAAATCTTCAATAATTTCAACATCTATACCACGCAAAGATGCACAATATCCGCCGTGTACAGGAATTATAACTGTATGTGCCATGGCACTGTAAGATATTTCAGGTTTTGTATAACCCAACTTTCCAACCATATCTTTATCTGACTTTTTTAACTTTACATCTTTGATATTAAATTTTACATCTATATCAGGATCATATTTATATTGTGAACAATCATATGCAAATAAAGCATTTGGTAAAAACAAAGCCGATAAAAAGATTATTTTCTTAAACATATATTACATTGTTTGCTTTTTTAAATATTCTGCAACAAAATTATTTCCATATGTTTTATAAAGTTCTTCGGCCAATAATACAGATGAACGCCCAGATTCAAACAATCTTAACATATTGCCCAATCCGCCAAGTTCTGTATTCAAAATCACAGATTCACCATTAACAGGACGCGATAATAATACTGCGCGTTTCAGATTTGGATATGCCTGACCCTTGATAAACGCCATTTCCAGTGGATTAAGATTCCATTTTTCATAATCACTGGTATCAGCCGCAGGATTACGGAAGAACAATACTGTTTGTGCCTGACCACGGACAACATCACCTATCCCCAGTTTATCAAGAACATTTGCACGTTGGAATGCAACCATATATGCCTGACGATTTTTACGACCTTCTTGCAGACCTGCTATAAAACTGTCGCGGAACATTTTGTTTTCCAACATAGGTGCTGTTTCGTCTATCATAATAAGTGAAGGATTTCCGCCAGATACAGTCACATTATTTATTCTGTGCAAAATATAAGATATAACTGCTGGTGCCAATATTTCATCTTGCAATATTTCTGTGAAATCGAAAGTTGTCAAACGCGCACCCAAATCAAGAGTATCTGTTTCTTCATTGAATATATCGCCATATTGCAGTGTATCAACCCATTTCTTTAATTCCGCGCGCATTGGGCCACTGGACGAAAAACAACTTTCATAAAGATTCTTTAACAATCTATCTTTATCTTGCAGATAATCAAAATTAACAGATACAGCGCGCGCAATTTCGTCCATAGATTCTGCATCATTAACATTAGTTATCATTGAAAACCATCTGCGTAAAAACGCACGATTTGAAGCGGTATCTGGCATTTTCAAAGGATTCAAATGTGTTAAAAATGCATCACTGCTTGCATCTTTTTCTTTACCGTTCATTGTTATATACTTACCACCAACGGCCAGAGTAAATATTTCTGCACCTTTGTTTCTGTCAAAGAAAAATGCTTTTAACTTTTGATAACGCAAAGATTGCGCAATAAGGAACGAGAACAAAGTTGTCTTACCGCCACCTGTTGGACCTATTGTAAGAGTATGACCAACCGCTGCTGGTTTATCTGAAACATGGAATTGGAATTGGTATGGTGTTCCTTGGGCTGTTGGGAAAACAACAATTGGACCTTGACCCCAATCACTGTTTTTAACACCAGTCGGCATAGATGACAAAGGTATACTTGTTGCGGCTGTTTTTGACAGCATTTTAAATATTCTTGGAAATACATCAAAACCTGGTAATTGGGCAAAAAATGAAACTTTTGATGCAAAACTTTCAACAACAGGTGAAATACCGAAAGATGCAGATATTTTCTTGAATTCATCAACATATTCATTTAATTCTTCTATACTGTTACCAAACATTATAAACAAAGGATAATAATCAACCAAAGTTTGATTACCTGTTTGATTTTCATCCATTTGATTTTGTGCTTCACTTATTTGTTCCAGTGTAGATTCTTCTGTTTCATCAGTAATAGTTGAACGATGCTGACGCATAAGTGTTTCAATATCACTTGATTTCAAAACATGAAAACCATTCATACAAATCATTTCACATTGAATTGTTGCAACAGTATCAAAAAATTCTTCATCCATATAATCAGGCGATATTTTAAAAGAAAGTGCCGCCGCATAATATGTTTTATCGCCACTTGTATAAGTAATAACCCCATTTTTCATAAATTCAACATTATCAACACTGACTAAATTTGATATATTTTCATCACATTTTTTTATTATCGGCTTCGATACTGGCGACAAAATACGACCAAAGAAAGTCGCCATATTTTCAGTACTGTTATTTCTTAATAATATTGGTTTATATGCAGATAATATAGATTCAATATAATTACAACATTGGTTTAATTTTTCACGATTATTTTGACCATGCACAGATACAACAACATAATAATTATTAGAATAAATCTTTAAACCTTGGTTATTCCATTTATCATATATTTTCTGTAAAACAGGCTGATCAAATTCATAATTTGTCTTTTGATCTATGAAATCACGCACTGTAAAAAAGCGCAAATAAACGTCTGGATCTTGAATTTGATTAAATAATTGTGCCCGCAAATCCAGCATTTTTTCACGATTTTTATCACTCATCATACTGGTTTGCATTCCACTAATTTTATAAACACGAATCAAAGATCCATCATCAACAGATAAACTGTCATCACTGTAAACTGTGTCAAAAGGTAAATAATCAGAATATTTCGTA
>DEBV01000009.1:38738-78289 GCA_002348925.1 Alphaproteobacteria bacterium UBA2947 | reverse complement strand
CTCGTATAACCAAACTTTGGAAAAACTTTTTTTGTAATAGTTGGTATATAAGCCAATAAAACCAAAAACACTAAAACAGCAGCCATTGCTATTATAACCAAAGTCAATGTCATAGAATCTGTGTTTCCTGCAAAATAATTAAATAATTTTTCCATTTTTAAACTACCAGTCTTCTCGGTATTCTATTTTTTATTATTTTTATATTAGAAAATATTGTTTGTGCTATCTGTGGATCTCGCTTTGAATAAAAAGCCAATATAGTATGACAAAGCGATAAAATTCCCAGAAAAACCAATGGCAACCACATTGGTATATTATGTGATGGCAACGCAGTAAAAATAACTATCGCCACAACAAATACCATAAACCAAACCAGGAAATTTAATATTGCAAGATTATAAGGCACATAAAATATGCGCGGTGGGTTTGCCAAAGCTTTCAGAACTTTTTGCCTCAATATCTCTCCTCTAATGGTTTTATTATAACAATTTCAACTTTTTTCAACAAGTACAAAAGTAAAAATATGATTTTTTGTTAAAAATATTAAAAAAGCCAAATTTATTAACATGTTTATTATTTTTAATATTTTTCAACATTTTTAATAAAAACACCAGAAAAAGCCTGTTTTTGTGTTGAAAAAGTGTTAACAAAAAGTTAATAACTGTTTTTAATAAAATAAACAGCCTTAATAAAAACAATAACATAAATATAATAAATTATTTGATTTTTTATAAATCTGGTATATAATCGACCAGTAAAAAGGATTCAGATATGAAATTTTTAAGTTCTTTAAAGGCTTGGAAAAAACGCGGTAACATTAAACAAATCCGTCGTGGAAAACAAGTTATATTGATTGACCCTTCTAATCCTAAGTTAAAGGCTAAACAGGGCTTCAAGAAAAAATAATAAATCCATGTATTTATTGGATGATGTTTTTATACCCAGTTTTTCTGGGTATTTTTTAATTCAAAAATGCTTCTTCTATAACTTGATTTATTTCTTTTGTACCAAGTCCACTGGTTCGCAGATAATTTATCTGATTTTCAGTTGGTTTATAAAGTGCCGCACTGTGTGATGCTTTTTCAGGAACAGAATTTATATATTGTGTTGGTTTTAATATAATACGTGCACTTTCATCTGCCATAACATAAAAAGATACATCAGAATCAGAATTTTGTGCGTTTTTTTCTATTTTTGCGCATCCAGATAAATCGGTTAATGTGTTTTTATATGCTGCAACACGCGTTTTAACTAAAATACCAGTATTTTCAACCAAATGTTGTCCAATAACATTTATTTTTAATTCTTTGTGGTTTTTATCTATAATCTGACCATTAAAAACGCTGTTTTTGCCACTATTTTTAATAGAAATATTCAAAAAACTCGGCTTTTTATTAACTGTTTTAAAATCCATAACTATATTTGAATTTTCGGCATTTATTTCAATATTTAAGTCAATATTACCAGCAATTTCGCCTATATATATAATATGTATTGGTAATTTTGGTGTTTTATTAACAGATATTAAGTTTTTATCACTTATAAATTCTGCGTTTTCATATTCTGATAAATCTTCACAAAAAACACCATCGCGGAAAACCAAAGTTTCTGCTGGAAAAGTTTTTATATTGAATTCTTGCCAAAGGTATGACATATTTATAACCATATTATTATGACCGTATAATAAAAGAATTATAAATAAAAAACAACTTTAATTGGTGAAAAGATATGGGATTTAATTGTGGAATTGTTGGATTGCCAAATGTTGGAAAATCTACTTTATTTAATGCATTAACACAAAGTGCGGCGGCAGATGCACAAAATTATCCGTTTTGCACGATTGAACCAAATACAGGGCGTGTAGTTGTTCCTGATAAAACACTGCATGATTTGGCAAAAATGGCAGGTGCGGAACGCATTATACCAACGCAACTTGAAATAGTCGATATTGCAGGCCTTGTTAAAGGTGCGTCCGCTGGTGAAGGACTTGGTAATAAATTTCTTTCAAATATTCTTGAAACAGATGCGATTATTCATGTGGTAAGATGTTTTGAAAATAATGATATTGTCCATGTTAATGGAAAAATAGACCCTCTACTTGACATTGAAACCATTGAAACAGAGTTGATGTTGGCAGATATGGAAAGTCTGGATAATCAAATAAAAAAACTGGAAAAGAAAGTTCATGGGCTTGATAAAAATGCTGCTAAATTATTGGCAGATGCAATGGCTATAAAAAATGGTCTTGAAAAATCTATACCTGCGCGTGAAACAGATGTTGATTCAAAACCTTTTAATTTATTAACAAGTAAGCCTGTGATTTATGTATGTAATGTCGAAGAAAGTGCCGCAAGCAACGGAAATAAATATTCTGATATGGTGCGTGAAAAATTTTCAGGCAAAGCGCCAGTGTTGATAATTTCTTCAAAAATAGAAATGGAAATTGCTCAAATTGTTGATATTGAAGAAAGAAAAATGTTTCTGGACGAATTGGGTTTAAAAGAATCTGGGCTGGATCAAGTTATTCATACAGGGTATGACACACTTGGACTTCAAACATTTTACACCGTTGGACCAAAGGAAGCACATGCTTGGACAATAAACAAAGGTATGACCGCTCCACAGGCTGCTGGTAAAATACATACTGACTTTGAACGTGGTTTTATTCGTGCAGAAATAATTTCTCCATCTGATTATTTACAATATGGTGGCGAAGTTGCTGTTAAAGAAGCTGGTAAAATGCGTCTGGTCGGCAAAGAATATATTATGCAAGAAGGTGATATTTGTCATTTCTTGTTTAATGTATAAAATTTTAAGAAAATGCTGGTAAATACTGGTGTTTTTTATAAAAACAATAAAAAAATAAAATCTCGGCTTTTTTGATAAAAATGTTCAAAAAGGCCGAGAAATTTTTTATTTATTAACATCTAATAATAATTCAAGTTTTTCGTTCGCCTTTACAATATTTTCATCTATTTCTTTTAATTTATTACGATAATCATCCCCAGCGTTTTCTGGTATATTTGATAATAATCTCAATTTTTCATCTTTCAAAGATTTTATATATCTTTGCAATTTAAATGAAATAATGAATTTTTCAGCATCTTTCAATGAAAGTTCTGTTTTTTGTACTTCTTCATCAAATGATATATTCAATGATACCAAAAAATCTGTATTTTTTTCAGCCAATTCAGGATATGTCTGAACAATAGATTTTATAAGATTTATGGTCATTATATCTATATCAGGAACTTCAATTGTTTGTGTATATTTTTGTTGCTTCCATTTATGCCACTGATTAAATTTACGCTGATTAAATTCTTGTTCAATTTCATTTTGGAAAATTTTATCTTGAATTTTTGATGTACAATCTTTCAGGTATTTTTCTGCCTGTGCGCGGCCACCAGGTGTATTTACAAGATAATTTTTATTTACACTTTCCCACAAAAAATCTATTAACGGTGTTGCATTATCTATAATTTTACGCATCGCAGATTCACCAGATTTTTTAAGTATTTCGTCTGGATCTTTACCCCCAGTGACAAAGGCAAATTTTACATCACTTGTATCACGCAAAAACGGTAAAACCAGCGTACACGCCCGTATAGCCGCTTTTTGTCCTGCATTATCACCATCAAAACAAAAAGTAATATTGCGGTTAGATTTACATAAAATCGCAATATGGTCATCGGTTAGTGCGGTACCAAGTGGTGCAACAGTTTCACCAAAACCATGAACTTGCATTTGAATTGCATCTATTTGCCCTTCGACCACTATACTGCGATTTGCGCGGTGTATAGCATCACGTGCAAAATTAAAACCAAATATAGTTTGTCTTTTATGAAATAATTCTGTATCAGATGTGTTTATATATTTGGGCTCTGATCCATCTAATGAACGTCCAGAAAAAGCCACAACCTGACCATGTGCATTGAATATAGGGAACATCAGTTTATCGCGAAAGAAATCGTATGGGCCATAATCCCCTATTCTGACCAAACCTGTTGCGGTTAATTTATCGCGTTTTATATCGTTGAACTTTGTTGAAATAATATTATTTTTTGGTGCATAACCTATGCGATATTTTTTTATCATTTCATCGTTAAAGCCACGATTTCTAACGTATGCAAGGGCGTGTTGACCAATATCGCTGTATAACAAATCTTGATAAATTTGTGTTGCACGTTCTGTTATTTTTACATAACTTTCTTCGGCTTCAATTTGGGCGGATGTTTTTTGTNNTTTTGGGGGGGTTTTTTTTTTTTTTTCTTCTGGCATTTTTAATCCCGCCATATCTGCCAATTCTTTGATTGCATCTTTGAAATCAAGATTCTCAGATTTCATTACAAAAGAAATTATATCGCCATGTTCGCCACAACCAAAACAGTGATAAAAACCTTTGTCTTCATTTACCGAAAAAGATGGTGTTTTTTCATTATGAAACGGACAACAACCCCAATAATTTTGTCCTTTTTTTGTAAGTGGTACACGACGTGAAATAACATCAACCAATGATAATCTTTGTCTTAATTCATCAGTAAAAGAATTATCAAATTTTGCCAATTATTATGCCTTTCTTTTAAAAGATTTTTTTGGTTGTTTATTGTTAATTAAATCGATTGCAGTTTCTAAACTTGGTTGTTCTTTGACCGAAACATTTACACGATTAGATGATATATACGGGCCATATCTGCCATCGCTGTAATAATATATTGGTTTATCTGTTGCGGGATTTGTACCAATAATAACAGGTTCTATTTTCTTTTTATCACCGTTTAATAATTCGCGTGCAATGTCCAAAGTGATTGTTTCAAAATTATATTTTTTTGCAGATACATTTTTTACACCATCACTTACATACGGACCATATTTACCAATTTTGAAAACGATATTATCACCCAAATCTTTTTCTGTTTGATTTTCAGTATTTGTTGCATTTGATTCTGTATTTGCATCATCTGTTAATCGCATAGTATAATTACAAGTTGGATAATTACTGCATCCAACAAAAGGTCCGAATTTAGACAATTTTATACCCAATTTTCCACCACATTTTGGACAAACATCACTGTTTTTGCCGAACAGGTGATTTTTCATAAATTCATTTATACTGTCGATAATATCTGTTGTTTTTATACCGCGTACAGATTCAATAGTTTTATCTGTTGGTGTCCAGAAAGATTTTAATGATGATAATTTATCTTTTTCACCATTTGAAACATCGTCCAAAGTATCTTCTGTTTTTGCTGTAAAATTAACATCAACCAAATCTTTGAAATATTTTGATAAATATGAAATTAAAACCCAGCCAGAAATAGTTGGATGAAAACGATGTTGTTTATCTTGTTCTACATATTTTCTGTCGACTATTGTTGACATAATCGTTGCATATGTTGAAGGACGACCAATGCCCAATTCTTCCAATTTTTTTACAAGCGATGCTTCGGTAAATCTTGCAGGTGGTTGTGTAAAGTGTTGTTCAGATTGAAGAGATTTTATATCTATTTCATCACCAATATTTAATGGTGGTAATTTTACATCATCACTTTCTTTTTCATCGTCAGTATCTTCAATATAAACCTTCATAAATCCGTCAAAAGTGCGTGTTGTTCCAACACAATGAAATACAGAATTTTTAACATCTATATCAACAGCCACAGAATCAAATTCCGCGTTAGTCATTTGACATGCAATGGTCCTTTTCCAAATCAAATTATATAATTTTAATTCGTCGCCTGATAAATCTGTTTTTTGATTTAAGAAATGTGTTGGACGAATTGCTTCGTGTGCTTCTTGGGCGTTTTTAGATTTAGTCACATAAATATTTGCCGATTTTGGCAAGAATTTATCGCCGTATTCGTTTTTGATATATTCACGAATTTCTGCAACTGCTTCATTAGATAAATTTGTCGCGTCGGTACGCATATATGTGATAAATCCTTGTTCGTACAACTTTTGCGCCGTTGCCATAGTGCGTTTTGATGAAAAACGAAGTTTACGCGCGGCTTCTTGTTGCAGGGTAGATGTTGTAAATGGTGCAGATGCGTGTCTTTGTACTTTTTTCTTTTCAATATTTGATACAATTCCAATTGTTGGTGTTTTTATAGAATCAACAATTTCATCGACCATGGATTTGTTTTCCAAAGTCATTTTTTCTATTTTTTTGCCGTTATGTTTTACCAAGTTCGCATCAAAAGAGATTTTATCAACATTACAATTTGCAGTGATTGACCAAAATTCTGTTGCTTTAAAACTTTCGATTTCTTTTTCACGATCAACAACCAATCTTACCGCCACAGATTGAACGCGTCCAGCAGATTTCCCAAGGTTGCGCTTCCAAAGCAAAGGTGAAATTCCAAACCCAATTAAATAATCAAGTATTCTGCGAACAAGATATGCATCAACCAAATTATTATCTATTTCGCGTGGATGTTTTAATGCTTCCACAATCGCATTTTTTGTAATTTCATGAAAAGCGACACGATAAACATTTTTACCTTTTAATACATTACGCGCATTTAAAATATCATTTATATGCCATGCGATTGCTTCACCTTCACGGTCAGGGTCGGACGCCAGATAAACATTATCTGCTTTTTTTAATTCATCTATGATAAGTTTTAATTGTTTTTCTTTGCCTGGCATAATTTGCCATTTTGGTGCAAAATCATGTTCTGTATCCACACTGCCAGATTCTGGAACCAAATCACGTACATGACCAACAGACGCAATCACACGCCACCCATTACCAAGGTATTTTTCAATAGTTTTTGCCTTTGATGGAGATTCTACGATAAGTAAATTCATTTTTTAAAACCCCTTGGATGATAATTGTTGGTCTTTGTGGATATGAGCGTTTTGACATAATCCAAACCCGAAAAGTAAAGATATCAAACTGCTGCCACCAAAAGACATAAGCGGTAATGGAACACCAACCGTAGGCAGTATCCCAAGAACCATAGAGATATTTATAAAATAATAAATGAAAAAGTTCAACATAAAACCAAAACAGACCAATTGACCAAATCTATTTCTGCATGTTTTTGCCGCCCAAAACAGCATAATTACAATAAAAGTGTACACAGATAATAACATAAACGCGCCCAAAAAACCGAATTCTTCACCCAACATAGTAAATATAAAATCAGTCTGTTTTTCAGGCAAGAAAGATTGTTGCGATTGTGTGCCACTCATATAACCTTTGCCGATAATACCACCACTGCCAAAAGCGATTTTTGCTTGATTTATTTGATAGCCTGCCCCGCGTGCATCTAATTCTGGATTTATAAATGTTATAATACGTGCGCGCTGATAATCATGCATTCCGCCATACCAAACAACAGGTAATGCAAGCAGTCCAAGAATACCAGCAATCAAAAACCATTTTTTATTTGCACCAACAATATAAAACATCCCAACAGTAATTAAACCTAACGAGATACCTGTACCAAGGTCTGGTTGTGCACAAATAAGAACAAAAGGTACTAATAACATCAACACTGGTACCAAATAATTCTTGAATTGAGATAATTCAACGCTGTTCTGCCATGCAAAATAACGTGCCAGCGCCAAAACCAGTGCAATTTTAATGAATTCTGATGGCTGAATATTTATAAACCCCAGTGAAAGCCATCTTTGTGCGCCCATACCAACATCGCCAATAAAAGTCACCAAAACAACCATAATCAAAGCGATAGCGTATATGAAATATGCTGACTTTATCCATGTTTTAATATTAGAAAACGCAACGATAAAGAAAATACCCATACCAGCACATATTTTTAATAATTGTGATAACGCAAATGGTTGCCATGAACCATTACCAGCGCTGAACAATACAACAACAGAAAATAACAAAACAACACACATTGGAATGAACAAAGCCCACGAAAAACGTGAAAGTTTTTCGCCAAAAGTCATCATATTCGCATTAGATACACGTGTTGTTGCCATTATTTTAATAATTCCTTCATAATTTTTGCTGTTGCGCGTGCCGCAGGACCAGAACCACCAGCGTGTTCCATAATTACGCATACTGCGTATTTTGGCTTGTCTGTGGGCGCATATCCAACGAAAAGACCATGATTACGTAAATTCCATTTCAATTGTTCATTTGTTAATACACCTGTTTTTCGTTCTGCTTTTGATATATTACGAACCTGAGAAGTACCAGTTTTTCCACCCATTTTTTTACCGTTTACATTTATCGCGCTGCCTGATGCTGTACCACCTTTCTTTGTGACTTCTTCAAGACCTGTTAAAACATGTTTTATATTCTTTTCTTGTAAATCAAGATTTTTGAATACAGGTACTTCTTCGGAATAAATAAGACGTGGTTTTACTTCTTTGTTAGAAACAACGCGCGCCATCATAACGGCCAACTGTAAACAGTTTGTTAAAATAAATCCCTGACCAATCCCAGAAATAATTGTGTCCCCATGAACCCATTGTACACCAACATTTTTTTCTTTCCAGTGTCGGTCAGGTATTATACCAGGCATTTCATGAGATAAAATATCTTCCATATACTTTTGATTTAATCCCAACTTTAATGCCATATGCTTTATTGCATCTATACCGATACGCAGGGCCAGTTGATAAAAATAAATATCACAAGAATGTTTCAATGCACCATACAGGTCAACATATCCATGCCCATGTTTTTCCCAACAATGATATTTATGATCACCGTATTCCCAGTAGCCTGGACAAAATACTTTTTCTTTTGGTGATACAGCACCACTTTCTAATGCAGCCAATGCGACAATTATCTTGAAAGTTGAACCTGGTGGATATAAACCTTCGATAGTTTTATTCATAAATGGTTTTGCAACATCGTTTAACAGGGATGATATATATTCTTCACCGTCATCTGTTTTGAAATTATTAGGATCAAAACTTGGTGTAGATGCCATCGCCAGAATATTACCATTTTCAACATCTAAAACAACACCACAACCTGCCCTGTTCATCGCCAGTGCATCATAAAGAACCTTTTGAACATTTTCGCGTATGGTTGTTTTTATATCTTTACCAGAAAT
This sequence comes from Alphaproteobacteria bacterium UBA2947, assembly GCA_002348925.1. Lineage (GTDB taxonomy): Bacteria > Pseudomonadota > Alphaproteobacteria > Rs-D84 > Rs-D84 > Enterousia. The sequence goes on along the minus strand of DEBV01000009.1, from coordinate 69,248 downwards.
GGGCGCAACAAATTGTGTTTTATCTTCGCCTGTTATGCGTCCAACCGCATTTGATATAAGAACTGTTTGCCCAGGTATGCCAGCCATATCATCATTGAATCTTTTTTCAAGACCGTTGATACCACTGGTAAAAAACGGATTATTTGGCACAGATTTTTTTGGTGCGCCAACATAACCGAAAACTTGCGCCCCCGCAGGTCCCATTTCGTATACACGCGAAAAACCATTTCCAATGTGAATGCCTGGTATATTTTTTGCAGATAACCCCGCCAGAACATTCCAATTAGTGTTTTCTGTTATCAAAACAGGTTGAAATTTTTGTTGTTTTTTTATATTACGCCAAATTCTGTCCACTGTTTTTTTGCGCAGGTTTAATTCTTTGCTGACCGTTTCAACAACAGAATTCAAATCGTCTGTTTCTTCTGGTATAAGGTATATACGATATATCGGTGTATCTCTTGAAATTATTGCACCAGATTCTGATAAAATATTACCGCGTTTTGGCATATTTACTTGAATACGAAAAGAATTATTTTCACTTTTGCGCGAATATTCTTTATGTTCAAAAATTTGCATTTGAAGCATACGCATAATTAAAACAGAAGTTAATATCGCACCACCTGTTAAAAACAGTGCGCTGCGTCTGTCAAAAGTGCGTGCTACTTCGGTATCTATCATGACTTAACCCAATTGTCCAGTGCGGTTATTGGTGTATATAAAATACTTAACCATAAAAATAACCATAAATTATTAACAAAATTTGTCCACGAAAAACCATAAACAGATAAAAGAAAAAATCCAATACCAATGAAAGCCATGAACATATATATCGCATTATTGTCGGTATTTTGAAAATCTATATATTTTTGAAATCCGTTTATCGCATAAAATAAACAATATAAACAGGTCCAAAAAAGCGCCAAATCACCACGATAATCTATTAAAAAACAAAAAATCAGACCAAATATAGCAAAGTTTTTTATTGGACGAACAAAAGTGTAATAAAAAACAGGTATTAAACATAATATTCCCGCAGGATTCCAAAAATATGCCGACAAACGCCACAAAAACAACGTTATTAAAAACGGTGCCATTTGTTTCAAAATTGTCATAATCACATACATTATTTATAAGAACCTATATCATTATATTGTAAAACCATAACACGTGATATATTGTTAGGGCGCAAAATATCAACATTTTTTTCGTCAACCATATCGCCGATATAAATTCCAGCAGGTAAAACACCACTGATATTGCTGGTCATAACTTTCAAACCTTGACGTCCAACAAATTGGGTATCATTAAAAAATCCGACAGATGCCTTTGATTTCCCGTTTCCTTGTAAAAAACCAGAAACGTCGGCCCCAGATATACGAACTGCTATATTTGTATCTCTGTCGGCCAGCGAACGAACGCGACAAAACTGTGATCCACAATCAGTCACTGTTCCAACCATACGATTATCAAAAGATACGACAATCATACCTTTGTCTAAACCGTCTTTTTTGCCGCGATTTATCAAGAAATTATTATGATGAAACACAGAATCATCGAATTGAATATCTGCGATAACAGAATTATAAGGGGATGCTTTTTTTACATTAATTTCGTGTTCCAGTTTTTGATTTTCAAGCACTGCAATATCACAGTTATATTTATTTGCCAAAGCAGCGTCTAATTTAGCGCGCAATTCCCTGTTTTCACTGCGTAATTGTGCGGTTTCTTTAACCCAGTCTGCACTTTGTCCAATCGCGCGAATTGGCCATGTTATAACAGAACCAACTGTATGCGCAACTGGCAAAACAACATGTGCCAGACCGTTCATTATGGTATAATCAGGTTTTGCGACCATTATATATATTATAAACACAGGGACCGCAATCGCCGCCAATGACGATTTTAAGATTTGAATAAGTTTATAAGATAATTTATCCTTGGTCATGCTAGCAACTTTAAACGCAAAAAATTCAATATTCAATAAAAACTTGATTTTTCTTTTTTATATGTCAAAATAAGGGCAACCGAAATGGCAAGGCATTGCCACAAGGGATACAAATAAAAGGATAAAAAATGCCAAAAATGAAAACAAAATCGTACTTGAAAAAACGTGCGTCTATGACGGCTAGCGGAAAAATTCGCGTTGCCAGAAACTCTCATCACAAATGTCTGTTGCATAAGTCCAAACGTGCTAACAAAGCCGGGGCTAAACCACAGTATTTGAACGAAAACATGGTGGGTCAGGCTAAAATCTTGGCTCCATATGGCTTGAAATAAGGGGGTGTATCATGGCAAGAGTAAAACGCGGAACAACCGTTAAACAAAAACATAACAAGATACTTGATCGTGCCAAAGGTTATTTGGGACGTCATCATTCAACTTATCGTGCTGCACGTGAAAAAACCGAAAAAGCTGGACAATATGCATATCGCGATCGTCGTCAAAAGAAACGCGATTTTCGCTCTTTGTGGATTGTTCGTATTAACGCCGCTGTGCGCGCGAACGGTTTAACATACAGCCAATTCATGAATGGTTTAAAGAAAGCTGGTATTGCATTGGACCGCAAAGTTTTGGCCCAAATGGCATATGATGCTGATAAAAACTTTGATACATTGGTTGAAACAGCAAAACGATTTATTGCCGCATCTGCTAAATAATGCTTTACGGCAAGGTTTTGTTTTGTCAGAATATAGGCCGTAGAGATACGGTCTTATTCTTTTTATAAACGGGGTAAAAATGAAAGATAAAATTAAAAATGCATCGTCGCTTGAAGAATTACAGGCACTGTACGCTGACACTTTCGGTAAAAACGGTACAATGACTGCAAAATTAAAGACAATGAAGTCTCTTTCAGACGAAGAAAGGATTATTGTTAATAACGAAAACGCAGAATTGCGCCAATTATTCAAAGAAAAACAGACAGAACTTGAAAATGCAGCGATAAACGCCAAATTGGCGACAGAATATGTTGATGTCACTTTAGACGGCGAACCACAAGCGCGTGGAACATTGCATCCGTTGACACAAAGTTTAAAAGAATTATCGGCCATTTTGGAATCTATGGGTTTCGGTCTTTGGACGGGCCCAGAAATCGAAGATGATTGGCATAATTTTACAGCATTGAATACCCCTGAATATCACCCTGCCCGTGACATGCAAGATTCTTTCTTTATGGAAAATGGAAATGTTATGCGCACACAAACCAGTTCTGTGCAAATTCGTGCGATGGAACAAGTCGGTGTTCCAATTAAAATGTTTGCGATTGGTTCTACATACCGTAAAGAAATGGACGCCACACATTCCCCAATGTTCCATCAAATTGAAGGTTTATATGTTGATAAAAATGTGACAATGTCTGATTTGATTGCGACTTTGCGTACATTGTTATCAAAGTTTTTCGAACGAGATATTGAAATTCGTATACGTCCGTCATATTTCCCTTTCACAGAACCTTCTGTGGAATTTGATATGAAATGGGGTGATAAATGGCTGGAAATGGGTGGTGCAGGTATGGTTCATCCAAATGTTTTGAAAAGTTGCAAAATAAACCCAGATGAATATCAAGGTTTTGCTTTTGGTTTTGGTTGGGATCGTATGGCAATGTTAAAGTACGATTTAAACGATATTCGTAAATTCTATGACGGCGATGTTCGCTGGTTAAAAAATACAGGTTTTTAACAAGGGGGTAATAAAATGAAATGGTCATATGAATGGTTAAAACAATATTTGAAAACAAAATTAACCCCAGAAGAAATCGCTGATAAATTAAACGCAATTGGATTGGAAGTCGAAGATTTGTCTGTACCAGTATTGCCGATTGCTGCGAAAATAGTTGAATGCAAAGAACATGAAAACTCTGACCACTTGCATGTTTTAAAAGTGGACGATGGTTCTGGCAAATTGCGTCAGGTTGTTTGTGGTGCGCCAAATGTACGCGTTGGCTTGGTATCTGCATTGGCGGTACCAGGTTGCAAAATTGGTGATTTTACAATTGAATCTGGAAAAATACGTGGTGTTTTGTCAGATGGTATGATGTGCAGCGCAAAAGAATTGGGTATCGGTGATGACCACAGTGGTATTATCGAATTAGATGAAAAAAAGGAAAAAATCGGACAACCAATATCTGCATTGACGGGGGCCGCGTCTGCGATTTTTGAAACCTCTATCACTCCAAATCGTCCAGATTATTTGTCTTTGCGTGGAATTGCGCTGGATTTAAGTGCGGCTGGTGCTGGCGAATACAAAGAAAATAAAATCGATTTATTGAAATCTGTCAAAGGTGACCGAAAGGTTAACTTGTTAGCAAAAGATGCTTGTCCAACATATCGTTTTTGTGAAATTCACGGCATTAAAAACGCGCCATCGGATAAACAAATACAAAATTGTTTACGCAGCGCAGGTATAAACCCAAAGAATGCACCAATCGATGCAACTAATTATATTTGTTATGATTTGGCACAACCAATGCATTGTTTTGACGGCGATGAAATCGTTGGCGATATAACTGTTCGTATGGCAAAAACGGGCGAAAAATTCACAGACCTGTTTGGAAACGAACACGAATTATGTGATAAAGATTTGGTTATTACTGATGATGCTGGCATTTTGGCTTTGGCTGGTGTTGTTGGTGGTGCGCGCGGGATGACCACAGATAAAACAAAAAATATTATTTTGGAATCTGCATATTTTAATCCTGTATCGGTGCGTAAATCATCAAAAAGAATTGGTTTATCAACAGATTCTTCATATCGTTATGAACGCGGTATAAATCCAGATGGAACATTGGCTGCTTTATCATTGGCGGCAAAGATTATAATGGACGCTTGTGGTGGTAAAATTGTAAATGTATCTGTTGCGGGTCGTGCGTCCTATACGCCAGAATCTGTGGTTTACAGCCCATCTTTGTTCGAAAAGAAGACAGGTATAACCTTGGCCGAAAAAACACAAAAAGATATTCTGGAAAAATTGCATTTTGATGTAAAGGTTAAAGGCAAAGATTGGATTATCACACCAAACCCACAAAGAACAGATGTTGTTATACCTGAAAACATAGTTTCTGAATTGGTTCGTATTTACGGGTATGAAAAAATTGGTTTAAAAGATATGCCACAAAACACAATGAAAACAATTCATAATGATATGAATTTATCTTTGAAAGAAAAATTGGCAAATCGCGGATTAAATGAAAGTGTTAGTTTTGGTTTTGGTAATTCCAAAGTTGAACAAATTTTGTCAGACAAACCAATTGTTAAAATTGCAAATCCTATTATCGTTGATTTAGACACTGCAAGAAATAGTTTGTTGGAAAATTTATTGTTGGCTGTATCTAACAATGAAAAACGCGGCTTTTCTGATTTGAATATGTTTGAAATTGGCACAGTGTTTGACGGAAGCAATCCTGCCGAACAACATACTTCTTTATGTATAGTGCGCAGTGGTGAAACATCGCCAAAACACTGGCAAAAACGCAATCGCAGTGTTGATGTGTTTGATGTTAAATCTGATTTAATATCATTGCTTGGCGCACAAAAATATACTGTTGAAACTGGCAATGCACCGAAATGGGCGCATCCGTATGTTTATGGAAAAATTGTTCAAGGTAAAAAAGTTTTGGGTGAATTCGGCGAATTGCACCCCAGTGTTGCAAAACAATTACACATAAAAACAAAAGTATTTGTTGCCTTGATAGAAAATATCGAAGATTTACCAAAAAATCCAAAAAGCAAAAAAACACCAATCACAGAATTTATGCCGATTACGCGTGATTTTGCTTTTGTAGTAGATTCTACATTCGAAGCGCAAAAAATAGTTGCGACAGCGCTTAGTTCTGATTCAAGTATCGACAGTGTTGTTGTCTTTGATGCTTTTGATATGGGTAATGGTCAAAAATCGATAGCGTTCACAATAACTATATATCCAGATCACAATATGTCTGATAAAGAACTGTTAGAAATTCAAGATAAAGTGATTAAGAATATAGAAAAAAAATGTGGTGCAACTTTGCGTGCATAATAAAAAACACTGGCAAAAGCCAGTGTTTTATTTTTGTTTTCCGATATTAAATAGTTGCGTACTGCAACCAGATTCACATGCATCTATAATATCTTGGGCGTCTTTGCCGTAAAAAACAAAACGTCCAAATTCAGGCGAAGATACACAAACACCAGTGCCTTTAAGTAATTCATCATGATGTTCGCATCCTGGTAAATTCATTTCTTTTGCAGATTCAAACGCTTCCACAAACCATTTATTAAAAATTATTTCTATACCGTTAACTTTATACTTGTATGATTTAACAACAGAAACACCGACTGGTTCATATTTTTTGTTATTGGTAATCAGGCAAGATACACTGGGTGTTTTTGCAAAATAAACAGCCATTTCTTTAACTTTGTTGCGTTTAGTGAACATCGCCACCCCTTTTTTGTTTTATAGTTATTATTTAACATATAAATATTTTGTCAACTATTTTTAATGGCTTTAGAAAAAATTTATACATCGCTTGATTTTTAAGCCTATTCATAGTATAAATAAGGGCATGAAAATAAACACAATAATTATTATTAAATAAAAGGCACTGCGCTTTGGCGTATGCTGGGGCGCATAAGCGCCCTTTTTTAATGCAAAAGGCAACAAAATGACATATAAAAAGACCGAACCAAAAGCGAACTTTTCAGAAATCGAACACAATGTTCTGGATTTTTGGCGTGAAAACGACACTTTTCATAAATCTTTGAATAAAACCAAAATGGGTGAACCATTTAATTTTTATGATGGACCTCCTTTTGGAAACGGTTTGCCACATTGGGGACATTTGGGTGTAAGCGCGATTAAAGATATGGTTTCGCGTTATCAAACAATGCGTGGAAAACACGTTGTTCGTGAACTTGGTTGGGATTGTCATGGCCTGCCAGCAGAAAACAGTGTTGAAAAAGCACAGGGAAAATCTGCAAAAGATATTGTTGCGGATAGCGGTATGGCGGCATTTTGTGATATGTGTCGCGCAGATGTGACGCGTTATACAAACGAATGGTTGCGCTTTATTGCCAGAATTGGTCGTTGGGTTGATGGTGGTGATAATTTTGGTTATCGCACCATGGATAAAAACTATATGGAATCTGTGATTTGGGCATTAAAAGAATTGTATAAAAAAGGTTTGCTCTATAAAGATTTCAAGGTTAATCCTTTTGATTGGAAGTTGGGAACGGTTTTATCAAACAGTGAAGCATCAAGCGAATATCAAGATGTTGTTGATGACACAGTGACGGTTTGGTTCGAACTTGAAAATGGTGATCGTGCTATTGCATGGACAACAACACCATGGACATTGCCTGCGAATTCTGCTTTGGCTGTGAATCCAAATATGGAATATGTTCGTATGCGTCATAATGACGGCCATGTTTATGTTTTGGCTGCATATCGTTTGAAAGCATACGAAAAAGTATTTGCAGAATCTGAAAATCTGGGAACAGTATTGGGTAAAGATTTGGTTGGTCTGCATTATAAACCAATATTTAATTATTATGAAAATTCTGACCCGTTATTGCACCAAATAATCGCGGCAGATTATGTAAGCGACGGCGATGGTACTGGTATCGTTCATATCGCACCTGCATACGGTGAAGATGACTATTTGGCGGCCAAAGCATTGGATGCAAAATTCCCTGTAATTTTGAATGTTGATGATTATGGTAATTTTGATAAAACCGTCACAGATTGGGCGGGTCAAAATATATTTGAAGCCAATCCAAAAATCATAGATTGGTTGAAAACAAATGGTATCTTGGTCAAAAAAGATCAACATAAACACAGTTATCCTTTTGGTCCACGCAGTAAAGAAAAACTGATTTATCGTGCAACAGATGCATGGTATATCGATGTTCCAAAAATCCGTGAACGTCTTGTTGAAATAACCAAAAACGAAACAACATGGACAAGTGCAGGTAATCGCTTTATGGCATGGATAGAAAATGCGCGTCCATGGGGAATTTCCAGAAACAGATTCTGGGGTGTTCCATTACCAATTTGGGAAAAAGACGGCGAATATAAAATCTTTGGTTCTATAAAAGAAATGGAAGAATTCTTTGGTGTAAAAATTGAAGATTTACATCGTCCAACATTGGACGCATTGACCAAAGATGGCTGGCATCGTATAAGTGATGTTCTGGATTGCTGGTTTGAAAGTGGTTCTATGCCATTTGCACAATTGCATTATCCATTTGAAAATCAGGATAAATTCGAAAAGAATTTTCCTGCGGATTATATTATCGAAGGACAAGATCAAACACGCGGGTGGTTTTATTCGTTGATGGTTATGGCAGTCGCATTGTTTGATAAACCTGCGTTCAAGGTTGTTTCTGCAAATGGTATGATTTTGGACGAACAAAAACGCAAATTTTCAAAATCTTTGCATAACTATGTTGATCCAAGTGAACAATTGGAAACATATGGTGCAGACGCAATCAGATTATTTATCCAAGGCAGCAACTTTATGAAAGCCGAAGGTGTTGGTGTTGATAAAGAAGGTGTTGTATTTAATGATTCAATAAAAACAATTTTAACACCACTTTGGAACGCGTATCACTTCTTTACTTTGTATGCGAACGCTGGAAATATCACTGTTGAAAACGAACCAAATTCAGACAATTTATTGGATAAATATATCCTTGCTGAATTAAATGAATTGGTTAAAACAACAACAGTTGCGCTGGATGAATACAAACCAGATATTGCGGTCAAAGAATTTGTAAGATTCCTTGATATCTTGAACAACTGGTATATCCGTCGTAATCGCGACAGATTCTGGGATGAAGATGTAAGTGCGTTTGAAACATTGCATTATGTTTTGGTGACATTTGCAAAATGTTTGGCACCTTTTGCACCGTTTATCAGCGAATATATATTCAAGAATTTAACAGGCAAAGAATCTGTACACCTTGAAAACTGGCCAAGTGCAGGCGAAACAGACAAAAAAATCTTGGAAGATATGCGTCGTGTTCAAATGATAGTGTCCGTTGGAAAGCAGTTGCGTGAACAATATAAATTGCGTAATCGTTTGCCATTGGCGGATGCCACAATTGCTGGCACGGAAATGTTTGATTATGCAGATATAATCAAAGACGAATTAAATGTAAAAACTGTAAAATTCGTTGACGATATAAACGCAGTCGCAGACAGTTTTGTATATCTGATTACACCAAAAATTGGTGCGCGCCTTGGTGGTGCATTGAAAGATATTATCCCAGCGGTTAAGCGCGGCGATTACAGTATCGACGGTGACAAATTGGTTGTTGGCGAATATACATTAAACAGCGACGAATTTGAAAGCCGTTTAACTGTAAAATCTGGCGTGTCTGGTGCTGCGTTGCCAGATAACACAGCGGTTGTTGTACTGAATACAGAAATAAACAGCGAATTGGTTCAAGAGGGTCTGGTTAATGATGCTTTGCGCTTTATCCAAGATTCACGTAAAGCCGCAAATTTAGATGTTTCGGACAGAATAAAATTGACCTATACGGCAGATGTCGCACTTTCTAATGCAATTGAAGTACACAAAAAACGCATAATGCATGATGCTTTGATTGTTGAAATGGAATCTGGCGCGGCAGACCAATTTGAAAAACAAATCGAAGATTATAATCTGGCAATCAACATTGAAAAAGTAAATGGCTAAATCGAAAATAACTCTTACACCGAATATTTATTTTGAAAATGTTCCAAAGACATTGAATATGAATATTCGGTCTGAGTTATATTCGACTAATGAATTTACTTTTGCTGTGGCGGTGATTTTATCGGCGCAAGCAACAGACAAAAAAGTCAACGAAGTCACCCCCGAACTTTTTCGTATCGCCCCAACGCCAGATAAAATGTTGGAATTGGGTTTAGACGGGCTTAAAAAACATATACGCGTTATTTCTTTCTTTAATAACAAAGCAGACAATATCATAAAATTATCCCAGCAATTAAAAGATAAAAACAGCGACGATGTAAACTATAAATTTCCAGAAAAATATCACAATCGGGGTGAGTTAATAAAACTGGCTGGCGTTGGTCAAAAAACAGCAAATGTAATTATGAACGTGCTTTGGGGTGCGCCAAATATCGGCGTTGATACACATGTTTTCCGTAATGCACACAGATATGGTTGGGTTGGCGACGCCGAAAATACACCAGAAAAAGTCGAAGAAAAATTGTTAAAAATAATTCCACAAAAATATCATGCCATGGTTAACCATGTAATGGTTTTACATGGTCGTTATACTTGCAAGGCGCTGCGCCCAGATTGTGAACATTGCCCCGTTGCAAAATGGTGTAATGCGACAGATAAAAAAATATAATACATTTTGTTGTGCACTTAATTTGTGGTACAATAAAAGGTATGAAATTTATCAGTTTTTTGTTTTTTACAGCGCTGTTTTTAACCAATGCATCTTATGGTTCAGATGCTTGTGAATACGAATATGTTGTTAATGATTTAAGACAAAATTGCATTGGAATAAACGCAGAATTACAAGAAATAAAAACTTATGGAACAGTTAACACTGTTGTAACTGGTGTTGGGACTGTTGCCGCAGGTGGTGCACTGTATGCCGGTATAAAAAAGAAAGATTTGGATAAAAAAGCCGAAGAATTGGCTAAAAAAATGGAAGACATAGAAAATATGTCTGATTCTGAATTTGTATCTTTCCTTAAAGAAATGGCAAGGTATCAAGAATTAAAAGAACAATATGACGATTATGAAGCACAAGCAAAGAAATTAGGAAATGTTCGCACTGGTTTAATGGTTGGAAACACTGCAACTGCGGTTGCCGGAACGATAATTTCTGCCAAAAACAAAAAAGATTCTGATTCAATCAAAGACATGATTCAAAGATGTTTGGATACAATACAAAAACATGAACAAAGAATTGGTCAAGCAATGATCGATTGCAGCCGTAACCAATATGAAAAATTAAGAAAGGCCGCTTTGGAATGTAAAATGTTAAGCACAGAAAACATGGAAAAAGTATCCAATAAAAACAAAGTGTCTGGTATTGTTTCTGGGGTTAATATTGGGACTGGTGCCGCTGGAACAATTGTCAGTGCGATTGCAAATTCTGATAAAGTTCGCAATAACAACCGCGAACAAGGTCAACAAAAAGAAAAAAATTTGAATACTGCGGCAAATGTGTTGGCGGGAACGTCTATGGTTGCTTCTGGTGTTTCAACAGTATTTAATGCGACAACATTAAAATCTATTAACGAAAATCTGCGTGCATCCAAAGCATGCGAAGCGGCAATAAGTGGGCTATGAAAAAGACATTGATTGTATTTTTATTATCATTATTTTCGGCGAATGCTTTTGCTGGCTACGGTGGTTATATTGGCACACACGATAATCGCAGATATGGTTCGCTGGAAGAGCCAGAATATCACGGTGTTGCAAAATTGACCGCCAATGGCCTTGTAAAAGTGACAGGTGTTTTTGTGTCTAAGAACATAATTTTAACAAACAGTCATGTTGTCTTTTCGTGCAAAAACGGTTGTGTCGCAGAATTTTGGAACGGTTCTGAATATGAAAAATCCAACTTAAAAGTACTTAAATATAATGAAAAATCAATGCCAGAAGATGGTACAGATTGGGGATTGTTGTTGTCTGACAAGGATAGCAATTTTTACAAATCTATTGCCCCTATGTCTTCGATTGGTCCGGTTAATCGTGGCGGATATGGTGCTTTGCGTATAATAGAAGATGATGAAATACCTTTTCTTAAAGATTTGTACACCAAAGTAAAAGAAGAATACAAAGAAGAGTGTGATAAAAAGCCAGATTGTTTTAACAGAATTGTAGAAAAAAAATTGGAAAAATTGGGCAAAAAGCCATTATTTAAAGACGATAATAATTTTAAAGTTCAAAATTGTAATATTGTACGTAATTTGAAAAAAAGTAATAAAATGGTAGAAACTGATTGTGACAGTGCTGGCGGGGATTCTGGTGCACCATTGTTGCGCAGTAATGTGATTGTTGGATTGAATGTTTCTGGTTTGCACAAAGTTTTTGGTGAAGAAAAAATCAATGCAAAGGCTATAAGAACAGAAAATTTTTATACTGAGACACAAAGAGTTATAAAACAATACCAATTTGCAAATGAACCAGAAGAAACTTTAAAGTTATGGGACAAAAATTTTGATGCTGATAAAGAAGTTGATATTGTAAAACCAGATTCTATTCCATAAACTTCTGATAAATATATGCTGCAAGAATTTGATTGCGATTAAAAACACTGGCAAATGCCAGTGTTTTTATAATTTTTTATGGTGCCGGAAACAAGACTTGAACTTGCGACCCCCTCATTACGAATGAGATGCTCTACCAACTGAGCTATTCCGGCAGGTGTGTGAATGTTAATATATTTTTTTATTTATTTCCACATTTAATTTTGCGCAAAACAACCATTATACCAGCAGGTGTCATGCCTGGAATGCGGGACAATGCAGCGATGTTTTCAGGACGTGTTTTTGTCAGTTTTTCAACCAATTCATTTGTAAGTCCTGGCAAATCTTTATAATCAAAATTTGTTGGTATTTTTAATTCTGAATCTTTTTTATAGTTCGCAATTTCGCGTTCGTTTCTTTCGATGTATCCAGCATAAAATTTATCATTTTCGTATGCTGTGCTTTCACGCATTTCTAAAATTTGTTGATGTGTTTCGTGTGTTATCAACCCCAAAGATTCTGCCATGTCGCCAAGGCGCAGAATTGCATTATCTGCACGCAAATTAAGGCGATATTCTGCGCGTGAAGTGAACATACGATATGGTTCATCAACACCAAGTGTGGTTATATCGTCAATCAAAACCCCAATCATAGAATTTGTTCTGTCGATAACCAAAGGTTCAATGTCCAAAGCGCGCGCTGCGGCGTTTACCCCAGCGATTAAACCTTGGGCGGCCGCTTCTTCGTATCCGCTGGTTCCGTTGATTTGGCCAGCAAAAAAGAGACCAGATATATCTTTGGATTCCAGTGTGTTTTTAAGCGCCCTTGCATCTATTGCGTCATATTCTATGGCGTATCCATATCGCGCTATACGAGCATTTTGTAATCCTGGGATAGTGCGAATCCATTTATCTTGAATATCTGCCCCAAACGAAGTTGATATACCATTTGGATAAATTAAATCACTGTTATAACCTTCGGGTTCCAAGAATACATGATGTGTTTTGTGTTCTGGAAAGCGCATAACTTTATCTTCCAATGAAGGACAATAACGTGGCCCCAGCCCCCTTATGTCGCCATTATACATAGGCGCATCTTTTATATTGTTGCGAATAATTTCATGTGTTTCTTCGTTCGTGTGCGTAATATAACATTTATCGTTAATAGTGTTTTTGTTGTCGCCCAATCCAAACCAATCATGAGGTACATCGCCAGGTTGTTCTTCACAAACACTGAAATCTATGCTGTCGCGATAAATACGCGCTGGTGTCCCAGTTTTAAGGCGCAATAATTCAAATCCTGCTTTTTTCAAAACACCAGATATATGAGTATCGTTTTCTTGATATTCACCATTGTCCATTAAACGACCAGATGGTATTTTTTCAGATCCGCGTGTGACCAATCCGCCAAGAAAAGTTCCTGTTGTTAAAACTATGCATGCGGCAGAATATTTGCCGTTTACAGTTTTGTTTTCCAAATCTAAATCAGAAACGCTTTCGAAAACAACAGATAAATTTTGTGTGTCTTCTAAAATTTTCATAACAGCATTATGATAAAAATTGCGATCTATTTGTGCGCGCAGTGCCTGAGTTGCCGCACCATGTGTCGCGTTCAATGTGCGCCAATGAATACCAGCACTGTCTGCGGCGCGTGGCATAACACCACCAAATGCCATCATTTCTGCAACCATTTGTGATTTGCCTGGTCCACCAATCGAAGGATTACAAGACATAGCGCCAATATCGCTTTCGCGCATGGTTAATAACAGTGTTTTTGCACCACGACGGGCAGATGCAGCAGCGGCTTCTGCGCCAGCGTGTCCACCACCAATAACAATCACATCATATTTTTGCATATTATTTTTCTTTTATTTTTGAATATAACACCAGGTCTTCGCGTTTGTTTAAAAACGGAAGGAAATCGTAATTGCGTAACAAACCTTCGCGTTCAAATCCGCATTTTTCAGCAACTTTACAAGATGCTATATTATCAGGGTTTGCTTTTATGACAATTCGTTTAAAACCCGCATTAAAAAATTCATTTGCAACAGCATTGGCAGCTTCGCTCATAAATCCTTTGTTCGCAAAAATCGGATTTAACCAATACCCTATTTCGCCGCTTTCTTTTTCAAAACTTATTTCAAACATAGTGCACACACCAACAAATTCATTGTTTGGTTGTAAAAACATCCCATAGGTTGCTGTTTCTTGCGTTTTCCAGCCTTTTTCTGCACTTTGCAAAAATTCAAATTCAGATTCTGGTTTTTCCACATTTGCCCATGGCATAAATTTGAAAAATTCGCGATTTTTAGCAATTATATTAAACAAATGATTTGCAAAATCAAATGATGCAACCAATGGCTTTAAATGCAAACGTTGTGTTTTTATCTCTTTAAATTTTATCGATTTCATTTTAAAATCTTCCCATTCCACCGTTTACATGAATCGTTTGTCCGTTGATATAAGATGCTTCATCGCTTGCCAAGAATACACAAGCATTTGCGATATCTATTGGTTCACCAAAACGACCAGCAGGTATTTGTGCCAAATATGTCTTCTTTAATTCTTCTGGCAAAACATCGGTCATTGGTGTTTTGATAAAGCCTGGTGCAATAGCATTTGCAGTAATTCCGCGCCCACCTACTTCGGCGGCAATAGATTTTGTCATTGCGATAATTCCACCCTTGGATGCGGCATAATTTGTTTGACCTGCCCCACCAACAACGCCAACTATGGATGCCATATTTATAATACGACCAAAACGCTGTTTCATCATCGGCATAATCGCCGCGCGACACATTTTAAAAGTTGCACGCAGATTGGTGTTCAAAACATTATCGAATTGTTCGTCTGACATACGCATCATAAGTGTATCTGCGGTAATCCCAGCATTGTTAATCAAAACATCTATGCGACCTGCTTTTTCAATAGTGTCTGCAATCAGTTTTTCTGCTGCGCCATCTGCTGCCAAATCAGATTGAATCTTTATAAAAGAATCATCAAATTTAGACATTTTTTCCATATCGCGTCCAGTCACAACAACAGTTGCGCCAGCTGCTTTCATTTGTGTTGCGATTGCGCCACCGATACCACCTGTTGCGCCAGTAATCAAAACAACTTTATCTTTCAATTCGAACATAATGCGTCTCCCTATTTATGTGCATTAATTTTATCTGTTGTGCGTTTTACCATACCTATCAAGGCTTCACCTGGTCCGATTTCAGTTAAATCGTCAATTCCTAAATCAACCATAGATAATACAGATTCGCGCCAACGAACACCATGAGTTATTTGATAAAGCAATGCATCTTTGATTTCGTTTACATCCGTCATCGGTTGACATGTTTTATTTGAAATAATTGGAACAACAGGTGTTTTTATTTCAACTTCGTCCAGTGCTTTTTTCATAACCGCAACCACAGGTTCCATCAAACGTGAATGTGGTGGTACAGACAAAGCCAATTTCATCGCGCGTCTGGCACCTGCTTCTTTTGCCAATTCCATAGCACGTTCAATGGCGGAATTTGCACCAGATATAACAATTTGACCAGGGCAGTTATCGTTCGCAATATCGCATACTGCACCTGTGTCAGATTCTGCTTTTTCACAAACTTTTTTCAAATCTTCAAATTCAAGACCCAGTATCACAGCCATTGCACCCTGGCCCGCAGGAACAGCACTCTGCATAGATTCCCCACGCAAGCGAACCAGTTTTATGGCATCACTTAAAGATAATGCACCCGCTGCACATAATGCGGTATATTCACCCAGTGAATGCCCAGCAACAAAATCTGGTTTTGGATATTTACCCGCACGAAACATTGCAATAGATGTTGCCAAAATCGCAGGTTGCACATTGGCTGTCAAAGTTAGGGTTTCAATCGGACCGTTAAAAATTATATCTGACAATTTTTCACCAAGCGCCGCGTCCATTTCATCAAATACAGCGCGCGCATCTGCGTTTGTTTGATATAATTCTGATCCCATACCAACACTTTGTGCGCCTTGACCTGGGAAAACATAGATAGATGACATATTTGCACCTTTGTTATAATTCTTTTGAAATTATAGGAAAATAAAAGCAAAAATCAACTTATTATCATTTGCGCATGGAAAATTCGCAACCACAGTAATTCTGGCGATAAAAATCAGATTCGCGATTTATTTGTTGGCGCAATTCTTCGTTCCATTTGATTGGCAAATATTTTATATCACCACAAGAATCGTTTCCTGCATTATCAACCTGATTTTGATCTTTGTGGCGTGATACACCAAACACAGACGCTATCGCGTTAAAACCGTGTTTTTTTGCGTATTCGCGTGCATAACAAAAACGATATGCAAAACATTTACTGCAACGCGCACCGCGTTCGGGTTCGTTTTCAAGACCACATACGGCATTGCGCCAATCGTCATGATTATAATCGCCGATTACATATTTCACACCCAACTTTTCACAGTACTTGATTTGTTCGTTTAATCTCTTTTGGTATTCGTTCTCTGGGAAAATATTGGGATTAAAAAACATAACAATAAAATCGTCTATGTCAGGGATTTCGCCGTATGCCAACTGTCTTATTGCGCCCGCACTGCAAGGCGCACAACAAGACATTAAAATCAGTTTGTTATTGGACATTTTTGTTTAAAAAGCCTTGCCGAATTTAGATTCGTCTGTCACTTCGTATAAACAAGTATCATCATCAGATATGTTTAATTCATCGCCGCTGCACAACATACCGCATGATTCAACACCAGCCACAGCACGTGGTTTAATAGGTTTGTTTGTCTTTGGTATTATTGCGCCAATCGGTGCAAATACCGCCAACATACCAACATGAACATTTGGTGCGCCACAAACAACAGTGTAATCTTGTGTGCCATCATTAACTGTTAAAACATGCAGGTTTTCGCGTTGCGGATGATTTTCAACTTTTGTAATTTTTACAACAGTTAATTGCGGTGTCTTTTTTAAAGAATATTTTTCTGTCAAATTTTTAACCGTATCATCATCTATTCTTTCAAAAAGATTTTCAGGAATTGTAAATTCTGTTCCATCTTTTATGCGCGTTTCAAATTCATTTGGCCAAGACAAATCGTTTTTAACAGCAAATATATTTTGCATTTTTTCTGCTGTGTCTGGAATAAATGGTGCAGATACGCGTGCATAAAAATCTATCAGTTGAAAACAAGTATTCAACACATGTTGTGCCGCGTCCATATCACCATTTTTAACCAACGCCCACGGTTCTTTTTCGGTCATATATTCATTACCGATTGCCCAAAGTGAACGCAAGGCAAACACACTTGCGCGAAATTCACAAGCATCAAGAGCGGCTGTTAATTCATTTAATTTTTCGTCGATTCTTGATTTTAATTCGCTGTCAAATTTGTCAGATTTTGGAACAATGTTTCCAAAGTTTTTTGCAGACAATTTGCAAACACGTGAAACAAAATTACCCAACATGCCGTTAAGGTCTTTGTTAACAATATCTGCAAAACGTGCAACGGTAAAATCGTTATCATCTGTTTCTGGGGCAGATGCCATCAAAGCGTATCTCCATGCATCACTTGGTGCAATAGTTATTGCTTCATCAAGAAAGATACCACGATTTTCGGATTTAGAAAACTTTCCGCCGTCATAATTCAAGAAATTCATAGACTTCAACATATCTACGGTTTTCCAATTATCATTCATAGCCAATTGTTGTTCTGGGAAAAATACAGAATGAAATTTCACATTATCTTTACCCATAAATTGTGCATAATGACAATCAGGATTTTTCCACCAAGATTCCCAATCTTTGTTGGCGGCTTGTGATATAGAAACATAACCCCATGGTGCATCAAACCAAACATAGAAAACTTTGTGTTCATATCCAGGTTTGTTTACAGGAATTCCCCATGATAAATCGCGTGTAATAGAAGTATCACGCAGACCTTCGTTTGCCCAACCTTTCGCGATAGCGGAAGCAGTCTTTGACCATTTTGGTGCGTGTTCATCAAGCCATTTTTTCCATGAGCCTTCAATTTTAGAGGCCAAGAAAAATAAATTTTTTGTTGGACGCATTTCAACGTTTGCAGAACCAGAAATAGTAGATTTTGGATTTAACAATTCTGTTGCTTCATATATCGAACCACATTTATCACATTGGTCGCCACGCGCCTTGTCATAGCCACATTTTGGGCATGTTCCGACTAGCTGTCTGTCGGTTAAAAAAGTGTCATCATCAACAGAAAATGGCTGAATTGTTTCACGTTCTTCAATTAAACCCTGTTCGTCAAGACGTGTAAACAAATCATGAATCAAATTTTCTTGTAATTGTGTGTGTGTGCGTCCATATAAATCGAACGACAACTTAAAATCTGATACTGCGCGCAAATGTTTTTCATAATATTTATCGTTGTATTCTTTGATTGGTAAATTTTCTTTTGCTGCGCCAATAATTGCAGGTGTTCCATGTTCATCTGCGCCACAAACAAATAAAACATCTCTACCTTTTGCACGACAGAATCTGGCGTATACATCACTTGGCAGATAACAGCCAATCAAATGTCCCAGATGTAATTCGCCATTTACATAAGGCAGTGCCGAAGTAATCAAATATTTTTTTGCCATTTGTCTGTGTCCTTTTTTATGTTTTTGGGTATTATAGAATAAAAAACCCGTAAATCAAGAATTTGGTGTTGCAAATTAGAATTTTACTGTTATAATCTGTGTGCTTTGGGTGGTTAGCTCAGTTGGCTAGAGCGTCACGTTGACATCGTGGAGGTCGTTGGTTCGAGCCCAATACCACCCACCAAATTTAATCTGGTTTCAGCCAGTTTTTTTTATTTATAAGCTAAAAACAAAAGTCAAATATAATGCATTATTATTATAAAAAATATCCTTATATGCAGTATAATTACCAAGACAATGACGGGTTTTGGAAAATGTTCTCTATTCCGCCAGAAATATTAGTAAGCATATTTGTATACTATCTTAATCATCTTCCAAAAACTTTTTTTGATTGTGGTGCCGCGACTGGTGAAATAGTATATCGTGCAAAGAAACTTGGAATGATTGCAACAGGTATAGATATAAAAAAATATCCTTATCAAAATGAAAATCTGGAAAAACTGTTTACAGATGGAAAAATAAAAATAAAATCAATATTAGATTGTGAACCAATCAAGGCAGATATAGCTTATTGTAATGGAACTTTGACTTATTTTAGCGAAAGCGAAATACCACAAGTATTGGAAAAATTTCGAACATGTAAAATGTTAACAGCAATACATAATACAACCGAAGATGTAATCGCTGCCAGAAAACAGGGTGATGAACTTTTAACTTGTAATAAACCACGGTTAATAAAAAATCGTGATTGGTGGATGAAGACATTTTCAGACAACGGCTTTTCCGTAGAATATGAAAATCTTGCGAATTGTTTTTGTATGTTCCCGAAAACAAGATAATATGTAAAAAAAACACTGGCATTTGCCAGTGTTTTTCTTGTTTTAATACATGGTTTGTAAAATGTGTTTGCTTTTGTCGATATTGGACAACATTTTACCGCTTCCCAATGCAACACATGCCAATGGATTATCAACCAAGAACGCAGGCAATCCAGTTGCAGCACGAATTGCAGCGTCCAGTCCGCGTAATAATGAACCGCCACCAGTCATTGCAATACCAAGGTCTGCAATATCAGCAGACAATTCTGGTGGTGTAGATTCCAATGCCAAATGAACGGTGCTGATAATTTTTGCAACTGTTTGTGATAAAGCTGTTGCGATTTGTGATTCAGTGATAATTGTTTCACGTGGTGTACCACTCATCAAATCACGACCTTTGATTTTCATGGTCAATTCATTTGCTTTGTCTTTTGGCATAAGTGCAGTACCAATTTTCTTTTTGATTTCTTCGGCAGTGTTTTCACCAATTAACAAGTTTTTATTCTTGCGGACATAATCTATAATATCTTCGTCCATTTGATCGCCCGCGGTTCTTACGGCATTCGAATAAACAATGCCACCAAGGGACATAACAGCAACTTCTGTTGTGCCACCGCCAATATCCAAAACCATAGAACCAAGTGGTTTTTCAACTGGCAATCCCGCGCCAATTGCAGCAGCTGTAGATTCTTCAACAATATAAACACGACGCGCGCCTGCTGCATCAGCGGCTTCTTGAATAGCACGTCTTTCCACAGGTGTTGCGCATGAAGGAACGCATATAATAATAAGAGGTGCGGTTAAAAGATTTCTTTGATGAACTTTGCGAATAAAGTATTTAATCATTTCTTCGGCAACTTCAAAGTCTGCGATAACACCATCGCGCAATGGGCGTACAGCACTTATTGTGCCAGGTGTACGACCAAACATTTGTTTCGCTTCTGATCCAACCGCCAATATTTCTTTACGGCCCAATAATTTGTTTTCTGCAACCGCAACAACAGATGGTTCGTTAAGAACAACACCGCGTCCTTTTACATAAATAAGAGTATTTGCAGTTCCCAAATCTATCGCCATATCAGCAGAGAAAAACTTTAATAACCAATTATACATGTACCAATCCCTTGATTCCGTTTTTTCGCATTATAAAGCAGGTACAGAAAAAATCAAGCGCGCAGAGCAAATTTTGCTTTTTTATTTGCTTTTCCCGATATTCTGGTATAATTGCCCGCATGAAAAGAAAAACTATAAGAAATTACAAAGATTTTGCAACCACACCAGATGACCCTGTGGTGCATGATTTTTATTTCATAGTTAAAGCCAAACGTGCGGTCAAAAAAGATTCCAGATATGGCTTGGTTGCCGCCAAAAAAATCTTTAAATTGGCAACACTTCGTAATCGTGCAAAACGTTTATTGCGTGATTGGATTGCCTATAACGAACATTTGATGAAGCCAGATATGGACTATATTTTTATTGCGCGACCAACAATTTTGAATTGTTCACGCGAAGAAGGTCGTAAAAATTTGGCAAATGCATTAAAGAAATTTTCAAAATGAAAAATGATTTTTTTACACGGATCGGGTGTAAACTTGTCCGTTTTTATCAGTTGTGCATATCGCCATTTATTGGTGGACGCGCTGCATGCAGGTTTATTCCAACTTGCAGTGAATATACAAAACAGGCAATTGAAAAATACGGACTTTTTCGTGGAACCGTCATGGGAATAAAGCGGATTTCGCGTTGCAGACCTGGCGGGGGATGCGGGTATGATCCTGTTCCTTGACATAAAAATACAATGTGGTAAAATCTAAGATAATGTATGTAAACAATAAAAAGGATTTATAATTATGGCATCTTTCAGATCAACAGTTGAAAATATGTCTAAACTGATGGACGAAATGGGCATAACCGAATTGGATTTGGAACGTCAACTGTTTTTGGGTTTATATCGAAAACATATTCATTTATCTAAACAACAGGCAGTGGCTGCTGCGCCAGTTGGATTTGTTCAATCAAATAAATCAAACACAGATTCAAAAATATCAGGACATGTGTTGAAATCACCAATGGTTGGTGTTGCGTATCTTGCCCCAGAACCAGGTGCAAAACCTTTTGTGAAAGTGGGCAGTGCAGTTAAGGCAGGAGATACAGTTGCTTTGGTTGAAGCAATGAAAACATTTAATCCTATCAAATCTGATATTGACGGTGTTATCAAAGAAATTTTGGTCACAGACGGTACAGCTGTCGAATTTGATACACCTATTATTGTTATAGAATAAGGTTTCTTATGCCACAGATAAAAAAAGTTTTAATCGCTAATCGTGGTGAAATTGCACTGCGTGTTATTCGTGCATGTCGCGATATGGGAATACGAACGGTTGCTGTTTATTCTACGGCGGACAGAGATGCGATGCATGTAAAACTGGCCGATGAATCAGTATGTATCGGACCTGCACAATCATCAGAATCTTACCTTAATGAATCTGCGATATTGACGGCTGCGTTATTAACAAATGCAGACGCAATTCATCCAGGCTATGGTTTTTTATCAGAACGCGCAGACTTTGTAGACAAGGTTGAACAACATGGTCTTATCTGGATTGGTCCAGACAGCAATATGATTCGCAAAATGGGCGATAAAGTTAATGCAAAACAAACCGCAATTAAATGTGGTTTGCCAGTTGTTCCTGGATCTGATGGTGCGTTGCGTGATATCGAAGATGCGCTTGTTTGGGCTGATAAAATCGGATATCCTGTAATGATAAAGGCGGCATCTGGCGGTGGTGGTCGTGGTATGCGCGCAATAAATAACGCAAACGAATTAAGGGAAGCGTTCCCAATTGTAAAAGCAGAATCTAAATCTGCATTTGGCGATGATACGCTTTACATGGAAAAGTTATTATTGCACCCACGTCATATTGAATTTCAGGTCTTGGGCGATAAACATGGCAATGTTGTGATTTTTGGTGAACGCGACTGTTCTATTCAACGTAAAAACCAAAAAGTTATGGAAGAATGTCCTGCGGCAATCTTAACGCAAAAACAGCGCGATGATATGATTGAAATTTGTAAAACCGCGGCCAAGAAAATGAAATATACAAACGCTGGGACTTTCGAATTTATGTTCGAAGATGGTAAGTTTTATTTCCTTGAAATGAACACGCGTTTACAGGTTGAACACCCTGTGACTGAAATGGTTTATGGTGTTGATTTAGTGCGTGAACAGATACGTATCGCGGCTGGTGAAAAATTGGGCTATACACAATCAAATTTGGTTGCGCATGGTCACGCAATAGAATTTCGTATAAATGCCGAAGACCCAGAAACTTTTATTCCAAATCCTGGAAAAATTGAATTGTATGCGCCTGCTGGTGGTATGGGGGTACGTGTGGACAGTGCGGTTTACACTGGATACACAATTCCGCCAACCTATGATTCCATGATTGCAAAATTGGTTGTGCATGCACAATCAAGACCTGCGTGTATAATGCGCGCAGAACGTGCGCTGGACGAATTTGTAATTGAAGGAATAAAAACAACAATTCCATTACAAAAAATGTTGTTGGAAAATTCTGATATAAGACAATTGAAAACAGATAATCATTGGTTGGAAAAATTCTTGGCCGATAAAAAAGCCGAAGAAACGACGGAAGAAAAAGAATAAAAACACTGGCTTTTGCCAGTGTTTTTTTATTCATATCTTAAACTGTCTATTGGATTTAATTTTGCGGCCTTAATCGCGGGCATAACACCAGATGCAAGACCCACCACCACCGCAACAGAAACAGACAATATTACAGGCCATATTGAAAACGGCACATCATAGTGCAATATAAATCGTCCTATTCCTTGTGATAAGCCAACACCAAGTACCAATCCAATCATTGAACCAATAAAAGATATCATGACTGATTCAGATAAAAACTGAATTATAATCATACGTTCTTTCGCGCCGATTGCTTTGCGTACACCGATTTCACGTGTGCGTTCTGCGACCGAAGTTAACATCATATTCATAATACCGATTGAACCAACCAATAAAGATACTGCTGCAATTGCAATAAGCAATAATTTTAAATAGCCCGTCACAGTGTTCATAGTTTCCATAATTTGTTTCATATCGGTAATTATAAAATCATCTTCATCGTTTTCTTTTAATCTGTGTCGTTGACGTAAAAGAGAAGTGATTTGTTCGATAACAACATTATTGTCTGAATCATTATAGATTTTCAGCGCAATCATATTAACCGCATCTGGAAATTTAGAACCTTGCAGACGCTTTTTCAGTGTTGTAATTGGAATTATAACCATGTCGTCTTGCGAACCAAATGTAGAATCGCCACGCGCCTTCATAACGCCAACAATAACGAAAGGCATATTTTGAATACGAATAATTTCACCAACTGGATTTTCGGGCAAACCTAATTCAACCGCTGTATCTGGTCCGATAACCGCATAAGTTGATGCATTTTTCACCGCATTTTCATCAAAAAAAGTTCCATATTCAACATCAATATCTTGGATTGCGGCATAGTCAGGCGATACCCCCAGAATCATTGTCGCCCAATTTTTATTTCCGTATATAACCTGTGAATTTCCCATTTGTGCTGGGGATACAAAAGTGACATCACTTAATCGTTTTATTTGGTCTGCATCTGTTATGGTAAGGGTTTGTTTGTTGCCGATACGAACACCACCACTGCGTGCCGCGCTGGCGCGCACAACGATAGTGTTCGTGCCAAGCGAAGAAAATTGGTCTGTGATAGATTTTTGAACGGTTTCGCCAACGGCAACCATTATAACTACTGCCATAACACCGATAATAATGCCAAGGACCGTCAGAAACGACCTTGATTTATTTCCGCTTATCGATATCCAAGATTCTTTTAATATATCACCCAGTGTCATTTTTTATGCCGTTTCTCTGAATTTAAAAGGGTCGTTTCACTTTTTGGTACGGGGCCATCGTATGTGACATGTCCGTCAAAAATATGTATAATGCGTCTTGAATATTGTGCTATTTCAAATTCGTGCGTTATCATTATGATAGTAATTCCAAAATCACGATTTAGTTTTTCAAAAAATTTCAGTATTTCATTTCCCATTTTGGAATCAAGTGAACCTGTTGGTTCGTCTGCCAGAATCAGTTTAGGATTGCCAGCCAAAGCGCGCGCTATCGCAACTCTTTGCTTCATGCCACCTGATAATTGCGGCGGAAAATAATTTTCAAATTGTTCCAATCCGACAAGCCGCAACATTTCGCGTGAACGGCGGATTCTGTCATCTATGGTTATACCGCGATACATTAACGGCAACATTACATTGTCAATAATTGTTCGTTTTGGAAGTAAATTAAAATTCTGAAAAACAAAGCCGATATATTCGTTCCTAATGGTTGCTAAATCATCTGCCGACATTGTTGTTATGTCTTTGCCGTATAATTCGTAAGTCCCAGATGTCGCGCTGTCCAATGCGCCAATTATATTCATACATGTTGATTTTCCAGAACCGCTTGGCCCCATAATTGAAACAAATTCGCCCGATTGAATTGTAAAATTTATATCAAACAAAACTTGTTGTGTTCCGCCGATGGCAAGCGGAAAACTTTTGTTAACTTTGTTTAATACAATAATGTTAGTTTGTTTTTTCATATCTACATTCTTGGGCGCATCATGTCACCTTTGTTGGTTGTTTTTTGTCCTGTAAAGCCAACTATGATTTTGTCGCCTTGTTTTATTTCATCAGATATAATTTGCGTTTCGGTTGGTGTTGCAATTCCGCGTTTATACGGAATAAAAACAATATCTTTATCGCGCTTTATGGCAAGGTGTGTCTTTGGTGTAATATCGTCGCTGACATTATCAACAATGTTTTTGTATGAACGAATCAACAGACCCGAATTTTTTGTTTTCCATGCATCTTTGGCGTTTGCCACTACAACCGTCACAAACGCGGTCATCCCTGGCATAAGTTTTAAATCAGAATTATCTACATCTATTACGACAGTATAAACGACAACATTTGAAACAGTTGTTGGTGACAATCTTATTTGTTGAACATTACCTTTGAATACCATGTTTGGATAAGCGTCCACAGTAAAAGTGACAGGCATACCGTCTTTTATCATACCAATATCTGCTTCGGATACAGCGGTTTCAATTTGCATTTTTGATAAATCTTCGGCAATTTCAAAAAGGTCTGGCGTTTGGAAAGATGCCGCGACAGTTTGTCCTTTGTCAACTTTTCTTGAAATAACAGTTCCATCAACAGGCGAAGTAATCGTTGCATATCCCAGATTTGTCACCGCGCGTTCATATGCATATTGTGCTTTGTTAACCGCTTGTTGTGCCTGTTCGTATACAGTTTGAGATTTTTCCATTTCTGCGCGTGAAATAAAACCGTCATGATATAAAGATTGGTTTCGATTATATTCGCTTTGCGCATATTTTAATTCTGCCTTCATAGAATCAAGTGTCGCCAAAGATTCATCAACAGTCGATTGTAAAACTGACGGTTCAATGGTTAATAAAATATCGCCTTTTTTAACATGCGAATTATAATCAACAAAAATGTCTTCAATAGTGCCTGAAACTTGCGAACCAACATTGATAGTATTCACAGGTTGTATTTCTCCTGTTGCCGTCACGCTTTGTGTTATATCACCACGCGTTATATCCATAGTGATATATTCTTTCTTTCCCGATTTTCCAAATGGACACAACCACCAACAAAGAAGCCCAGCAACAATGATTATTACAGCAAACCACCATTTGTTGCGCCAAATATAATTCCAGACCCTTTTTATAAAGGACGTTTTTTGTGGTGTTAGATTTTCTTTTCCTTCCATTACTTATTGTCCTTTAGCCCGTTTTTTATATCTCCGATAGCCAATGCAACCGCGGCGCGTTTTACAAACAGATCGTACTTTGCACTGTTGTTTTGATTGCGTGCATCCGCCAATTCAGATTGTGCGGTTTGCCAATCCAGCATGGTTGCGCGCCCTGCTTTGTACATGCCAGATGTCACACGTTCGTTTTCTGTCGCTGATTTAAGAAGAGTTTGTGTTTGTGATAACACTTTTTGTGCGGTTTTATAATTTTGATATGCGGTAAACACATCCATCATTGCATTATCATAAATGTTTTGTTCACTGTATTTCGTATTTTCGTAATCTGCATTTGCAGAACGGGCGTTATAAAAATTTAAAAAGCCAGTAAATATCGGCATAGATGCAGAAAATCCAATACTGCCATGTGTTTTAAGTGTCATATGTTCAAACATGCCGCCAACGGTTCTGTCTGTGGTTTGAACAGAACCATTTACAGAAATTGACGGTAAATTTTTTAAAAAAGCACTGTTTCTGCGATGCCATGCCGCGTTTGTTTGTGATTTTGCCTTTAATAAATCTGGTCTTTGTTTTTGTGCGATGGAAATCAGTTCGTCTATATTTTTGCTTTCTGCTGCGCCACCAAAACTTGCGGGCATATCTTTGATTTTTATAGATTCATTTGCGGAAAAAGAAAGTATGTTTAAAAGATTTCCTTTCGCAATTTCGCGATTGTTTTTTGCGCGTTCCAGTGCCAATTGTGAAGATGCCAGTGTGGTATCTGCTTTATAAACATCAGCGCGCGCGACTGCTCCAGATTTATATTTTTTATCTGCGGTTTCTTTTGCTGTTTTTGCAACAGTCAGCGCAGATTGCGCAGATATAACAGACGCGTCCATATTTAATAATTCATAATATGCCCCGATAACAGAATAAATAAAATTTTGCACCGTATCATCATAGTCAAAACCAGCGGCGCGATAGGTAGCAAGGGTCTGTGCAAAATCAGATTCACGCTTTCCAAAATCAAAAATCAAATATGAAGCCGACAAAGAAGCGCTGTAATCCCAATCATCGTGTTCTGTGTGTGAACGATTTGCACCAACATTACCAGATACCGTAGGCAAATAATACGAATGCGCCGCATTTTTTTGATAACGTTGTGATTGCAGGGCTGCATAGGCTGCGGCGGTATTCGGGTTGCGGCAAAGCCCTAAATCAACGACTTCGACCAAAGTCATTTCTTGGTTTGGGATATGTCGCATTGTTGCACAATCGTCGGCCCCAAAGGCGCAAACTGGCAGACAAATAAAAATAATGCCGTAATATTTCATAACATATATAAAATACCTGTTTTTTGACCCAAAAAAAATCGGAACAAATTCATTTAAAATTAAGTTAATTTTTATGTTGAAATGTATTTATTTTTTGCTTAATATGAACTTACGCGAAAGGCCAGGTGGCAGAGTGGTTATGCAGAGGACTGCAAATCCTTGGATGCCGGTTCGATTCCGACCCTGGCCTCCACATTTAAAATGATAAATCAGATAATTCTTACCAATTTCAGAAATCACAAAATTTCCCGAATTAAAATTGACGGCGCAAAGAATATTATCATAACTGGATTGAACGGTGCTGGAAAAACTGCGGTTTTAGAAGCATTGTCCCTGCTTTGTGGCGAACGTGGATTGCGCGGCGCAGATATTCAAGCAATGGCGCGTTTTGATGGGGATGGTGGTTTTTCTGTTTTTGCAACTACAAATGACGACAGCGATATATGTGTGTTCTTGAATTCTGGGGATACAAATCGGCACGCAAAAATAGACAATGAAAATGTTGCGTTATCTGAATTGGCTAAAAAATTGCGTATTGTTTGGTTGACCCCAAAAGAAGACAGAATTTTTATGGAAACCGCCAGTGATAGACGTGCGTTTTTTGACAGGCTGTCCGCGTCTTTTGAACCATCGCACATGGGGCGGATTTCGCGTCTGTCTAAATTGATGTCAGAACGCGCGGGTGCAATAAAAAATGGTGCAGATAATAATTGGTTGGACGCGTTGGATAAACAGATTGCGGCTACATCTGTATCTATTGCTGCAATGCGTATAAGGTATGCTGCTGAAATAAATTATTTCTTTGAAAATGGCGCGGTTTCTGTAAATGGTTTTGTTGAAAAACTGGTTCTTGAAAATACCGCAAACATCGCAGAACAAAAATATTTTGAATATTTGCAGAACAATCGCGAATTGACTGGCGATAAAATGGTCATAGACGGTGTGCATAAATCTGATTTTGGGGTGTTTAACAAGAAATTGAATTTGCCAGCTCAAATAACATCTACGGGTCAACAAAAGGCAATTTTAATAGATTTAATACTTGCACACGCAAAGTTAATTCATATAAAAACAGGTGCAAAACCACTTATTTTATTGGACGAAGCCGTTGCGCACTTAGATTCTGGTGCGCGTGCAAGATTGTTCAGTGATTTAAATGAATCAGATGCTCAGGTTTGGGCGACGGGCCTTGATACAAATATGTTCGCGGGCGTTCCGAATGCTTTATTTGTCACTTGCGTTGATGGTACAATAAGTAATATAGTTATGGCGGAGAACAAAGATGCATAAAATAAACTATCAACAATTATTAGATAACGCATTAAAATCTGTTGTCAAAGAAGCGCTTATTTATGCGCAATATAATGGTCTTGGCGATGACGCGGGATTTTTTATCACTTTTAAAACGCGCGCACCAGGTGTGGTATTGCCTGATTTTTTAAGAATCAGATATCCAGATACCATGACAATCGTTTTACAATATTCATATAATAATCTTAATGTTTCAGATACAGAATTTGGGGTCCAATTAACTTTTGATGGTCGTCCATTTTTTATTCGTGTTCCGTTTTCTGCATTGGTTGAATTTAAAGATCCGACAACTGAATTTATGCTGTCTTTCCAAACACGACCACAAGCATCAGAACAACAAACAGACAATATCGAATTGCCATTGGAAGAAAAACCAGGCACTGTTCCCGACGATAAACGAATTGTTTCTTTGGATGAATTCAGAAAGAAAAGAAATTTGTAAAAAAACACCGACATTTGTCGGTATTTTTTTATAATTTTTTAAAAAATTATTTACGCAAACCTAATTTCTTAATCAAGTCTTCGTATTCTGCAACATTATGATTTTTGATGTATGCCAATAATTTCTTACGGCGGTTAACCATCAACAACAAACCACGTTTTGAATGTTCGTCTTTGTGATTTGCTTTCATATGTGTTGTCAAATTGCGAATGCGTTCTGTCAAAATTGCAACCTGAGCCGCAGCAGATCCGCCATTATCGTGTTCGCTGTTTTTATAAGCAGCAACCAAT
The DNA here is from genome assembly GCA_002348925.1 of Alphaproteobacteria bacterium UBA2947. Taxonomy (GTDB): domain Bacteria; phylum Pseudomonadota; class Alphaproteobacteria; order Rs-D84; family Rs-D84; genus Enterousia. The sequence goes on along the minus strand of DEBV01000009.1, from coordinate 39,411 downwards.
TCGCTTTTCTTTTCTTTTGTTACGGACATTGTATATTCCTTTTTGTTATTAAAGTGTTCGTTTTGGCTTTAAGTTTCCGCTTTCTATGCGCCCTATTCCAACAAAGATTTTGTTTGAATAAACGCGATACAAACCGTCACTTTCAGCCGTTTTGATAAATCCACCATTTTTATAAGTTTTGGTTTCTTTATCGTTCAGATTGATTACCGGAATGTCCCCCAGTGCACAATCAGATTGCATAAGATATTCTTCTATGCGTCCCCCATTATTAACCAGATTTTCCAAAAAATCAAGTTTTACCGAATTTTTTATTTCAAAGCCATTTGTCTCTATACGGCGGATATAGGTCGTTGTGGCAATCGCACCACACAATTTTGCTATATCGCGAACGATAGAACGCACATATGTTCCGCGTGAACAAACTACACGAAAATTGTATTCGTTTTCTCGGCTTTTCCCAGTATATTCTAACTTGTAAATTGTAATCGGACGTGGTTGCATTTCTGCGCTTTCGCCGCGTCTTGCCAATTCGTAAGCGCGTTGCCCGTTTACATGAATGGCCGAAAAAATAGGCGGAATTTGTTCTTTTGTTTGTTCTATTTTTTTACATGCAGATATAATATCTTTTTCGCAAGGAACAATATCGTTGGTTTCTTTTATATTTCCTGTTATG
>DEBV01000009.1:34985-38722 GCA_002348925.1 Alphaproteobacteria bacterium UBA2947 | reverse complement strand
GTTATATCAAGGGAATCTGTATCTGTTCCGAATTTCAGCCCAAATAAATATTCTTTTTGGTTTGAACAAACTTGTTCGATAAAAGGAATCATCTTTGTTGCATTTCCGATTGCGATTGGTAAAACACCACTTGCCATCGGATCCAAAGTTCCAATATGTCCGAATTTCTTTTCACCGAACATTTTTGCAATGCGATGCCCTGCTGTTCTGCTGAACACACCACTTTCTTTGTCCAAGATTAAGATTCCGTCCATTGTTTATCCAAAAAGTGATAATTGTGGTGATTGTACTTCTTCCGCAACAACTGGTTTCACAGAAGATTTTTTGTGTTGCACAGTCGTGTTTGGTGTGTCTGATTCAAGGTTTGCTAAAACATCTTCTGCGCGTTTAACAATTTTTTCAGGCATGCCCGCCATCTTTGCAACCGCAATTCCATAGGAACGATTTGCAACACCGTCTATGATTTTGTGCAAGAATATAATATCGTTATTATGTTCGCGAACATCGATAGTTAAACATTTTACTTTGTTTAAATTTTCATCAACCACCAGTTTTGTTAATTCGTGGTAATGGGTCGCAAACAGTGTGCGCGCATTTAATTCGTTAAGATATTCCAGTACCGCTTGTGCAATTGCCATACCATCAAAAGTTGATGTTCCACGCCCTATTTCGTCAAAGATGATGAAAGATTTTTCTGTGGCGCGATTTAATATGTTTGATGTTTCGACCATTTCCACCATAAATGTAGATTGACCCGCCGCCAAGTTATCGGAAGCACCCACACGGCTAAATAATTGGTCGCATACGCCGATTTTTGCAGAACTTGCAGGAACAAAAGAACCAAGGTGGGCCAGTACAACCAATATAGCGTTTTGGCGTAGATATGTTGATTTTCCCGCCATATTTGGACCTGTTAAAAGTGCGATAGGTTTTTCATTTAAATCACAATCGTTTTTAACAAAATTATCGCCTTTTTTGCGTAAAACATATTCAATAACTGGGTGTCGTCCACCAATAATTTCAAATTCATTGTTGTTTGTTATTGTTGGACGAACCCAAGAATAAATATCTGCAATATTCGCCAATGATAACCATACATCGATATCAGCCACTAAATCTGCCGTATTCATCAAATCGTTTGAAATGCTGCGAATCTTTTCGATAAATTCATTTATAATATCAGATTCTATTGCTGCCGATTTTTCAGATGCACTGCGAATATCATTATCCAAATCTATTAACGCAGGTGTCGTAAAGCGCATATTTCCAGTCATGGTCTGACGATGTATAAAACCAGATTCTGGTGCCATCAAAGCGTCTGCACGTGCGGACGGTACTTCGATAAAATACCCCAATATATTGTTATATTTTATTTTTAAAGTATTTATATTTGTTTCGTTTATATACTGTGCCTGCAATCCAGCGATAGTTTCCATTGCACCACTTGAAAGATTGCGCATTTTATCAAGTGACGGATTAAAACCTGTTTTTATAACATTGCCATCACGGAAAAATGTTGGTAATTCATCATTGAGCGCCTGAACTAATTCATTTGCCAAAGTATCATGTGTTTCAATTTTTGCAAACTTTTCAGACAAAGTTGTATCAAGCTTTTTACCGATATTTTTCACAATATCTAAAACAGATAAAAATTCAGAAACATTTTTCAAATCACGTGGTGTTCCCCGTCCTGACAAAAGACGCGATAGTGCGCGATTAACATCTGGTATGCGTGATAGTGTTGATTCAATTTCTGCCATTAACGAATGATTTGTTAACAAATGTCCGATATGTTCTTGCCTTTGTAAAATTGTATCTATGTCCCCAGGCAATGTACGCAAATAAGAACGCAATTTTCGTGCCCCCGACGCTGTCTTGGTTTGATCCAAAACGTCCAGCAAGCATGTTCCGCCATCATTTATTGGTGCATCTATTTCCAAACTTTTCCATGTGGACGAATCTATTAACAACTGACGGCCAGATTTGAAAGAATAAGGTGCGCGGAAAGATATATTTGCACCGCGCTGTGTATTGAATAAATACCCAGCAAGCAATCGCAATGCCGAAACACTTTCATTGTTTTCAGATTTTATATTTCCACCAAAAACATGCGATACAATTAGATTTATATCTGAACGCAAATAAAGTTTTTCATATACAGGTGTTGTTTTATATATCTCGCGCAGATTCTTTATTATTTGTTTTTCAGCATCACTTTCTGGATAAATTATTTCTGCGGGATTTATGCGAATCATATCGTCAATAATACAGTCTGTTTCGCCGATAAAAAATTCGCCAGTTGATATATCGCAACCCGCCAAATCAAATTTAGTATTTCCCAATGGTACAATAGAAATTAAAAAATTAGATTTTTTTGGTGTTAATAAATTTTCATCAGTCAGTGTTCCAGGCGTTAAAACACGTACAACTTTCCTTTCGATAAATTTATGACCGCGCTGTTTTGCCTGCGCTGGTGTTTCCATCTGTTCAACCAGTGCAACTTTGAATCCTGATTTTACAAGACGGCCAAAATAATTATCAGACGCATGCCATGGAATACCGCACATTGGAACATCAACACCAAAACCGTCTGTGCCACGATGTGTTAAAACCAAAGAAAGAGTTTCACTGACAGTTTTTGCATCTTCAAAAAAAGCCTCGTAAAAATCGCCCAGACGAAACATCAAAAGGGCATCTGGGTTTTCAGCCTTCATATCAACATATTGTTGCATAACTGGGGAAAGTTTGTTTTTTTCGGCCATACTATTCACCAGTGTTTGATACTTTCAGTGTTTCAATTTTTAATTCGGCTTCTTTTAATAATTGTTCGCAATATGCTTTTAATTTTATACCTTGTTCATAAGCAGCAACAGAATCGGCCAAAGACATCTGTGCATTTTCCATTTTTTGAACAAGTTCAGTTAATTGTTTGTATGCTTCTTCAAAAGATAATTTATTTTCGTCCATATCGCCGTCCTTTTATTTGTGTTAAAGATACCCCATAAAACCACACTTTGCAACAAATAATAGCGTATAAAAATGGTGTTTTTCAATTTTTGTGGTATAATATTCGGAAAGGAAAAACAATGGTAAACAAAGCAGATAGTTTTCATAAAAGCAAAGAACAACTAGATTATGCAAATAAGAACAGAGAATTAACCCAGAATAATTATAATAAATCTGATGCACTGCACTTGGCGGCCCAGATTATGAATGTGTTGCAACCTTTGATAAACGACAATCGAAATATATTGCAACATTGGTCTGAAACAGATTATGAGCAAAAGAAACAGTTTGTAAAAAATACATTAAAAGTGCTTTTGCAAAAATTCCCCAGTTCAAACATTCAACCAAAAATCTTGTTCAAAGAGGATTTTGGTAATATAGATATTCAAAAATATTTTGGCGGTTTTTCTGCTGCTTTCTTTGCCAAAGAAATTTCGCCTTGGGCGACAGATATTGTGAAAAAATTACTTGGCAATGATGAACCTTTGTTTGTATTTATGGGTGATTTGAAAGACAGACCACTTGGACAAATAGCCCACGAATTTACACATTATCTGCAAGCAACCAACCAATCGACCATATCATCAGAAGTGCTGAAAAAGTCTGTTGAATATTATCCGTATATACGAAATAACCAACAGACACACAATGAAAACATTCAAGAAGCAGAAGCAATAGATATTGGCGATTATGTGCGTCAGCAAACAAAACAAATATTGGAATTACCTGTC
>DEBV01000009.1:27146-34959 GCA_002348925.1 Alphaproteobacteria bacterium UBA2947 | reverse complement strand
TTACCGCACAAGATGAAAGATAATTGTTTTTGTTTGTATCACATAAAAAAACCGCCCGTATGGGCGGAATTTATTTTGCAGGCGCAATAATTATCGATTTTGTTCTGTCGTCTGGTTTTGATTTTGATTCAAGACTTCCTTTATCTCCAATCAATTCGACTATGCGTTCAAACAATTGTTGCACAGAATCACGACCGCGTGCCAAAACTTTCTTGTTTCCTTTGGTCATTACGGCAATTTTTACTTTGTTGCCTTCGCCCAAGAATTCGAAAACTTTTTTCAATTTGATATTTAAATCGTTTTCTTCAATGAAAGGTTTTACCCAAACTTCTTTTAATTCGACTGTTTTTTGTTTTTTGCGTGCTTCATTTGCATGCTTTTTTTGTTCATATTTGAATTTGCCATAATCCATAATTTTTACCAATACAGGTGTTGCATTGGCGTTTATTTCAACAAGGTCTAAACCCATGTCATACGCCATATTCAGCGCGTTTGCGGTTTCCATAACCCCCAGATTTTGACCGTCTTGACTTATAACTTGAACAGATTTTGCAAATATTTTTTCGTTCATACGTGGACCCATATCGCGGGCCTTGCCGTTATTCATATTAGGTTTAATAGTCGTGCTCCTTTATTAGCTTACTGTGCGATTATTAAATATTTTTAAGGGTTTTTCAACAATTTTTGCACATTTTGCAGGACCGCCCAAACATCTTTTTTTGCACTTGGTTTCAAAATCATATAATTAGGATGATACATTGGTATAATCGTAATACCTTTTTCGTTCTTGATTTCGTTGCCGTGCACTTCGCTTAAATTTGTTTTTGCGATTTCAGTGGTCGCCAAAGTGCCAAGTGTTATAATTATGCGCGGGCTTAACATTTTAATCATTTTGTTAATGAAAGGCAAAGATAAATCCAATTCTTCGCGACTTGGGCTGCGTCCGCCAGGTGTACGCCAGAATAACAGCGGAATAATTGAAACACTTTCACGCGACATATCAATTGCTGATAACATTTTGTTGGTTAATTCGCCCGCCGCGCCAGACAATATTTTTCCAGACATATCATCGTCGGAACTTGGCAAATCTGTTATGATTAAAAGCCCATTTGGTTTCGTTGCAATGTTTGGCATAACCACATTTGTTGCGCCATTTCGCAGTGGGTGATTAAATTCTGCAATCATACGAATCATCGAATCAATGTCTGTTGGTCGTTCAACCATAGATTTAACAGTATCCAATGTTATAGGCGCACATGCTGGTATAATAATCGGTTTAGATTCTGCCTTGGTGGCAAGCAAGTTTTGTTGAATTGGTGTTTTTTTTACATCTGGTTTTACAGTGTCTTCTGATAATTCCCACTGAACGCCAGCCATATACAAATCGCGCAATGTGTAATTTTGCATGTTTTATTCCTTGCATTTTCAATATTCTTAATATAGAATATACACTGAGCAACAAAAACTCAAGGGAGTATTTTCATGAAAATAGTAAATTTTGCTTTATTAGCTGGTGTTGCTGGATTGTTGGCCGCTTGCGGTGGATCCAGTATTGTTGAACCTTCTGATTTGAATGATCAACGCGTTTTCTTTGCGTTTAATTCTGCAGAAATTTCAAAAGACGCTGAAAACAACTTGTTGGGTCAATCTTTGTATATGAAAAACCACGAAAAAACAAAAATCCAAATTGCTGGTAATTGCGACGAACGTGGTTCCACAGAATACAACTTGGCTTTGGGTGCACGTCGTGCAAACGCTGCAAAAGCAGTTTTGGTTAAAGACGGTATAGCGGCTTCTCGTATTTCTACCATTTCTTATGGTAAAGAACGTCCATTGGTCAAAGGTACTGGTGAATCCGTTTGGAAATACAACCGTAACGCAACAACAACAGTTAAATAATATAACTTTTGTTATTAAAAAAACACCGACATTTGCCGGTGTTTTTTTTGTTTTTTGTTTGTATTTATTTTAACAATTTATTTATCAAATCTTCCATTTGAATACGGTTATCAAATGAAAGTATAAATTGCCCTGCTCCGCCGCGTTTTTCGCGCAATTTTACATCTGTCCCAAAATGTTTAGATATTTTTGATTCTACTTTTGCAACATATTGTGGATCCAGCGTGTTTTTAACAAAATTACGGCTTGTTTTCGAACGCGCACTGTTTTTCACTTGTTTTTGTGTTTCTGCAACCGACAAATTATTATTTATAATATCGTGTGCCAGTTGTTCTGGATTGTCGGAAACGGCGATAGTACGTGCGTGTGATGGGGATATTTTCCCTTCTTTGATAAGTTCTTTGACGGATTCTGGCAAATTATTTATACGCATCAAATTTCTTATATAACTGGCAGATTTTCCGATAAATTTCGAAACATCTTCCAATGAATATTGGCATTTTTCCATCAAGTTTTTGAACCCTTCGGCCTCTTCTATCGGGTTCAGGTTTTCACGTTGAACATTTTCAATCAGTGCAATTTCCATTGCGTTTTGATCTGACATTGTTTTGACCAATGCTGGAATTTCGCTAAGCCCTGCCCTTTGTGCCGCACGATATCTGCGTTCGCCCGCAACTATTTCATAAAGATAAGGTTTGTTTTGAACGCTGCGCAAAATAATTGGAACCAACACCCCTTTTTCTTTAATAGATTCTGCCAAATCGTTCAATTCGGTTTCATTAAAAGTTTTTCGTGGCTGGTCAGGATTTGGACTTATTTGCACCAATGGAATTGGTTTTACAACAACGCGTTCCGCACCTGTTAATACAGAAATATCTGGTACTGTGCCCATTTCTTCATTTAATTGTGCCAATGATTTTCCTAAAAATTTAGATGACATTTTTTAATTCCTTTTTTCAAGTGCATTAACAACTTCTGTTGCTACACGCAAATATGCTTGTGCCCCAGTTGATTTGAAATCATAGAACAAAGCAGGTTTTCCATGACTTGGTGCTTCTGAAACGCGAACATTGCGCGGAACAACTGTTTTGAAAACTTTGTCACCAAAAGTGGCGCGAACATCGTCTTCCACTGCGCGTGTAAGCCCTAATTTCTTTTCGTACATGGTTAAAACCATACCTAAAATATCCAAGTTTGGATTCCATTTTTTTTGGATTGCTTTGATGGTCGAAAGCAAATGTTGTACACCTTCCAATGCAAAGAATTCGCATTGCAACGGTATGATAACATAATCTGATGCAGAAAGCGCGTTTATGGTCAACATACCTAAATTTGGCGGACAATCGATAAGTATATAATCATAATTATCTTTTATTGTGTTTAATGCGTCCCGCAATCTGTATTCGCGATTTTCCAGGTCCAACATATCCAATTCTGCACCCGCCAATTTCGCTGACGCTGGCAATAAATGCATATTTGGAACCGCTGTTGTTAATATGTTTTCTGCAGCACTTGCGGTGCCCATTAAAACACCGTATACGCTTTGTTTGTGGGCTGCGCGAACGAATCCGAGTCCTGTCCCAGCGTTGCCTTGGGAATCAAGGTCGATTAACAAAACACGTTTTTTGATTGCAGCAAGTGATGCAGCGATATTTATTGCGGTTGTTGTTTTACCGACCCCGCCTTTTTGATTTGCAAAAGATATGATTTTTGCCATTTTTAATGTCCTTTTTAACAAAAAACAGCATATATAATCACAAAAAATTAGTCAATACAAATATTAAAATTGTGTAAAATCAACAAGTTATAATTTATTTCATATGAAATAAAGCTTTATTTTATATTAAAAATATATGTAATATAACCGTCACCAGTTTCCGATTCGTATAGTTTATAATCGAATTTATATTTTGTTTTTGCTGTGTCGATTTCTGATTGGATTTCTCGGCCTTTTAGTAAAAAAAGCCGACATTTTGTTTTGTGTGTATAATCTAAAATTTTGATTAAAGGTGCGAATGCGCGTGCCGTGAACACAAAATCCTCGGTATTTACCAGTGTTTTTGAAAGAAAATTTTCAATTCTGTCATTAACGATGGTCAGGTTTTGTAAGTCTAATTCTTCTTTCAGGGCGGATAAAAAGTTTGTTTTTTTGCCAATCGATTCGATACAGGTCACGTTCCATCCTAAAATCGCCAATACTACACCTGGGAAACCAGCACCACTGCCCAAATCGATAATTTTTACATCTTTTGGTAAATATTTGGCCAGTTGTGCGCTGTCTTGAATATGACGTGTTTGAATGTCTGTCAAAGTGCTTGGTGCAACCAAATTCATTTTTGTTGACCATTCTTTGAGCAAATTTTCGTATTTAATAAATTTTTCTTCTCTTTTCATAATATTTATTCTAACATATTTTCTTATGAAAGGTATTAAAAGTTTTTATACAGGTCCATTTTTGTTGACCGTTATTGTTTTTTGCTCGATTTTGTTGGGGCAAAAGGTGTTTGAATCAAGTCTGCATAATCAAGGGCAGGGTGGTAATATCATCAGCAACGATTATGGGTCGTTTTTGGCGGCGCAACACGCGCTTTATATAAATGATTTTGAAACCGCATCAAAGATGATGTCCGAAGTAAAAGCAGACAACAAAAATATCAAACAAATCAAGAATCTGACAGACTTTTTGGGCGGCAAAATGCCGCAAAATGCGGAAAGTTTCAAAGATTCAAAAGATGTGGTTGAAAGATTGGTTTATGATGCGTTTTTGATTCAAAAAGACGATTGGAAATCTGTTTATGCGCGTCATAAGAAAGATACATCTGTTTTGGCCGCGCCAATTCGTATTTTTTCTGGTATAAAGACTAAAAATCCGAAAGACACTGCGAAATTCATAGATTCTATGCATGCAGACGCTAATTGGAAATCTTTTGTTCGTGGCCAAATTGCAGTATTGAATAATGATATAGACACTGCGGCCAAAGAATTTGCAAATGTTCATCCTGATTTTATGAATGTAAATGATTATCTTTATCTGATGTCGTTTTACAAGCATAACGGTATGACCGAAGATATGGATATATTGCGAAACGACTTTTTAGCCAAAGTCGGCAGTATGTATATGTTGAATTATGATGATATTCCAGATTGGTCTGTTTTTGATGGGTATAAAAACAATTTGGTGTTCAGTTTGATTCAGACTGTATCGCACACACAGATAATGATTTATACAGATTTGTCTTTGATGTTTTTGCGCTTTGCCGAAATTATATCAGACGATGCGAACCAAGATATGATAAATTATTATCTTGGGCAATATTATTATTATAATTCTGGCGATTATGAAACATGTTTTAACAAAATTCCAAAAAGCAGTCCTTTGTATTTGTTCGGGCAATTAAGAATCGCAGAACGAAACAACGATATCAAAGCAATAGAAAAAATCGTGCGTAAAAATCCTTTGTTTGTTCCTGGAATTCAAATCATCGGTCGCGAAGGTGTAAAAAATGGCGATAAAATGTATGCTTTGTCTACTGTTAACAAGGCTTTGCGACAAAAGAATTTACCAGTTCAGGGCAGGGTGTTTTTGCTGAAACAACGGGCGTATATATACACAATGTTTGGTGATGCAAGACGCGCACAGAAAGATTTGGATGCCGTTGAAGACATAGATATTAAGTTGTCGCCAGATATGATGTTGCTTCAGGCACGAGTTTGGGCTTTACAGGGTAAAAATTTGGATAAAGCATATAATTATGTGATGGCTTTGATAAAAATTAACACTTCTGATGTGGCGGCGTGGGATTTGCTTAGTGTTATTGTAGATAAAAAAGAAAGTACAGATAACGCGCTGGAAATATTGGAACGTGTGGGCGAAGTCACACCTTCGTCGTCTGTATACGAACATTTGGGCGATTTTTACAAGAAAAAGGGTGATAAAGAACGCGCAAGAAAGTCATATATGCGTGCGCTGGATTTATCTGGTGATTATTTGATTGTCGTACCCAATGTTCAAAAGAAATTAAGGAAGTTAAGATGAAAATAGGTGTTTTTGGTGCTGGTGCATGGGGAACGGCATTGGCTTATACTTGTGCGAAATCTGGTAATGAAGTAATGCATTGGGGTTTTAATGGTCTTTTTGATGGCTTGACAGATTTGGAAAAACCTGCCGCGGTGACAAGAACCGATAATATGGCAGATTTGAAAGATACAGAATATTGGTTAATCGTGACACCTGCGGCGTTTTTTCGTGAAACAGTTCGCAAAATGCGTGCGGTTTATAATGGTCAGCCGATTTTGATTTGTACCAAAGGTATGGAAGGCGAAACAGGCGAATTTATGTCTGAAATTTTAAACGCTGAAATGCCAGAATGTAAAGATTTTGGTGTTTTGTCTGGTCCACAATTCGCAAGGGAAGTTGCAACAGGTGTTCCAACTGGTTCGACTATCGCGGGCAATGAAAAAGTCAGGGCAGGGGGCCATATCGCACTTTCCAAACTTTATTTGCAAGACAGTGACGATTTCATCGGTGCGCAACTTTGTGGCGTTGGTAAAAACGCAGATTCTTTGATTTCTGGCTATCTGACAGTCAAAGCAGCAGGCGAAAATGAAAGAGCATTGGTATTTACGCGTGCATGGAATGAAATTTCTGAACTGGGTGTAAAAATGGGCGCAAAATGTGGTACTTTTTTGGGACTTTGCGGGGTTGGAGATTTGTTTCTTTCTGCAACATCAACAACATCTCGTAATTTTTCAGCGGGTCAAGCAATTGCGCGCGGTGAACAAATAACAGCCAACACAGTCGAAGGAATTTTTGCCCTGCGCGGTCTTATCAGGCGTGCAGAAAAACTGGGGGTAAAAACACCAGTCTTGTGTGAAATGAAAGAAAAAATGGGATTATAAATATTGTTAAAAAATCCCTGCGAAAGCAGGGTTTTTTGTTGCAAATAAATATTTATATTCTATAATCAAACACAGGCCGCGAAGAGATAATTGTTCTTTCTTGCGCTTTACAGAACAAGAGCGCAAAAACGAATAATTTTTCTTCGCAAAATTAATCAAACAATAATGGAGAAAATTTAATGTTTGGAATATTTAAAAAAAGTGAAAAAAACGTTTTGAATAATCCGATTGCTGTTGAATTCCAATATGGCGATGAAACAGTTCGTTTGGAAACAGGTCGTTATGCAAAACAAGCAACTGGCGCAGTTATGGCAACTATGGGTCAAACAATGGTTTTGGCAACTGTATGCGCAGAAAAAACAGCAGTCGAAGGTCAAGATTTCTTTCCACTGACCGTTGATTACCAAGAAAAATATGCGTCCGCTGGTCGTATTCCAGGATCACGCGACAGACGTGAAGGCAAAGCAAGCGTCGCAGAAACATTGACAGCGCGTCTTATTGACCGTCCTATTCGTCCTTTGTTCCCTGAAACTTTCAAAAACAAAGTTCAAATCATTGCGCAAGTGTTTTCTTATGACAAGAAAAACCAACCTGATATTTTGGCAATGATTGCATCATCTGCTGCTTTGGCGATTTCTGGTGTTCCTTTTGCGGGCCCAATTGGTGCAGCACGTGTTGGATATCGTGACGGCAAATATTTGTTGAACCCATCCAAAAAAGAAATTGAAGATTCCCAGATGGATTTGGTCGTTGCTGCCACAAAAGATGGTGTGCTGATGGTTGAATCTGAAATCGGTGAATTGGATGAAAAAACAACTTTGGGCGCTGTGAAATTCGGTTTTGATCAACAACAAACTGTTATCAACGCAATTAACGAATTCGTTGAAAAGGCTGGTAAAGAACGTTGGGCAACCCCAGAACACAGCGAAGAATATGTTGTTATGGAAAAAGACTTTGAACAATTTGTACCACAAATCACAGACGCTTTGTTGATTAAAGAAAAATTGGTTCGTCT
>DEBV01000009.1:2191-27084 GCA_002348925.1 Alphaproteobacteria bacterium UBA2947 | reverse complement strand
AGAAAAATTGGTTCGTCTTGACACTTTGGCTGAAATTCACGCAAAAGCAAAAGCGCGTATCCCAGAACTTTTCCCAGAAACCACGACTGCAACATCCACTTTGGAATCTTGGGCAGATGAAATTGTCGAAGGTATTACTGCGCGTATTATGCGTACAAATATCTTGGAAGGCAAACCACGTATCGACGGTCGTGATACAAAAACAGTTCGTCCAATCGAAATTGAATTGGGTATTTTGCCACGCGCACATGGTTCTGCATTGTTCACACGTGGTGAAACTCAGGCACTTGTTTCTTTGACTTTGGGTGGCGGTAAAGACGCATTACCACTTGAATCTTTGGACGGTGATGACGAACGTGATTTCATCTTGAACTATAACTTCCCAGGCTATTCAGTTGGTGAAGCAAAAGGTTTGAAATCCCCAGGTCGTCGTGAATTGGGACATGGTAATTTGGCATGGCGCGCGGTTCATCCAATGGTTCCAACACGCAGTGAATTCGATTATGTAATTCGTATCTGTTCTGACATTTTGGAATCTAACGGTTCTTCGTCTATGGCGACAACATGTGGTGCCACATTGGCGATGATGGACGGTGGCGTTCCAATGAAACGTCCAGTTGCAGGTATCGCAATGGGTTTAATCAAAGAAGGCGATGATTATGCAATCTTGACCGATATTTTGGGCGATGAAGACCACCTTGGTGATATGGACTTTAAAGTGACAGGAACTGATAAAGGTATCACTGCTTTGCAGATGGATATTAAAATCACATCTATCACTTTCGAAATCATGGAACACGCATTGGCACAGGCAAAAGATGGCCGTATGCACATCCTTGGCAAAATCGAAAAAGCAATCAAAGCACCAAGAAAAACTTTGTCTGAATATGCACCACAAGCATACACGATGAAAATCGACCCAGATAAAGTACGTGATGTTATTGGCAAAGGTGGCTCTGTAATTCAAGCATTGACACGTGAAACAAATACTCAAATCGAATTAGATGACGAAGGAAATGTTAAAATTATGGCTGCCGATAAAGAAAACGCCGAAGACGCAATTCGTCGTATCAAAGAAATCGTCGCAGAACCAGAAGTTGGCGAAATCTATGAAGGCGAAGTCAGCGGTATTAAAGATTTTGGCTTGTTCGTAAAGATTTTGAAAAACTTTGAATCTTTGGTTCATATTTCCGAAATCACAGGCGAAAGATTGAACAAAATCGAAGACGCTAAAATCAATGTTGGTGATAAAGTTTTTGTAAAATACCTGGGTACAGACAAACGCGGTAAAACACGTTTATCTATGGTCGGTATTGATCAAAAAACAGGTAAAGAAAAGAAATAATAAAAATATTCGCCCTGTGTTCAGCAGGGCGAATAATTTGTAAAGGGTAGAAAATGTCGAAAAAATCAGAAATTTCACGTAATCTTTGGACAGACAAACAATGGGCAAAGCATCTTGATACAAGCGTTGAAAGGGTCCCAGAAATTCGTGCCGCGATAAAAAACAATTATTCGGCAACAATTGTTATGGATAAAATTACGGGGTTATATGCTATCGCTATTTTTACATATGAAATGACACCATCTGGTTTTAAAAGACCAATATTATCAACAACTTCTAAAAAAGAATTTGTAAAAGAATCGGACGCAATAGTGTTTGCTAATAAAAAATACTTGCCAGTGTTATCCTTGTCTAAGTTTGCTGCTGATTCTATAAATGTTCCAGCAAATGCGATTCAAATGTTACATATAAAGGAGAGATAAATGGATATGGAAAGCCTTATGGCTCAAGCGGCAGATTTGCAGACTAAAATCGCGGCGGCGCAAGATTCCCTCGGTCAAATGCAAGTGCGCGGAATAGGGGGCAATGGCGCTGTTGTCGTCACCATGACGGGTAAATATGATTTGTTATCTGTGGCTATACAACCAAATGCGCTGGAAAATGGCGCAGAAACCGTTTCAAAATATGTTTTTGATGCATATAAAGACGCCAAGGCCAAAGCCGATGTTTTGATTGAAAAAACAATGAACGAAGTGACAGGTTCTTTGTCAGAATAAAAAATACTGGACAAATGAAAAAAATAAGGTAATATTACTATCGCTTTGGATGTTTAGCTCAGTTGGCTAGAGCATCTCGTTTACACCGAGAGGGTCAGGAGTTCGAGTCTCTTAACATCCACCAAAAATTTAAACCGCCGTTTCGGCGGTTTTTTTAACGTTGTTTTTTCCACATATTTGCGCGTTGGACATAGGTGCGTGCTAAATCAACATCAAATTGTGGTTTGTTTTCAAACAACATTGGTGTTTTCAGTTTGCCTTCGGCGTCTATCCATACCCAACGATTTTCTGGGACAAGTGAATTTATAGCATTTAAATTTCGCATAACGTTTGTCGGCGACATTCCGCCACTGTATCCCATTGGATGCGTTTCATAAATCGGTGCCTGCCAAGATTCAGGGCTTTTGCCATTTCCACCACTGGCATCGAACAGCAGAGAAAATTTTGCACCTGTTTTATGCAGTTTTTCAACAGCGGCCTTTGTATTGTCGTTATATTGCAAGATAAATTCATTGTGTGGAAAATTATGAATTATTTGCGCCAATGCATCTGCGTTTATATTTTTGGCCGTTGATTTAGGCATATTTAATTGAATACGCTTAATAAGCGGTCTGTTATAACATTTTTCAATCTTCAGCCAGTTTAAGATTATTTCTGGGATTTTTCCATTTGCGCAAATATCGTTTGCCCATTCACAGTTAATATGAATCGCCAGGTTAACACGTGAAGTTTGGTTGGCTTCGTGTAATAATTCGTTAAACCAAACATTGCGTGGCATTCCTTCTGACATTTGACTTGGGTGGCATTGTACAGCGATTTCTGCGCGTGGCAAATGTGCCAAATTGATAATTTTTTTTATTGAATTGTGTTCCCTTGGATCAGAACATGTGACAAATCTTAAATTCATTTTTATCCCTTTAAATTATTTTTCGTGCTGATTATACCAATTAAGAGCATTTTGTAAATATTTTTCCGCCAATTCAAGCGTGAAAGAACCAGTTGTGTGTTTGTCACGAAGTTTACCTTCGGCGTCAATCCAGGTTTCATAATTTTGTGGTAAAATTTCATTTATCTTATCAAGATTTTTTGCGGCATTATCAGGCCCAAGACCGCCCGCGTATCCATTTGGAATGCCCTTATAAACAGGAGCAAGCCATGACTTTGGTTCAATGCCTGCGCCATACGAACCATCGAACAGCAGCGAGAATTTTGCGCCACTTTGTTTCAGCATATCGATTTTCGAAGCCACCTTATTGTTCCAAGGAAAAATAAATTCTTGGTTTTTGTGTTTGTCCATTAACGTAGATATTTTTTCTATGTCAAATTTATCAGAATAATCACCAATATTTAATTGAATACGTTTTATAACAGGTTGTTTAGTATATGAATTTGTTATGCGTAACCACCAATCAAGTTCATGTGGAACCAGACCTTCGCACATATAATCGCACCAAGCGTAATTTATATGCAAGGCGATATTTGGTGGGGTTGGCATATTTTGTGCCTTTTTCACTATTTGATCAAACCACTTGTTGCGACTTTGGTTAAAAGACATAGGACCAGGGTGTGCTTGTACCCCAATTTCTGAAATAGGGTATTTTTCTGTAAAATTTAATATAGATTCCACTGGTATATCTTCGCGTGGATCAGAACATGTTATATATCTTAATTTCATTTTTGTACCCCTTAGATTACTTTGTATGTCGATTATACCAAGCGAGAGCATTTTGTAAATACTTTTCCGCCAATTCAAGCGTAAAAGAAAAAGTAGATTCCCTGTCGCACAGTTTCCCTTTGGCATCTATCCATGTTTCATAATTTTTTGGTAATATTTCATTTATCTTATCAAGATTTTTTGCAATATTATCAGGTCCCAAACCCCCGGTGTATCCGTTTGGAATATCTCTATAAACGGGTCTGCGCCATGAATCTGGTTCGATACCAGAACCGCATGATCCATCGAACAACAGTGAAAATTTTGCGTCGGTTTGCTTCAACATTTCTATTTTTGGTGACATGCGTTCATTCCACACAAGAATAAATTCTTGATTCCTTTGTTGTTTGATTAATGTTGCTAATCCTTTTGGGTCAAATTTCTTGGAATAATCGCCAATGTTTAACTGAATACGTTTTATAACAGGTTTGTTTGTGTGTGTATTTGTTATGCGCAAGTACCAATCAAGTTCGGCCGGAATAACGCCCAAACACATAGTATCACACCAAGAATGATTTATATGCAATGCTATATTCGGTGGGGTCGGCATATTTTGCGCATTTCTTATTATTTGGTCAAACCACATAAGATTATGTTTATTAGATAACATAGAAGCAGGATATGCCCCAAGCCCGATTTCTGACATCGGGTATTTGGTGGCAAAATTTAAAATTGATTCTACTGGTATGTTTTCGCGTGGGTCTGAACAGGTTATATATCTCAGTTTCATTTTTGGCCTTTTGCGTTTTTCAATCTTAATTGTCCACACGCAGAACCAATATCGGCCCCCCTTTCGCGTCTGATACGCGTATGAATTCCGTTTTTAATTAAAATATCTTGGAATCGATGAACGGCATTGCCCGACAAAGATGCAAAATCGCGTTCGTCAACACTGTTCCAAGGAATCAGATTCACCATTACATTGTGACCACGCAATAATTCAACCAATTTTTCAGCATGCTCGTTATTTGCATTATAAGCCACCACAGAGCCGTCTTTGTCTTTTTTGCCCAGCAATATATATTCTATCATCAGTTGGCGATTGTGCGTGTCAGAAAACGCGAATGCGGCATCAAGAACTTCGCGAAGTTTATATTTATTGTTTATTGGCATAATTTGACTGCGTAATTCATCTGTTGGTGCATGTAAAGATATTGCCAAGTTAATCGGACGTCCCCATTTGTTCAATTCTTCAATGCCAGGTACAATTCCACAAGTTGAAACAGTTATACGACGCCAAGATATATTTAATTCGTTGTTCGCGCGTTCCAAAAAACCAATTACATTTTCAGTGTTCTGTAATGGTTCGCCAGTTCCCATAACCACGATATGTGAAACATCACCATTGTTTGCATCACCATTTGGTTTTATATCGCTTAATCTGTCGCTGCG
The DNA here is from genome assembly GCA_002348925.1 of Alphaproteobacteria bacterium UBA2947. GTDB lineage: Bacteria > Pseudomonadota > Alphaproteobacteria > Rs-D84 > Rs-D84 > Enterousia. The sequence continues at coordinate 21,917 of DEBV01000009.1, read as the reverse complement.
TAATTCCCATTGTGCCGTTAAAACCTGGGCAAACATTTCATTAACTGTTAAATTGCGTTTAAGCCCCAGCAGTGTCGATGCGCAAAATTTACATCCCATTGCGCAACCAGCCTGAGAAGAAACGCAAACACTGTTTCCATAGGTTGTGCGCATTAAAACGCATTCTATTTGTTCGCCGTCGTTTAATTCCAGCAAGAATTTAGTTGTTTGATTGTCGCTGCTTTGTAATTTTTTTACGATTTTCAACGGCAAAGTTTCCGCAATTTCTGATAATTTAGCGCGCAAATCTTCTGGTAAATTTTTCATAACACTGAAATCAGGCGCACCACGATTTAACCATTCGCGAATTTGTTTCGCGCGAAAACGTGGCTGACCTAAATCAGTCACAAATTGTTCCAGTTCAGAATCGTTTAAGTTAAAAAGTATAGTTTTCATAATTTGTATCTATCATCGTTTACAATAATAACCGCTTTGCGACGCAGTTGTTTTAATTGTTGTTCTGCCGCAGCAGATGCTTTTTTATAAGTTGCATTTTGTTTTATAATTTCTTCCAGATTTTTATATTCTTTACCTTTCTTTTCACTACACACTAAAAACACAGTGTTGTTTTCTTTTTTTGACCATGTAAGCAGTGGCAGGCCAGAAATTCTTTCGCGAACGTCTTTCGCCAATTCGTATTGCATGGCGGTTATTTTTTGTGGATATCCGCCAAGGTTTTCAACCATTTCTTCGGCGGCATCACAACTTTTTGGCTTGCTAAGTTTTGTATATATATCATCAGGAATATCTATCAGTCGCAACATTGTCACTTCTATTGGCAATCCATGTTCGCGTGCCAAAGAATTTCTTTCTTCGTCAATATCAGATTTTGTAATTTCCATATCAGGAACGATTGTTCGTGACATTATAACATTCCATGCGATGTTTGCGCGTACTGCCAATCGTGCCATAGATTGCATTGTCGCGTTCATTTCACCAAGATTCATTTTTTTTAATTCATTATCGGCGTCTTTATCTGTTGGTTTTACATTGTAATTTGCCGCATAATCTAATTTGATATAATCGTCAACTATGTTTTGAAATGCTTGTTTGCGGTTTGTTTTAGATGTTTTTCCTTGGCGTGCCATTAACTCTGTTCTGGCGGTTATATCAGAATCAGTTATTGCTTTGCCATTTACGGTTCCGACAACACTGGCTGCATTTGCGCAATTAACACCTAAAAAAACAAAAGCAAAAATGTTAAAAAATTTTTTCATTCCCTTTTTTCCTTTCTTTAATAATGTTTGCCGTCAATACTCATACCGAATTTGAATTGGAAAGTTGTATTTCCGACATAATCTTCCAAAATAGCGTTGTCGCGCTGGTATTCCAAAGACAGATAATAGCAAGGATGTTCGTAAAATATCCCCCCAGAATGTCTTTGAACAAGATGTTCGTACATGTTATATATAACAGAGCCTTTGATGTTTATACGCTTGGTCAGTCGCAATCCTGCGCCAGTCACTAATTCGTGGGTATCTTTATCGCCATCAGAATAAATATCAATAGGTTGCGTATCCCATATATGTCCAAAGGTTAAATATGTTTTACCTTTGCCGATATATACTGAATTTTCAGTATGGTTTAATTTTTGTGTTTCGCGATCCGCACGAAAACGACTTGATATTTGAAAATAATTTCTTGAATATGCAATACGACCTACATAATCAGAAAAACCATTTCTGAATCCATTGTCATAAAAATCTTCTTTGTCAGTTTTAAAATCGTAAGTTTGCCCCAAGAATACTTCGATATTATGTTGACCTTTGAAAGCCGCCCAACGCATTCCGTAGTCAACAAAATTACCGTTTTCCCACACATCATATCCAGCATATCTGTTGTTTGAAAACAATGTTGTATCAGATAAAAAACGCCCAGTGGAATCATTATCTACTGCGAATACAGAATCTTTATCGTTATGCGCCATTATGGTTAAACGGGCTTTTGGTTCAATTATATATGTCCAATCTGATTCCGCACTGTAAAGTGGCAATCCCCATTCAACATAACCACTGGGTAAAAAACGAGATTTGGTGCCTGTAAAAGAACCGTTTATGCCATTGTCTTCATATATGGATGTTTTTTCAAAATTATAAACGTCATATCGTGATGCAGCACTAAGTGTTAAACGGTTTCCGCCCCAAAGTGTCCATGGGGAAATTATGCGCGCTTCGCCAATCATGCGCTGGCTGTCTGCGCTGTCGCCCGACACTGCTAAAACGTCCCCAGAAAAAGATAAAAATGTTTCGTGCCAAAAAGGATCTGTTTGATAGGTGCCACGAATGTTTGGCAAAATATTACCAGATGCGATTTGTTGATTGTTTGTTGGTGCGCGTAATTCTTGGAATATGTGAGCATCTGCTACCGCATAACTTGTTTGACCAAATAATTCTAACTTTGCCCCAGAATCAAGGTATGGTTGATAGTCATAAAATCCATATTTTTGCAGATATGTTTTGTCAGAAGTTCGTGCAATATATATTGTTGAACGTGCGTTTTCACCCAATTCAATTACATCATCATTGTATAAATGCCAACGATTTTTTCCTGCTTCGTTGTGGGTGAAAGACCCCTTGGTTCTGAATTCAGAACGTTTTAAATTCAATCTGTGTTCAGCTTGGAACAAAGGATTTTCATTTGTTAAATAAGACAACGTAGTTGTTAAATCGTGCCGATCAGATATGTTGACATAAAATGGTATATTTATCTGCGTTCCCATGCCATTTGTTGAACTGAAACTTGGCATTAAAAAACCTGTTTTGTATTTCACGCTTGGATCTGGCATTTCATAATAAGGCAACCAAAAGATCGGAATATTATCATCGGCTATCCAGAAAGAAGCATTGTGAAAATAAAGCATTTTTTCTGATGAATCGTGAATAATTGTTCGTGCATGAATATCCCATGCGTTACCATAAGAATCACAACCATCACATGCAGTAAATTTTGCATGCTGAGCAATTGTTTCAACATCGTCATGTGTTATTTTTTCTGCTTTGATATATACATGGCTGCCCAACCATAATTCAATATCTGTGGCCGCCGCATTGGTTGTTTTTTTTGATAAACTTAATTCATTTAATTTAACCTGTTGCCCCGAAGCATTGGTCATTTCTGTATTGCCCGAAGCCTTCATTTCTTCGGATTTGATATTATAATAAATTTTGTCAGATGTTATGGTTTTTGCTTCGTCCATATTCACACCCAAACAAAACGCGTTTGTTGTAATCATGCACATCAGCCAAGATAAATTTATATATTTCATTTCTTTAACAACAAACCAATTAACACACCCAATAAACCAACTACGCCAATTGCCAAAAATCCAACATCGGTTAAACTGGTTACCATATTAGACATAGACATATAAAGTGCCATTGCAACCGCCATACCCAGTACTGCCATTGCTGGCGCAAAACTGGCACGACGACGCAAAAGCGATGATTTTAACAAAATAAGCGTGCAAATAATTGCCAATATTATGTTCATCAAAGGATTTATAAAGCGCGTGCATATTTCAACCAGTGTCAATTCATGTTGGCGCATATCATTTTGTGTAAATACTGTTTTTAACAATGTTAAACTTGGTATTCTGCGAACACGGAAAGATGCGTCTTTGTCATTTTCAACCAAATTTAAATCCATGTCCAGATTATCAAAGGTTCCTGTGGTAAAACCGTTGCGCCCCTGTATCTGCAAAGAACCATTGTCTGTGACAATCGAAAGACCATGTATTGTGGAAACCAGTTTGCCACGTTTAGCAAAAACCACTATCTGATTATTTTCTTCGCGCGTGTCAGATAACATTACCTGATTCAAATCGTGCCCAGAAACATTATCAACATAAACAACCAAGCCGTCAGACAACTTTGTAAACGCAGATTCTTGCAATTTCAAATGCGCCAAACCATAACGCAGATTCCATTGTGTACTGTAAAACATAGATTGACTTGTTGGTACAATCCACATATTCAAAATCAAATGAGCAACCGTTATCCAAACAGATAATCTTATTGCAGGTTTTGCAATTTGCCATGGGGACAGGCCAGAGGCAGCCATAACAGTCACTTCGTTTTCTGTAATCATTTTGTTATAAATGAAAATTATCGAAATAAATGTCACAAAAGGTACAATAATAGATATTATAAACGGTATCATCAGCGATGTCAGGTACACAAAACTGGAAAATTTAATACCGTATGTTATCAGGAATTTCATCATAGACATAATCTGCATCATCCATGCCAATCCTGTTAAAATCAGCAACAGCATGACAAATATGCCCAGCAACTGTTTCCTAAAATACCTGTTAATAATCTTCATAGTAATAAAAGTATAAAGCCCAAAACCGATAGCGTCAAGCAACAAAGACAAAATAATAAATATGTTTCATATTGAAATTATTTAATTTTTTGCTTGATTTTTGACGATTCGGACATAATAATTATGTATGTTCTTAAAAGTAAGTTTTTAAGAGCGGGGTTGAAAAACCCCGCTCTTTTAAATAAAAGGCAAAAAATAACATCACAAGGAGAAATAAATGTCTTTTGAATCTATGCCACGCCAAGATTTGTTATTAGCAATCGATTCTTTGGCACAAGAAAAAATGATAGATCGCGAAACTGTTATCGAATCTTTGGAAGCGGCTATTGCAAAAATCGCAAAACACAAATATGGCGAAGAATTTAACATTGTTGCAAACATAGACCGTAAAAATGGTGCGATACATGTAAAACGTTTGTTCGAAGTTATTGCGTCCCCTGAATCCAAAGGCGAAGAATATGACGCTAATACAATGTTGACTGTGGCCAAGGCAAAAAAATATGCTGCAAATCCACAGGTTGGTGATGTGGTTGAAGATATGTTGCCAGAACCTGAATTTGGCCGTATGGCTTTCCAAACAGCGCGTCAAATTATGACCGCGCGTGTAAGGGACGCAGAAAAAGGCAACCAATACGAAGAATTCAAAGACAATATTGGCGATATCGTTAATGGTGTTGTTAAACGTATTGAATTCGGCAGTGTGTATGTCGATATTAACGGCAAAGCCGAAGGTTATATTAAAAACACAGAACTGATTCCTGGTGAACGTTTGGCAGTAGGTGATCGTGTTCGTGCCTTGATTATGGACGTTGTTCGTTCTAATTCTGGCCCACAGATTTTCTTGACCAGAACACACCCAAGTTTTATGGAAAAATTGTTTACACAAGAAGTTCCTGAAATTTACGAAGGTGTTATTAAAATTAAATCTGTATCTCGTGCACCTGGTTCTCATGCTAAAATCGCAGTTGAAACCCAAGACCCATCTATTGACGCTGTTGGTATGACTGTTGGTATCAAGGGAACACGTATTCAACCTGTGATAAATGAATGTCATGGCGAAAAAATCGATGTTATTTTGTATTCAGAAGATCCTGCGGTGTTCATTGTAAATGCTATGCAACCTGCAAAAGTCGCGAAAATCATCGTTGACGAAGATACTCACACTGCCGCTGTTGTTGTGACAGAAGATCAACAATCTTTGGCAATCGGTCGTCGTGGTCAAAATGTTCGCTTGGCATCTCAATTGACTGGTTGGAACATCGATGTTATGAGCGAAGCCGAAGAACAAGAAAGACGCGCTAAAGAATTCAAAGAAAAGACAGAATTGTTTACTACTGCGCTGGACGTTGACGATACAATTGCTCAATTGTTAATCACAGAAGGTTTCAGAACAATTGAAGAAATCGCATATGTTGAACAGTCTGAATTGGAATCTATCGAAGGATTTAATACAGAATTGGCAACAGAATTGCAAAATCGTGCAAAAGCATATCTTGCCAAAATCGAACAAGATTATTTCGATAATGGACACAAAATGGGCATGAGTGATGATTTGTTGAAATTTGATTTCATCAAACGTCCAATCATCATGAAATTGGGTGAAAACGATGTTAAATCTTTGTCTGATTTGGCAGACCTTGCATCTGATGAATTGGTTGAAATCTTGGGCGAAGACAATATGTCACCGCGTCTCGCAGAACGTATCGTTATGAAAGCGCGCGAATTAGCATACGGAATCGTTCCAGAATCAGACGAAGAATAATAAAAACAACATTAACCAAAGGTTAAAAAATGGCAACATTAACATTGGGCAAATCTGTTACAATAGGCGCAGTGCAAAGCAAAAAAGGCGATGCTGTTTTTGTAGAACGTCGTCGTCGTATTGTTGCGCCTGGCAATAATGAATTGCGCGAAGAACCTAAAAAGGTTGAAACAACGCGTAATGCGGCTGATGAAAAATTGCGTGCTGTCTTAGAAGCAGCAAAAGCCAGAGACGAAGAACGCAGAAAACGTGAAGCCGAAGAAGAAGCCGCGCGTCGTGCCCGTGAAGCAGAAATTGAACGTGAAAATCGCGAATACGAAGCGGTCAAAGAACAATTGGCACAACGTGAAGCAGAATCTGAACAGACCACAGAAGAACCTGTTGTGTTGCCAACACGCGAAAACACCCATGAAAACAAAAAGGGTGGCGCAACATTTACAAACCACAACAATCGTCGCGATGAAGATAATGATGACGCACGTGGTCAAAAACAAAATCGTTTCAAAAAGGACTTTAAGAAAGGCGGAAAAATTTCCATTCACGATATTGTTATCGGTGGCGGAGATGATGACGATGATGAAGAAATCGGATTGCGTGGCGCAAACCGCAGACGCAGTGAAGCGTCCCTTAAACGTTTTCGTGAAAAAGCACGTGCTGTATTTACTGCACCACAGAAAGTGGAACATGTTGTCACACTGGGCGATACTATCACAGTGAAAGATTTAGCGGCTGCAATGGCTGAAAAAGTCGGCAATGTTATTAAAAAACTGATGGAAATGGGCATGATGGCTTCACAAAATCAGTCCATTGACGCAGATACTGCAGAATTGGTTGCAACTGAATTTGGTGCGACAGTTAAACGTGTTGATGTAAAACCTTATGCAAATATTTTGGAAGAAGAGCCACATGCCGACAGATTGCAACCTCGTTATCCTGTGGTGACAGTGGTGGGACACGTTGACCATGGTAAAACATCTCTGCTTGACGCGTTCCGTAATGCAAATGTTGTTGCTGGCGAAGCGGGTGGAATCACACAGCATATTTCTTCTTATGAAGTTAAAACAAAATCTGGTGCAGTGATAACTTTCCTTGACACACCTGGACACGAAACATTTACAGCAATGCGTGCGCGTGGTGCACAGATTGCTGATATAGTTGTTTTGGTTGTTGCGGCAAATGATTCTATCATGCCACAAACTATCGAAGCAATTAACCATATTCGTGCGGCCAAGGTTCCTTTTATCGTTGCGATAAACAAATGCGATTTACCAGAAGCCGACCCAATGCGCGTTAAAACAGATTTGTTGCAACAAGAAGTTCAAGTTGAAGACATGGGTGGTGATGTTCAATGTGTTGAAATTTCTGCGAAAACAAAAATGGGATTGGATAAACTGGAAGAAGCAATTTTATTGCAGGCTGAAATTATGGATTTAAAAGCCGATCCAGAAATGTTAGCATCTGCCTATGTTGTCGAAGCAAAAATGGAAAAGGGTCTTGGTGCGGTTGCAACTGTTTTAATCCGTCAAGGTACATTGTCTGTGGGTGATGTGTTTGTAGTCGGTGAAACATTTGGACGTGTTCGCGGCCTTATAAATTCAAACGGTGTTCGTGTTAAATCTGTAAAACCAGGTCAGCCAGCAATGGTATTGGGATTAGAATCTGTACCAAGTGCGGGCGATGAATTGCATGTTATGGAAACAGAAGCGCAAACACGTGAAGTTGCCGCATATCGTGCACAAAAAGCAAAAGATAAAGCGAATGCAGTTAAACGTTCATCACTGGAAGAATTATTTGCTAAACGTGATGAAACCAAGAAATTGACATTGCCAGTCATCTTGCGCGCCGACGTGCAAGGTTCAGTAGAAGCGATTTCAGATATGTTGCGTGGATTTAATTCTGACAAGGCAGGCGTAGAATTACTGTCTGCTGGTGTTGGTCAAATAACCGAAGGCGATATCAGATTGGCAACTGCATCTGGTGCGGTCATAATTGCGTTTAATGTTCGTGCTGATTCCGCAGTTCGTGATATGGCACGTAATAACGGTGTTGATATTCGTTATCACAGTGTTGTTTATCGTATCACAGATGAAATCAAAGAAATTTTGTCTGGTAAATTGGCGCCTGAAAAACGTGAAACATTTATTGGATATGCAGATGTTATTGCTTTGTTCACTGTGGGCAAAGGTACAAAAGTTGCTGGATGCCGTATGACAGAAGGAACAATAAAGAAATCTGCACTGGTTCGTTTGTTGCGTAACAATGTCGTTATTTACGATGGTAAAATTGGCGAATTGCGTCGTGAAAAGAACGAAGTAAACGAAGTTTCAAACGGTGTAGAATTTGGAATGAGTTTCGATAAATACAATGACCTGAAAGAAGGTGATCGTGTCGAATGTTACGAAGTCCAAGAAGTCAAAGCACAGTTGTAAACTGATATGTGTTATCAAATAAAAAACACCAGCAAACGCTGGTGTTTTTTTAAAGTGTTTACTTTATTATAAACCTTTTGGTGTTGCCATTTTTACAGATGAAACTTTTTTATTTAATGCGTTTACAACTTCATCTGTGATATCTAAATCTTTGACGTTTTCACCAACACGTGCCATACGACCGTCCAGCACCAAAGACAAGTTTTTCTTTGCGATAATTGTTTGAATTACAGGATCCAAATGGTCTTTTTGGATTGAATTCAAAGCTTCCTGATAAGATGCTTCGATTGACTGTGCGCTTTCTGTTATTTTACGTTGGAAATCATTAACGCGACGTTGATATTCAATTACGCGTTTTTGCAATGCTTCTTGAGACAAGACATCTTGAGATTTTTCAATGTCTGCTTTTTCTTTTTCAATTGCTTTTTGTTCTTTTTCCAGTTTCGCTTTCAAATCTTTTTCAAAATTTGCGCGTTGTTTGTGCAAATCTTCCAAAACCTTGGCATCTGTTTGGATTTTATCCATGCTGACGATTGCAATACGCAAATCAGATGCTTTTGCTGCGTCCGCAGAAACTTCTGTTGTTGCTTCTTCAACAGATACTGGTGCCTTTGCCATATGTGATATGGCGATACCGCCCAACAAAGCGACAATCACAACGACAGTTGCAATAATGCCCATTTTTTTATAGTTGTTTACAGGTGAATTTTGTTGTTTTTTCATGATTTCTTCCTTTTTTAGTTTGATTGTATGCTATAAATATACCAATTTTTGCATAAAAAAGCAAAGCTTTTATCGTGCAGGTGTTATGCGTATTTCAACGCGTCTGTTCATTAAACGACCAATGTCGTCTTGTGCTGCAATAGGGCGCGCTGCACCACGTCCGACAATGAACATGCGCGCGGTTGAAATATTGTGCTGGGCAAAATATACGCCTGTGCGTTGTGCCATATCCAAAGACAAAGCATAAGCCGCGTTTTTATCGCTCATAGAATCTGTGTATCCTGCAATTTCAAAAAATGTTGCATTATATTTATTTAAAATTTTAGAAATTATTTTAAGTGTATCTGCACCGTCAGGGGAAATATCGGCAATATTTGGTTGCATTATGCTGTCCCGAACAAGTATAACAACAACATCTGTGCCTGCGCGTTGAACAGAAATCCCAGGTTTACGCAATGCATCATACAATTCGTATTCAAGTCCAGACATATAGTTTATCAAAACAGCGTTATCTATGCTGTTTTTATCGCCATATTGCATCTTTTCAGATAATTCACCAGTCTGAGTAATAATTTTACCACCATGTCCCATGTAAACTGGCAATTTCGCGGTACGTGCGGTTTCACTCATATCTGTAAAACTGGCGCCAGACAAATACTGATTCCAAGTGTTCCGTTCAGGACTGTGGTATTGCAAACAGCCCCCAAGTCCAAAACACAAAGCAATAAAAACAATTTTTTTTAAATTCATATTTTACTTTGAGAAAAATGATATTTTGTTTGCGCCTGTTTTTAAGCAATATGAAGAATCACTGGAATCATAATCGTTGACTTTTATACGGGTCACCCAATTTAATTTCTTGGTTGTGAAATATGCACATTCATCATAACTTAAATCAACCAAGTTAATTGAAAATTCAGTGCCGTCAATACTGCTGGTTACGGACCAATCTTGACCACCTGCTGGTGCTTTGTCATTGGTTAATGCGCCTGCTTCTATCAGAAAATCAACAGATACGGGTCCGTATCCCGAATATTCCAAAAGTGTTTTTGTTTTTGTCGCGATATTTTCCAAAGAACTTGCCGCAATTAAACGTTTTTGTTTTTGGTTTGTTGAATTATATATCGCGTAAGTCCCCGAAACCATAATTGCACCAATAGCCAACACACCGATAATTTCGATTAAAGAGCGTCCTGATTGTTCCCTCATTTTTTAACCCCTGTTTTTTATTTTGATATATTTACAATTTCTGCGTCTTCGAATAAATTCATCGCACTGGCGACCATCGGATCAGATTCTATTTCTGCCTTGGTGTGTTCCGAAAGTGTTTGTGTATGTGGTGCTTCTTGAATCAGTTCGATTTTCCAATTCTTTCCAGTTTTATCTTTTAACCATAACGCCAGTTTTTGTGAAAAATCTTTGTCGCCTTTGCGATCAAAATATTTAATAACGCCGTTTGCAAATTCTGTTATTTCAAGATTTGATGTGTAATACGAATACAGCAACAATTCACGGGTGTTCTGTAATGCGGTCGCTAATTCATCAGAAGTATTTATTTCCATAAATTTTGATTTTTCAACCGTTGGTTTTTCAGGTGCCTGTACGGGCGCTTTTTCTGTATTTTGTTTTAACAATTCTGAAACAGGTGGCATATCCGCAATATGCATCAGTCGAATAATCAACATATCAAAACATTGTTTTTGATTGTTAGATGCCTGTAATTCAGGGACTGCAGCAATCATAACCTGCCATATTCTGGAAAGGGTATTTAACGAAATGTTTTCATTTATGCTTTTTATTGTTTCGCGCTGATCAGCAGTATATGGCGAAGATGTCACATCTTGCAAACGAAGTGACGGATACATGCGTGTTGCCCAATGTGTCCATTCCATCATATCGTTTAATAACATTGTTAAATCTGCACCATTATTATAAATTTCGTCCAATCTGTTCAACGCAGCGTTAACATCACCAGACAAAACGATTTTCATAAAATTAACAACTGTGCCACGGTCAGTTCTTTTTAACATATCAAGAACGGCGCCTTCGTCGACATGTCCACCTGTTTGTGCAATTGCTTGGTCAAGTAATGAAAGTCCATCACGAACAGAACCGTCTGCCGCACGTGCCAACAATTCGTTTGCACCATCAGATAATTCAATTTTTTCTTGTTCAGCAACCCATGCGAAATGCTTTTTTAATGTTTCTACTGGAACACGCGCCAAATCAAAACGCTGACAACGCGACAATATAGTCACAGGAACTTTGCGAATTTCAGTGGTCGCCAAAATAAATATTACATGTGCAGGTGGTTCTTCCAATGTTTTCAGCAGCGCATTAAATGCGCTGGTGGATAACATGTGAACTTCGTCGATAATGTAAACTTTGTATCTTGCATTTGTTGGACGATAAAGTGCCGCATCTAAAATTTCACGCATATTGTCAACGCCAGTATGTGAAGCCGCGTCGATTTCCATTACATCGATATGTTGCCCCGCTGCAATCGCGCGACAATTTTCACAAACACCACAAGGTTTAGATGTTGCATGGTCAGATGACAAACAATTTAATGCTTTTGCCAGAATACGCGCAGTACTTGTTTTCCCTGTACCACGAATACCTGTAAAGATATATGCATGTGCAATACGACCAGTGTTAATAGCGGTTGTTAATGTTTTTACCAAAACATCTTGACCAATAAGAGATTCAAAATCTTGACTGCGATATTTGCGGGCTAAAACGGTATAATTATTATCCATAATGCTTCCTTTGTCGAAAAGCATAGCAGATAAATGTACAATTTCAATAAAAAACAGACCGAATTATTTTAAATTTGCGATGAAATCTGGAAAGCCCATTTCGTCATCATCATTATCTGTGTTTTCTGTGTTTTCTGTGTTTACAGATGTTTCTTCGATGTTTTGCGCCTTGTCTTTTGGATCACGTTGGGAATCGATTTTTATTTGTTCTTCGTTTACAATGCGACCATAGTGTTCCGCAGTCTGCAAAAGGCGTTCGCGTTCGATTTCATCGCTTGTCTGACGTGCTTGATCGATATATTGTTTTCTTTTTTGACGCCATTTATGACAGCGCTGAATCATCTGTCCCACAGATGTTTGGTTCTTTTTACTTGGCATTTTTCTTTCTTTTTCTAAGGAAATATACTTTTCAAATAACAAACATAAATTCATTATTTGTTCTTCAACAATTTAATATTAAAGCATCTTAAAACTGATTGCAATAATTTTTTTCAATTGCTATGCTTATCTTCGTAGGAGGGGCATTTGCAAAAACAGTCAGGTAATTTCTTGTTGCAAGCGTTGCTGGCATTGACGCTGGTTTTTGCTTTTATGCCGTTTTTTGCGCGCAGTATTTCATCGCGTGATACCGCTGCTCAAATGTATGCTGCAACAGAACAAATAGAATCTGCATATGGTGCTGCGCGTGTATATTTGTATGAAGAAAAAGATAATTTGCCGTATAAAAAACAAGAATTAAGTGGGGAAGAGTTTGTTTCTGTTTTGGAAAATTATGGGTTGCCGTTGGGATATCAGCCGAAAACATATTTTAATCAAAACATATCGTTGGTCATAGATAAAAACGAAGAAGGTGTTTTCGCTTTTATAAATATTTCTGGGGGTAAATTGTCAAAAGTTCAGTTAGCAGAATTGTCCCGCAGAATTGGTTTTTATGCACACGTAAATGGCAACAATATCGAAGTTGATATACCCCTTGATATAAAATACAGCGATATAGTTTCTAAAAAGGAAACAGATGAACAGGTCGGCTTTTTGTCAGAACTGGATATGGGCGATAAAAGCATAGATAAAATAGGTGTTTTGTTTGCCAGAAATGGTGCTTTTGAAAGCGCACAATTTACAACCTTGTCTCTTTATGGCGTAGAAGAAAACAAGAAGTCTAAAAACAAGATTTCAGATTTATATGCGAACAAAGCGGTGTTTCAAAGCGCAGATGGCAGTGCAGCACTGTCTTTGTCCCGCGGTAAAATAAATACTGGGTCTGCGTCATTGCGTACAATCTCCAGATTTGGAACGACTGGTGGTTTTGAATCGAATACTGCGTCAGTATATGATTTTTCTATGACGGAAGGTCGCACTGGTTTTGATGGGCCTTCGGATTGGGTTGTTCGTGGTTCGGTTCTTGCAGATAATTTCAGTTTTACAGTTGACAGATTGGATATAGGTTCTTATTTAGATGCGTCGCGTGGTCAAGATGTTTATATCGATCCAGAAAAATTAGCTTATGTTACCAACAAGGGTATAGATGTAAAAAATATATATGCAGCCAATATATCATTGCGCGATCAAACATCTTATGGTTTGTTAAATGGTCAATCTGGTGTTTTATTGGTCGATATAAGACCTGCGGGAACTTCTCTTTTGCCAGATGTTTTGGTTGATGGCATAAATAATGATTCTTTTGAAATCATAGCAGATCCAAAAGATACAAGCGGTAAAATAATTTCTTGTAAAGACATAATCAGTCAAATGGATGTTCAATATAACAGTAAATCTTTGGCACAAAATATAATTTGCCAATATGTTTTTTGGCAGCGTTTAGAAACAAGAATAAATATAAAACAATGTTTGCAGAGCGGTCGCGATGATTGTATGTAAAAATTATTTTGAAAGATTAAACGCGGAAAATATGCGTGGCGCAACACTGACAGAAGTGGTGTTGGCTGTTGCTGTTGTGATTGCTGTTTCGCCGTTTATGTACAATCAAATTATTGAAATGTCCAATGAATCACAAGATATTGCGCGTGCAAATGAAATTGTTGAATTGCGTGACGATGTTATAAATTATGTTCGTGTTAACCATGAAAAATGGGCTGAAACAGCAGAAGTAAAATTATCAGAAGAAGAACTGGCAAAAATATCGCCACTTGTACACAGTGGGTATGTTGATAAATATAAAGTTAATGGTGCGTCTATAACGGATGTTTATTTGGCTTTTGATACAGGCGTTTCTGATTTTCGTGCGGCAAATATCGCAAAACAAATCGGTGAAGACGCTGCGGTTGTTCGTGAAGACGGAATTGCTTATTCGCAAAGTTGGGCTGTGTCTGCCCCAAATGATTTTTATGTTGGCGATTTGATTTTCAGAATATCTCATGATTTTGAAGGTGCAGATAAATCTAGATTTTTGCATCGTGGAACAATGGGCGAAGATGGACTTAACAAGATGCTTCGAAACTTACACATGAATAATTTTAATGTGTATAATGCCGCAGATATAGATGCGCTGTCTGCGAAAGTCATAGATGCAGATGCAGTATTTTTAGAATCTGATGTTGTTGATACAAACACTGTGTATTTTTCATCAGGGGCAAATCTTAGTTCTGATAATATAACATTTTCTTCCCTGCGTGTGACGGGTGATACAAGTGGTTTTAATCTTATCAAGGCAGATAAATTAAATGGTGATAAATATACTACAAGTGGTCGTTTAATTGTGGACAGGGCAACAATTGGTAATTCTGTTAATGTGGCGGGTAATTTGGTTTTGAAATCAGCCAGTGGCACAACTGTTTCTGGTTTCAGTGGTATTTCGATGAATAAACTTTTAACGCCTTATTTATCTGCAACAGATTTAGTGTTTTTTGAAAATTTTGGTATAACTGTTTCGGGTGAACTGTTATTGGCAGGAACCGCCCCGTTAAAAATAGGCAGTTGGTATTTTCCGTCCTTGACCTCACCGTCTTTTTCAAAACTGATTTTAACACGTGCGTCTGTACCACCTGTGCCAGATGCAGACGAATTTAGCAAAATAGTATCAAAAGATTGGCAGACAAGATAATGAAAAAGAAAAACTGGATTTTTTGTAAAAATGAACAACGCGGTGGAATGCTGGTTGAACTTATGATGACAATCGCGTTGGCTGCGATAGTTATACCATTTGTTTTTCGTTATCAGCAAACCGCGGTTGAAAGGGCTAAAAATATAGCCATAACTAAACAAATGGAAAATGTTCAAAGTGCGTTGGAAAGATATATTGTTGAAAATAAAACCGATTTAATGCGCCCCAAAGGCAAAAACATAACGCGTGTAAAAATAGAAGAACTGATAAATTATGGATTGCCAGAATATATTGCGACAACTTATGGCAAAGATTATCAGTTGCGTGTATTAAAATCTGCAGACAATAATGACCAATCTGTGCTGCAAGGAATTGTCATTTTAAACAATACAGATATAACCCCCATGCGTACACGTGAAATAGTCAATCTGGGTGGCGGAAAATTCGGATTTGTAGAAGGCGATGCCACATATGGCGGTTTTGGCGTTTTTAGAAGTCAAGCATCAGATTTTGGATTAAAAAACACCAAGGGTTTAATTGGAACAACAAATGTAAAACGCGGAAATGCTGAATATTTGTGGCGTGTACCGTCTGACAATGAAGGTGATGCAACAATGCAATCCGCGTTAAATTTGGACGGACATGATATAAAAAGTATTCGCTTTTTGGATGCGTACAAAGCACAATTTGATGAAAAATTAAAAGTTGGAAAATTAGATGTTGGAACATTGGTTTTTGCCAATCGGTCTACAATAGATTCTATCTTTTCGGCAAACAGTGCGGTTGTAAACGGTGCGTTAACAGCGGATTCGCGTACTTTAAATGTAAACGGTACTTTGACATTGGCAGATTCTGCAAAATTCTCATCGTTCAGTACAAATGATTTGTATGTTAATACTTTGACTCTAAGCGGTTTTAGTGTTGCGTCCACGTCAGGGAAATCTTCGTCGTTAAGAATAATTGGAGATATGGATTTGGTTTTGGGACGCATAAGTGCGGCTTATGTTTCAGTTGGATATACAGGTTCTGTGACGCCACAGTTGACAATTACCGAAAAAATACAAGATTCGAAAGATTCTTCTTTTTATTGGGATATAAAAAACAAAAAGGCACGTTTTGTTGATATAAACAGCCCAGAACTTTCGCGTATGGCGTCCATAATAATTGCTATGGAATCAAATTCTGGAACAATCGCAACTAGTGTGTTTAGTGGTGTTTCGGCAAATGCGAACGCAACAGTTGCAGATTACATAAATGCGATTAACAATATGCAAACGCAAATACGCGCAAAATATGAATTGTTGAATTTGTAATATTTTGTGATATAAGAGTACTAAACGAGGTCGGTTATGAAAATAGTATGTGATTTTTGTAAAACAGAATATAATTTGGAACGCGCGCCAAATGCCCCAGTAAAATGTGCTGTATGTGGACATGTTTGGACACCGCGGAAACAGATTTCTCAAAAGACAATGATAAAATTTATTGCAGCGACCTGTGCTTTTATTGCAGCGTGTATATTTTCTTTTGTTGTTATTGTTAATTTTTCTGGAAACAGTAAAAAACATCCGCTTGTCACAAAGATAGACGAAAAAAATATTCACACGATTTTAGATGACAAGGGCGACAAACGTATTTTTGTTTCTGGGGATATTACAAACACGACAGATGATATATATGGTTTGCCAAATATAATAATTGTTTCATACGATGCATTGGGCAATGTTCTGTCGCGTCAGACATTTATGCCGCCAGCAACATTATTGGAAGCAAAAACCACAGTGACTTTTAACCATGTGTTATCAGTAGATCCAACAAATGTAAAAAGATTGTCTGTTGAATTAAAGGAATCAAAATGAGGATTTTATCCGCAATATTTTTATCCGTTTTGTGCGCAAGTGCTTTTGCAGATGTTGCGCCAATGCCACCACCAGCCCCTGCACCATTACAACGTGTAAGTGTGTTTTCAACAACTGTTGATTGGGCGGCTGTCACAGGATTACCGCTGAATCAGTATACGGGAACAATAACAGGTACGGATAAATCGTTGGTCAAAGAAGGACTGGTATTATATTACCTTGACTCGTTCCCTTGCTATGGTGAAGCGGACAGTGTTCGCGTATGGCTTTCGCCAAAGGGTAAAATGTCAGGGCATTTGCGTATAGTTTGTGTTTATCAACCTGAATATATTTCTTTTGCTTGGCGTAATGCAACAGAAGATGCGACACAGGCACGCTCTACTGGAATTTTAACTTGTCCAGTTGAAGGAAAACGCAATTTTACAATAGATATTTCGAAATGTGAACGTGGACCAGATTGGTCACAGCGCAGGTAAAAATGACATCAGTAAAAAATTTTTTAGTATCCGAAGAAAATGTTGGCATCAGAATCGATAAATTTTTATCGAATGAAATGCCTGAATTTTCACGCAGTGAAATTCAAAAATTCAAAATATCCCGCGTTGATGGCAAAGCGTTAAAATTGTCAGACAAAACAAAACTTGGTGATGAATTTGTTGTTGAAATTGCTGAAAAACAAACTGATGTCGCCTATGACAATGTCAGGGCCGATTTTGAACTGGAAATTTTATACGAAGACGATGATATTATCGTGATAAATAAACCACGTGGCGTTGTAATGTACCCCAGTGCGGGAAACAAAACAGGCACATTGGTACAAAATTTGCTGGCATACACGAATTTGTCGACACTTGGTGGTCAAACAAGACCAGGGGTTGTTCATCGTTTGGACAAAGACACCAGTGGTGCGATGGTTTTTGCCAAAACGGATAGCGCATATCGTGGTCTGGTAAAGATTTTTTCAGCGCACGATTTAACGCGTAAATATGTCGCGTTTGTTTGGAATGTGCCACCTTGGGGTGGGGCAGAAATCACAGGCAATATTGCCCGTTCTTCCCGTAATCGTCAAAAGATGAGTATGGTAAAGACAGGTGGCAAACCTGCGCACACAATCGTTAATGTTATGGATGTTTGGACGCGCAGCAATATATCGATGTTTCGTTGTACACTTATGACGGGTCGTACGCATCAAATCAGGGTCCATTTATCTTCGCATGGTTTTCCTGTGTTATGTGATCCGCTTTATGGTCGCGAAAAGAATCATATTGGTTCTGTGAAAGATCCTGAATTGTTGGATTTCTTGAAAAATCACAATGGTCAAATGTTGCACGCAGAAATTTTGGAATTTGTGCATCCTGTGACGGGTGAAAAAATGCACTTCAAAGCACATATGCCTGACGACATGATTGAACTGAAAGAAATTTTAGATAACGAGTAATTTTTATACAAAACCTTTCATTTTTCGCTTTCTTTATTTTTGCGTGTATGATAAAATAAATACAAAGTAATATGGAGAAAGGGGATGAAAACTATCACCAAAACACTTAGTTTATTGTCAATTATAGCTGTAATTCCAGGGGCTATGGCTGCTACTTCGCGTGTAAGTACTACAACGAAAATGGCGACGCGCTTGCCGTCTATTGCGGGCTATATCATGGCGGGCAGTTCCAGCACAACCACCAGCAGTTCGTCAACAGGAACGACTTATCTGGCGGATGTTGATTGTATCGATAATTATTCATCCTGTATCAAGAACAGTGATACCTGTGGTTCTGATTTCGAAGAATGTACAAATACGGTATTGTTGCACGCAAAAATGCCAAATTGCTTGAATGTTTTATCACAGTGCAGTGCGGCTGGACGTGCTAGTTTATTTGGAACATCTGATTTGACCGCGATTGCGACTGCTGCGACAACTAATTCCGATGGTGAAGTGACTGCGTACACATATCCTACGGCGTCCAGTGTTTTGGGACAAATGATAACCGCGGCAAAGATTGAAAATCAGTTGAACACAGATCAGTGTATCAAAAAATACACATCATGTTTGCACAAAGAAAATGTTTGCGGTTCCGATTTCGAATTGTGTACCGACAGCAAAGAATTTAAAAAACAAGCAATGTCTTGTGATTCCGTATTGGCGCGTTGCCAAAGCGCTGGGAAAACAGAATTGTTTGGGTCAACAACGGCTGCGGCATCTTTGACACCAACGGGTGCTTCAAGATTGGGTGAAATGATTGCAGAAGGTGCGGCGTTGGCTGTAAATAACGCGGTTGCAACTTGCAACAAAGTGACAGATCAATGTATTTTGAACGCGTGTCAGAAAAATCCAAATAAATGTATTGTTGACAGACCAGAAATCTTGATAAGAATCTCTGATGCGACAAATGGTGGTCGTGCGGTCACAACCCAAGATTTGATGGAAATTTCTAAAATCACAGAAAAACGTGATATTGCGAACTATATTCGTCAAGAATGTAAACAAACAATTGGTTCTAACAGATTCTGTTATATGACGGTCAAGGGTAAACCTGTGACAAAAGAATCTGTATTAACAGACCCTGATAATGTTGATGAAGTATTTAATGATATGTACAGCGGTGAATTTGGCCGTTTTGCTGCATTAAGCGACAAAATCAACCAAATTATCGATAAATTTGATGCCAAAACCCAAGAAAAATGTATCGACACAATATCTTCTTGTGCGATGCGTTCTTGTGGTTCGGGTATTGGTTCAGTTTGTTATAAACAATCACGCGACAAAGACGGTG
>DEBV01000009.1:0-2180 GCA_002348925.1 Alphaproteobacteria bacterium UBA2947 | reverse complement strand
GTTAATTTAACAAAATCGCCAAAATCATATCAGGAAGTTAAATCTGCATGTCGTGCAATCGTTGATAACGATGCAAATTGTCAATATGCCGCAGTGTTAAGCAAAGGCACATTGTATTCTGGATATATGAGCGATGAAAGCAGCGTCTTTACAACTTTGTATCCACAAGATTCTACTGTTGGCGATGATCCAATTGGCGTAATTGCATCATTGAACGCAACATTGGCAACATCTTATAATGACGCAGCAATTGAAAATATGCGTAAACAATGCCAAACAACTGCGTTGGGTTGTGTAAAGTCTTTGTGTGGTAAAGATTTCATAAATTGTTATCGCAACAGAACAGATATCGTTTCTGGAACATACAATACAGGTAATTCAAAATTGGATCGCAGCATGAACAAAATGGGCGGTATATTGGATTACAATATCGTTATTGGTTTGTGTATGAACACTGTCAAGACATCTTCTGTTTGTGAAGAACACTTGAAAGTGGCGGCGGCTGATTGGCGCGAAGAACAAGATAAAACCAGTTGGGATACTGGCACAGTTCGTGCGGGCTGGTTGGGTGCAAACACAACAAAAATTAACCAAAACGCAAACGATGTTTTGATTGGTTGTGCGATTTCAAGCGCAGAAGCGGATGCAAAAGAAAACTGTGTTGCATATGATCGTGCAGAACCAAATGCAAACGGTACTTGCGATGGCGTGATGGACGAAGACGGATGCTTGTATTCAGAACCTGTATATCAAAACAGTGCTGAATATGTTTTGGAAAACGCTGGTAAAACATTGTTCCAAGAATTGTTGGTTGATGTTGAACGCGAAGCCCAGGCAAAATACAACGCAAAAATTACAAAAGAACAAAATATCTGCTTGGCCCAAAACAATGGTGGTATCCGTGGCGCGTCTGAAAATGGTTCAACATTTATGTGGGTAAAATTAAAGGGCAATAAAATTCCAAAGAATTATAACACCAAGGGATTGACCACAAAACAATTTACCGCATCAAATGATTTGTATGGTTCGTTCTGTCGTGCCAGAATAACCGTCACATCTGATGACAAAGCAGTTCAAGAAATCTTGGCACAAACTGGTGAATCAACTGCATATTTCGCGGTCGGCGATGCATTCACATGCGGTTCTTGGATAAGCCAAAACACATTAAATAAAATAACAAATGTTGTTGCAGACAAAGCCAAAAAAGATGCTGGCAAAGGTTCTGCAAAAGAAGACAGGGATTTAATGTGGACACAACTTATTGGTTCCTTGGTTGGTGGCGCGGGCAGTTATATTGGCATAAACGCACTTCAAAACAATGGTTTGTTGGGGGGTGCCGATAAATCGAAAACAAGCGCACTGGACGATTGTATCAAGAATGTTGAAAAGGCACAAGCCGCAACTGGTGCTAAACAGGTTGAATATGCAAACGCTGCATTAAGCAAGGCAAGATCTGGTGGTGCAAATGTGGCGAACATAGGATATTTTTCTGCTGAAACCAAAACAGGATATAAATATACCGAAGACAGCTTAAGAAGATTGCAACAAGAAGTCGATAAAAGTTCATATTTTTGTGATGTGTATCCAAATATACAAACGGCTCTTAAAAAAGAACGTGATAAATATCTCACAGAAGAACCAACGAAAGCAGGTACTGTGTTGGTAGACTTACCTAAAATAGTTGAAGTCCTGGAAGATAGCAAAGCAGAAGAGAAAAAATGTAAAGATGCATTCAATACAAAAATAGAGTTGTATGTCGAAAAAACAAGTGACATGGTTTACAACAATATTGATAAATCAAAATTGAACAATATTGCTAATGCTTGCGAAACTGCTAAATCTCAAAATAATGGCAGCAAGAGCAAGGGCACTTGGAAAACAGTTGGCACAGCTGTTGGCGCGTTGGCTGGTGGTGCTATCGCTTATCAGGTAGCAAAAACAACAAAAGAAGCCAGTTATGACAGTGCTGCGAATGCTGCTGTTAACGAATGGATGAATGAAGTTGGTGAACATATCCAATGTTTCATCGGAACCGAAGAATTGGGTTCATACGGTGACACAATAGCGTTCACTGTCGAAGAATAAAAAAAAGAACGCCCTTTGGGGCGTTTTTTTTTACACGATTATTCCAGAGGACAAATTCCCCGCCCCAGGGCGGGGTGGACGCGAAGCGGACGGGG